>JADGAR010000015.1:0-12522 GCA_015231915.1 Magnetococcales bacterium
TCGCGGAGAGATGGCCGAGCCGGCTGAAGGCGGCACCCTGCTAAGGTGTTATACTCGAAAGGGTATCGAGGGTTCGAATCCCTCTCTCTCCGCCACTTCCTCTTGAACACTTGCAACCCTGTCCTTTTCTCCCTTCGGATCACTGCCTCTTTTCACGATGAGGTCATTCCATGGTCACCACCCCGGATACGCCGTTTTATGACATCCACGTCTTCTGCTGCACCAATTCCCGCGGACCAGGACACCCGAGAGGGGACTGCGCCTCCCGTGGCGCACTCGATCTCCAAGGCTACCTGAAGGCCAGGGTCAAGCAACTCAACCCGCCCGTCAATATCCGTATCAATCAGGCGGGTTGCCTGGATCGCTGCGATCTGGGACCCGTCATGGTCATCTATCCACAGGGCATCTGGTACCACTACCGCAACCAGCAGGACATGGACGATATCCTGGAGCAACATATCCTCGGCGGGCAGCCGGTCCCACGTCTCCTGCTGCAAAACAACTCCCTGACCCCTCCACCGGCTTGATGACCCTTCGCCCCGCCCACGCATCGTCCATGGCTACCTCGACTTCCAAACCTTCTCGTTTCCGGCTTTGGCACTGGCTGCTCCTCCTCGCACTCATCGGCATGGGCGTCGGCTTCTATCACGGCTTGCCAATCTCGCCGCAAGCCAAGGCAAAATTCGTCGCGATCAATAACAAGGATACGAACAAAACGCCACGCCTGCCACTGGCACCCCATGTCCATCAACTGCATGCCAGACCAGACCCCTCGATGATCAAAGCCTCCGATGGCATCCCCCTGCGCTTCCGCTTGCTGGATAAACGCACCATGCGTATCGATCAGTTGGTGATCGCCGTCGGCGAACTCCATGCCGCGCCTTGGGGTGGGCAAATCACCCCCCTGGCCTATGCCCCGGATCTGGTCGTGCGCGATGGCGAGGCCATCCATGGCCGCGAAGGGCACGTCAATCCGGCAGTCTGGGTGGAATTGCGCAATCACGAACAAAAAAAAATGCATGAAGGCTGGCTGTTCGCCCGCGATTCCGCCCAGACCGCATGGGAACATCCGCGCTTCGATCTGACCTTCCTGGGAACCATGGATAGTCAGGCCGCCGGTCGATGAACGACCCCTCCTGGCTGCAGGAGGAACAGGCCTTTTCCCTGCTCGCCCTGGTCGTGGCAACCGAAGCAGGGATGCGCGAGGAAATCCCGGTCGGTGCCGTGCTCGCCGATCCCGTGGGCAGAATCCTCGCCACAGCAGGCAATCGTTGCTTGAACCCCGTCGATCCCTCGGGCCATGCGGAAATACGCGCCCTCCGGCTGGCTGCCGCACGGGTCGGCAATTTCCGTCTGCCCCTTGCCCGCCTCGTCATCACCCTGGAACCCTGCCCCATGTGTCTGGCAGCCCTCTCCATGGCCCGCCTGGAGTGCATCCGTTTCGCCGCCAGTCGCACGCAGGACGGCCAGGATATCCTCCAGGAACACGCCAACGCCTCGGCAATGCTGCTGCGTGATTTCTTCCAGCCGAAACGGGAAAACAAAAACGCCCGGCAAAACCAGACCCAAGAGTGAATCGGGCTGGCTTTGCCGGGCGTTGGCGTATCCGAATATCAGAGACTAACGCCCCCCACCCAGACTGTGAACATACAGCGTCACCTGCTTGATGGCCAAAGGATCCAACTGTCGGCCCACTTCCTTCGATCCCTTGCCCCATGCAGGCATGACACCCATACGACCCTTGGCGATGCTCTCACGGATGGAGACCGGATCCGCACCATGCAGCCAAATGGCATCCGTCAGGTTCGGAGCGCCCACCGGAGGCAGGGCTTGTCCTGCCATGGTCCCCTTGAGGGAACCGTTCCCCTGGTCACCATGGCAACCGTTGCAGCCCGCCTCGCCGTGGAACAGGGCATCGCCACGCTTGCTCGCCGCCGCATCCTGGCTCCGTCCGGAAAAGGAAAGAACGTACTGGGTCAGGTCGTTGACCTGTGCCTCATCAAACGCCCCTCCCGCCGCTTTCAGATGGGCAGGCATCTGTCCGGTACGGCCCTGGGTGATGGTGGCTTCAATGGTCTCCAGATTCCCGCCATAGAGCCAGTCGTCATCCGTCAGGTTGGGAAAGCCGCCCGCCTTGGACCCGATGCCTCCCTGGCCATGGCATGGGGCGCAGTTGTCCCCGAAAATGGCCTTTCCGCCGGATATGGCATATTGCAGCAGATCGTTCTTCTTGGCGATCTCTTGCAGAGGCATGCTGGCCAGTTGTTCGTTAACCACCTTTTTCTTTGCATTGGCCTCGTCCATTTCCTCACGCAGTTCCTTGTGCATGGACCAGCCCAGAACCCCCTTGGTGAAACCGTTTCCGATCGGCCAGGCAGGATAAAGAATCCAGTAGATCACCGCCCAGATGATCGTGGCGTAAAAGCTGTACAGCCACCATTTGGGCAGGGGATTGTTGTACTCCTGCAGGGGATATCCTTCTTCGTCATCCCATTGATGACCGGTGGTGCTCACTTCCTGATTGTCCGACATCGCATCCTCTCCTTGTCACTCAACGGGTTTGTGCCTGATACCCTGAAAAGTCCACCAGGGTACCCAGCATTTGCAGATAGGCGACCAGTGCATCCAGTTCGGTGATCTTGTCGGGGTGTCCGTCAAAGTCATCCTTGGGGACCTTGTTGCCATATCGTTTGGTCAATCCCGCCGGGTCGCCACCGGTCATTGCCTGGGCCATCAGGTCCTGTTTGGCGTTGCCGATCTGTTCCTCGGTATAGGGGACTCCAACCTTGGACAAGGCGCGCAGCCGTTTGTCGATGTCGGCGTAGTCGAGAGCATTCTTGGCCAACCAGGGGTAGGCGGGCATCACCGATTCCGGAACCACGTTTTGCGGACGCAGCATGTGCGCCTGATGCCACTGGTTGGAATATTTCCCGCCGATGCGCGCCAGATCGGGGCCGGTTCGTTTGGATCCCCATTGAAACGGGTGATCGTACATGCTTTCGGCAGCAAGAGAGTAATGGCCGTACCGTTCCGCCTCGTCGCGGAAGGGACGGATCATTTGAGAATGGCAGTTGTAGCACCCTTCCCGGATGTAGATGTCACGTCCCTTGAGCTCCAGTGGGGTGTAGGGGCGCATGCCTTCGACCTTTTCGATGGTCCCCTTGATGAAAAAGAGGGGAACGATTTCCACCAGACCGCCGATCGAGACCAGCACCAGGGTAATGATGGCCATCAAGGGGATGCTTTTTTCAATGGTGGCGTGTTGCATGGGTATCTCCTTCCTTAGCCTTTGTTCGCGCCGCGAATGGTCATGTAAACGTTGTAGGCCATCACCAGGGCGCCGGCCAGAAAGACAATGCCACCTATGGCGCGGATCAGGTAATAGGGGTGCATGGCGGCCACCGTTTCGGCAAACGAGTAGCTCAGGTTGCCGAACGAGTCATAGGCGCGCCACATCAGGCCCTGCATGATGCCGGAGATCCACATGGCCACGATGTAGATGACCACCCCGATGGTCGCCAGCCAGAAATGGAGATTGATGAGCCGCGTGGAGTGAATGGCCACCCCCCACAACCGGGGTACCATGTGGTAGATGGCACCAAAGGAGACCATCGCCACCCACCCAAGAGCGCCGGAGTGGACATGGCCGATGGTCCAGTCGGTGTAGTGGGAGAGGGCGTTGACCGATTTGATCGACATCATCGGTCCCTCGAAGGTGGACATGCCGTAAAACGACAGCGATGCGATGAAAAAGCGCAGAATGGGGTCGGTGCGCAGTTTGTGCCATGCCCCGGAGAGGGTCATGATGCCGTTGATCATGCCACCCCACGAGGGCAGCAGCAGCATGATCGAGAAGGTGGCACCCAGGGTGCCTGCCCAGTCCGGCAGGGCCGTGTAGTGCAGGTGATGCGGGCCGGCCCAGATGTACATGAAAGAGAGCGCCCAGAAATGGACGATGGAGAGACGATAGGAGTAGACGGGCCGTTCCGCCTGTTTGGGCACGAAATAGTACATCAGACCGAGAAACGCCGCTGTCAGAAAAAAGCCAACAGCATTATGACCATACCACCATTGGATCATGGCGTCCTGCACCCCGGAAAAGATCGGGTAGGAGTCGGTCAGGTTGACCGGAATCGCCAGGTTGTTGACGATGTGCAGCATCGCCACCGTGATGATGAAGGCCAGATAGAACCAGTTGGCGACATAAATGTGCGGCTCCTGCCGTCGCGCCAGGGTGCCAACGTAATTGATGAAATAAGCCACCCAGACCACGGTGATCAGAAGGTCGATCGGCCAGATCGGCTCCGCGTATTCCTTGCCCTGGCTCAGACCCAGGGGGTAGGTGATCACCACCAGCACCACCACCAGGTTCCAGCCCCAGAACGTGAATCGGGAGAGAAAGTCCGAAAACAGCCGCACCCGGCAGGTGCGTTGCACGATATAGTAGCTGGTCGCGAACAGCACCGATCCGCCGAAGGCGAAAATCACCGCAGAGGTATGCAGGGGGCGCAGCCTGCCGAAGGTGATGTAGGGGATGTCGGCGTTCAGGCCAGGAAAGGTCAGTTCCAGGGCGAGGATGACCCCGACCAGAAAGCCGACTATGGCGTAAACGACGGCTCCGATGGTGAAATATTTGACAATATCATAATCGTAGACTGGTTTTGGGCCTGATGTCTGGTGCACGGGGTTTCTCCTCTGGGGCATTTGTTTATGCTGCAAACTGGCGGATATTTTATCTCAAACCGGGATGTGAGTCAACGACAAATTTGACGAATCTCAAATTTTGCGGTATTGATCTTCAAACAGTGCGCTGATCGTTTGTCGAGTAATGCAAGATTTGCTAAAGTGCATTGGTTCGTGTGATTCGGATGGATCATGGACGCTGGGGTCGCGTGTGTGGTCCGTGACAGGCCCCATCGTTGGGGCTAAGATGGTCTTGAAATCGGCAGTCGATGGCAAATCCGCAAGCAAGACAGGTGGCGACTCATGCCGATGCCCCTGTACAGGGAGGTGCGCAAATGAGTACGGACATTGCATCCGATGACGAAAAATCTCTATATGCAAACTGGAAAAAAATCTATCCAAGTCACCAGCCTGGCTTTTTTCGCAACTTGCGTTGGGTGGTTTACGGCATCGAACTCGGTATTTACTTTTTGTTGCCATTGGTGCGCTGGGAGCGCCCGGAGGGGTTGCCCACTCAGGCGGTGTTGTTCGATCTGCCGGAGCGGAAATTTTATCTGTTCGACCTGATCATCTGGCCGCAGGACATTTTTCTCCTGGCATTCCTGCTGATCGCCGCCGCCATCGGGCTGTTCTTCATGACGGCCCTGGCCGGGCGGGTCTTTTGCGGTTTCATGTGCATCCAGACGGTCTGGACCGATCTGTTCCTGCTGTTGGAACGGCTTTTCGAGGGGGATCGCAAGCGGCGGTTGAAATTCGACCGATCGCCGTGGAGCCTGCGCAAGCTGCTGATCAAATCGGGAAAGATGTTGGCGTGGCTGGTGGTGAGCCTCCTGACCGGCGCGGCCTTCGTGTTCTATTTCGCCGATGCCCCGACCATGGCGCGGCAGTTCCTGGATGGCAGCGCGCCTTATCCCGCCTGGTTCACGTTGGGTCTCCTGACCGTGACCACCTTCATCATGGCCGGTTTCGCGCGGGAGCAGGTTTGCATCTACATGTGTCCCTATGCCCGTTTCCAGGGGGTGATGTTCGACGAGGATACCCTGATCGTGGCCTATCACCCGGAGCTGGGTGAACCCCGCGAGTCCAACCGCCGCAAGCGAACCGCCATGGGCGCGGGGGTGGGGGCCTGCATCGATTGCGATACCTGCGTGGTGGTCTGTCCCATGGGGATCGACATTCGCAACGGACAGCAATACGAATGCATCACCTGCGCGGCCTGCATCGACGCCTGTGATGTCGTGCGCCGCAAGGCGGGATTCGACGTGCGGCTGATCCGCTATACTTCGCTGCGGGAAATGAAAGGGGACAAGATCCATTGGCTGCGCGGCAGGGTGGTGGTGTATGCCCTGTTGCTCTCCCTGTTCCTGGGTGGCATCGTCTTCTATCTGCTCTGGCATGTCCCTCTGGAGATGACCGTCATCGGTCATCGGCAGCCGTTGTACATCATGCAGTCGGATGGGGGGATCCAGAACAATTACACCTTGCGGGTCCTCAACATGACCGCGAGCGCGCAGCAGTACCGGCTGCGCGTCGCCGGACTGGCCGGGGCCGAACTGTCGGTGGCGGCGGTGGCCGAGCGCGACGAACGGGGGGATCCGGTGTTGCGGGTGGAGCCGGGTTCGGTGAATACCTTCACCCTCTATCTGAAGCAGGCCGGTCGCGAGGTGACCCCAGGTCGCCTGGAGATCTCCTTTCAATTGATGGCCCTTGCCACGGAGGGTGGCGCGGCTGCTTACAAGACTGTCTTCATGAGGCCATGACATGGAAACTTTGGAAAACGGGCTGACAAAAAAACGCTGGTGGCCCTTCGAGAGTTGGCCGACCGCCATCGTGCTGTTCTTCGTGGTGGTGGTGGGGGTCAATCTGCTGTTCATCTGGGTGGGGCGCAGCACCTGGACCGGCGTGGTCACGGAGCAGGCCTACGACAAGGGGGTGGCCTTCAACCGGGTCCTGGACGCCCAGAAGGGTCAGGATGCCCTGGGGTGGCGGGTGGCGTTGAACAGTGCCGGATTGCGGGTCGGGGCGGCTGGTCGGTTGATCGTCGATGTGCGCGACCGGGAGGGGAAGCCCCTGTCCGACGCCAGGATCGAGGGGGAGTTGATCCGTCCGGTCACCCAGGGCATGGACCGGGCGTTCCTCATGAGCGCGGTTGGGGAGGGAGGGGGAGGGGGATACCAGGCCGAGTTGACGGTGCCTTTGCATGGCTGGTGGGAGGTGCGTTTGCGTATCGAGGCCAACGGCTCCCAGTACCGTTACGTTCAGCGCATCCGGTTGCCGGATGGCCAGGGAGGAGGAGGGCGCGATGGCCTTCAATGATTTGGTAAGTTACAGCAAACAGTTCAGTTTGGTGTGGTTTTTTCTGCTCTTCGTCGCCATCCTGGTGTGGGCGTTCTGGCCGGGCAACAAGAAGCGGTTCGAGGATGAGGGGCGCCGCATTCTGGAGGACGAGGAGCGGGACCCTCATTGATCCTGTGATTTCTCTTTGCCCTCGGGGGGATTGGTGGGCTGCAGATGGCGGTCATCCTCGAACAGGATGCGGTGGGCGGGGCCTTCCAGGTCCTCGAACTGGCCACGCCGGATCGCCCAGATCAGCAGTCCCAGGGCGGTCAGGCTCAGCAGCAGGGCCAGAGGCAGCAGCAGATAGATCGTGTTCATGAGGGATCTTCCCATGGTCCGTGGCGCAAGCGCAAGGAGTTGCCCACCACCACGAGGCTCGACAGGGGCATCGAGATGGCGGCGGCGATGGGCGAGACGTGACCGCTCATGGCCAGCGGGATGGCGATCAGATTGTAGCACATGGAAAACAGATAATTCTGCCGGATGGTGCGCATCGTTCGGCGCGCCAGGGCGAATGCGCGTGCCACGGAGCGGAAATCCCGGTTGAGCAGGGCCACGTCCGCCGCCGCCACCGCCAGGTCTGCCGCGTTTGCCACCACCAGGGCCACGTCCGCCCGCGCCAGTGCCGGGGCGTCGTTCACCCCGTCCCCCACCATGGCCGTCACCGCGCCTTCTTGTTGCAACCGACCGATCTCATGTTCCTTGCCTTCCGGCAACACCCCGCCCACCATCCGGTCCACGCCGGTGGCGCGGCCCACCGCCTCCACCACCTCCTGGCGATCCCCGGAAAGCAGCATCACCCGCAACCCCATGGCATGCAGTTTTCCGACCACCTCTGCGGCCTCGGGCTTGATGGTATCCGCGCATCCGATCCAACCCAGCAGTCGGCCATCCTCGGCACAGGCGCTCCAGGTCACCGGCATGGGGCCGTCCGCCGGGAGGGGTGGGATGGTCGATCCTTCCAGAACGTACTCCGGCCTGCCCACCCGGATGCGCCTCCCGCCGGCCCAGGCTTCCAGACCCATGCCGGGGGTATTGGTCACCTGTTCCGCTTCCTCGATCGGGCCTGGGGCGCGTTCTTGCCAGGCCCGCGTGATCGCCTTGCCCAGGGGGTGTTCGGAGTGCCGTTCCACCACTGCCGCCCGTTCCAGCAGGGTGTTTTCCGCCACGCCGGGGAGGGGGAGCAGTCGTTCCACCTGCGGGGTGCCCAGGGTCACCACGCCGGTCTTGTCCATCACCACGCGCGTCACCCGTTCCAGCCGTTCGACGGTCTCGCCGTTCTTGAGCAGGATGCCCATGCGGGCTGCGCTCCCCATGGCCACGACCATCGCCGAGGGCGCGCCCAGTCCCAGGGCGCAGGCGCAGGTGATGATCAGAACCGCCACGCCATTCTCCACCGCCACCCCCGGATCGCCGCGCCACAACCAGTACCCAAAAGTGACGACGGCCAGCGTCAGCACGCTGCCCACGAAGCGCGCCGCCATCCGGTCGGCCACCCCCTGGATCGGCGGACGTTCCGACTGCGCCCGCTCCACCATCCGCAGAATCCGCGCCAGGGCCGTATCCTCGCCTACTCTGCTGGCCCGGATGGTCACGCCTCCGTCCAGGTTCTGGGTGCCCCCTGCCAGTGTCTCTCCGGGACCACGGCTCACCGGCAGCCCCTCGCCGGTGAGCATCGATTCGTCCACGCTGGTCCGACCGTTCACGATGATCCCGTCTATCGGGATCCGCTCGCCGGGTTTGATCAGCACCAGGTCTCCCACCCGCACCTCGCGCACCGGGACCGAGCGGGGTTGTCCCTCCTCGAGCACCACGGCGGTGCGCGGTTCCAGGTTGAGCAGCCGTTCCATGGCTCCGGCGGCCTTGGCGCGCGCCGTCGCCTCCAGGTGGCGTCCCACCAGCAGCACGAACAGGAACATGGTCACCGAATCGAAATAGACCTCTCCCACGCCCCGTATCGTGACCGCCACGCTGTACAGATAAGTCACCCAGGCCCCCAGCGCGACGGGCAGATCCATGGCCAGGCGTCCGGCCCGCAGACCGTTCCACGCCCCACGGGTGAAGTGTGCCCCGCTGTATCCGATCACCAGGGTTGCCAGGATGCCGGAAACCCAATGGAAATAATTCTTGGCGTCGGCGTCCATGCCCTGGAAATAGCCCGCGTAGAGGGCGATGGCGATGAACATGACGTTTGCCGTTCCAAAGCCGGCCACTCCCAGGCGGCTGAGCATTTCGCGGTCCTGGCGGGCGCGCAGTTCCTCGCCGCGCGACGGATCATATGGTTCGGCCCGATAGCCGATGCTGCGCACCGCGCCGATGATGCCGGACAGGGAGACCTCTTCCGGTTTCCATCGCACCCTGGCCCGATGTGTGGCAAAATGGATGCGCACCTCGGTGACTCCCGGCAGTCGGCGCAGCACCTGTTCGTTCAGCCAGACGCAGGCCGCGCAATGGATTCCGTCCAGGATCAGGTTCGCCTCCCGTTCGTCGGCCACCACGCGCACCAGGCGGCTTTGATAGAGGGGATCATCGAAGGCCGCCAGTGCCGCCGGGTCCGGCGTGGCGGGTTGCATGCCGATGGAGTCGGGGGTGCGGTGGCGGTAGTAATCCTCCAGACCGAGGCCCTGGATCAGTCGCCAGGCCCCTTGACAGCCCGCGCAGCAGAAGGGATGGCCCGCATCGGTGATGATGTCCGGCGCTGTCGCGGGCAGGCCGCAATGATGACAAGTGGGAGAGATCATGGTTCCGAATGGGTTCGAGTTATGGATGGTGTTCGTGGCCACGTTGTTGGCCAGCGTCCACTGCGTCGGGATGTGCGGCGGGCTGGCCATGGCCTGCTCCCTGGACAACGATCCGGACACCGGGCTGTGGCGTCGGTTCCGGCTGCCGCTGCTCTATTCCCTGGGGCGCCTGGGGACCTATCTGACCCTGGGGGCGGCGAGCGGTTGGCTCGGATCGTTGCTTGTCACCATCATACGTCCTTCCGCGTGGTTTGGCATCCCCCATTTGGCGGTGGGGGTGATCATGATCGCCATGGGGTTGGAGAGTTGCGGTCTGTTCGCCCTGCGTCCGTCGGCAGCGGATGGCTGGCTGGCGCGCCGTCTGCGCCTGGCCGCCGGCGCCTCCCGCACCAGGCGCGCCCTGGGCATGGGGATTTTGACCGGATTTCTGCCGTGCGGGATGCACTGGGCGTTTCAGGCCAGGGCCTTCGAGACCGGTTCCGCACTCGGCGGGGTCGCGGTGTTGGCCGCCTTCGGCCTGGGGACTCTTCCGGCCATGTTGGGCTTCGGCATGCTGACCACCTGGCTGGACCAGCGGGCGCGGGGGCGGATTCTTTTCGTTGCCGGAATGTTGATCATCCTGATGGGGGTGATCAGTCTGCGGCGCGGGATGGCGCTCATGCCATGGTGATGCGTCAGGCCGAGGAGGGGCTGGTCGCCCTTTTCGCCCAGGGGCAATGGGCGGAACTGGAGGGCGAGGCCGGACGGTTGGTGGCCCTGCACTCCGGGCACGGCTTTTTTCGCACCGCGTTGGGGGTGGCGTTGCGGATGCAGGGGCGTCACGAGGAGGCCATCGCCGAGTTGTCGCGCGCCGTGGAGTTGACACCGGGAGATGAGCAGAATTGGACGCATCTGGCGTCCTCCCTGCTTGCCCAAAACCGCCACGACGAGGCGGAAGGGCTGTTGCGCCGGGCCATGGAACGGGATCCGGGCGCCGCGTCGGTTCGTTTCCATTTGGGCAACCTGCTGCGACAGCGGCAGCGTCCCGGCGAGGCCGAGGCCTGTTTCCGGGAGGGGTTGCGTCTGGCCCCAGGGGAGCCGGATCCGTGGTGCAATCTGGGTCTGACGCTGGCGGAACAGGGGCGTTTCGGCGAGGCGGAGGCCTGTTACCGGGAGGCCTTGCGGCTGGCTCCCGGGGATGTGGTGGTGTGGATCAATCTGGGGGTGTTGCTGAAGGATGCGGAGCGCTGGAGCGAATCGGAGGCGGCCTTGCGGCGGGCGTTGGCGTTGGATCCGGCCTGCGCGGACGCCTGGAACCGGTTGGGCATCCTGTTGGGCGATTGGCCGGAGGACCGGCGCCAGGAGGCCGAGGCGGCCTATCGCGAGGCGGTGCGGGTGAATCCGGATCATGCCGACGCGGCGTACAATCTGGCCTTGCTGTATCAACGGATGGGCCGATTCGCCGCATCCTGGCCCTGGTTCGAGGCGCGCATGCATCCCGCCAAGAGCGATCGGGTGGGGATGCGCACCGTTCCCCCTGATTTGCCGTTTCCCATGTGGCGCGGCGAGGATCTGGCGGGCAAGGCGGTGCTGGTGCTCCCCGAACAGGGACTGGGGGATCTTTTGCAGTATTGCCGGTTTGTCCCCATGCTCAAGGCGCGGGGGGCGTTGCGGGTGACCGTGGTGTGTCCGGGGGCGTTGCTGCCGCTGTTCGTCACCCTGGAGGGGGTGGACCTGGTATTGGATTCCGACCGGGGTGAGGGGGCGCAAGGCGGGCACGATTTCTGGGTGTTCATGCTCTCCCTGCCTGGGCGGTTGGGCGTGGGGGTGACGGCGGCCATTCCCTATCTGGGCGTACCGGAGGGGCGACGCGCCGAATGGGAGGTGCGTTTGCCAGGCGGGGCGATGCGGGTGGGCCTGGTCTGGCGTGGCAATCCGGCCCATCCGTGTGATGCCTGGCGTTCCCTGCCTGGGCTGGCGGTGTTGGCGCCGTTGTGGCGGATCCCCGGGGTGGTCTTCATCGGGTTGCAGAAAGGGGCGGGGGAGGAGGAGGCATGGGGTCCTCCACCCGGTCAGTCGCTGTGGCACGCGGGGGGCATGATCCGCGATTGCGCGGACACCGCCGCCATTCTTTCTTGTCTGGATCTGTTGATCACCATCGATTCCGCACCGGCGCATCTGGCCGGCGCCCTCGGGCGGCCCTGCTGGGTGCTGCTTCCGTTCCGGGGCGCCGATTCCCGCTGGATGAGCGATTGCGAGGTGTCGCCCTGGTATCCGGGGGGCATGCGCCTGTTTCGTCAGACCCTGCATGGGGATTGGGCCGGGGTGGTGGCGCGGGTGTGCGAGGCCTTGCGGCAGGAGATGCGGTCGCCGCGCGGGTGACCAAGGCATGGGCAGTGGCGGGCGGTAACCATTGAATTGCATTTTTTCCCCAATTGTGGTACAGATGCGGGTCATGAAAGTAATGACACTGTTATGTCGGCAAGGAGACACTGCATGAGCATGTCGTCAGCCATTTCCTTCGATACTTTGCAATACTCCAAGCGCTTGCGGGAGGTTGGCGTTCCCGAACCTCAGGCGGATGCGCAAGCCGAACTGCTGGCGGAAGCCCTGGCGGAGCGTCTGGCATCCAAGGAGGATTTGGTCAAGGCGGAAAGGGATCTGGTTGGCACGATCGAAACCACCAAGGCGGAATTGCAGCGGGATATCGAAACCACCAGGGCGGAGTTGAAACGGGACATCGCCAATGTGGACGCCAAGATCGAAACCACCAAGGCGGAAT
>JADGAR010000015.1:12621-72901 GCA_015231915.1 Magnetococcales bacterium
GACATCGCCAATGTGGACGCCAAGATCGAAACCACCAAGGCGGAATTGCAGCGGGATATCAAAGAACTCGAACTCCGCATGGTGATCAAGATGGGTGCCATGATCATTGGCGGGATTGGTCTGGTTTTTGGTCTCATGCGGGTATGGCCCGTCCCTGTGCAGTTTGTTCCATCCATCCAGGAGATGCGCGCGCCTGCACCCGGCCAGGGGTTTCCCACCCCGGCCAGGTGAAGGTGGGTGCGTCACCCATCCTTCCCAACCATCACAATTCCCAACACCTCGGACGTGACCACTTTATGGGCAAGTGTGGGGCGGGCTGCTTATTTGTTGTGCGATTTGCTTAAAAAACAGGCAGGGGATTTTGTGGGCTTTTTTAATGATTTCAAACGATTAAAAAAAGGCATGCAAGTTGCGCTAATCGTCGTCGTGATCGTTTTTCTTTCCTCGTCGATCAAGGCATAGAAGATGACAAAGGCTTCCCGACTCGCATGCGCCCTGCTCCTGGTTCCCGGTTCCGCCTGGGCCGAAACCCCCGCCACCCTCAATCCGGCCAATACCGCCTGGCTGTTGACCGCCACCACTCTGGTGCTCTTCATGACTCTGCCGGGGCTGGCGCTTTTTTATGGCGGGCTGGTGCGCACCAAGAACGTCCTTTCCATCTTCATGCAGTGCTTCGCCATCGCCTGTCTGGTCTCGGTGTTGTGGCTGGCCTACGGCTACACCCTCTCCTTTGGCGACGGCGGGGGATGGCAGCATCTGATCGGCGGTTTGGGGAACGGCTTTCTTGTCATGATCCGCCCCGACACCTTGCGGGGGGATGTCCCGGAAACGGTCTTCGTGATGTTTCAACTCACCTTCGCCATCATCACCCCGGCCCTGGTGATCGGCGGCTTCGCGGAACGGATGCGCTTCTCGGCAGTGCTGTGGTTCACCCTGCTGTGGTTCACCCTGGTCTATGTGCCCCTCTGCCACTGGGTCTGGGGGGGTGGCTGGCTGGCGGCGATGGGTTTCCTGGATTACGCGGGCGGTTCGGTGGTCCATATCAACGCCGGCATCGCGGCCTTGATCGCGGCCCTGATGCTGGGCAAGCGGCGCGGCTTTCCCACCACGATGATGCTCCCCCACAACATGACCATGGTCTTTATCGGTGCGGCCATGCTGTGGGTGGGGTGGTTCGGCTTCAACGCGGGCAGCGCCCTGGGGGCGAACGGCTCGGCGGGCATGACCATGCTGGCCACTCACCTGGGTGCGGCGGGCGGTTCCCTCTCCTGGATGATGGTGGAGTGGATCCGGCACGGCAAGGCCAGCGTGCTGGGCATCGTCACCGGCATGGTGGCGGGACTGGGCACGGTCACCCCGGCCTCCGGCTATATCGGCCCCATGGGCGGATTGCTGATCGGTCTGCTGGCCGGCATCGTCTGCTATTACGCCACCCAACTGGTGAAACGGAAATTGCAGATCGACGACTCCCTGGATGTCTCTCCGGTTCACGGGGTGGGCGGGATCATGGGCACCCTTTTGACCGGCGTCTTTGCCGCCCCGTCCCTGGGGGGCGTGGGTTACGCCGAGGGGGTCACCATGGCGGGGCAACTCTGGGTGCAAGGCATCGGTGCTTGCGCCACCCTGATCTGGAGCGGCGTCTGGACCGTGATCATCCTCAAGGGGATCGATCTGACGGTCGGTCTGCGGGTCTCCCGCGACGAGGAGACCGAAGGTTTGGACCTGGCGCTCCACGACGAAAGGGGCTATACTTTGGAATGATCCATGCGTGATGAATTTGTCCGGTTTTTCCCGTCTCCACATCAATTTAAAAAGGTTTGCACATTATGTCCGACCAAGATGCGATTCGTAATGCCCTGGCCATGATGGAATCCAACGATGTCCGTTTCGTGGATTTCCGCTTCACCGATTTCCACGGGAAATGGCAACACATCTCCACCCCCGCCAAGATGGTGACCGAGGAGGTGTTCGAAACCGGCTTTGGTTTCGATGGCTCCTCCATTGCCGGCTGGTGCGAGATCAACCAGTCGGACATGGTCTACAAGCCGGATGCCTCCACCGCCACCCTGGATCCCTTCACCGATGTCCCCACCATGATCCTCATCTGCGACGTGGTGGATCCCTTCACCGGCGAGGGCTACAGCCGCGATCCCCGCGCCGTGGCCAAACGCGCCGAGGCCTATCTCAAGTATACCGGCATCGGTGACACGGCCTACCTGGGGCCGGAAGCCGAGTTCTTCATCTTCGACAACGTTCGTTTCGCCACCCGGATCAACAAGGTCAGTGTGGAAATCGACTCCATCGAAGGGGCCTGGAACACCGACACCGATTACGAAGAAGGCAACACCGGCCACCGTCCCGGCATCAAGGGCGGCTACTTCCCGGTCCAGCCGGTGGACTCCTATCAGGACATGCGCTCCGAGATGTGCATGATCATGGAAGAGATGGGCATCACCATCGAATTCCATCATCACGAGGTCGCCACCGCCGGTCAGTGCGAAATCGACATGCGCTTTTCCGACCTGCTCAGCATGGCCGACAACATCCAGAAGTACAAGTATGTCGTCCACAACGTGGCCCATCAACAGGGCAAGACCGTCACCTTCATGCCCAAACCCATGAGCGGCGACAACGGCTCCGGCATGCACGTCCACATGTCCATCTGGAAGAACGGCAAGCCCCTGTTCGCCGGCAACCAGTACGCGGACCTCTCCGAGATGGCGTTGCACTTCATCGGTGGCATCAAGAAGCACGCCCGCGCCCTCAACGCCTTCACCAACTCTTCCACCAACTCCTACAAGCGCCTGATCCCCGGTTTCGAGGCGCCGGTGCTGCTGGCCCACTCCGCCCGCAACCGTTCCGCCAGCATTCGCATCCCGGCCTCCACCAATCCCAAGGCCAAGCGCTGCGAGATCCGTTTCCCGGATCCGTCCGCCAATCCCTACCTGGCCTTCGCCGCCCTGCTGATGGCCGGCCTGGACGGCATCGAAAACAAGATCGACGCCGGTCCCCCCATGGACAAGAACCTCTACGACCTCCCGCCGGAGGAATTGAAGGGCATTCCCACGGTGTGCGGCTCCCTGCGCGAGGCCCTGGAGTCCCTCGACAAGGATCGTGAGTTCCTCAAGAAGGGCGATGTCTTCAGCGACGACCTCATCGACGCCTGGATCAAGCTCAAGATGGAGGAAGTCTACAAGGTCGAGCACACCCCACACCCGATGGAGTTCACGCTCTACTACAGCGTGTGACGCTGCCTTTTGTATTGGTTTGGATCGAGGGCCGTCCCAGAGGGGATGGCCCTCGCCGTTGTGGTGCTCCCGGCAGGGCGTACGCACTGAGGTGTAAGTCCTCAACAGGCCCAGCAAGGGGAACTGTATATACGGATGGCCAGGGTGTCCATCGCGAGATGGAACTTAGAGTGACGGGATGAACGGGCAGAAGTCAGCCGAAGGCATAGTCGGTCCATCGACCGGACCAAAGATCCGAAAGTGTTGTATGTAAAAAAATACTCGCAATTTGATGATGACAGGAGACGCAGATGGCCGGATTGGATGCCCGGAGCCGTCTGGGAGAGGCAGACGATGAAATCCGCCAGAGTCTGTGGCGTCTGGAGTGCAGAACAAGGCCTTGGGTGCCCTGGTTTCTTTTAGAGGGAGAGTCCCTCAATAGTAGGGATTTTGGGAAGCTGGTGTTTTTATATCATGATTGTGAACGCTAATAAATTTTTTAGCAGTGCTTTTTTTGTTGACGCTTTCTGATCTTTTTGGTAATCTATACATTAAGCTGGCTACGGTGGAATGAACCATGGATCGACAGCGTAATAGTGTCTACAAGAGATTTAATGGTATTCAATAATGAATGATTATAATATCAGATTAAATAGTACTGATTCGTTTTCATCGAAGACATTATGGATGCTGCGTGGTAATGGGCTGAGTGGGATTAAACCATTACCATCAGAAATTATGAAATATGAAAAAGAGGAAAATGTTTTACCAAGTGAGTCGATTCTTCTTCCAGATGCCATTTTATTAGCTTCTTTTTCGGAAACTATGCATCATCTCTATTATGTATCGCCTGACAATCCATGCCTTGTACGTGCAAGGTATGTTCCTAATCCATTTGCTTCTAGTAAAATATTCGAAAAGGAGATGAAGGAACAGGGCGAACTATGGGAAATACTAGAACCAGATGAAATTGAGGCAAAAATATTATTTATTGAGCCAATTTATCAATTAATTGCTATTGGCAAAAATTTGATAGTTGTCACGTCATGTGTCAATAATAATGAAATTATTTTTACATTTCATTTATGTCCGTTGGATGTCGTAAAAGGGTTTCAACTAGGTCATAATCCTTCAGAATTCAGTCAGAGTAAACTTAAAATTAAAAACATCAATTTATCTCAATTCTTTAGAGCGGTAGAAATAGGTAAGGCTATTATTATTTATGCTACAAATATAGAAAATAATGGAGTGTATTGGGGAGAATTTTTGCCGGGAAGTTTTCTTAAAATGAGGTATCTTGTAAACAAAGGGCGGTTTTTTGGAGCAGATTTTCCGCAAAAAATTATATTTGAAATCGTTCAATTTAATATATTTAAAATTATATTGATATGTTATTCAGAGGATAAGGATGTATTTTTTAATATAAACCATATGATTAATAGAGAAGAAATAAGTGGAGGGATAGATTTGGGGTTAAGTGTAAGTAAATTTGGTAAAGAAAGGGTTTCTATTGAATTGTATCCAAAAAAAAATCAATTTTCTTTGCGTGGAGTCAAACAATTTACGGTGTTAAAAGTAGAGCCTGCTTTAATTCCATTCTTTAATACATATCATGATGAATACGATACTTTTATTTTGGTCCCAGCATTAGAAGAGAAGCGAATATGGACTTATAATATTCAATTAACAAACCCAAGTGAATCAGGAGATTTCATACCACTTCTTGGTGGCGGTATGATTACTGAACAAAAATATGAATCAAATATGTTAAAATTATCAATTAATCGATGTGATTCGATAATTAATATCCGTGATAGCATTATTTTATTTGGTGAAGCCGGAAAACCAGGATGGAAAGTGCTTTTAATGCCAATAATGATATTTGCAAGGAGGTCACCAGAATTGTTTAGAAAAGTTATTATAGAGCGAGGACGCTCTTTTGGCAGGTCGTATGCGTTTTATACAACGACGTAAAAAATTTTTGGTGATCAAATGCAAGAATTTTATGATTTCAAGAAGGCAGTTCTAACACAGCTTTATAAAACGTCAACATCGTACTCTGATACAATTTCAGCGCTGCTTCCAATGCTTCAAAATCTGTACTCCTCTGGTTGTGGAAAAAAATTTTCAGATTTTTCGTTATCATTACCGACTTGTGAATTTGAAAGTTTGTCTTGGTTGTCAGAGGCAATAACAACAATTAGCCTGTGTCATTTTCTTCCGTTAAAGTATTTGACCCAAATTTGCAACGTAATGGATTATTATGGGTTGTTTTTCTTGTCTATAGAGATAGCTGAGAAACATGTTGATCAGTTTTCAATTGGCACTGAAGAAAGGTTTCAGCTTTTAAAAATTATAGCAAAGTCATATAAAAATGATAGTAAATTTGAAGAGGCTAGAAAATGGTATCGTCAGGCAATCCAAGAAGCACATGATTGTGGTAATAAGTTTTATATAGATTATTTTTTATTGTTATTTGCGAAATTATGTAATGATTTTCAGCAGCGCCAAGGTTGGTATATAACCTATCACAAAATTGCGTACCAAAGATTCGCAAAGAATGCAAAATTCGAAAAAAAACCAGATCCGTTTAATACTTGGCGCTCTATTTGCGTTGATTCATATTCAAAAGCCCTTTATAATTATTTTCCAAAGATAGCAGAGCGAAATTTTAGACAGTTACTGAATGATCCAGATCTTCCAGCAAGTAGAGAAAGCAGGATTAAATCGCACTTGTATTCGTGCAGGATTATTAAACAGATCATGACAGATCGCTCTCTGAATGAAGCTGTTATTTACAAAAATTTATCAAATTTTAAGAAGGTTGTAGACTCGCTCCGCCCGGAATGGAATAGATTGGCATATTCAGTTAGACTGGTACAATATTTTGAATTAGTACGCAATGTTGCTGATAAATTATACAATAAAAATAAAGGCACAATATATAATGATTTTCAGGGATGGTTGTTTCCTTACTGTCACTCAGATCTGCTAGAAGCATATCAATCTTCTGAATTGTTGTCTGATTGGAAAACAAGCTCTCGCATATCTTATGAGATTGCGAAATACTACCAAATATTAATTAAATTATCATGCGTTAATGATCAAGCTTTGTTAGTTTCTTATTATAAAAAAATAAGAGAATCTTTAGTTGTTTGTATTAATATTTTAGATAAAAAATCAGAAAAGTTACCAGATTTATACGTGAGTGCATTATTGGATTTGGCTGATTTAGAGCATAAATCTAATGACTACACATCGTCTGCTAATTATTGTTTGAAAGCATATGATTTTGTAAAAAAATTGTCGCTTGGTGTTCAAAATGATGAAAGTTCGTTAGAGAAGGCAATGTCAAGATTTGAAACAGAAGTCCCTTCTGAATTTTCTGTACTTACATTATCAGAAAAGAAGGCGCTCCTGGAAAGTTTAAGACAAGATTATAGAGTGTTATTGCAAAGAATGCTTTTGATTGCCGAAAAATTGCATGACATCCAGAAAGATAGGATTGCGAAAGATTTTAATAATTTTGCGTCTTCGCTTTATAATCATCTTGGTTTACATACATTGAGCAATATTGTGACTTCAGTCGACATACTGTCCAACCGACTTGATGGGAGGATAAAAGAACTTCAGCAACAAGTTAAAGATATGCGATCTCAAGGTGATAACCTTTTTCCGGTAAAGGCAATTAATGTATATGATGTCGTAGATAAATATTTAAACACACTAAAACAAAGAATGTCATATGATTTGTTTGTTAATATAAATAATATTATCGATAAAAATTGCATGATTAATTTTAATGAAGAGTTGTTTGTGACGTTGATTAAAAATATTATCTATAATGCTGAAAAAATTATTGATGCGGCAAAAATTGATGAATCCAAGGTAAATATTTCTTTTTCCAACCGTGTTACGTCAGGTGTGTTTTCTCTAGAATATTGCGATAATCTTGGAAATTTCGATGAATTTTTTAATGTAATTGATCGGATTAATAATAATATTGAAATAATTGATAATCCTTCAAATGGTATAAGTGGTTCTGGTGTGGGTCTGTTGTATAGTAAGCGTGCAATAATGTTGGTCAGTAAAATTGCTCCTGCTGAATTGTTGGGTTGGAGTTTGATTGGTAATGATGCAAGCAAGACTTTAACTATACCTTTGTCACGTTTGTCTGAGTTGTGATAATAATGAAAAAAAAAATCCTATCTTTTTTACGGGTCCTGCAAATAGTGGAAAATCTGAATGGGTTGAATATTATTTGGGTAAAATATATTCTCCAATTTATTTTGGAGTCTTACCGTTTCGTCCAGAATTTGAGCTGATTATTACGCGCCATAAGAAGCGCAGATCATCAAATTGGCGATTAATTGAAAGTATTGGTGATCTGGATGCGGATATTAAGTTGATTAAAAAAACATTATCTATGCAAATTTCAGGTCAATTAGCTGTTTTTATTGATGGTCTTACTAACTGGGTATCTTTTATTAATGAGAGTGAGTGCGATTTTGTTCGAACTGTTGACATGTTGTCTCTTTCGCTTGGGAATTTGATCAACCATAATACAGCTTGTCAATGGGTGCTTATGGATAGCGTTCCATGTGAAAAAAGTGAGGCTTTTTCTATCATTTCATCACTGCATCTTGTGTTACCATATCATGTCAACAATTTATTAACCATCAAACTTAGTGGAGATAAAAATGAAGACAAACACCGAATATACAATTCTTTGGATCGATGATCATTGGAGTGAAAAACGTGATGTCGGTGACACTAGTGCAAGTGCGGCGTATGATAATTTATGCTCATTTAGTGACAGGCTCCAGCATAGTCTTGGTGCTTATTCTAGGATGATTCGATGGGTCAAGGTGATTGCCCCCTCAGCCGCAACTGCAATGATACTTGGAGAGAAGATTGATTTTGCAATAGTTGATTTTGAAGTTCCGTCGGTTGACAAAAAGTATGATTTGCCGCGAGTTATTGATGATATTATAGGTAAATGCATACCGTTTTGTTTTTTAACCAACTATCCTGGTGGAGTAAAAATATTCGTCGATCTTCTTAGTAAAGAAAAGCTTAGTCATTTCAAAGGCATCTATACAAAAGAATTAGCAGATGTCTCTCGTCTAGGATCTTGTTTATTGTCTTTTTTTCAAATTCCAAGCTTTTCAATCGTCCATTTAAGTGATCTGCATTTTTCTTCTGTGCAAAACGGAAGTACAACGAGTCTTGCTGGCGAGCAAGTGCTGCTTTATGAAGCTTTGATTGATTTTTTTGAAAAGCATAAGTCGCAGTTTAATTTTGACGCTCTTGTAATTACTGGTGACATGGCTGCAAAAAAACCTGAGGTTGATCTTCAAATCGCTCGTGAGTATATTCGCTTAATTGCTGAAAAAACTATTTCGTTGAAAAATTTAGAGAGGATGTTTATAGTTCCTGGCAACCATGATTTAACATGGAGCAATTTTGACGCTTTACAAATTTCTTCAAACCCTTGGAAAAATTATGTTGACTTTTTTAATGCTGTGTATATTGGGTATGATGGTGCTATTCAACAGCTTGATGGATGGACAGGAAGTGGATTACCTGCAACTTTAACAGGTCCTGGATTATCCTGGAGAAGAGAACTATCATATCCCAATATTGATATAATTGGTATATCAACTGTAAATGCTTCAGAAACTAGCAAGGGTAATGGATTGGTTACGCAAAATCATATAAGTTATATAAAAGGTAAGTGGAGTAACAGTCCAGGGCATTTTAAGACTAGAATTTTATTGCAACATCATAATATAATGCCTGTTTATTCCGGGTCTACATTAGATAAGAGAACTATTTTGGAAAATCCAGGAAGTATTTTAAATTGTTTGTCTGCTTGTCACTGTAATATTATATTGTCTGGTCACACACATTTTCCCGAGGTTCATATCCAAGAGGCATATAAGAGAAATCAAACAGGCCTGATTGTTTCTAAACCTGTTATTTGTATTTCAGCAGGGTCAACTGGCAACGTTTTTGAAAGGCATCCAAATTATTTTAATATTCTCAAATTTCATTCGCTTGATCCTGTCACAAAAACCCGAAAATTATCTATTAATCATGTTCAGTATATATCTGACGATGGTAAATGGTCTTTATGCAATGACCCGATTGATTTAACATTGAGTCCCTCGCAATAAATCCGCCTGAGGGAGGTGTGTAACCTCAACATCAACGTACAGCTAACCGCCGGATACGGAATCGTGTGTCCAATGGGGCGGAAAACTCGCAACCTACCCGTTCGAAGGAGCGCGAGATCATGGACCCCACCGAGGTCGCCCTGCGCAAGGCCGTGCGCCTCCGGCCCCTGAGCCTGGAGGCCCATGCCGCCCTGATCGATCACCTGACCCGCCGCAATCGCCCGGATGCGGTGGTGGCCGCCTACCGGGAACTGGTGCGCCGTCTGCCGGATCTGGCTGTGGCCCATTATAATCTCGGGGTGATCCTGAAAGATCTGCAATGCCATGCCGAGGCCGAAGCCGCCTATCGGGAGGCGTTGCGGGTCAGGCCGGATTACGTCGAGGCCCATGCCAATCTGGGGGTGTTGCTGATGGGCCTCGGTCGTTTCGAGGAGGCCGAAGCCGCGTTGCGGCAGGCGCCGGACTTGCCGGAAGCCAATCTGAACCTCGCACAGTTGTTGTTGCGCGACGGACGGTTCGCAGAGGGGTGGCGACGGTTCGAATTCCGTTATCATCCGCGCCTGACCGGTCGAACCGTGATTCCGCCCGCTCTGCCGTATCCCCCATGGCGGGGGGAGGATCTCGCGGGCAAGAGCCTGTGCGTGCTCTGGGAGCAGGGGTTCGGGGATGCGATTCAATTCTGCCGCTATCTGCCGCTCTTGAGCGCGCGCGGTGCCGCGAGGATCACATTTCTTTGCGACCATCAGCTGGTTTCCTTACTGGCCACCGGGTTGCACGGGGTTGCGAACCTGGCGCTGGCCTGGGATCTTGCCGCCATTCCCCGGCATGATTACTGGGTTTTTTTGTTATCCATCCCTTCTCTCATGGGCACGGAGGCGGCATCGATTCCGGCCTCGCTGCCCTATCTGAGCCTCTCCCTGGAGCGGCTGGCATTGTGGCGCGCAGCGTTGCCAAGTGGCGCGGGGCTGCGTGTCGGTCTGGCGTGGAAGGGCCGGTCGGATCATGTCAACGACGCCAACCGTTCCTTGCCCGGTCTCGCCGTTCTGGCGTCGCTCTGGGACGTGGCGGGGGTGACCTGGATCAGCCTGCAGAAGGGCGCGGGGGCACAGGAGGCCCAGTCGCCGCCCCCGGATCAGCCCCTGGTGGATCTGGGCGCCCAGGTCCGCGACTTCGCCGATACGGCGGCGGTGCTTGTGCAACTGGACCTGTTGATCACCGTGGATACGGCGGTCGCCCACCTGTGCGGGGCATTGGGAAAACCGTGCTGGGTGGTGCTGCCCTGCGTCGGCACGGATTGGCGTTGGCTGGCGGAACGGGCCGATTCCCCCTGGTATCCGGGGGTCATGCGTCTGTTTCGGCAACGCCAACCCGGTGACTGGACCTGTGTGGTCGAGGAGGTGCGAAACGCCTTGTTGGAGTTCGCCCGCACGGCGACGTTGCCGCCGTGCGGGCAGGAAATCACTGCTCGTTGAGCACGGAACGGGTGATGCGCACATGCACCGCCGACCCGCAGGACCCCTTGAGCTGCATCACCTGGGCGGCCCCGCTGCCGCTCAACCCCACCTCGAAATGGAGCGTGGGGATGTCGCCGCCCAGTCGCAACTCGGCGAACCAGTTGTAGTTGACCCCGGTGGCGTCCGCCACGCTGGTGCCGTTGTGCACCGCGATCACTTTCAGGATGTTCACCTGAGACGGCGTGGCCACGGAACGGGAATGGATCACCCATTCGGCGGCGAGCGCCTGATCCACCGCCACCGAGTCGAGCACGGTCAGGGCGGTGACGTTGTCCACCTTCTTTTCGCTCTTGGCGTCGGCCAGGACCCGGTCCAGGGTCGAAAGATTGGCCGTGACCGTGGCCGAGGCGGCAATGTGCTGCGTGGAGGTCACCTGCGGGCCGATGGCGGCGTCCAGGGCGCCGATGCCGCTCTCCAGGCTTTCGCCGTTGTGCACGATGTTGACCGAGGTGTAGGAGGGCATTTCGTTGCCCACGCCCGACTTGCCCAGGAACGTGCGGATGAAGCCCGCCTCGGTCCAATCCTCGGCCCCGGTGGAGACCCAGTTCGCCCCATTGAAATTGAACTTGTGGCCCGCCCAGGTTCCGTCCTGCACCTGCACGGTATCGCCCTTGCTGGCGTCGTTGCCGTCCTCCACCAGGGTGGCCCCGCTGCCCGGCGTGCCACTGACGAGAAAAACGTTCTTGTTCGCCCCAATGATCCCGGTGAACAGGATGCGGCTGCCGTCCCCCACCGCCACGTCGTTCACCGTGCCGGTATTCACCGCCGTTTCGGCGGCGGTCAGATCGGCATATGCCGTGTTGTCCAGACAGTTCACCGGCTCGCGCCAGGAAAGCCCGAGCAGGGCGGCGGCGAGGTCCTGCTGGTTTTGCAGCCGGGTCCATTTCTCCAGGCCGGCGCCGGCGGCCTTCTTGGTGTAGAGGTGGCCGTTGCCCTGATCGGCGTAGAACGAACCGATCACCGCCTCGTCGGCGCGGCCTCCGTTCGGCGTGCCGTTGCCGGGGATGATGTGGATGCCGATGTCCAGCCCGCCACGGGCCGTGAAAAGTGCTGGTATTCCCATGTTTTTCTCCTTTCAGTGTTGGTTTTTAGTTGAAAATGCCGATTTTGGCTGTACGCACGGTCAAGGGGCCGCCGCCATGGCGACTGGTGATCAACAGTTCCACCACCTCGCCCTGTTCGGTCACGTCCACCTCGTAGGGGAGTTGGCCGGCATCTCCCAGGATCGCGTACTCCATGAAATGAACCGCGTCCCTGTCGCGCATGCACTTGATTTCGCTGGTGACGGCCAGGCCCGCCGCCTCGTCCGTGACCAGCACGAGCCACTTGGCCACCCGGTAATAGGCCGGCATCACCAGACGGTCCACCACCGTGGGCAGATCCCTGGCCAAGGTTTCCACGCGGTTCGGATTCGGCCCGAACGGCCACCCGGGCGTGGCCAGGACGAGCGGAGAGGAGAACTCCAGTCGTTCCTCCTTGATGGTCAGGCGCATGTTGCCGTCGAGATTGCGCACATGGATGGTCTCGTTGACCGTGCTGACCTGAATCCGGCTTTCGTCGAAGGAGATGCGCACCGCTTCCCCGCCCATGACGACTTGTAAAGTGGTGTCGGCCATGTCAGGGTCCACTGTCGCGTGTGATGTCCGCCTGCACCACGATCCTGCCGCTCATGATGGTGGCGACGATGGGCGGGTTTTCCGGAATGACCTTTTGCAGATCGTAGAAATAGCTCCCTGGCCGCAGCGCTCCGGTCTCGGCGGAGGTCAGCAGCAGGCTCCCCTTGCCGGACTCCGACTCTGCGCCTGGCGGAAAGGTGATCCGTTTTTGCAGTGCGGCGTTTTCGTCCAGGTCCTCCATGGTCCGTTTCATGGTGAACCACAACACATGGTTGGTGATGTCGATCGGATTGCCCGCGCCATCCTTGAATTCCAGATTCCAGGCCTTGGTGTCCCCGCGAAAGAACGAGGTCAGATTGTTGTTCGTGGTCATTGATCTCCTCTGAGTGCTTGCGATGCTGATCCCTGCCCGGCCTCCCGGACGCCATCCCGACGGCCTGGATATTGCCAGGATGACGGTCGTGCGAAAAGATGAATTGTTTCATCAATTCTTTTGTCTGGCGGTCAGAAAAAAATGTGCGTAAACGCAGGCAAGAAGAGCGTGTGTCTTTGGCGTTGAATATCGCCAGTGGCAGGCTACCGCAATAAATTTCCGGATGGGATTCGGTCAGGCGGTTTCATAAGCCGAGGCCGTCGCGTTGCAGAATGATTTTGGTGTAGTCCAGCATTTCGTCCAGATGGCGGGTGATGATGGCCACGGTAATGGGCAGTTGCAGAGACTGATCATCATGCACGGCGATGTTGCGAAACCCCACCATGGGTTTGAGCCTCGTGGCCATCTCCGTGGTGATCCATCCGCTGATGGCCAGCAGGTCGAAAACCTCCCGTGCGCCTTGGGGAACGCCCAGCCGCTCCCGGCGGATGAGGTGCTGGCCCATGTCCAGAGCGGCTTCACAGGCGCGTTGAATGTTGAGGATGGCCGCGTCCTGGCGGGTGAAATCGCTGGCGAAGGTGGCGGGATTCTTGGCGTACTCCTCCCTGGCCCGGGCCACGCAGCGTTCGATGATGGCGGCCTTGTTGATCAGCACGTCATCGGCCATGGATGGTGCCCTCCCGTAGGAGGATGCAGGATGGGTTCAGGTTCATGCGACGTGTCGTTCATTGCCATGGTTGCAACGATGCCAAGGTGCGACTCTTGCGAGGATAACATCCGCAACCGCATGTGTCAGGCAGATTTTTGCTGGCAATGGCCATTTGCCCCGTTGACCCCGGTTCCCATGCCCGGTCGGTCGGGCGCTCCAACCCAATTTTTGTTCCTTGCCCCCCTTGCGCTCGAGCGATGGCATACCCATATCGATGGCAATATTCAACCGCATAGCTCTGAGGCGAGAAGCGCGACATGACGGAAACCATGATTCATCTGTCCGGCGTCACCCGGATGTTCGGCACGGTCAAGGCGCTGGACAACATCGAATTGCAGGTCCATCGCGGGGAGGTGATGGGCTTTCTGGGTCCCAACGGGGCGGGGAAGACCACCACCATGCGCATCCTGGCCGGGCTGCTGGCCCCCACGGAAGGCTCGGTGGCGGTGGCCGGGGTGGACGTGCTGGAAGATCCGGTCGAGGCGCGGGCCAGGATCGGCTTTCTGCCCGAGAATCCGCCCATCTACGGCGAGATGACCGTGGAGGAGTACCTGACCTATCTGGCGAGCCTGCGCCGGGTGCCGAAGGGGCAGTTGGCCGGGGCGGTGGACCGGGCCATGGAGCGCTGCGGCCTGACCGCAGTGGCCAACCGGCTGTTGCGCAACCTCTCCAAGGGGTATCGGCAGCGCGCCGGGATCGCCCAGGCCATCGTGCATGCCCCCGACGTGGTGATCCTGGACGAACCCACGGTGGGCCTCGACCCGATCCAGATCCGGGAGATCCGGGAACTGATCCGCGAACTGGGCGGGGAACATTCGGTGCTGCTTTCCACCCACATCCTGCCGGAGGTGCGCATGACCTGCGGGCGGGTGGCGGTGATCCATCAGGGACGCATCGTGGCCGACGACGCCCTGGAAAACCTGGAAAGTCGCGTTCATGGGAGCAGCGCCCATTTTGTCCGCTTCGGCTCCTTGCCCGATGCCGATGCGTTGCGACGGATGGCGGGCGTGGCCGGCGTCACCCCCAGGGAGGACGGCTGGCTGATCACCTCCGTTGCCGCCGCCGACCCGGTGCCGGAACTGCTGCGCCTGTCGGTCGCCCAGGGATGGAACCTGCGGGAGTTGACCCCTGCGGGGGGCAACCTGGAGGACATCTTCCTGCAATTGACCACCCGCGAAGAGAAGGAGAACGTCCAATGAGCGCCATTCTCACCCTGGCCGTGCGCGAGGTGCGCGGCATGTTCCACTCCCCCCTGGCCTGGACGCTGCTGGCGGTGCTCTTTTCCATATGCGCGTACATGTTCAACGCCAGTCTGCTCAACTACCAGATTCAGATGATGGAGTATCAGGCCTACGGCATGCGCGGCGCCCTGCCGCTGACGGAACGCACCATCGCCCCGATGCTGGGCAATGCGGCGGTGCTGTTGCTGCTGATCATGCCCCTGCTCTCCATGCGTCTGATCGCCGAGGAGAAACGGCAGGGAACCTGGCCGGCATTGGCCTCTTCCCCCTTGTCGCCCATGGTGATCGTCATGGGCAAGTATCTGGGGCTGTTGTTTTTCATCGCCATCGCCATCGGGGTGCTCGCCATCATTCCCCTGACCCTGTACCCCTACGGCAATCCGGACACCGGGCAATTCCTGGCCGGACTGGTTGGGTTGTTTCTGACTGCGGCCTCCTTCGGGGCCGTGGGGCTGGCCGCCTCCAGCGCCACGGAAAACCCCAACGTCGCGGCGGTCGCCTCCTTCGGCGTGCTGCTCCTGTTGTGGATCGTCTCCTGGATGGGGAACGCCAGTGGCGGCGCCCTCGACAAGACGTTGGCCTATTTCTCCCTGATGACCCACTATCAGAATTTTCTTACCGGGCTGATCAGCAGTGCGGATCTGGTCTATTTTGTGTTGCTCTCCGCAGCGGGCGTCCTGTTTGCCCGGCACCGGCTCCTGGCCGAGCGGATTCAAGGTTAGGAAGAAGGGGAAGACGACGATGAAGATGGATCGCTCCACCCGTTTGCATCTCCGGTCGCAGAACTTCGTCACCGGAGTGATCGCCCTGGTGCTCATCGGTCTGGCCGCCTATGCCACGCAGCGCTACCAGGTCCGCTATGACTGGACCCGAGGCAGCCGTCACACTCTGGCCGAGCAGTCGGTCAAGGCCGTCAAGGCCTTTCCGGACGGGGTGACCGGCACGGTCTACATTCAAGAAAAAGGGGACAAGCGGCAGCAGTTGCAGGAATTGATGGAAAAATATCAGGTCATCAACCCCGCCCTGACCATCCGTTACGTCGATCCGGACCTGGATCCGGCGGCGGCGCGTCAGGCAGAGGTGGCCCTGTACGGCACCGTGATCCTGCGCGCCGGGGAGAAGACCGAAAAGATCACCGAGGCCACCGAGGAGGCGGTCACCAATGCCCTGATCCGTCTGGCCAAGGGGAGCGCCAAGACCATCCGTCTGGTCACCGGCCACGGCGAACACGCCGTTGGCGAAAACCCGGAAGGGGGGGCGACGGGCAAGGATCGCTTCGCTTACACCCAGGCGGCGGCCCTGCTCAAGGGCGAGGGGTACAAGGTGGAGAGCTTCAATCTGGCGGAAGTGGAGAAGGTCCCGGAGGAAACCGCCGTGCTGATCCTGTCCGGTCCCCGCAAGGCCCTGCTGGAGGTGGAGGTGAAACGGCTGCAAGCCTGGCTGGAGGCCGGCGGTCGCCTGTTGCTGATGCTGGATCCCAATCAGGATGCCGGCCTGGCCGGTCTGCTGGAGTCCCATGGCCTCTCCCTGCTCAAGGGGGTGACTCTCGATCCCACTGCCCAGTTGCTCGGCGGGTCGGCGGCCACGCCGTTGATCAGCCGTTATCCGGCGGGCCACCCCATCACCAAGGGGATGACGGCGGCCTCCATCTTTCCCGATACCGGCGCACTGGAACTGAAAGCGGCCCCGGTGGAGTCCAAGGAGCAGCGCGTGCGGTTGCTGGAAGGGGCGGAACGGGGCTGGCTGGAGACCGGTGACCTCTCCGGGCAGGTGGAGTTCAATGCCGGCAAGGATGTCAAGGGTCCCATCCTCATCGGTGCGGCGGTGGAGTCCGGCAAGCAGCGTCTGGTGGTCCTGGCGAACTCCAATTTCGTGGCCGACGCCTATGTCAACGCCCTCGGCAACGCGGATCTTTTCCTCAACATCACCCGTTGGCTGGCGGAAGACGAGAACTTCATCGCCATCAAGCCCAAGGAGGTCCAGGATGCCGGACTCAATCTGCCGGCTGGGGATGCGCTGCTGCTCTTCTGGGGATTGGTGGCCTTCATCCCGCTGGCGTTGCTGGGAATCGGCGGGGCCATCTGGAGCCGCAGGAGGCGGGGCTGACATGGCGGGTGGCATTGTTAGGGGGTGGCGAAATAATCTCTTGTTGGCGTTGG
This sequence comes from Magnetococcales bacterium, assembly GCA_015231915.1. Classification (GTDB taxonomy): domain Bacteria; phylum Pseudomonadota; class Magnetococcia; order Magnetococcales; family Magnetaquicoccaceae; genus Magnetaquiglobus. Next base: position 29,640 of record JADGAR010000015.1, read on the forward strand.
CCGCGTTGGCTGCGGGAGGGGGCCTGTGGTATCTGGATGCGCGTGAGGAGGCCCGCGATCTGGCGGACCGGAACTCCCGCGCCCTGAGCGCCATCCGCGCCGACAGTGCGGTTTCGTTGGAGTTCCGGGAGGGCCAGGGCACCCCGGTGACCCTGACCAAAAGTGACGGGGAATGGCGCATCACCGCCCCGGCGCCGTTGCGTACCGACAAGGGTGCGGTCAAGAGCCTGTTGGGGGTGCTGGAGAAGAGCTACGACCAGAAGGTGACCGATGTGGGCAAGGATCTCGCGCCTTACGGTCTGCACACCCCGATCAGTCATCTGACGGTGAAGGATCAGGGGGGCAAGGTGGTCCACCTGTCGGCGGGCACCACCGCGCCGGCGAGCAAGAAACGTTATCTGGGCCTGGGCGAGTCCGGGCCGGTGGTCCTGATCGGGGAGAGCGATGCCGCCGGTCTGCTGCAAAAAGGGGACGCCCTGCGGGACAAGCGCCTGGCCACCGTGGAGGGGCACGACCTGACCGGCCTGGTCATCCGCAAGCAGGGTGGGGGGGAGATACGGGTCCGGCGCGATACGGATGAAAAATGGTTTTTGGAAAAACCTCTGGCCGATCTGGCGCATGCCCAGCGGGTGCGCGCCTGGATCTACGCCCTGACCGGCGCCCAGGGCACGGCGTTTCTGCCGAAACGACCGGACGGGGAGGGGGAGTGGACCCTGGAGTTGACCCCGGCCAAGGGGAATGCCGAAACCCTGACCGTCTGGCGTTCCGCCCGGGATCTGCTGGTGGCCCGGCCTGGGGAGGCCGATTACATGGTGCTGCCCCAGTATCTGACCGAGGAATTCGAGAAGAATCCCATGGATCTGGTGGCCCTGCGTCCCCTGGATGCCGCCGAGGCGAACGAATTGCGGTTGGAGGCGAACGGGACCTCCCTGAGCGCCGAAAAGAAGGAGAAGAAATGGCCCCGCGCCGAATGGGGCGATCTGGAGGCGCTGCTGATTCAGGACGCCCTGCGGGGCGCGCCGCGTGACACTCCCGGCGAACCCTGGCTGAAGATCACCGTCGGCAAGGGCGAGAAGGCGGTGGTGTTCACGTTGCGCAAGGAGGGCAAAGTCGCCTATCTGGAACCGCCGGGACGTCCGGTGGCCCTGGAGTTGACCCCCATGCAATTCGAAAACGCGCAAAAGGCCGTGGAGGCCCTGCTCGCGTCCGAAAAACCTCCTGTGAGCGGTTCCTGAGCCACCCGGCAAGGAAATTTTTTTTCGGCTTTGCTCATGTTTTTGGCGTTGGCGGACGAAAAGAGTGCATCGGATCGCCCCAGCAGGAGCATGCCAACGTGAAGAAACATCCCAAACAGGAAGCCTGGATTGCCATGGTGGATTACATGCACCATGGGGTGCGCAAGGAGAAGACGCGCATCGATCCCTTCGCCACGCGCCGTTATGCCACCACCTTTCCGGAGACCTGGGTCCCCATGGAGCAATCCATGCTGCATGGGGTGCGGAAAAAACATCAGGTGACCGAAGAGTCGCTCGTTTTGCGCCTCAAGCCTCCCCCTCCCGCGCAGGTGGTGCCACGGGAGGCCTACATGACCATTTTTCATGCCCTGGAGGCGTTCTGGGCCGTTCCCCGGCCCAATGGGGCGGTTTTTGCGCGACTGAAGGCCATTCATGCGTCCGATCAGGCCGAGTGGGCGGCGGGTCGCATCACCACCGAGGAGTTTCATCGCCGCCAGGAGGCGCTGAATGCCATTCGGGTGGGTTACGCGCAAGGCGTCGAAGAGGTGCGCGATCTGTTTCTGGAGCGTTTTTTCCGTCTGTTTGAAACCTTGCCGTACGCGTTGGAGGAGTGACGATGAAGCCGGGAGATGCGTGTCATGGATAATCTGGTGGAAAAGCTCGGAGTGTTGAAGAACCTGCTGCAAACCGCCAGCGATATCGCCGATCCGTTCGAGTACTTCATGAGCCATTTCGGAGAGAATCTTCAGTTCATGAAGTCTTCGCAGGATGTTGTCAATGAAAAACTTTTTGAGGTTATCAAGGTCATTTCAATCAAGCATTTCAAATACGAGTTGCGTCTGGAGCACTGCATGTTTCGGCAGTCGCCGCTGGCGCCGAGATTGATTCACGGGGTATGCGAAGTGCCGAACAAGATCATCGTGCTGTTCTATGCCGAGGAACTGGGGCAGGGGATGATGAGCATGGTGGACTACTCCGAGCCGCGCCGGGTAAACTATTACCGTTTCACCACGCTGGTGGCCACCAACGGCCCACCCGCGCTGCATCAAGGCAATCCATTGGTATTGCATTAATCGTTTGACATGGGCCTCATCCAAACCCTTTCTCCTTTGTAGAGCGCCTGCAGGAATGCCTTGGCGTGGCCATGAATGCCCGGAAAGCCACGCTCTCGAGGTCCTGCGACGTTGAGCGTGTCGATTTGGTGTTGTTCCAGCCAGGCGCGCACGGCACACAGATCCACGTTGCCGCGCAGATTGCAGGCGCGATGCGGCTTTTTCAGGCTGCGCGCCATCTGCAGGGTCAACAGCGTGCCGCCGCGCAATGTCCCCTGATGGAGGATCAGCGTGCCATCGCTGTCCTGGACATTCTTGAGCGTGCGCTGGCGGTAGTCCGACGTGGAGGTCTCCAGCAGGGGGTAATCCACGGAGATGGCGCCGTCGTCGGCGCGGCGGCCTTTGGGACACCAGCCGCCCGCCGGAATGTTTTGTTCCTGTGCGAAGTCCAGCGCCGCGCGATCCACGCCTGTCTGTCCCCCGGAGACGATTTTGTGAAACATGTTTCTCCTCCTATTCCCGACATGAATGGATATGGCCCTTCGTCATTCTTGTCGCTTGTGTGGTATTGCCGTCCCTGGCACGATCCGTTTTTCTGGTGTAGGATGTGGTCACTTTCATGGGTTCAACAAAAACACTGTCGGAGACCTCCATCATGGACATTCTGAGCGACGATGAACTCATCGCCGAGTTGAAGAAACGGTTCGACCAGACCAAGCAGGCGTTGTACGATGTCAAGATGATCAGTAAAAAGCTGGAAGATGTCAATGAAAAACTTAAGTTGTCTGAGGAGGTGAAGAGCAATTTCGTCTCCCATATGAAAAACGAAATAAATAATCCTTTATCGTGTATTTTGGGATTGTCTCAACAGTTAATGTCTAGCACCATGGATCCGGACACGGTGAACAACGTGGCCACGATGATCCATGCCGAGGCGTTCAGCCTGGATTTTCAACTCCGCAACATTTTTGCGGCTGCGGAACTGGAAGCCGGGGATGCCATCATTCATGTCTCCATGGTGGACATCAACGCCCTGATTCACAGTACCGTCGAGTCGTTCAAACATCAGATCAACGACAAGAAACTCACCCTCGAATTCGACCTGAGCGGCGACGAGGCGCAGCGCTTCTTGTTCAAAACCGATGCCGAGAAGATCGGACTGGTGATCTCCAACCTGATTTCCAACGCCATCGAGTTCAACAACGAAGGGGGCTGGATCACCATCGCGACCGAACGCTCCGACGACGTGCTGGTCCTGTCGGTCACGGACACGGGCGTCGGCATCGACATGGCCGAGGTCCATCGCCTGTTCGACCGCTTCGTGCAGGGCGAGTCCGGCAGGCGCAAGAGCCACAAGGGGCATGGACTGGGACTTTCCATCACCCAGGCGGTGCTGGATTTGATGCAGGGGACCGTCTCCGTGAATTCCGGGGATCAGAAGGGCGCCACCTTTACCATCTCTGTCCCGGAATTGCAGGCCGATATCGAGGCGGACGCCTTTTCCATGGATGGCAATGATTTTCTGTTCGGTGATGACGACGGAGGAGAGGCGTTCTGAACCGATGAGCAACGGATCCGATCCCTCCAAGCCCTTTTTGATGCCCGGGACCTTGTTCGCTCAAAACGGGGTATACACCATCACCACGGTGCTGGGATCCTGCATCGCCGTGTGTCTGTGGGACCGTTTTCGCAAGGAAGGGGGCATGAATCACTACAAATTGCCCTTGTGGAACGGCGATGGACTTCCTTCGCCGAAATTCGGCAACATCGCCATCGCGAAACTGATCGAGCGGATGGACGAGATGGGTTGCCTGAAACGGAACATCGTGGCCAAGGTCTTCGGGGGGGGGGCGGTCATCAAAAGCGAATCCGGTCTGCTCAACGTCGGGGAGCGCAATATCGAAGTTGCCCTGGACTGTCTGGCCAAGGAAGGGATTCCGATCATCGCCTCCGACATCGGCGGGGATTACAGCCGCAAGATCATCTTCAACACCCAGGAGGGGACCATCCTGATGAAGAAGGCCCAGCCGAGCTGAACCGGCAGGCTATTCGTGTCCCCGGAGCGCGGCCATGACAGGCCGTCGCAGATCGTTGCGGGCCGTTGCGTAACCGGTGAGGGCAGTGACGGCAGTGGTGACGATCAGGGTGGTCAGGGTCCACCCGGGGAGCCAATCCCAAGTGTCGTTGAGCAGGATGCCGGTCACGCCGGCGGTGACGGCCTGGCCGAGCACCACCCCAGCCAGCGCGGCGATTCCCCCGATGCAAAGAAATTCCCATGCGGCGCTGTTCAGGAGTTCGCGGGGTGTGGCCCCCAGGAGTCGGTGAAGGGCTGCCTCTTTGGCACGGCGGCGTCGTGTCATGGTCACGCTGACACCCAGTGCGGTCAAACCCGCCACTGCCGCCATTCCCCCCGCGAGACGCACCGAGAGGAGCAAACGTTCCAGCATGTTGCTGGCCGCCTCCATGACATCGCGCACCGCCACCAGGGAGAGGTTGTGGATGCGTTGGGTCAGGGCGGCGCGCAGGGGTTCTTCCCGTTCCCTGGGGAGGGTCACGGAGCCGAGATGGGTGTAAGGGGCGTCTTGCAGGACCTCTGGCGAGAAGACCACGAAGAAATTGATGCCCATGTCGGACCAGTGGACCTCGCGGAGGCTGGTGATGCGCGCGGTGACCTCCACGCCCAGGATGTCGAAACCGATCGTGTCGCCGATGCCCAGACCGAGGGAGCGGGCCATTTCCGTTTCCAGGCTGGCTTCGCGGGCATGGGGATCGGACCACCATCGACCGGCGAGAATGCGGTTGCCGGGTGGGAGTTCCGCAGACCAGGTGAGGACGTAATCCCGCGTAAAGCGCCAGGCGTTGGGGTGGGCGGCGATCTGTTCGGGCGTGACGGGTGTGTCGTTGAGGGAGCGGATGCGGCCCCGTACCACCGGGGTGGTGCGCCAGTCGTCCGGGTGGTCGAGGAAGGGGGCGGCCAGTTGCCGGGCGAGGGGGAGTTGCTCGGGGAGCAGGTCGATCAGGAAAAAGCTCGGGGTGCGCTTGGGCAGGCGTGAGACGAGTTGCCAGTCGAGATTGCGTTCCAGAAAGAGGATGGCATTCAGCGTGCCCAGGCCGATGGCGACCACGATGATGGCGCTGGCCGTGCCGTTGCGGGGGGCGGTGAGGTTGCGGATGGCCATGCGCTGGGAGAGCGTGGCGGGGCGCCAGCGGTGCAGGAGGAAGAGTCCTCCGGCAGTGACCATGCCGAGCAGAAGTGGCGCTGCGACCAGTTCTGCGGCGAACAGGCGGAGGGCGGGCCAGCCGTTGCGCCAGGCGAGAAAGATGGCGCAACCGCAGGCGCCGAGCAGGGGGATGCCCCAGCGCCAGGGCCAGGGGAGGAGTTCCAGGCCGCCGCGCCAATGGACATTGCGCAGCAGAGAGGCCGGGGAGATGGCGCGGGTGCTCCGGACAGGGGCGAGGGAGAAGAATAGGGCGGCGGCGATGCCGAGCAGGGCGCCCTGCCAGGCGCTGTCCGGGTCGAGGCAGGCGCCGTCGCGCCAGCCTGCGATGGGGCAGGGGGCGAGCAGGCCGAGGGCGGTTCCGGCCAGGATGGCGGGCAGGGCGATGATGAGGATGCGCGTCAGAAAGATGCGCGTGATCTGGGCGTGGCTTGCTCCCAGGAGTTTCAGGATGGCGATGTGGGCGCGTTGTTCCCTGGCGTGGGCGGTCATGGCGCCGGCCATGGCGGTGCCGGTGGCGAGGATGGTGAGGAGGGTGATGGCGCCGAGGAAGATCGAGAAGCGTTGGATGAGGCGTTGGGCCGAGGGTTGACTTTCGGCTGGGGTCATGACGCGGATGGCGTTGTTGGCGGCGCGGGAACGCAGATCGGCGGCCAGGGCGTCGGGGTTTTCGTCGGGGCGCAGGCGGACCAGGGCGACGTGCTGGACGCGGCTGCCGAAGGTGATCAGACCGGTTGCGGCGGCGCGGCTTTTCGGGATGACGAGGCGGGGTCCCCAGCGGAAGAAGCGGAGGATGCGGTCGGGTTCGTGTTGCAGCAGGTCGGTCAGGAGGAATTCGGCCTCGCCCAGCCGGAAGGAGTCGCCCACCTGGAGGCCGAGTCGGCTGGCCAGGGCGTTTTCGCCCACGGCGCCGTTGCCGCCCAAGGCGGTTTGGAGGGGTTGTCCGGAGTGGAGGTCCACGGCGCCCCGCAGGGGGTATTGGGGGTCTGCGGCGAGGATTTCGGCCAGGACGGTCCGGTTGGATCCCGGGACGTGGATCATGGCGGAGAATTCCAGATTGACGGCCACGGTGCGGCCCGGGGCGCGCAGGTGGGTATCGATGAAGGCGTCGAAGGGCGTGGCGGACTCCAGACGGAGGTCTGCGGCGAGCATGGAGCGGGCATCGCGGTCGATGACGTGCATCAGGGTGTTGCCGGTGGCGATCAGGCCGGTCATGGCCGTGACGGCCAAAAAGAGCGCCAGGGAGAAGAAGGCACAGTCGCGCCAGGCGCCTCTGATACCTTGGATGGCAATGGTCAGGGTCACGTTCACGCCGTTCTCGCTGTGCCTAAGGAGGGCCGTTGGAGGGCCAGTTGCAAAAAAATGCATTTTGCATCTTGACGCGGAGCGCGTCACGGGGTAAATTCCCGCACAGTTCATGCGCTCGTAGCTCAGCCCGGATAGAGCAACTGGCTACGAACCAGTAGGCCGGAGGTTCGAATCCTTCCGAGCGCGCCAATGGAACAAAAACAGCCACCCGCAAGGTGGCTGTTTTTGTTCCAGTACCCACATGGCGCGGCCTGAGGTGTAACAATACAATAATTATTATAAATTCAAGATCCAGGTCCAACTGCACACAAATCGCTGTTCCTGTCAGGGAGCGTATTCCAAGCTCTTGCCGTTTTGGATCCAATCAGAATCGCTGCGCAGGGCGGTTTGGCGACAAGCAATTTTTTTCGCATGAACGCAACATTTTTGTTTGCAAACGCAACAGAAATGTTAGAATGTTTTCCATGAACAGCAACGAATTCAAACGGTGGTTGGCCCAACAGGGCGCAACCTTTGAACAAGGGAAAGGATCTCACATCAAGGTTTTTTTGAACGGGAACTTCTCTGTTCTTCCGATGCATTCCGCTGAACTGAAAAAGGGACTTGTCGAGGGAATCAAAAAACAACTCGGTCTGAAGTGAGACAGAAATGTTCGATTATCCAGTTGAACTCGAAGTGGCTGAAGAGGGAGGGTTCATCGTCACTTTTCCGGATGTTCCACCAGCCATCACTCAGGGGGAAAACGAACCGGACGCACTGACCCATGCGGTTGACGCCCTGGAAACCGCACTGGATGGCTACATCGTTGCCAGGATGCCAATCCCGGTTCCCACATCAGCCAACGGGAGAAGGACCGTTTCCCCATCTCCGCTGTCATGCGCAAAACTGGCGATCCATCAGGCCATGCTGGAACGCGGGATCAGAAAATCCGATCTTGCCCGCATGATGAAATGCCACCTCCCACAGATAGACCGCCTGCTGGACCTGAAGCATGCCTCCAAATTTGAACGAATTGAGGACGCCCTGGCAGCGCTGGGCAAGCGCATTTCACTGGATGTCCTTGACGCCGCGTGATATGGACTTTGGCGATGTCCTGGTTCAGCGGAAAAGGACTCCCCTCCTGCTTCACTCCTGGCTCTTACCCTGGTTTTCTGGATCAGGTATGGCGCTTTGTAAAGTGGTGTTGCTGCTCTTTCGTCGCGTTGCTTTGGCCTCTCGAGCAGCTTCGCGTTTGTCGTCACGGGCATCCCAGATCTCCTGCTGCCGTCCTTCCAGCCGGTCTTCGAGAGCAATGAAACCAATGGCGCTGTGCAACCGGACGTTATTGTAGTGATCGACGTAATTCCCCACAATTGGGACAAAATGGCGCCATTTGGCGCGGGTTTTCGGCCCGGTTGTCATAGACACCGGATGGACGGCGAGGAGTGGGAGATCGTCTCGGCAATGAAAAAAATATTATGCGTCGATGACGAACGCAACAATCTTCAGCTGCTCCGGCAGATTCTCAAGGATCATTATCAACTCGTTTTTGCACCGAACGGGGTCAGGGCACTGGAGTCTGCGGCCAAATACATGCCTGACATGGCCCTGTTGGACATCATGATGCCGGACATGAGCGGCTATGAGGTGTGCGAAAGGCTCAAGAGCAACCCCGCCACGAGGCATATCCCCGTCATCTTCGTGACCGCCATGGGCGAAGTGGAGGATGAGGCGCGCGGCTTCGACGTTGGCGCGGTGGACTACATCCAAAAGCCGATTTCCGGTCCGGTGGTGCTGCGGCGGGTGCGGACGCATCTCAACCTGGTCCGCGTCCAGGAACTGGAAGCCAGCCAAAAAGCCGCCATCTTCATGCTGGGCGAGGCTGGACACTACAATGACACCGACACCGGCGTTCACATCTGGCGCATGTCGGCCTATGCCCGCGCACTGGCCGACGCGGTGGGGTGGCCAACCCACCTGGCCGAACGGCTGGAGTTCGCCGCTCCCATGCACGATACCGGCAAGATCGGCATCCCCGACGCCATTCTCAAGGCGCCCCGCAAGTTGACCGCCGAGGAATGGGACGTGATGAAGGGCCATGCCGAAATCGGCTTCTCCATTCTCAGTATGAGCGATACGCCCATTTTCGTCATGGCAGCCCAGATCGCTCGCTGCCACCATGAAAAATGGGATGGAAGCGGCTATCCGGCAGGGCTGCAGGGAACCTCGATCCCGGAATCGGCCCGCATCGTCGCGATCGCCGACGTGTTTGACGCCTTGACCATGAAACGCCCCTACAAGGAACCTTGGAACCTGGAGGATGCCATGGCAGAGATCAGGAGATGTGCCGGTGGCCATTTCGAACCGCGCCTGGTCGATCGGTTTGTGGGCATCTTGCCAAAAATTACCGCAATCAAGGAGCAATGGGATCAGCGTGAGTTGCGCGTCATCCATGGATCGGCTGTTTTGTGGCAGGCGTAGCGCAAGCCGCGTGGTTTCGCTATCATGCCGGGGGCGGTGGGTCCGCAACCTCGATCAACAACCGATCATGCCATGACAGGCGCTCATGACCAGCCACAACCCCGACTCCATGGACATCGAGCAGGCGCTCCGGCAGGCGGTCGCCCGGCATCAGGCCGGCGCGTTGCACGAGGCCGAGGAACTTTATCGGACCATCCTGCGCATCGATCCCCGGCATCCGGATGCCAATCACAATCTTGGGGTCATGGCCCTGCAAACCGGACATCCCGCACACGGCGTACCCCATTTCCAGATCGCCCTGGAGGCCGCGCCAGGGGTGCGGCAATACTGGCTGAGCGCCATCGACGCGCTGATGCGGGCCGGCGGTTTCGAGCAGGCCAGGGCATTGATGCACCAGGGACGCGCGACCGGTCTGATCGCGGATGCGGTCGATGCCCTGGAGGAGCGCCTGAAGCGTCTGACGAGCGCCGAGCACGCCCTGATCGCGTTGTATCAACAGGATCGCATGCCGGAAATGGAGGCGCTGGCCGGCGGGACGGTGGCCGTGGAACCCGATTTCGGTTTCGGTTGGAAGGCACTGGCGCTGGCCCGGCAAAGGCTGGGCCGGGAGGAAGAGGCCTTCGAGGCCATGTGTCACGCGGCGCGACTTCTGCCGGCAGACGCCGAGGTGCATGCCAATCTGGGGATTCTGTTGCGGGGACGGGGGAGGGTGGCAGAGGCCGAGGCCGCCTTCCGTGAGTCCATCCGTCTGCATCCCGATGGCGTGGAGGCCCATGGCGCGCTCGGGTTTCTGCTGTACGATCTGGAACGCGTGGAAGAGGCGGAGGCCGCCTTTCGTGAGGTCATCCGTCTTGCGCCGGACAATGCGCAAGCCCATGCCAATCTGGGCGTGCTGCTCAATGGACGCAAGCGTTTCGTCGAGGCCGAGGCCTGTTTGCGGGAGGCCATGCGTCTGGCCCCGGACCTTCCGGATCTCCACCTCAATCTGGGGCTGGTGCTGGGGGGCAATTGGCGGTGTCGGGAGGCATGGGTCCATTTGCAACGGGCGCTGGAACTGCAGGAGGATTTTCATCTGGCCCGCTGGATCCTGGCCATTGCCCGCCTGCCGGTGCATTACCTCTCCTGCGACGAGATCACCCGGACCCGGCGCGCCTATGGCCGGGCATTGGCCGATTTGACGGCCCGCTACTCCCCCGACCGCATGGATCCGGCGGTGACTTTTCCATTGATCGGCGCCATACAGCCGTTCCATTTGGCCTATCAATCCCGGAGCGACCGGTTTTTGCAGAGAGGTTATGGCCGTCTGGCATGCGCCATCATGGCGGCGTGGCTCGAACGGCAGGCGCCTCCCCCCGCGCCGCTCCCCCCCGCCAGGCCGGACGGACGGTTGCGTGTCGGCATCGTATCCGGGTATTTCCAGCGTCATCCGGTGTGGCTGGTGGTGGTCAAGGGGTTGGTCCGGCATGTGGACCGCTCCCGGTTTCTGTTGTACGGCTATCATACCACCAGCGAATGCGACGATGAAACCCGCAATGCCAAACGCTGGTTCGATGGTTTTCGTCAGGGACCGTTCTCCCTGGAGCGCTGGGTGCAAACCATCCGGGAGGATCGTTTGGATCTGTTGTTCTACCCGGAGATCGGCATGGATCCCATGACCCACAGGCTGGCGTGCCTGCGTCTTGTGCCGGTGCAGGTCACCAGTTGGGGGCATCCGTCCACCTCCGGTTTTCCCACCATGGATTTTTTTCTCAGCGGCGCATTGCTGGAGTCGGCCAATGGCGACGACCACTACACCGAGCGGTTGGTCCGTCTGCCCAATACCGGCTGTTGCTGGCTGCCGGACGGGTTGTTCCATCCGCCGTATCCCTTCGAGCCTCCGGGGGCGGCGGATGCCGTGCGGCTGATGAGTTGCGGCAAATCCTTCAAAAATCTGCCCCGCTACGACTGGGTTTACCCATACCTTGCCAGGCAATTGGGTAATTGCGTTTTTATCTTTTTTCATCAGGAAAAATTCACGAACAATCCTTTCCGGGAACGCCTGGGCCGGGCGTTCGCGGCGGAAGGGTTGCATATGGACGATTATTGCCATTTTCTGCCCTGGTTGCCCAAGTCGTATTTTTTGAATTTGCTCAAGCGGATGGATGTGTGTCTGGATACCATGCCCTTTTCCGGTTTCACCACGGCGATGGAGATTCTGGAGTACGGGGTGCCGCTGGTGACGCTGGAGGGGAATCTGATGCGCAACCGGCTGGCCGCCGCCGTCTTGCGCCGGATGGGGATCACCGAAACCATTGCCGGGAGCGCGGAGGAGTACGTCTCCATCGTGCTGGAGTTGGCCCGCGATCCCGAACGGCGTCAGGCGTTGCGGGAGCGGATTCTCTCCCGCTATTCCCTGGTGTGCGAGGATCTGTCCGTGGTACGCGCCTTCGAGGCGTTCGTGGAGCGGGCGGTTGTGCCGGAGTAGTCGTGTCAGCGCCAACCCGCCTCGGCCTCGCAGGCGGCCATGGCGCGGGGATGGCTCTTTTCCCACTGGGTGATCGAGCGGGTTTCGTTGTCGGACATGCGGTTGTTCATGCAGGTGCAGTAGATGGTCACCGTGCGTTTCGATTGTCCCTCGTGCCGGTTGTCGCGTATGCACTCCCGGATCCAGGCCCGGTCGTCGGCGGTGGCGCCTGCCGGGTAGTCGTCGTGTTTGTTGCCATATTTGCCTCCTCCCCCATGGCGGGGTTCGATCACGGTGACCGGATCGTAATGGCGGTCGTAGCGGTGGTCCGGCACGCAACCCGCCGTCAGGGCGGTTCCTCCCGCCAGGAGGAGAAGCAGTGTTCTGTGCCGCAGGTGCGTCGTGGCATGCATGGTGATCCGGGCCTCCTGTTTTGTGTCTGGTGCTGTTGTGGGTCGGCCATCAGCATATCTTGGCGGGTTTGGGCGGGTCAAGATGCGTTGCCGCGTTTGCCTTGCGGCTGAAAATGGGGTTTGACATGGAGAACGATCGTACTCTATATTGATGGCATCGTGGATTTTCGCCAAAGGAGCGTGCCATGGCGCCTGTCAATCGTGACGCCGATCATTTGAATGTTTTGCGGGACTATTATGCCCGCCATCGGGCGTGGCCGTCGTATGCGCGGCTGGGGGTGGTGGTGGGGGTGACGGCCAAGTCGGCGGTGGCCAAACTGATGCGGCGGCTGGAGACGGCGGGGTATGTGCGGCGCACCCCGGACGGGGAGTGGACGCCGTGTGACCGGTTTTTCGAGCGTCCTCTGGCAGAGGCTGCGGTACGGGCCGGCCTGCCGGAGATGGCGTTGGACACGTCGGAGCAGCCGGTCTTGATCGATTCGTTGCTGGTGGAAAAACCCTCGGTAACGGTGCTGGTGCCGGTGCGGGGGGATTCCATGCAGGGGGCAGGGGTGCATGACGGGGATTGGCTGGTGGTGGAGCGGGGGCGGGAGGCGGCGGACGGGGCGATGGTGGTGGCCGAGGTGGATGGGGAGTTCACTCTTAAAACTTTGGTAAAGGAGGGGAAGGGGTGGGCCTTGCATCCGGCCAATCCTGCCTATCCGGTGCTGCGCCCCAGGGAGAGTCTGACGTTGTTCGGGGTGGTGGTCGGTCTGGTGCGGAGGTATGGGCGGCCATGATGAATCCGTTGCAGGACGAGGCGATGGACGGGCTGGACCTGACGCGATTGTTGATCGAGCATCGCGAGGCGACCTTTTTTTGGCGCGTGGAGGGGAGCGCCATGGACGGGCTTGGCATTCATCATGGGGATCTGCTGGTGGTGGATCGGGCCGTGGTTCCGGGGGATGGGAGCGTGGTGATCGCGGTCCTGGACGGGGGGTTCGTGGTCAGGCAGTTGGTGCGGCGCGGCGGCGTGGTGATTTTGCGCTCCGCGCATCCGGATGATCCGGGGATCCGTCTGCGTCCTGGGCAGGATCTGGAGGTGTGGGGGGTGGTGCGCTGGTCGGTGCATCGGGTGGTGGGGCGGTGAGGGTTTTTGTTTGACATAACAAAATGATAATTATATTCTTTTGGTAAATGACTGCATCCGGCGTGGAGGTGAAAAAGAGATGAACAATCCAGAGGAGAAGACACCTTCCTGTTTCGTCCTGATGGAGACCGGCGCCGACATGGAGAAACTGTGGGACGCGGTGATCCGGCCCGCCATCGAGCAGGTCGGCTTGCAGCCGTTGCGTGTTGAGGATTTGATCACGGGCGAGGACTTTGTGCGCGAGATGCTTAGTCAGATTCTGCGCGCCGATGTGGTGGTGGTCGTGTTTAATGTAAAACTTAAATTTTATCCTTTGTCTTTTCTTATAGAAAATAATAAAAAGACATTATGTTTATTAAATAAAGAAATCAATATTCCAGAACTGTTTGTTAATTTTGAGTGTGCAATATATGATTTAAAAAATTTTATTAAGTCTCGTGAAGTCCTGATCCTGGCTTTGGATAATTTGATGCAGCCAGCATTGATTGCTCATCCATCACCAGAGACACAGGCAACACCGGGGATACCGTCATTGCCTCTGACATTGCGGCGCATTGAAATCCGCGGGTTTCAATGCATCCAATCCACAGGGGTGGCCGATTTGCCCTCCGATGCCCCGTGGATCATCATCACCGGGGATAACGGGGAGGGCAAGACATCGGTATTGCAGGCAATGGCCATTGGTCTCCATGGGGCGGAGGAGGCGGAGATGCTGCTCAAGGGCAATCCGTCTGCCCGAATCGGAGTCGAGTTACGCGCAACCGGACGATCGGCGGTCAGGAATTTTTCCAGGCAAAATGGTCATTGGATCATGACCGACCATCGGTTCAAGCCGATCGAACCCTTTGAGCGCGTGGTGGCCTATGGCCCTGCCCGCACGGAGATCCTGGCCGAAACCAGCATGGACAGGGAGATGGCCAGATTGAGTCCCGTGCGCTCGCTGCTGCAACAAAGAGGCTATTTGGGCAATATCGAGCATTGGTTGAAGATGCGCATCCTGACTGCCGCCGGGGACGACCGCGGGCAACGGGATGAATTGAGCCGCCAGCGGGCCAGGCGGGTCAAGGAAATTCTGGTCGATTTGCTGCCGGGCGTCACCCGCATGGAGTTGGTGGGGGAGCATTTCAAATACACGGAAAACGGATACGAAGTGACGGTCCATCAACTCTCTTCCGGGCAGGTCAGCCTGCTCGCCATGGTGGGCGACCTGTTGATCCGGCTGTATGCCATGCACCCGGAAGCCGTCGATCCTCAGGATCTGCATGGCATCGTGTTGATCGATGAACTGGATGTCCATCTCCATCCCAGTCGTCAGCGGGCATTGCCTGGCCAGTTGAGCCGCATTTTTCCCAATGTCCAGTTCGTGGCAACCACCCACAGCGTCATTCCGATCCTGGGGGTGCCGAAGGGTTCGGTGTTTTTGCGGGCAAAACGTGATCCGGTTACAGGAACGCACCTGGAGAGGCTGGAGATCAACCCCGCCAATCTGCTTCCCAATGCCATTTTGACTTCGCCGCTTTTTGACATGGAATCCATTCGTTCCGTTCAGAACCTCAAGTTGGCCGATGTGCACACGGATGACGATTTTCAGGAGGTCCGGTTCAAGGAACGGGTCGATCAGGCGTTGGAACGACTCGCGCGGATCGATCACGGGATTCCGAAGGATTTTTTGCAGGTCGGGGAGTGAGTCGATGGTTCGGGTATGCAAAGCATTTGACGCGATTCCCGAAGGATTGACGAGCGTGAACGCGGTCCACAAGAAAGAGGCGCTACGCATCGAAGGCAGTAAGCATCATTTTGACAATAACGTGTATGCCCATGCCACGGTCAAGGTTGCCCTCAATGCCATCTATCACAACAAGTGCGCCTATTGCGAATCCTTGATCGAGGAACAGGCGGATCGTCGGGTGGAACACTACCGCCCCAAAGGGGGAGGATATCACTGGCTGGCTTATGAATGGTCCAATCTTCTGCTTGCCTGTGAGAGCTGTAACCGTAAGAAATGGAACCATTTTCCTGTGAATGGATCCCGTGTCGCCGCCCCGCCGTCAGAGGAAACGGATTGGCGGCCCGATTCCGGAGTCATGCGTGCGGAACAGCCTTTGCTCCTCAATCCGGAGATCGATCATCCCGAAGCACATCTCCGCTTCTCCCCGGACGGTCAAATCCATGCCGTCGATGATAGCGAACAGGGCGTCCAGACAATCAAATACTGCGGATTGCAGAGGGAAGATCTGGTGTATGCCCGCAAGAAGCAGATTGATTGGTTTCGCAAGCAAATGAAATGCCAATTGAGTATTTTTCTTGATTATTTTTGTAATAACCATGATCAGACCGGTGTGACTTTTCAAGCGGCCCTGAGTCTGGGATTTCAGACCATTGCAGAACAAATCAAGGCTGCCCAGCAACCGGATCACCCTTTTTCCCGTGTCGGTTGGCATATCAACAATGAACCGGAAACGTTTTTGCTGGAGGATATTCCGGCAGGGGAACTGCGCGATGTTGCGCGTTGTACATTGAAACTGTTAAAAATCATGTGATGACAATGACCGGTCGCGCCAACATCGCCCTGATCGACGGGAACAACTTTTACGTCTCCTGCGAGCGGGTGTTCGATCCGGGGTTGCATTGTAAACCGGTTGTGGTTTTGTCCAACAACGACGGCTGCGCGGTGGCGCGCTCCAACGAAGTCAAGGCGCTGGGAGTCAAGATGGGGGAACCCTGGTTCCGGTTGCGCCAACTGGCCCAGCAACATGGCATCGTCGGGTTGTCCGGCAATCACGCCCTCTACGTCGATATGTCGCGGCGCATGATGAGCCTGCTGGCCGGGTTTGGGGCGCGGCAGGAGGTCTATTCCATCGACGAATGCTTCCTCGATCTGGGCAGGGGCGAGGACGTGACCGGATTGGGCAAAACCATGCGCCAGGAGGTGGCGCGTTGCCTGGGGTTGCCGGTGGGCGTCGGCATCGCCGCCACCAAGACCTTGGCAAAACTGGCCAATCATCTGGCCAAAAAACGCCCCGAATACGACGGGGTCTGCAACCTCAACACCATCACGGATGCGGAATGGCCGCCCCTGCTGGCCGGCATCGACGTGGGCGAGGTGTGGGGCGTGGGCGCGCGACTCGCGGAAGGGTTGCGCGCCGCAGGCATCCCCCATGTGCTGGCCCTGCGTCAGGCAGAACCGCGCTGGCTGCGCCGACGCTTCTCCGTGGTCATGGAACGGATCGGGCTGGAACTGCGCGGCATCTCCTGCCTGGAACTGGGAGAGATCGCACCCCCCAACCGGCAGATTCAGTCCACCCGATCTTTTGGTGAACCGGTATATGATATCGACACCTTGGCCGAGGCGGTCCTGAGCTTCGTGCGTCGCGCCGGACAACGGTTGCGGCGGCAGGGATCGGTGGCCGGCGCCCTGCACCTGTTCATTCGCACCTCTCCCTTTCGGGAGGGGGAGCCGCAATGCCGGCAAGCGATCACCCTGACACTGCCGACACCAACGGCGGACGAACTGCAACTGGCCAGTGCCGCCAGGCGTGGACTGGAATACATTTACCGTACCGGTTACGCTTATCGCCGGGCCGGCGTGCTGCTGCTGGAACTGGAGAACGCACAAACGCGTACCCGCGATCTCTTCGTCGATCCGCAGGCCGAACGCAAGAGCCAGGCCCTGATGACCACCCTGGATGCCATGCGTAACCGGTTTGGCGCCAACATCATCCATGTGGCCGGTGAGGGCCGGCAACGGCGCTGGTCGATGCGGGCATCCAACCGCTCCCCGTGCTATACCACCCGCTGGGCCGACCTGCCCACGGCGCGGGCCGGTTGAGACGGTTACACGAGGCCGTGCCGCTTCAACATGCCCATCAATTCCGGCATGCGCACCGGTTTCTTGAGAATGCCGGTCTTGTGGTCGGTGTCGGTGGTCTTCAACAACTCCTCCGGCGACCCGGCCCCGGTGACGATGATCACCACCGCCTGCTCCCGCGCACCGATGCGGTACTGCCTCTCGATGGCGCGGATCCGGCGCAGGGCGTTCTGCCCGTTCATGCGCGGCATCATCAGATCCAGAAGCACCAGATCATATGCGTTACCGGTAGTCAGTTCGGCCTCGAACTGCTCCACCGCCTCCAAGCCGTCACCCGCCATGTCGCAGGCGCCATACCCCTTCAGGTACTCCCACAGCATCTTGCGGTTGATGGGATTGTCATCGACGATCAGGATGTTCAACTTTTCACCTCCCTTTCCTCAATGGCCCGCAGGGTTTGATGCAGCGACTCCTCCAGCGTGGTCAGCAGCCGGGCGCTCTTCTCCCGATCCTCCCCCAGTATTGCGGAACCCAGACGAATTGTCACCATTTTAAAATAGATGGCCCCCGCCGAGGCGGCCAGTTGCTTGAGTGCCTCCACCTCGCGGCGCGCCTCCGGCGGGTCGGCGCCCGGCAGCAGCGCTTGCAGGGAGGCCAGCCGTGCGGGGGCCTCGGCCCGAAACGTCGCGCGTCCCCCCTCGTCGCCGGCGGAGTCGTCCAATACCGGCGGCAGACGCGGCGGGACAGGGGGGGGAGCGGGTTCCGGTTCCGGCCCGGCGCCGATCCGTTCCACCAGTTCCAACAGTTCCCGCCCCCGATAGGGTTTGCCCAAAAAATCATCCATCCCGCATGCCAGACACTGCTCCTTGACCCCGGCCAGAACGTTGGCGGTGAGGGCGATGATCGGAATGCGCGTTTTGCCCCGCGCGCTCTCCAGGTCCCGCAAACGTCGGGTCACTTCGCAGCCCGACATGTCCGGCAGGTTCACGTCCATCAGGATCAGGTCGAAAGACCCATTCTCCCAGGTCGCCAGGGCCTCCTCCCCCTTCTGGGCGGTCGTCACCGCATGGCCCGCCATTTTCAGCAGCGAACCGGCCACCTGCCGGTTGATGGGGTTGTCGTCCACCACGAGAATGTTCCGATTGGCCCGCGTCGCGGGCAACGCCGTGTCCGGGCGCTGCTCCCTGGCATCGGCAAGTACCTCTTGCAATTCGTTTTCCGCAAGCCTGCCGTAGCGGACAATGAAATGAAAAACGCTGCCATGACCTGCCCGGCTCTCCACCCAGATGCGTCCGCCGTGCAGTTCCACCAGATGTTTGCAGATGGCCAGTCCCAGACCGGTGCCGCCATACTGTCGCGTGGTGGATGCCTCGGCCTGGGTGAAACGACCGAAGATCATCTCCAGCCGATCCTCCGGAATGCCGATCCCGGTGTCGATGATGCGAAAATGCAGGGTCGTGTGCTCCGGGTCGTCCTGCGTCCCGTTCTCCTCCTCGACCACGATGCGGATCCCGCCGGAGTCGGTGAACTTGATGGCGTTGTTGCACAGGTTCAGGATGATCTGATGCAGCCGATGCGGATCCCCCACCACCCATGGCGGCACTTCGGGGGCGATTTCCGACTCCAGGCGCAATCCCTTCTCACGGGTCTTGATCTCCAGAATCGCCATGGTGGTGGCGATGCGGTCGCGGGGGTCGAAGCGGATCCGTTCCAGGGTGATCCGGCCCGCTTCGATTTTGGAGATGTCCAGCACGTTGTTGATGAGCGCCAGCAGTTCATCGGCGGCGGTCTGCACGATCCGGATGCGGGATTTCTGTTCCGCTTCCAGCGGGGTGGCCAGCACCAGATCCGTCATGCCCATGATGGCGTTCATCGGCGTGCGGATCTCATGGCTCATGTTGGCCAGAAAGGCGCTCTTGGTCTGGCTGGCCTGCCGGGCGGTCTCGGCGGCATCCGAAATGGCGCGGATCTTTTCGATCAGATCGAGGTTCTGGAACACCCGGCACAGCAACTCCTCGATCTGGAACGGTTTGCCGATGAAGTCGTTGGCCCCGTACTTGAGGAATTTGGCGGAAAGATGCGGATCGCCCTGGGCGGAAAGCCCGATGATGGCCAGTTCTTCCCCGGAATGGCGGGCGCGGATCTTCTTGGTCAACTCGAAGCCGTCCATGCCCGGCATGTGGTAGTCGGTCAACAGCAGCCGGATCCCCGGCTCCTGTTCCAGGAGTTGCAGGGCCGCGTTGCCGTTCTCCGCCTCCAGGACCTGCAGCCGGTAGCGCTGCAAAAGCCCGACCAGCAGCAGACGGGAACTGCGCGAGTCGTCCACCACCAGGGCTTTGATCGAGGCGTTCCGATAATAGCGTTCGATGAAATGGATCACGGCATGGATTGCGCCGAAGTGGCTTTTGACGAAATAATCCAGTACCTGCCTGGCCAGCAGTTTTTGTTGCAATTCGGCGTTGAAACTGGAGGTCAGAATGATGGACGGGATTTTTTTGGCCAGCACCGTGTCCACGATTTCCCCGTCCGGTGCGTCCGGCAGGTGGAGATCCAGGATGCCGAGCAGGAACCCCCCCTTGGCCAGGGCGATTGCCTTGGCCGCATCCTTGCGCGTGGTCGCCAGGACCACCTCCAGATAGGGCAGCCGGGCGGCCAGTTCGTTTTTCAGGAGTGTGGCGAACGCCTTGGAATCTTCGACGAGAAGAATTTTTTCCGCGCTCATGGCGCCTCCGGGGTAAGAGCCTCAGCCGAGTGGTGACGACGTGGTCATGATAACCGAAACAACGAGGTGGCATCCATGATTTTGCCAATGCATCGATTCGTTTTCACGCACAATCTGCAGCTTCGCCTGGCCTTGTTGGTGTTGCCCATCCTGATGCTCTCCCTGGCGACCCTGGGAGGTCTGGCCTATGGTGAGTTGCGCGACTCCCGTGTGGCGAGCGCCCGGGGCGAGGTGCGCAATGCCCTGTTGCAGGCCAGGGGGGCCATCGAGCGCCATCTGGCGGCTTTGGATTCCCATCTGGAGGTCTTCACCCGCTCCGAGATCCTGGAAAAATATCTGGCCGCCGCAGACGATCAGGAGCGCTACGGTCTGCTGCAACCCACCCTCATCCGGCTGTTCACCGGCTTCCAGCAGGCGATTGGCGATTATTACGAGGTGCGTCTGTTGCGTCCGGATGGTCAGGAGGATACCCGCGTCACCTCCCATGACCTGCCCAACCAGTCGGACAGGGAGGATGACGGTGGGTTCTTTCGGGCGTTGTCGCAGCGGGCGGATCGTCCCCATCATGCCATGGCCGACAATCCCGACAACGGGGAGTGGGCCGTGATGGGGGGGAAGGGGTTGCGGCTCACCTCCGGCATGGATGGCAACCGGGCGGGTCCTTTGGCGGGCTATCTGGTCGTCACCATGCGACCGGCCTTTTTGCGGACACTGGCGGAGCGATCCCCGGTGGGCCGGGAAGGGGGGTTTCTGATTGCCGATGGCAAGGGGGTTGTCCGTTTCGCCCATGACCGCGCCTTGTTGGGGGTGACCCTGGAGGAGGATGTGGTACGCTGTGCCAGCCGGGGGTGTGGGGAGGAAGGGGTGCGGGAGATCCGTCTGCGGGGAGGGCGCTATCTGGCGAGCATGGCGGTCGTGGAGCCGGACCTGCTGGTGGTGGCACTCGAGCCGTTGCATCTTCTCACCCAGGCGACCGACGCCCTGTTGACCCTGACCTTGCTGGTGGGATTGCTGGCCACGCTGGTCATGGGCGGGACTCTGTTGTATGCCTTGAACCGCATGGTGGTGTTCCCGTTGCGCCATCTCAGCCGGGTCAGTCAACGCATCGGCGGGGGGGATTTCATCACCCCGGTGGATCGGCAGGGCAGCGATGAGATCGGTGCGCTGGCCGTGGCCATGGAGTCGATGCGTTTGGGTCTGTCCGGTCTCTATCGGGAGTGGGTGAGCGCCAGGGAGCGGGCCGAGGTGGCCAACCAGGCCAAGAGCGCGTTCCTGGCCAACATGAGCCATGAGATCCGCACCCCGCTGCACGCGGTGTTGAGCATGGGGGATCTGCTGTTGCAGTTGGAGTTGCCGGCGCGCGCGCGGGAGATGGCGGGCAAGATGCACGGGGCGGCCACCCGTCTGCTGCGGTTGGTGGACGATCTGCTGGATTTTTCCCGTCTGGAGTCCCGGCAATTGGAACTCGTGGAGGAGAATTTCCGTCTCGACGATGTCTGGAGTCAGGTGCTGGGTCTGTGCATCCGCCAGGCCAGGGAGAAGGGGCTGGAGGTGACCTGGCGTTGCGGTTCCGGGGTTCCCGGCCATCTGGTGGGGGATTTTCATCGTTTGCGGCAGGTGTTGTTTCACCTGCTGGACAACGCCGTCAAGTTCACCGTGCGGGGGTGGGTGCAAGTCGAGGTGGAACTTGTGGAACGGGAGGGAGAAGGGGTATTGTTGGCGTTTCAGGTGCGCGACAGCGGGATCGGCCTGCCGCGCGAGCGCCGGGAGGAGTTGTTCGGGTTGTTCACCCAGGGCGAGGCGAGCGCCGACCGGCGGTTCGGGGGGATGGGCCTGGGGTTGGCCTTGTGCCGTGAACTGGTAACGTTACTGGGGGGAACGCTTGGAGTGGAGAGTGAACCGGGACATGGAAGTTGTTTCCGGTTTACGGTTAGGATGCGGATGGGATCCGGGCCGGCGGAAGCGGATGGCCCAGGACCGGTTGCGGAGCCGGAAGTCGCGCAAGTCGAGCAAGTCGCGGTTGCGCAGCGCGTGGGCCCGTTCGACCTGTTGCGTGAACTGCAAGCCCCGGTGCATGCCCGGCAACCCAAGGGGTGTCTGGAGGTGTTGAAACGTCTGGAGGCGCTGCCCCTCGACGAGGCGTGGCGGGAACGGATCGGCAGGCTGGCGGATCTGGTGCATCGTTACCGGCTGCGGGAAGCGGAGACGATGTTGAACCTAATGTTGGAAGAGGAGGGGCGGTCATGAAAATCGCACAGAAGGTGTTTCTGGATGGCCGGATGCGGGCGGAGGGGTTGCGGGAACTGGCCGCCATCGATCCGCACCTGATTTTGGTGTTCGGCTCGCGGGAGAGTTTCGCCGATGCCGGCATGTTTGCCATGCTGCGTCGGCATTTTCCCGCCGCCGGGCTGGCCGGATGCACGACCGCCGGGGAGATCGCCGGGAGTCGGGTCCACGATGGGGCGTGCGTGGTCACCGCCATGCATTTGGAGCGCAGTTCCGTGCGGGTGAGGTCCGGGCGCATCGGCGCCATGGAGGAATCCCGGGCCGTGGGCGAGCGGCTGGGACGGGAGTTGGCCGGAGAGGATCTGCAAGGGGTGTTGCTGTTTTGCAAGGGGGTGGCGGTCAACGGGAGCGCGGTCATCGAGGGGGTGATGGCCGGCCTGGGGCGTCCGGTGCCCGTGACCGGGGGACTGGCGGGGGACGGTTCCGCGTTCGCGCGCACCCTGGTGCTGGACAACGACGAGGTGAGCGAAACCGGGGTGGTGGGGATCGGTTTGCATGGCGATGCGGTGCGGGTCGGCCACGGCTCCCAGGGGGGGTGGGAACCGTTCGGCCCGGCCCGGCGCATCACCCGCTCCAGCGGCAACATCCTGTACGAACTGGATGGCAAGCCGGCCCTGGATCTCTACAAGAGCTACCTGGGGGAGTATGCCAGGAATCTGCCTGCTTCCGGTCTGCTCTTCCCCTTCGAGATGCTGGGGATGGATCATGCCAGGGTGGGATTGATCCGGACCATTCTGGGCATCGACGAGACGAGTGGCAGCCTGATTCTGGCGGGGGACATCATGCCGGACGGTTTTTTGCGTCTGATGCACGCTTCCACCGACGCCCTGGTGAGCGGCGCGGAGAGCGCCGCCAGGAAGACCCGGGAGATGGTGAGGGAAAGCGGGGCCGGTTTGGCGCTGCTGGTGAGCTGCGTGGGACGCAAACTGGTCATGGGGGATCAGGTGGACGAAGAGGTGGAGGTGGTGCTCGATGCCCTGGCCGAGGGATCCGTGGCCACCGGTTTCTACTCCTACGGCGAGATCAGCCCCTTTTCCTCCGTCACCGATTGCCGGTTGCACAATCAGACCATGACCGTCACGTACCTGACCGAGGCCTGCTGAGCCATGCACCGGTTGCTGGCGCGACAGTTGCGGCGTTGCTGCGGGCTTGCCGAGGAGGAGTTTGCCGAGGTGTGCGCCGAGTTGCGGGCGAGTGTCCCGGCGGATGGCCGGGCGGCCAGGCTGGCGGTGGGCCTGGAGGAGCTGTTGCTGCGGGTCGGGCAGAGCTACGACCAGAGCGAACGGGACCTGGAACTGCGCAATCGCAGTTTGCGCATGAGTTCCGACGAGCTGACCCTGACCAACGACCGCCTGCGCGCCGAAGCGGATCGGCAGCGGGCCGTGATCGAATCCCTGCGGGCAACGGCCAACCGGTTGTTGTCCCTTTCCGGGCGACCGGTCCTCGGTCAGGACGACGCCAGCCTGGAGCAGTTGACGGTCCTCATGGCCACGCTGGTGGACGATTATCTCGCCACCCAGTCCCGTTTGCGCGAGGCCAATGTCTCCCTGGAGAGGCAGAAGTTCGCCCTGGATCGGCATGCCATCGTCAGCATCACCGACACCCAGGGGCGTATCGTGTATGCCAATGACCGTTTTTGCCAAATTAGCGGTTATTCCCGTGACGAGCTGTTGGGGCAGGATCACCGCATCGTCAATTCGGGCTTTCATTCCAAGGAGTTTTTCGCCAACTTGTGGCAAACCCTGGCCGCCGGCGAGGTGTGGCAGGGGGAGATTTGCAACCGCAACAAAAACGGGGAAAACTACTGGGTGGCCGCCACCGTGGTGCCGTTTCTCGACGAGACGGGCAAACCGGTGCAGTATGTCGCCATCCGCACCGACATGACCACCCGGAAGGCGATCGAGGAGCGGTTGAAGCAGGCCATGCGCGACGCGGAGGCGGCCAGCCGGGCCAAGAGCGATTTCCTGGCCAACATGAGTCACGAGATCCGCACCCCGATGAACGCCATTCTCGGCATGAGTCACCTGGCCATGCTGGGCGGTGACACCACACGGCAAAAGGACTACGTGGGCAAGATCCATGGGGCCGCCAAGGCGTTGCTGCGGATTCTCAACGACATTCTCGACTTTTCCAAGATCGAGGCCGGGCGGCTGGAGTTGGAGACGGTCACCTTTCGCATGGCCGAGGTCATGGAAAATGTCGTCAACCTGATGGCCGGACGCGCCCGCGAGAAGGGGCTGGAGTTGACTGCACGGGTGGGGGATGGGGTCCCCGATGGGCTGCGCGGCGATCCGTTGCGGTTGCAGCAGGTGCTGTTGAATCTGCTGGGGAACGCGGTCAAGTTCACCACCGTCGGCGAGGTGGACCTGCAGGTGGAACTGGCGAGGCGGTGGGAGGATCAGGTGGAACTCCGTTTTCTGGTGCAAGATACCGGGATCGGGGTGAGACCGGAGCAGGCCGAGTATCTGTTCGACTCTTTCACCCAGGCGGACAGTTCCACCACGCGCCGTTATGGGGGCACCGGCCTGGGTCTGGCGATCAGCCGGCGTCTGGTGGAGTTGATGGGCGGCGGGATCAGCGTGCGCAGCCGGGTCGGAGAAGGGAGTACCTTTGTCTTCACGGTGGTGATGGGGGTGGTGGCGGAGCGTGGCGAGGAGGTGTCGCCCGCCTCGCCGGAGCCTGGGGGGGCGCTGGCATTCCGGGGGTTGGCCGGCAGGCGGGTGTTGCTGGTCGAGGACAACGTGGTCAATCAGGAGGTGGCGGTGGGTTTGCTGGCCCTGGCCGGGGTGCGGGCAGAGGTGGCCAACAACGGCCTGGAGGCGTTGGAGTGGTTGCGTGGCAATCGTTGCGACGCGGTGTTGATGGATGTCCAGATGCCGGTTCTCGATGGCTACGAGGCCACGCGCCGCATTCGGGAAGAGCTGGACAGCGCGCTGCCGGTGATCGCCATGACGGCCAACGCCATGGTGGGGGATCGGGAGAAAAGCCTGCGCGTGGGGATGAACGATCATGTTTCCAAACCCATCGATCCCCGGCATCTTTTCGCGACGCTCAAGCGTTGGATCGCGCCGGAGGGCGAGGGCGATCCTGCGGAGGAGGTCGTTGTCCCGGCGGCGGATGACGAGACCTGCCTGCCCGAGTCGCTGCCGGGCATCGACATGGAACTGGCCCTGCGCCGCTGTGCCGGCAATCGGACGTTGTTGGCGCGTCTGCTGCGTCGTTTCGCCACGAATCAGGCGACGGTGGTGGAGCGCATGGAGGAGCTTTGGGCGCGGGGGGAACTCGAGGAGGCGGTGCGTCTGGCCCATACCCTCAAGAGTCTGTTCGGGAGTCTGGGAGCCGTCGGGTTGCAGGAGAGCGCCCGGCGGCTGGAGCTTGCCATGCGCGAGACGGCAGAAGATGTCCCGGGGTGGTTGGCGGAAATCGCGCACGGGTTGGGGCCTTTGCTGCGCGGCCTGGATCGATTCACCGGCGCGGAGGCGTCGGGCGCCATGATCGCCTCCCGGGAGGAGGTGGAGGCGTTGCTCGGGCAATTGGAAAGACCGTTGCATGCCAGGCAGCCCAGGCCGGCGCTGGCCGTGGTGGATCGCCTGGAGGCCATGATGTTGCCGGAGGTGTTGCGGGAAAAGGTGGGCGGATTGATCGCGTTGATCCGCAAATATCGTTTCAAGGAGGCGCTGGAGGTTTTGCGGGAACTTTCGCCGCCGCGCGGGAATGCGGATTCTTCATCGAGGGAGTAGGGGCATGTTAAAGATCTTCGTGGTGGACGATACCGACACCAACATCGACATCCTGTTGGCAACGCTGGGGGACATTTACGAGGTGAGCGTGGCCCTGGACGGTCCCACCGCCCTGGAGGATATTCCGGACGCCAGGCCGGACCTGATCCTGCTGGACGTCATGATGCCGGGGATGGACGGCTACGAGGTGTGCCGGCGACTGAAACAGGATCCGGCCACGCGGGAGATTCCGGTGATCTTCATCACTGCCAGGCAGGGGAGCGAGGACGAGACCCATGGCCTGAGTCTGGGGGCCGTGGATTACATCACCAAGCCCTTCAGTCCGGCGGTGGTGCAGGCGCGGGTGCGCACCCATCTCCAGTTGGCCCAGGCGAAGCGGGAGTTGTCCCAGGCCAACGAGAGCCTGGAGCAGAAGGTCCGGCAGCGCACCGAGGAGCTGCACGAAAAGAATCTCGCGCTGGAGGAGACCAGGCTGGAGATCATCCGTCGTCTGGGCCGTGCGGCGGAATACAAGGACAACGAGACCGGTCTGCACGTCATCCGCATGAGCCACTACTCCCGGCTGCTGGCCCTGGCCGGAGGGCTGGATGCGCGGGAGGCGGAGCTGATCTTCCAGGCCGCGCCCATGCATGATATCGGCAAGATCGGCATTCCCGATCTCATTCTCCTCAAGCCGGGCCATCTCACCGATGCGGAGTGGCAGGTCATGCGCCGTCACCCGGAGATCGGGGCCGGGATCATCGGCGAGCATGCCTCGCCTTTGCTGGAGAAGGCGCGCGTGGTGGCCCTGACCCATCACGAGAAATGGGATGGCTCCGGTTATCCCCGTGGTCTGGCGGGGGAGAGCATCCCGGTGGCGGCGCGTATCGTGGCCATTGCCGATGTCTTCGACGCCCTCACCACCCGGCGTCCCTACAAGGAGGCCTGGCCCGTCGAGAAGGCCGTCGCCTTGTTGCAAGAGAATGCCGGATTCCATTTCGATCCCGGCCTGGTGCCGGTTTTTGTGGAGATTCTGCCGCAAATCCTGGAGGTGCGGGAACAGTGGAAGGAACAGGATGTCAGGCCCAACGTCCTGGAGATGCGTTGATCCATGCAGGCCGAGGAGATCGAGGAGATCGAGATTCAGTTGCTGCTGGATGCGATTCGTCTGCGGTATGGATACGATTTTCGCAGTTACAATCGCGCCTCCCTGAGCCGGCGGATCCGGAATTGTCTCACCCACTGCGACTTCAAGTTCATTTCGGAGATCATTCCGCGCCTGTTGCATGAGGGGCTGTTCCTGCAGAGGCTCATCTCCACCCTCACCGTGACGGTCAGCAGCATGTTTCGCGATCCGGAGGTGTTTCTGGCGCTGCGGGAGAAGGTGATGCCGGTGCTGGCGACCTATCCGTTCCTCAATATCTGGCATGCCGGGTGTGCCACCGGGGAAGAGGTCTATTCCATGGCCATTCTGCTCCAGGAGGTTGGCCTGTACGATCGTACCCAGCTCTTTGCCACGGACCTGGACGACGAGGCGTTGGCCAAGGCTGCCGAGGGGGTGTTTCCGGCGGAGAAGCTCGCCGAGTTTTCCGGGAATTATCAACTGGCTGGAGGCAGGGGCGCCTTTGCGGATTATGCCACGGTCAAGGGCGGCTTGTTGCGCATGGATCCCGCCTTGCGCAAGAACGTTCTGTTTGCCAATCACAATCTGGCCGGCGACGGGGTGTTTGCCGAGATGCAGTTGATTTTGTGTCGCAATGTGTTGATCTATTTCGACTCGACCTTGCAGGAGCGGGTTTTGAACCTTTTTGCCGACAGCTTGGCTCGCGGCGGGTTTCTTTGTCTGGGGACCCATGAGACCATGGAATTCACCAAACTGCACGACCAGTTTTCCCCGGTCGTCAAGAAGCATCGGATTTGCCGCAAGAGCATTCAACACAGGCGGCCCGCCTGGTAACCCTTTCCCATTCATGAATGGGAAACTCCTGTGTCCTCACACAAGAGGAGCTTTGTTCATGTTTGCCAAGATGCGGATCGGTTCCCGGTTGATGATCCTGTTCATCGTGATCGGGATTGTGCCCCTGGTGGTATTGGGATGGCATGTCAGGCAGATTGCGGAGGAGTCCCTGCTTTCCTCCACCTTTGCGCATCTGGAATCGATCCGGGAGATCAAGAAAGCGCGCATTGAAAGCTATTTTATCGGCAGTCGTCGCGATCTTGAAGTGATTGCAAGTACTATAAAAATGATTCGCGACCAAGCAAATGATGATTTGAAAGAGTTCGTCGGGGTCACAAAGGGAGATATCGAGAAATATTTTCATGGCATGCGCCAGTCGATGCGGCTGTTGCGTGACGATTCCGGCCTGTTGCATGCGCTGCGCGAAATGCGCGCCTCGTATGCGGATTCCGGTCGGCAAATCGATGCCATGGCCTGTCGGGAACAGGCGGCGCGGCTTGCGCCCCGCCTGCGGAATCTGGTGGAAAACCTGCAAGTCGATGATCTCTTTTTGTTGGATCGGGATGGCGAGATCCTGTTGACCCATGGCCAGCATGGCGAGATGGGCCGCAATCCGCTGGGTGGCGCGTGGGGCGAGACCCCGTTGGGCACGGCGTTGCGTCAGGTGATGGATCATCCCGATCCCGGTTTCGTGGCCGTCGCCGACCTCGCACCCTGGGATCCGGCGCAGGGCGCGCAGGTCGGATTTTTCGTGGGACGGCTCTCGACCGAGGGGTTCGTCGTGTTGCGCTTTGATGCCGAACGGATCGACGCCGTGCTGGCCAGGGCGCAAGAGACCATCGAGCAACTTCATTCCCGGGACGCGCGGTACCGATCCGGAACCAAGACCGATGTCCGTGTGGTGGGTCGTACTGACGGGGCGCCGACCTTGCGCTCCGACCGGAGCGGGGGCCGGCAACGCAGCTCAGATCCGCTGGAGGGGGCCTTGTACGAACGGGTGTTGACCAGTGCCGTCGGCGACGAGATTTATCGCAACGAAGGCGGGGAGATGGCGCTGGCCGTGCATGCCAGGCTGGCGATTCCCGGATTGGCGTGGGGGATCGTGGTGAGCCGGTCGCTGGAGGAGGCCCTGGGGCTGGGGCCGAAACAGGAGAATGCGGAGTTCCTGCGTCAGTTCATCAAGGCTTATGTCCATCACGATCTGTTGCTGATCGCCCGCAACGGCACGGTGTTTCACAGCGTGGCCAGGGAAGACGACTACGGCAGCGACATGCTGGCGGGGCGATACCGGGAGAGCAATCTGGGACGGTTGTTGCGTAATATTTTGCAAACAGAAAGCTTTGATTTTGTCGATTACGAGCCGTATGCCCCCAGCAACGGCAAGCCGTCCGCCTTCATCGGCATGCCGTTGCTCCGGCAGGGCCAGGTGGAGATGATGCTGGTCCTGCAACTCTCCCTGGAGTGGGTGCAGCGGGTGATGGATCAGCGTGAAGGGATGGGCGCAAGCGGGGAGAGCTATCTGGTGGGGCCGGATCATCGGATGCGCTCCAATGCCCGCAACGATCCGGTCAACCGGACGGTCGCGGCCTCGTTCGTCGGTTCCGCAAGGCACAACGGCGTGGAGGGCGAAGCGGTTCGGGAGGCGCTCGCGGGGCGGAGCGGCATCGGATTGTTCAATAATTACGCGGGGCGGGGGGTGCTGGAGGCCTATGTCCCGGTCACCATGGGGCCGGTCACCTGGGCGCTGCTGGTGGATATCGACGAGGAGGAGGTCCAGGCGCCGGTGCGTGCCTTGATGCGAGCGATTCTTGTCAGCGGGGGGATGTTGATCCTGTTGGTGACCCTGATCGCCTTGTGGACCGGACGTGCGTTCGTCGCGCCGTTGCGCGAGTTGATGGGCGCGGCGGCACGGATCTCCTCCGGGGATTTCGCGGCGCGCGTGGGGATTCGGGGCGGTGGGGAGTTCGCCGACCTGGGTCGGATGTTCAACGGGATGGCCGCCAGCAGCGAGGAGCATTTGTGGCTGCAAACCCATCTGGCCAGGGTGACGGCATTGGTTCAGGAGAGTACGCGGGAGCCGGATCTGGCCCAGAGCCTGATCGGCTACCTGGCCCCTCTGCTGGGGGCGGGGCACGGGGCCTGCCATGTCTGCGATCCCGCCACCGGGCGGTATGAACTGCGGGGGGGGTACGGATTGCTGCCGCGTCATGCCAGCAATACCTCCTTTGCCGTGGGCGAGGGGCTGGTGGGGCAGTGCGTCGTGGAACGGCGGATCGTTTTGTTGACCCATGCCCCGGCGGACTATGTCAAGATCGGTTCCGGGTTGGGCGAGGGCACGCCCGTGCAATTGCTGCTGGTGCCCATGCTGTTCCGGGAGTCGGTGCTGGCCGTGGTGGAGTTGGCCACCTTCGAGGAGTTCACCGCCACGCACCGTGCCCTCATGGAGGCCTTGCGGGGACCGGTCGGGATGGGGATTGCCAATCTGCAAAAGAGCATCCACACCCGGGAGTTGCTCGAAGAAACCCGCGTCCAGTCCGAGGAGTTGGCCGCCCAGCAGGAGGAGTTGCGCCGGAACAACGAGGAGTTGCAGGAGCAGCAACGGGAACTGGAGCGTTCCCGCGAGGCGGTGGAGGGCAAGATCCGGGATCTGGCGCTGGCCAGTCGCTACAAGTCGGAATTTCTGGCCAACATGTCCCACGAGTTGCGCACCCCCCTCAACAGCCTGTTGCTGCTGTCGCGGATGCTCTCTGCCAACCGTACCGGAAATCTGACCGAGGAGCAGGTGCAATCGATCCGGATCATCCATGAGGGGGGTGCGGAACTGTTGGCGCTCATCAACGACATCCTGGATCTTTCCAAGATCGAGGCCGGCAGGATGGAAGTGATGGTGGATACGGTGGACGTGCGGGGGTGGCGCGAGCGTCTGCTGGGCCAGTTCGCCCCCCTGTTTCGGGAAAAGGGGGTGGGGTTCGAGGTGATCCTGGAGCCGGACGCGCCAACAGCCATCCGCACCGACGAGGTGAAGATGGGGCGCGTGGTGAAGAATTTTCTCGCCAATGCCGGCAAATTCACCGAGCGGGGCGGAGTGACGGTGCGCATCGGTTCGCCCGCCGGGGAACGCTGCGGCCAGGAAGGGGGAGTCCGTTTCGTGGAGGGGAATGCCTGGGCGAGGATGGTCCTGTCCATCTCGGTCGCCGATACCGGCATCGGCATCGAGCGGGAGAAACTGGCGCTGATCTTCGAGGCGTTCCAGCAGGCGGACGGCGGTACCAGCCGCAGGTATGGCGGCACGGGCCTCGGCCTGGCCATCGCGCGGGAGTTGACCCGTCTGCTCGACGGCCAGTTGTGGGCGCGCAGCCAGGAGGGCGAGGGGAGCGAGTTCGTCCTGTGCCTGCCGAATCTGGATGACGGGATCCCGCCCTTGCCGGAGCCGCCTGCGACCGGCACGGAGCCGACGTTCCTCCCGGATGAGCACGCGGGGCCGAAGCCGGGTGAGAAGGTGATGCTGGTGATCGAGGAGGATGGCCGGTTTGCTGCGGTGCTCTGTTCCCAGGCGCGCAAGTACGGGTTTCAGGCCATCGCCGCCCGGGATGGGGAGTCCGGTCTGGGGATGGCCGCCCGTTTCCGCCCGGCTGGGATCATCCTGGACCGTAGTACGTTGCCCGGCATGAGCGGAGAGGAGGTCCTGGAGCGTCTGCGTGCCAATCCCTCCACCGCCACGATTCCCGTGCAGATTGTCAGCGCGGTCGAATACGGGGTGCAAACGTTGAGCGGGGAGGGGGTCGTCGGCGTGTTGATCAAACCGGTGACCGGCGAGCAGATTCATGAGGTCTGCGTCCGTCTGGAGTGCGGGAGTCATGCCGCTGGCCGGGGGGTACTGCTCCTGGTGGAGGAGAAGCCGGGGGATGCCATGCTCGCCAGCACCTTTTTCCAGGAGCAGGGGATCGAGGTGGTGGTGGTCCGTACCGGGGAGGAGGCCCTGCGCATGCTGGAGGAACGACTCTTCTCGTGCATGGTGTTGGACCTGGATCTGCCCGGCCAGGGCGGCTTTGCGCTTCTGGAGCAACTGGAGGCCCGTGGGGTGGCGCACAAACCGGCGCTGATCGTCTTTTCCGGGCATCCCCTCGACAGCGCGGAGTACCAGCGCTTGCGGCAATACACGGACAGCGTGCTCCTCAAGGGAGGGGAAGCCGGGGAACGGTTGCGGCAGGAGGTGGGAAACTTCCTGGCCAATCTGCATGCGGCCCCAGAGGTGGTCGAGTCGTCCGTGGCGGCGGAGGCCTGTTTTTCCGGGGAGAAAATACTTCTGGTTGATGACGATATGCGTAATTTATTCGCCATGTCTCGTCTGCTGCAAAGTTTGGGATTGTTTGTCATCCTCTCTCCGGATGGTCGCCGGGCGCTGGAACTGTTGGAAGCCAACGCCGACGTGCGTCTGGTGCTGATGGATGTGATGATGCCGGTGATGGATGGGTTGGAGGCCATCCGCCAGATTCGTGCGCGGGAGAGTCTGCGGCATCTGCCCATCGTGGTATTGAGCGCCAAGGCCATGCTGGAAGACCAGGAGAAGGGTCTGGCCGCCGGTGCCGATGCCTTTTTGGTCAAGCCGGTGGAGATGGATCCGTTGCTGGATCTGTTGCGCAGGTATCTGCGGTCGTGAAGGCGGCCCGGCCTTTTGTGGAGGTTCGGTGTGTGATGAGATCAGTCGTCGCACATTCGGTAACCGACGCCCATTTCGGTCATCAGAATCCTTGGATGGGCCGGGTCGGGCTCGATCTTGTGGCGCAGTTGTGCCATGCAGACCCGCAGGGTATGGGTTTGGCTGGTGCCCGGTCCCCAGACATGCCTGAGAATCAGTTGATGCGTGAGGACACGTCCTGCGTTTTGGGCAAGATACAACAGCAGGCGGTATTCCAGGGGAGTCAGGGTGACTGGCTGGTCAAGAATGCGTACCTCCCTGCGCACGGGATCCAGCCGCAAGGGACCGATGCGCAGAATGGTTTCCTGGTCGTTGCGCGACTGGGCGCGGGCGGCGTGACGCAGGGCCACGCGAATTCTGGCCAGAAGTTCGTTCACCCCGAAGGGTTTGGTCAGATAGTCGTCCGCGCCGGCATCCAGGGCCATGACCTTGTCATCCTCGCGACCGCGGGCGGAGAGGACGATGATCGGCAACTGGCTCCACGTGCGCAACTCGCGGGTGAAATCGATGCCGTCGCCGTCCGGGAGACCGAGATCCAGCAGGATGATGTCGGGCGGGCGTCCGGTGACCGCCAAACGGGCCTCGCGGGCGTTGGTGGCCTCGATCACATCGAAGTCGCGGGCGTTCAAGGCGGTGCGCAGAAAGCGGCGCATCTGGGTTTCGTCCTCGACCAGCAGGATTCGGGCGTGGGTGGAATCTGTCATGCCGTGTGTTTCTCCTGTGCCGGGGGATCCGGGTTCGCGGCTGGAAGCAGGTCTGCGGGCAGGTCGGGTTGGGGGAGTTCGATGCGAAATTCGGCCCCGCCACGGGGCCGGTTCAGGGCGTGAATCGTGCCGTGATGCGCCTGGATCACGCTGCGGCAGATCGCCAACCCCAGCCCGGAACCGGGTACGCCGGGCTTGGCGTTGCGGACGAATTTTTCGAAGATGGACTCCTCCATCCCCGGTGGAATCCCTGGTCCCCGGTCCCCGATGCGTATCACGACCCGATTGCTTTCCATGTGCAGTTTCCAGGTGATGGGGTGATCCGACGTGGCGTGTTTGAGGGCGTTTTCGAGCAGATTGACCACCACATGCTCGAATAATACCGGATCCACATGAATCAAGGCAGCCTGGTCTTCGATGGTCATGGTGATCGGTTGTTCCGGATAACGTTTTGCCAGTTGCACCCTGGCTGCGCCGATCAACTCCTCGAAGGGGATCCATTCCAGTCGCAGGGGGCAGGAGCCGGACTCCAGGCGGACCATGTCGAGCAGATTGGTGATCAGGCGTTCCATGCGTTCCGCTTCGGTGCAGATCGTTTCCAGCAATTCGGCATGTTCGTTGTTGTCCAGGGTGGCGCCCTCGTCGCGCAGGGTCGTGCCCGCTCCGGTGATCGATGCCAGGGGGGTGCGCAGATCATGGGATGCCATGCTCAACAGGGTGGAGCGCATCTCTTCGGTTCGGACCCGCACCGCAGCGGATTCGGCTTCCTCGCCAAGGCGCGCCCTGTCCAGGGCCAGACTGGCGTGGCGGGCGAAGGCGTCGAGCAGCGGGCGGGCGCCCTTTCCTGGCGGGTGCCGTGTCTCGAACCGGATGGTAATGGCCCCGGCCAGGCGTCCGGTTGTGATCGGGAGCGCGGTGAATGCCACATCCGGAAAGACGGGCGTGCCTTGTCCTGCTGCCTGCTGCTGCTCGCAACACCAGCGGATGACGGCCAGGCCGTCCTCCGGCGGTTGGTATCCCGCCGGGTTGGCTGCGGTCAGGGTCAAGGTTCCCTCGGCTTCGATCCGCCAGAGGCTGGTTGCGCCCCCGAAGAGCCGGCAGGCGTGCCGGAGGATCAGGTCGGGCACCTTGCCGGGGTCGAGGGTGGACAGGAGTTCGCGACCGAACTGGTACAAAGCGTCGGTTTGCCTTTCCCGTTCCCGGGCGTCGCGTTCCTGGGCGCGGATGCGGGTCATCAGTCCACTGATGACCAGACCCACCACGAACAGGATGGAGAAGGTCAGGAGGTATTGGGAATCCGAGACCGAAAAGGTGAAATAGGGATGCACGAAGAAGAAGTCGAAGGCCGCCACCGAGAACGCCGAGGTCGCCAGCGCGGCGCCCTGCCCGAAGCGATAGGCCACCCCCATGATGGGCAGAAGATAGAGCATCACCAGATCGGGCTGCGTCAGCCAGTGGCGTCCCCAGTACGCCAGGGCGGTGGTGATCGTCACCAGGGCGAGACTCGCGACATATCCTGGCGCCTCAGTGGGATTTGGCCTGTCGTGCGAGATTGCGGATGCGGGTGAGTTGTTCATGGTTGCCCAGCAGCAGCAGGTGGAACGTTGCCTCCATCCGGGTGTCGGGGGAGATGTTGAAGTGAAATTCCTCTTCTGCGCCCTGGGACGACGCCTTGCGGATGCCGATCAGGGTCACGCCGTGGCGGGTGCGCAGGGCGAGTTCGCGGATGGTTCGATCAACGAACGTGCCCGGACAGGGGATGTCGATCAGGCCGAAGTCGGAGCCGAACAGGAGGCTTTCGATCAGGTCGGGATGGATCAACCGCTTGGCCAGGCTCAGGGCCATGTCCCTGGGCGGGAAGATCACCTCGGTGGCCCCGAAGATCCGGATGGCTTCGGCCTCCTGTTCGTTGTCCACCTGGACCAGGATGCGGGAAATGCCGTTCTTGCGCAAGGCATGGGTGACCAGGACCGTGGCGTCGAAGTGGTTGCGCAGGGCGACGATGGCGCAATCCACGTCGAAGGCCCCGATGGCCGTCATGGCCTGGGTGTCGGTGGCGTCAACGCTGACCACCTTGGAGGCCGATTCCCGATGGAGATTGACCCGTTCTTCTGCCTGGTCCACGGCCAGGACATAGGCCCCGCCCCGGAACAATGCATCGGCGACCCGACCTCCGAAAGTCCCCAATCCCACCACGAGAAATGTTTGTGACATTTTGTTTGACCTCGCTTCATCCGATATTGACGTTTTCTTCCGCATAGGTATAGCGGATCGTTTTTTTGTGGCCGATCAGGGCCGTGGCCGCCAGGAGTGGTCCGACGCGGCCGATGAACATCAGGGTGATGATGACCAGTTTGCCCTCCTGGGAGAGGGCAGGGGTGATGCCGGTGGACAACCCCACCGTGCCGAGCGCCGATACGGTTTCGAACAGGTGGGCCAGAAACAGATTGCCCGGTAGGGTGTTGAAGGGTTTTGCGCCGGATTCGGTGATTTGCAACAGCAATACGCCGAGCGTGATGGAGAGGACGTAGCCGGTGACCACCAGCATGGCCTTGTCCACGGTTTCCTCGGGCAGGCTGCGTTCCAGGCACTCCACGCGGGGACGGTTGAGCGCCTTGGAGCGCAACAGTGCCAGGCAGAGGGCGAGGGTCGTGGTCTTCATGCCCCCGGCTGTGGAGCCTGGAGAACCGCCGATGGCCATCAGCAGGATCAATACGAAAAGTGTCGGGGAGGTCAGCAGTCCCGTGTCCACGGTGTTGAATCCGGCGGTGCGGCTGGTCACGGAGAGAAACAGGCTTTCCAGGAGGAAAGAGGCCGGTTCCTTGAGCATGGCCTCGCCATGCCATTCCAGCAGGGCGATCGATGCCGTACCCACGAAAATCAGCCAGAATGTCACCCACAGTACCAGGCGTGAATGCAGCGACAGCAACTCTTTTTGTCCATGCCAGGCTCGCCCTGCCCAGCGCAGCAGATCCGCGACAACCAGGAAGCCGATTCCGCCCAGGACGATCAGACCCATGATCGTGCCATTCACCAATTCGTCCCCGCGATAGCGCATCAGGCTGTCGGAAAAGAGGCCGAAGCCGGCGTTGCAGAAGGCGGAGATGGCGTGGAACACGGCCAGCCAGACCGCCTCGGTCGTGGGGTGGGTGGAGGAGAATCGCCAGAAGAGCAGCAGTGCGCCCACGGTTTCCGTCACGAAGGTGAAGAGCAGGATGGCAGCCAGCAACTGTCCCGGGGTGACCGCGTCCACCGAACCGTGCGAGAGTTCCAGCAGATGTCGGTGCCGAGGGTTCAAGGAGGCGCCCCGGCGTTGAAACCAACCGATGAACAGGGTCGAGAGGGTGAGAAATCCGAGTCCGCCGATCTGGATCAAGGCGAGGATGACCGTCTGTCCGAATCCGGAAAAGGTGCTGCCCGTATCCCGAACCCCCAGGCCGGTGACGCAGACCGCCGAGGTCGAGGTGAACAGGGCATCCACCCAGGAGACCGGTGCTTCTTGCGGGACGCGGCTGATGGGCAGCCACAGCAGGATGGCTCCGACCAGGATGGTTGCAAGAAAAGAGAGCGCCAGCAGTCGGGAGAGAGACAACTCATTGACGGGTTTCGACATGCGGTGGCCTCCTCGGGCAGTGCTCAGGGTCGGTCAGACACCATTGGCGCAGGTGATGCGAGGCCAGCACCAGGCGGTCCCCGAGCGCCCTGCACACCGAGGCCGTGGTTTGGCGTTCGCTGAGGGTATGCAGGCAGGGGCAGGGTTCGTTTTGCAGTTGCAGGCACTCTTCCCCGGCAAGGATGTGGTGCGTTTTTGCAGGCATACGGGGGATCCAGTGGGGCATTCCTCCATGGGAGCGCATGTTTTGATGCCATGCGACCGTCGGGTGTGGGGTGGCGGTCACGATGACTGGCGCAGGCACGGCAAATTCGGCGAGCAGATCGAGCATGGCGAGCAGTTCCTCCATGTCGCGCTCCGGGTCCGGGGTGAACAAAACGACGCGCGCGCCGGATCCGGGGAGAGGATCTGCGCCATCCCTGGATGGCAGGAGAATTTTCATGACGTTTCCTTTCTGGGCAAAGAGATCGCTGGTGGCAATGTCTGGTAAGCTGGAAGTGTATTCGATTCGCTGTCAGACCGGCATCAAATGTGGGGTAAGGGATGTCATGAATTCATCAGTTCCACGGGCATGGCGGGCTTATCGGAAAAAAAAAGAGTGCATTATGTGATCCGATCCGTTAGAATGGGGCTTAATCGCATAAAGTAGTGAACACCGTGCGGAGGGGCGGTGCATGACGAACATGACAGGCACGCGCCGCTTGCCGGCGGATGGGAGCGCGGGTTTCACCCTGATCGAGTTGATCATGGTGATCGTGATCCTCGGCGTGCTGGCGGCGGTGGCGGCGGCCAGTTTCGTGGATCTGACCGAAGAGGCCGGGAGGACGGCGGCCAACGGGGTGTTCGCCGCTGCGCAGGCCGCCACCGGGACCAATTTCGTCGCCGCCCGCGCCAACAAGCCGGGGATCGTCCGGATCAGCGACGGCGCAACCCTGCTGGGCGCATTGGATGGCAAACCGAATGGCTGGAGCGTTGCGGGCGCGGCCATCAGCAAGACGGAGGGAGCCTCGACCTATACGATTACCGTAATCGAGGCGGAGAGCGAGACCGTCAAGGCGGTTCTCAATAAAAGTTGGTGATTTTTCCGGTCGTCTTCCGGATGCCGGATGCCCGCTGCGGCGGGTGGCGGAAGAAGGCGGCCTTTCACGCTTCGGGCTGCGGCTCGGGGTCAACGGCACACACAAGGGAGCAACACAAAATGAACAGCACCATCCAGACGGGCCGCCGGACCCTCTCCCGGCAAGCGGGTTTCACCCTGATCGAGTTGATCATGGTGATCGTTATCCTCGGCATTCTGGCCGCCGTGGCCGTGCCGAAATTCACCGACCTGAGCACCGAGGCCGAAAAGTCGGCGGCGGACGGGGTGTATGCCGCAGCCCAGTCGGCGACGGCCATCAACTACGCCTCCATGCGGGCCGGCAAGGCGGGTCTTTCCATGATCACCGATGGCACCACCCTGCTGGGGGCCATGGACGGAACCCCGACGGGCTGGGCGGCGGCGGGCGCGACCATCAAGCATACCTCCAACGGCGGCAACACCTATACCATCACCGTCTCTTCGGCGGAGACGGCGGCAGCCAAGGCCGCGCTCACCAAGAGCTGGTAATCCGGCCATGGCCGGCCGGCGGCAGCTCGGCGGGCACGGGATGAGATCCCGATCCGGGATGACCCTGATCGAACTCGTCGTGGTGATGGTTGTCGTCGGCATCCTGGCGGTCTATGCAGGCGCCAAGTGGCAGGGGGATTTGACCCTCTACACCAAGGCGGATCAGTTGCTCAACGACATCCGGCGCGCTCAGGCCCTCGCCATGAGCAAGGAAGCGGGATACACCATCCAGACCGTGGCGGTCGATTCCTATCGGATCGTCGATGCCACGGGCACGGTGGTGGATCCGCAGCCTACCGTGCTCACCGATGTGACCATCACCCCGTTCGCCATCACCTTCAACACCCGTGGCGATCCGGGTGGGGCCAGCGTGGACATCACGCTGACCATGGCCGGCCAGAGCGTGATCGACCGCGTGGTGGGCAATACGGGCGCCGCCCTGCGGTTGCCGTAAAATCGGGCAAGGGGAGTCGGAAAGATGAACGCAAGATCCTGCATCGCCGGTTTTTCCCTGATAGAGGTGATCTTCTTCATCGTGATCGCCGGCATCTCCCTGAGCGCGATCACCCCGTTGTACATGAATGTCTTGTCCAATCTTCATATCGTCAGTGACGGCCTGCAGGCGGAATTCCTGGCCCAGGAGAGCCTGGAGTCCGTGGCGGCCACCTATGGCAAGGGAAATGACCCGATGGCGTTTGATCGGATCACGGAAGCCAATTTTCCCACACAGAACGGGATCAATATTGGTGGCACCATCACCTTTGATCGGGTGATCGCCATCGAAGGGAGGATCCCCGGCAAAACCCCGGACCCCTGTACTGGGCAAAAGTATAGTGGTGAACTGGGAAAATGTGTCAAAGTAACAGTAAAGGCTGGCACTACAGGGGAAGTGTTGTTCACATCTCTTCCTGCATTTTATTGAAGAGGAGTTGCGAGCATGGACAGTCACCGGGATGAGGAGCGGAAGCGTCTGGCAGGGTTCACCCTGGTCGAGATGGTCATGACGCTTGTCATTATCAGCATCGTTGCCAGCGTGGGAGCCACCAGCATGATTGGTGGCTTCAATGCCTATCTCACCGCCCGTGACATGGAACCCATGGCCAGCAATGCCAGGCTCGCCTTGCAGCGCATGAGCCTGGAACTCAGAAATGCGGTCAGTTGTACCGGAATCTCCCAGCCCGGAGGGGTGGGTTCGATTCAATTCATCAACGACCAGGGACGTCTCATTCTGGTCAATCAGGGTGCCAGCAGGACCAACGCCATTTACATGAAATTCGATGCCGATCCAACGGAATGGCTGTTGGCCCCCAACGTGGAGGCGAACAGCTTGCAGTTTCAGATCACCCCATGCACCGATCCGATCAGGCCGGGGTTGGTTTCCTTGTCCTTCACCATGGCGACTACGACCACGAAGGGAGATGTGCTTCGGTTACCAGTCAGAACTTCTGTCTATGTAAGGAGTACATCAACATGACTAATAATAAACAACAAGGGGCCTTGGTGATCATCGCCATGGCCATGCTGGCCGGCGTGGCCGCCATGGGCGCCTCACTGGCGAAAATGCAGGTGAGTGGTTTGGACGCAGCCGCCGAGTTCACCAGCGGCAACAAGTCGTTCAATCTGGCCGAGACCGCCTTCCGGGTCGGCTTCAAGCAGTTCAAGGACGGGGAGTGCGACCCGAGCGCCATCACCGGGGCCGCTCCGGAAGGAGCGGACGGCTCCACCGTGATCTCCCAGAGCCTGGGGGATGCGGGGAGTTTCAAATTGGTCTTCTGTCCCATGGATGGAACCTGTTATCCGCAGTCGTTGATCCCCAGCGACGCTGCCATCAACCAGGGCGACGACGACAAGGACGACGAGAAAGGGAAAAGCCACGAGCATTGGCGGCAGGAATACGGCAAGGACGGCAAGTGGCTGGAATGGATTGCCTTGGAAAAAAACTATCGGAAACATCACTACGATCACAGCGACAAACGGGAGCATTGGCGG
Organism: Magnetococcales bacterium; assembly: GCA_015231915.1. Lineage (GTDB taxonomy): Bacteria > Pseudomonadota > Magnetococcia > Magnetococcales > Magnetaquicoccaceae > Magnetaquiglobus. The sequence goes on from JADGAR010000015.1 coordinate 70,001, forward strand.
TCGGTGCGGAATCATCTCAAGCACTGCCATGGCCCCAACCACAAAAATCACAACAATAACGATCCGAAATGCAAGATCGGCGATACCTATGGGGTAGAGGATCCCACCAGTTACTGGATGGTGACGGCGGTGGATACCACCACGAGCAACAATCAGCGCAACCTGGTGCAGATGGTCAAATGCACGCCGGGCGAGCAGTACGGCGGCAATCTTTTCACCGGCGGAAACTACAAGTATTGGGAACCCCTGTCCAGAATCGACCGGTATAGCGGGACCGTTGTGTTCGGTTGGAACGAAAAGGTGAAAACCGAAAACGACGACATGACCCTGCCGAACGACAAGGATCAGGATGTCTGGTACCGCGGCACCTTCAAGCTGCCGGTCCAGTCCGATTCCAAGGTCCGTTTCTGGTTCGAGGTCAAGAATGACGGCTACAAGAAGTATGGCAAGGGTACCTACACCTTGCAGTGCGGGGATGTCCTGGACTTGGCGGATGGCATCGACCTGAACCAGGCCAATACGACGGTCAAGTGCCTCAAGTCCGACGGCACGACCCTCCTCACCAAGTGCGATGGCTCCGTGGATGCCGACTGCAAGATCAGCGCCGGCAGGCTCCATTTCAATCTCGGCAAGCTCAACACGGACAAGGTGAGAAAGATCGAAATCACCGGCAACCGCACCGAGTTGTACAACGCCTTCCTCGGTGGCAAGAACGATGGCATCCCTGGCCAGGACCCGGCGGTCCTGGTGGTGGGACAATGGGGTGAAAAGCTTTGAGATTGGGTCGTATCGACCTCCCCGAGAGGCGCGCGTCTCTCGGGGAGGTCGTTTTCATCTGCGGAGTGCCATGCGCAAGTGTTGGGATGTCATGGGGTGTGATCGTCAGAGGCGTCCTGGCATGGATGGGGAGAAGACGTGCGTGGTGTCCCGCCTGGACGAGGCGATTTGCTGGCTGGTGGCGGGTCCCCAGGCCCCGCCGGAAATGCAGTGCCTCTACGTGCAACGGGGACGGGATTGCATGGCCTGTCGTTATTTTCATGCCTTCCATGAAGACCTGGGGGGATTCATGACCCCAGGAGAGGTGGAGCGCGTCCGGCAATCCTGGTGTGACTTTCCCGGGTTGTGCGATGCCGGTCAAGGGGATCCGGGAGGTGAGGCATGAAGCAGGGTGCGGAAAAACAGGAATCGCAAGCCGAACGCGGCTTGGGCAGGCGTTACCGCAAGGGAGAGACCATCTTCCGCCAGGGAGAGGCTTCCCATCAATTCCACATTGTGCAGCAGGGGCGGGTGCTGATGACGCGGGAGACCCCCGCCGGCAAGACCATTCGCATGGAGATCGGCCCGGGCGAGATCTTCGGCATCGCCTCGGTCTTCACCGCCAACCGGGTCCGCTTCGCCACCGCCACGGCCATGGAGGATTGCCGGATCCTCGGCATCGACGAGACGCTTTTCATCTCCCGGCTGCATCAGGATCCCTCCATCGCCTTTCGGATCATCCGGCATCTTTCCCAGCGTCTTTTCGAAGTCGGGCAGGGCAACCACGGGTGCGCAAAGGGCAGCAAGAAGGCAGCGCCACGCAAGTTGTTGAACGTCCACGATTTCAGCGTCGGCTATCACTTTCTGATCGTGGAGGACGATCCGGATCTTTTGGTATTGATACGGGAGTGGCTGGATTGCGCGGAGGGCAAGGCGCCCGGTCCCACCCCCTTGTGCCGGCTGACCCACGCCGCCACCTTCCAGGAAGCCTCCACCCGTCTGGCCGGGGACAAGTACGATCTGATCCTGCTGGACCTGAATCTCGCGGACAGCAAAGGCTACCAGGAGACCTTCCTCCGCATCCGGGATCTGGCTATCGACACCCCGATCATCGTCTTCACGGCCATGGACGACGACCGGCAGGCGCTTCAGGCCGTGGAGGAGGGTGCCCAGGACTATCTGGTCAAGGGGCAGGTGGATCAACGGCACTTCATGCGCGCCATCCGGCATGCCTTGGCCCGCCATGGGATGCATCGGGCGTCCACGGAGGAGACGGAAGAGTCCTCTGTCGATGATGGCGACCGGAAATTCACGGTCATGCTGCGCAACTGGCTGAACCGCTGCATCAAGCACGATTGACGCACGTTTTTTTCAGGTCGCCGACCCCATCCCGGCGGGGGAAAACCCCCGCCGGGAGAGGGGCCGTGCCGATCAGTGGACCTGCACCTGGATGGCGCGGGGTTTGGCCTCTTCGCGTTTGGGCAGGGTCACTTCCAGGACGCCGTTCTTGTAGTTGGCCTGGATGTTGCCGGTATCCGTGGTGTTGGGCAGTTGGAAGGTGCGGCTGAACCGCCCGTATGCCCGTTCCACACGGTGATAGTTCTCCTTGTGCTCCTCGTCATCGAAGCGGCGTTCCCCGGAGATGGTCAGGCGACCATTGTCCACGTTGACCTGAATATCCTTCTGCTCGATTCCGGGGAGGTCGGCCTTGATGAGGATCTGGCTGGCATCCTCGCGGATATCGACCCGCATGGGCCATTGGGTCAATTGACCGGCATTGTCGTCGATGTCCCGCTCGAAAAGACGGTTGATTTCGTTTTGCAGGGCACGAAAATTCCTGAAAGGATCGTATGCGACGAGAGTGGACATTTTTTTGCTCCATGATTGGCTAGAGTGGTTGATATTGCGGCATGTGGTCACTTCAAGCAATCAGGTAGGTATTCGTTGCACTCCATGCAAGAGGAAGGGTGCATTTTTTTTTGGCAGTTGCAAAAAATGCGGTTGACAGTATATTCTGTTTCGTGTATATATCAATCAACAGATATGAGGTGCTTATGTTGACTCCCGAAATCCTGATGAAGTCCCTGGTGGACGAGACCCGGCTGCGCTGCGTGATGCTGTTGATGGTGGAGACAGAATTATGCG
>JADGAR010000016.1 GCA_015231915.1 Magnetococcales bacterium
CCAAGGATCGCATGACCCCGCGTCTGGCCTCCACCGCCCGCGCCCTGTGGGGGGTCTACACCCTGATCACCGCCGTGGGCGTGGTGGGCTACTGGTTGTGTGGCATGACCTGGCTCGACGCGGTCAACCACTCCTTCGCGGCCATCGCCACCGGCGGATTCTCCACCAAGAACTTGAGCATGGGCTATTTTTCAGATGCCGCCCAGTGGTGGTCGATCCTCATCATGGGCATGGGCGGCATGAACTTCCTGATCCACTACCGGGTGATCGTCCTGCGGGACTGGAAGGCCTTCACCTACGAGGAGTTCAAGGGCTACCTGACCATCATCGCCCTGTTCACCTGCTTCTTCGTACCGGTCCTGATGCGCTGGACCGACAAGTGGGACTTCGAGGAGGTGGTGCGACACGCCATGTTCCAGATCGTCAGCGTCATGACCACCACCGGTTTCGCCAGCACCGACTGGGAGCTGTGGCCACCCATTCTGCAACTGCTGCTGGGCCTGACCATGGTGATCGGCGGGATGTCCGGCTCCACCGGCGGCGGGATCAAGGTGGTGCGGACCCAGGTGTTGCTGAAGACCATTCCCTGCGTTACGACCCGGCTGTTGGAGCCGAATCAGGTGGTGGTGCAAAAAATGGACGGTCAGCCCATTCCCCGTGAGATCCTGGAAAACGCGGTGGCGATCTTCATCCTCTCCCTGGGGTACGTCCTGTTCGGCGGGATGCTGCTCAACGCCATGGGGATGGATCTGCTCTCCTCCATGGGCGCCTCCCTGACGGCCTGGGCCAACGTGGGACCGGGTTTCAATACCGTGGGCGCCATGGACAATTTCGCGCATGTCCCCGACTTCGGCAAGATCATCCTTGGCTCCCTGATGATCGTGGGACGCCTGGAAATCTTCACCATCCTCCTGCTCTTTTCGCGGCAATTCTGGCGCAATTGAGCGAAACGCCGCCAACCAGCCGCAACCGGGAGGCGATTCTGGTGTGCGTGGGACCCGGCCCGGACAGCGAAAGGGTGGTGCGTCTCGCTGCGGCCAACGGTGCGGTCTGGCACGCCATCCTCGTCGAGACCCCCGCGCTGCGCAAGCTTGCGCAACGGGAACGGAAGCGCATCGACGGCATTTTGCAACTGGCGCGGGAACTGGGGGCGCACGTCGCCCGCATCCCCGGTCAGGACCCGGTGCGCGCGATTATCGCCCATGCCCGCGAGAACGATCTGGGGATCGTTCTCGTGGGCAGGGACCGCTATCGACGGCTCCCCTGGCAGCACGGTTTTGCCGAACAGCTCGCCAAGCTGGCCCCCGACCTGGAACTGCGCCAGATCGCCTGCGAAGAGGAAACCCGGGCGGACCTCTCCATCGCCCCGTTCACGTTCTTCTCCCGCCGCTTCCTGGATTGGCGGGCCGGATTGCCGGTCGTGCCGATCATCACCCTGGTCACGACCGCCGGCTGGCTGTTGCGTCCGTATCTGGACCCGGTCAATATCGTCATGCTCTTCCTGCTGTCGGTGGTGTATGCCGCGTTGCGGCTGGGCCGGGAGGCGGCGGTCTGGGCCTCGCTGCTGGCGGTGGCCAGCTTCGATTTCTTCTTCGTACCGCCCCACATGGCCTTCCTGGTCACCGAGGCCCAGTATCTGGTCACCCTGGGGGTGATGCTGACCGTGGCGCTGGTGGTTGGGCAACTCACTGCCGGATTGCGCTATCAGGTTGCGGTGGCCCATTTGCGCGAGCAGCGCCTGCAATCGCTCTATCGCATGTCGCGGGCACTGGCGAGCGCCCTGGAAGTGGAACGGATCGTGGCCATCTGTCACGGTTTCATCCAGAAAGGCTTTCATGCCCAGGCGGTGGTGCTGCTGCCGATCCGTGAGGATCAACTGGCGCTGGCACCCGGCGCCGCCTCCCTGCCGGGCATCGATTTCGCCCTGGCGCATCGCTGCTTCGAAGAACAGCGCACCTTGGGCCTGGGCAGCGATACGCCTCCGACCCGCAATGGCGCCCTCTACCTGCCCCTGCGCGCCCCCACCAGAATGTGCGGGGTGATGGCCCTGATGCCGGAAGAGGCGAACTGGGAGATCCAACCGGAGCAATGGCGACTGCTGGAGACCAGCGCCACCCTGATCGCCATCGCCCTGGAGCGGGTGCATTACGCGGCGCTGGCGCGAGAGGCGCAATCGGAGGGGTTGCGCAACTCCCTGCTGTCGGCCATCTCCCATGACCTGCGCACTCCGTTGACCGTGATCACCGGCCTGGTGGACGCCATGTTCATGGCCGCGCCGGAACTGCCCCAACCCCAGGCCGGTCTGCTGACCGCTGTGCGGGAACAGGTGACCCGCACCAATACCATGGTCAACAACCTGCTGGAGATGGCACGCATGCAGATGGGACAGATGGTCCCCCACCGGGAGTGGCAACCCCTGGAAGAGGTCGTGGGCGTTTCCAGGGGGCAGTGCGCATTTCTGCTGGCCCGGCACGAGGTGATCATCGAGCTGCCGCCGGACCTGCCTTTGCTTGCCCTGGACGAGACCCTCATGGAGCGGGTGTTCAACAACCTGCTGGAAAACGCCGCCAAACATACGCCCCCCGGCAGCCGGATCACCCTCTCCGCCTGCCGGGAGGGGGAGTTCGTGCGGGTGGCGGTGTGCGACAACGGCCCCGGCCTGCCCCCGGGACTGGAGAAAAAACTCTTCGACAAGTTCACCCGCGGCAGCAAGGAGTCGGCAGTGGCAGGGTTCGGCCTGGGATTGGCCATTGTCCGTTTTATCATCGAGGCCCACGGAGGCACGGTCTGGGCGGAAAACCTCGCCTCGGGTGGCGCCGGATTTCATTTACGTCTGCCGGTGGGGAACCCCCCCGCCATACCCGAGGAGCCAGAGCATGATTGACGAGCCATCGTCTACCGTAACCATCGTCATCATCGAAGACGAACCCCAGATTCGCCGTTTCGTGCGCACCGCGCTGGAGGCGGAAAACCACGTGGTGCAGGAGGCGGAAACCGCCGCGCGGGGCTTGATCGAGGTGGGCACCCGGCGACCCGATCTGGTCATCGTGGACCTCGGCCTGCCGGATCGGGACGGGTTGGAGGTGATCCGGGACCTGCGTTCGTGGACCGCCATTCCGATTTTGATCCTGTCGGCCCGCTCGCTGGAGTCCGACAAGGTGACGGCCCTGGATGCCGGGGCCGACGACTACCTGACCAAGCCCTTCGGGGTGCCGGAACTGCTGGCGCGGGTGCGTGCCCTGCTGCGGCGGTCGGGTCGGTCGCATGCCGAGCAGGCACCCATCGTCCGTTTCGGGGATGTGGAGGTGAATTTCGTGATGCGCACCGTGACGCGCAACCAGGAACCGATCCATCTGACGGTGATCGAGTACCGCCTGCTGACCCAACTGGTGGCCAACGCCGGTCGGGTGATGACCCATCGCACCTTGCTGCGCGAGGTGTGGGGGCCGGGTCAGACCGACAACACCCACTACCTGCGCGTTTACATGTCCAATCTGCGACGCAAGCTGGAGGTGGATCCCAATCTGCCCCGGCACATCCTGACCGAATCCGGCGTCGGCTATCGCCTGGTGCTCGGCTGACCTGCCGGCGCATCAGTTCGACGTATCATCCGCAGCGGTCATGCCCTTGGGCAGGGCGTGGGCGATCCCCTTGTGACAATCGATACAGGTCTTGCCCTTGGAAAAGCCGCGTTCGTGAAAATCATTGGCGCGCAACCCCTGCCGGGTGAAGTCCATGGACTTGTAGTCATGGCAGTTGCGGCACTCGCGCGAGTCTGTCGTCTTCATGGTGTACCAGACGTTCCTGGCCAGTTCCAGGCGCTTGCCCTCGAACTTCTCCGGGGTATCGATCGTGCCCCGGAACTTGTGCCAAAGCTCGTTGCTCGCCTGGATCTTGCGCACGATCATATGCTGCCACTGTTTGGGCACATGGCAATCCGGACAGGTGGCCCGCACCCCGCTGGGATTGTAATAATGCACCGTCTCCCGGTATTCCTTGTAGACATTCTCCTTCATTTCGTGACAGGAGATGCAAAAAGTCTCGGTATTGGTGGCGGCCAGCGCCCAGTGGAACCCCCCCCAAAAAAGGATGCCCAGCATGAAAAATCCCGCCAGAATCTTCCATCGACTCCCCAACAACGACTCTGCACTCATGGCTGCTCCTTCCTTTGCTTGAAGCGCGAATGGGTAAACCCGCAACCGCTGCGTCACATGGCATCGACGGGTTTGAACGTATTATCGACCAAAGGCTTGGCATCCTTCTGGGGCACATGGCACTGGGTGCAGAAATAACGCTGCGGCGACACGTCCGACAACTCGGTGCCGAAGCGGTTGCGGAAGTGGGTCAGGCTGATCTTGGTGGCGCGGTTCTCCCTGGCCTTGCTCCAGCTGTGACAGGTGAGACATTTGTTCTGGCGCATATCGATCTTGTAGTTGTCGATCTGATGCGGCACGAGTGGCGGCTGTTGCAGAAAATTGCGCGGCAGGCCATGGCTGTCGGGCATCCATCGGCTCGGCTCCGCTGCCTGGTCCGCCCCGTTCAGGGGCACTTGGCCGCGCAGGCCGCGCACCTCCCCGTTTTCCGCCATGGCCATGCCGGATCCGCCTCCGATCAGCAGAACCGCCAACGCCGCCCACAAGAACCACTGCAACCGTTTTTTCATGTCACTTCCCTCGCCATGGTGGAAAAATGATAGTCGAACTCGAATACTTCCTCCGGGCAGATGTCGATGCAGCGACCGCAGCGGGTGCAATCCGCAGCGACGATCCCCGGCCCGACTCCACGCGCCGCCCCCTTCAGTGCCGGATCGAGCACCTGCGGCTCTGGACAGACCCGATGACAGGCATGGCAGTCGGTACACGCCTCCCGGCGACTGGCACTGACCAGCAGCGGCGTCACCCGCCCCAGTTGGGCATACATGGCCCCGGTGGGACAGAGACGACCGCACCAGCCATGCGGGGAGAGCAGCAGATCGAACAAAAAGACCGCCACCACCGCCCACAAACCGCTCCAGGACGCGAAGATCACGCCGCGCTGGGTCCAACCGACCGGATTGAACCACTCCCATGCCGGGACTCCGGTGATGCCGGCCAACAGGATCACCATCGCCAGAAGTCCGTGACGGATGCGCCGATCCCCCCGCCACCCCCCGGTGATCCTGAGCCTTCCGCGCGTCCAGGCGGCCAGATCGGTCACCGGCTCGAGGGGACAGACCCAGGAACAGAAGGTCCGTCCACCCGACAACCCGTACAGCAGGGCCACCACCCCGGCTCCGATGACCGCCTGCATCAATGGAATGCCGGAGGCGGCCACCGTCTCGGCGAACCAGAGCAGGTCGGTCATGGGCAGGACCCCAAGGGTCAGGCTGGAGGCGAGATTGCCCTCGATGAGCCGCACTCCTGCCAATGGTCCCAGCAGAAACAACCCCAGGACCCCAAGCTGGCTGCAACGCCGCGCCAGCAGCCAGCGACTGGCCCGCCACCACCCCTTTTTTTCCCTGGCCTGGCAGGCATCCCCCTGGCAGCCTTTCATGGTCCCTCTCCCGGACGCCGCACCGGCAGGCTCAAGGGTTCGGGGATCAAGGCATGACCGGCCTTTTTCTTCTCCTCCCACCCGACCCGGTAATGGGCACCCAGGGCGCCCTTGACGGCGGTTCGGGGCAGAACCCGGATGGCGGCCTCCTGCAACACGCACCCCTTTTCGCACTTGCCGCAGCCGGTGCAATGCTCCGCATGGACCACCGGCAGAAAATGGACATGCTTGCCGGAGCGGACATTGAGCCGGTTTTCGATGGTGATGGCCTTGCCCAGCAACGGGCAGACCTGAAAACAGACCTCGCAACGCAGGCCCAGATAGGCCAGACAGGTCTCCTGATCCGCCAACACCGCCAATCCCATGCGTGCCTTGGCGATATCGGTCAGCCCCGGGTCCAGGGCGCCGGACGGACAGGCCTTGACGCACGGAATCTCCGGACACATTTCGCACGGCTTGTCGCGTCCGACGAAGTACGGAGTTCCCGGCGCCACCCCGCTCCCTGGCTCGGCCAGGTGCAGGATGTCGTAGGGACAGCTGCGCACACACAAGCCACAGCGCAGGCACCTGCCCAGGAACGCCTCTTCCGTCAGGGCGCCGGGCGGTCGGATCGCCCAGACCGGCAACGCCCTGGCCGATCCGGCCCCCAACGCCAGCGCCAGTCCGGCCAGACCCAACCCGACCGCGCCCCGGGCGCCCTGCTCGAACAGACCACGCCGGGTGATGGCGACCGTCCGTGGTCCTCCATCGGATGTGGCGCTCATCGTCGGTCTAGGCCTTGATCACCTTGACCGCGCACTTCTTGAAGTCGCTCTCCTTCGAGATCGGGCAGGTGGCGTCCAGGGTAAGCCGGTTCACCAGGCGCGACTCGTCGAAGAACGGGATATAGACCAGTCCTGCCGGGGGCCGGTTGCGTCCCAGGGTTTCGACCCGCACCAGCACCTCGCCGCGCCGCGAGAGCACCTTGGCCACCATGCCCCGTTTCAGCCCGCGTTTTTCCGCGTCATCCGGATGCATGAAGAGTTGGGCATCCGGCACGGCGCGATGCAGTTCCGGCACGCGCCGGGTCATGGAGCCGGAATGCCAGTGTTCCAGCACGCGGCCCGTGGAGAGCCACAGATCGAATTCGGCGTCCGGCGCCTCGGCGGGCGGTTGATAGGGGAGCGCGAAGATCCAGGCCTTGCCGTCCGGCTTGCCATAAAAACGCACCTTTTCGCCGGCCTTGACGTAGGGATCATACCCCTCGCGGAACCGCCACAGGGTCTCCTTGCCTTCCACCACCGGCCAGCGCAGCCCGCGCGCCTTGTGATAGACATCGAAAGCGGCCAGATCGTGCTTGTGCCCACGACCGAATGCGGCATACTCCTCGAACAGCCCCTTCTGGAGATAAAAGCCGAAATGCCGCGACTCATCGTTGAGTTGCGACTTGTCGAGTTCCTCCACGGAGTATTTGTTCACCTGGCTGTTGGCATAGAGCACGTCGAAGAGGGTTTTGCCCGCCAGTTCCGGTTTCTTGGCGATCAGATCCGCCGGCCACACCTCCTCGACCTTGAAGCGCTTGGAGAATTCCACCAATTGCCACAAATCGGAACGGGCCTCGCCGGGCGCCTTGATCATCTGACGCCAGAACTGGGTGCGCCGTTCGGCGTTGCCGTAGGCCCCCTCCTTTTCCACCCACATGGCTGTCGGCAGGATCAGGTCCGCCGCCATGGTGGTGACCGTGGGATAGGGATCCGAGACCACGACGAAGGCCTTGGGATTGCGATAGCCCGGAAATCCTTCCTCGTTCATATTGGGCGCGGTTTGCATATTATTGTTGCACATCACCCAATAAGCGTTGATCTTGCCATCCTTGAGCATGCGGTGATGCTGCACGGCGTGGTAGCCGGGCTTGTCGGGGATGGTCCCTTCGGGCAGCAGCCACAGCTTTTCGGTCAGGTCGCGATGCTCTTTTTTCATCACGACCATATCCGCAGGCAGACGATGGGAGAAGGTCCCCACCTCGCGCGCCGTGCCGCAGGCCGAGGGTTGACCGGTCAGCGAGAAGGGCGAATTGCCGGGTTCCGCGATCTTGCCGGTCAGAAGGTGCACGTTGTAGATGAGGTTGTTCATCCAGGAGCCGCGGGTGTGCTGATTCACGCCCATGGTCCACAGGGACATCACCTTGAGCTTGGGATCGGCGTAGAGGGCGGCCAGGGCTTCGAGATCCTTTTTCGACACCCCGGAAATTTCGCTGACCTTGTCTGCCGTGTATTCGGAGACGAAGCTCTTGAACTCGTCGAGGGTGATCGGGGCGGAGGCATTGGGATCCTTGGCGTCGGCGGCATCCTTTTCCAGGGCGTGGGTGGGACGCAGGCCGTAGCCAATATTGGTGACCCCCTTGTGGAACGCGACGTGATCCTTGACGAACGCCTCGTTGACCGCGCCGGACTGGATGATGTGATTGGCGATGAAGTTGGCGATCGCCAGATCGCTCTGGGGCTTGAAGATGATCCCCATGTCGGCCAGATCGAAGCTGCGATGCTGGAAGGTGGAGAGCACCACCACCTTGGCATTGGGATTGGACAGACGGGTATTGGCCAGACGCGACCAGAGGATCGGGTGCATTTCGGCCATGTTGGATCCCCACAGCACAAAAACGTCGGCGTGTTCCAGGTCGTCGTAACAGCCCATCGGTTCGTCGATGCCGAAGGTGCGCATGAATCCGGCCACAGCCGAGGCCATGCAGTGCCGGGCGTTGGGGTCGAGGTTGTTGGAGCGGAAACCGGCCTTGAAGAGCTTGGCGGCGGCGACCCCTTCCCAGATGGTCCACTGACCGGAGCCGAACATGCCGATGGTGGTGGGTCCCCCTGCCTTGAGGGCGGTCTTGAACTTCTCGGCCATGATATCGAAGGCCTCGTCCCAGGAGACCGGGGTGAAATCGCCTTCCTTGTCGAACTTGCCATCCTTCTTGCGCAGCAGCGGGGTGGTCAGGCGATCCGAGCCGTAGGGAATCTTGGAGAGGAAGTAGCCCTTGATGCAGTTCAAGCCCTTGTTGACCGGGGCATCGGGATCGCCTTGGGTGGCCACGATACGCCCTCCCTTGGTGCCCACCAGCACGCTGCACCCCGTGCCGCAATAACGGCAGGGGGCCTTGTCCCAATGGATGTCCCCCTCCGGATTCGGGATCTCGGCCAGGGCGGGCAGGCTCATTCCGGCTGCCGCAGCGGCGGCGGCAACGGCATTGGCCTTGATGAAATCACGTCGGGTCAGATTCACGGTACGGTCTCCTCGCTAAGAAAGGTCGGGTATCTCTTCGGAGTGCTGGTAGATCAGGTCGGCGCTCAAGACGCCATCGAAATATTTGATCTGTTCGAACCGGCGTGCCAGGGGGTCGGACGCACGGTCTTCCAGGGTGATCAGCAATTTGCCGTTGGGATCCCTGGCGTGGAGTTCGACGCCGGGCAGGGCGGTCACGGCGTCGGCAACCGAGGCCAAGGCCTCGGGACGAACCAGAAGCACGGCGCTGGCAAGGGCAAAAGCGGATTGGGCCGGCATTGGGGACATGAGGTCATCCTGCTCGAGTTGAAGGCGACTGATATTGAGATATATCAAACCCCGCTCTCCTGCATTGACCTGGATCAATTTTTTGATATTTTTTTATTGAAATATTTTTGCAATGAATTGATACGCAGTGATACCCAGTGAATCCGGAATGGGGTTCAATCCTTGATCAGCGCACGCGGATCCAGCAATTCGAACGTACCCTGCGCTTCATCCAGCCGCCACAACTGGCCGGCGCTCATGTCGAACCACCAGCCATGCAAGGTCAGCAGCCCCTCGGTTTCGCGCCGTTGCACCCAGGGAAAGCCGCGCAGATTGGCGATGGAGGCACGGATGCCGGCCTGCTCCAGGAGATGCGAGGATGCCGTGGCGGGCATGGGGACCCCCGATTGTGCGAGGATCGACATCCAGGGCAGGATGAATTCGCGCTCGGCGGGATTCTCGCCAGCGAGGTGATCGTGCAGGGCACGCATGCCGCCGCACTGGGAGTGTCCCAGCACCAGAAGGTCGCGTACCTGCAGATCCCGCACCGCGAATTCCAGGGCCGCGCTGGTGCCGTGATGCCGTCCATCCGGTTCGTAAGGAGGCACGAGATTGGCGACGTTGCGGATGACGAAGATCTCGCCCGGCTCCGCGCCAAACAAAATCGCCGGATCCACCCGGGAGTCGGAACAGGCCACCACCAAGGCCCTTGGCCGCTGTCCGGCATCGACGAGTGACGCAAACCATTGCGGATTCTGCAGATAATAGCGCTTCCAGAACCAATGAAAGCCAACGAGAAACCGGTCGCAACAAGCCATTCCTTCCATGAATCACCTCTGTATGCGTATGAGCGTGTCCTCCGACACGTGACCGGATAACATAACGCGATGATCGCCACCAGGCAAATATTGCGCAACCCAGGCGCGCAGGTCTGCGGATCGACGGGCTATTCGAACCACTTCAGGCGCTTGAAGATATAGTAACAGGTGCTCACGATCCCGATGCAGATGAGGATCTCGTAGGTGAAGGCATTGGGAGAGGAGGTGCCGGCCTGACCGGGGATCCCCTCGACGTTGGTCCCCATCAGGCTGGTAAAGGCATTGAGGGGGAGCAGGACCGCCGTGAAGGCGGTGAGGATCTTCATGGTCTTGTTCAACTCGTTGGAGTTGAGCTGGGTAATCTGATCCTGGAGAAAGAGCGCCCGCTCGCGGCAGGCGTTGATATCCTCGACAGCGCGGTTGACGTGGCTGTTGGACTCGCGGATGGTGCGGCGGCAGGTGTCGGAAAGCCAGAAGGCGCGATTGCCGTAGAGGCTGGCCAGGGTATTGTGCTGGGCGACCAGATAACGCCGCGCCGTGATCACCCGGTGGCGCAGGGTGGCGAGTTCCATCTGGACTTCGTCGGTGACACGGACCAGAATCCGGTCTTCCAGTTCGTCGATCTGGTGGTCCATTTCGTTGAGCAGGCCGTCCATGCGACTCATGAGGCGGTCCATCAGCATGGCGAACATCTCCCCGGTGTCGTTGGGGACATTCCCTTCCTTGAGTTCGTTGCGCACTTCGCTGCATGCCAGGGTGGAGTGGGAACGCAGCACGATGAAGCGTCTCTGGTCCACCCACATGTTGACGCACACCAGGTCTTCGTCCGGCTCGCGGTTGGCATCCTGATTGACCGCCCGCAGGGAGATGAGGGTCCCTTCCGGGGAAAAATCGACGTGGGGGCGGTTGTCGTTGGCAAACAGGACATTGAGCACCTGGGGATCCAGTCCGCTTTCGTTTTGCAACCAGCGGCGCGTCTCCATGCCGTCGGCGCGACTGACCAGCCAGAGGTATTCGTTTTCCGGCTTCCAGACACGGATCTCCTGCCAACTGACGGCGTGGGCGGTATTGGTGCGCTGATCGATCAGATACGCATAGATGGAACCCGTTTCCTTGGTCATGGCTGGCCTCCGCGATTATTGGGCATGCTGCACGAAATAGTGGGCAAGAACGAAATAACTGGCAATCGAGATGATGTTGAGCGTGGTGGTGAGTTGCGGACCGGTCAAAGCAGTGGGATCCTTGCCACGCCACTCCAGAATGATGGGAATGGCCGAGGCGAACAGGGTGGCCAGGCTGGCATTGAGCAGCATGGCCATGGAGACCACCTGCACCAGATCGATGTTGCCAAAAAGCAGGTAGGCGGCCAGGCCCAGAGGAATGCCGCCGGCCAGACCCATGATGACACCGACCCCCACCTCGCGCAGGATGACCTCGCCGAAATCGTTGGGCTTGATGAGTCCGGTGGAGAGGCTGCGCACCACCACCGTGGCCGACTGGGCACCGATGTTGCTGGACAGGGTCATGACGATGGGCAAAAAGAAGATCAGGGAGATCATTTCCAGGATGGCATGCTGAAAAAAGGCGATGATCCCCACCCCGAGCAAACCGCCCAGAAAGACCGCCAGCATGCCGGGCAGACGAATGCGCACAATGGGCAGGGAGGATTCGGCATCCATTTCCGCGCTGTCGGTGCCGGCCATGCGATAGATGCTGTCGGTGGTGTCCTCCTCGATGACCGGGAAGAGGTCGTCCATGGTGATCAATCCCACCATGACGCCCATTTCGTCCACGACCGGGATGCCCAGGATACGGTAATGGCGCGCCAGATCCGCCACCTCGGAGGAGGGCGTGTGGGTATAGCTCTTGAGCACCCGGTTGTTCATGATCTCGCGCAAGGCAGCGTTGGGATTGGCCAGAAGCAACTGACGCAGCGAACTGACCCCGATCAGGCGGCCCGATTCGTCCACCACGTAGAGATAGAAAACCATCTCGTAGGTGGGGAGGGTGCGGACAGCGGCGATGGCCTCGGAGACCAGGGTATCCTCCGGCAGGGCGAAGAACTGGGAGGTCATCAGGCTGCCGGCGCTGCCCGCAGGGTATTGGAGCAGATTTTCGATTTCGTTCTTGATCTCCTTGTCCATGTGATCGATCAACCGCTGCGCCACCTCCTTGTCCAAAGCGGAGAGCAGATCCGCCTGGTTGTCCGGGGCCATTTTCTCCAGAAAGGGGAGGATGGCGTGCATGTCGGCTTCCGAGACGATCCTGGTTTGCAGGTCGGGTTTGAGTTCCGAGAGGATCTTGGCGCCACGGGTGGTGTCCGGGATCAGCAGAAAAATCTCGGTGATCGTCTCTTCCGGAAACATTTCGAAGGCGTTGGCCAGGTCGGCGGGATGGACCTTGACGAAAATGCGCTGCAGGGTGCGGGTGGCCTTTTTCTCGTGGAACTGGAGAATGGTCTCCTTGAGCATCCGGATCCTTTCCGGATCGAAGGCCACCGGTTTGCGGGCGCCGGACGGTTCGAGCGCGGACCCCGGCGCGGCTGCAGAAACGTAAGATTCCTGCTGGCCGCTCTCATCCAGGCCCATCATGCTGTCATCCATCATGTTGGCGGCCTGGACATTCCGGCGGATGGCGATGGCAGCATTCAGGGGGTTGCGGTTGACTCCCTTGATCCGGCTGACGATGGCCTGTTGTTCGTCGCTGGAGAGTTCCTCGAGGATGGGCAGGATCTCGCGGACCTCGGCGACCTCCGCGACCCGCACCCGGTCCTCGATGCGCAGGGAGAGCAGAATGCGCGCGGCGATCTCACGGCCCAGCAAGGGAAAGATCCGGGCGCTCTCCTCGTGGCTCATCAGTTTGAACAAGGCATGCAGATCGGCTTCGGAGGTCTTCTGCAACAGGTTTTCCAGGTGTGGCAGGGTCTGCTTGTGATACAAGCGGGTAACCGTATCCAGCAAGACTCGAATACGATCCGGGATCATGGCGGCCTCCATTGCCTGCTTGTCAGCATGCGTTCCACACGCTGCGGTGTCGTTTACATGAACATTGACCTGTCGGGATGGAATTGAGAAACTGGGAACCTGGTCAGCACCAAACAAAGGCCTGGCGGGGTTGACGCTTCCTCTTAGGCAGGGAGCATACGCCTGTCATGCCGGCCTGATCAAGAGTGCGAGAAGCAGAAGTTGAATTTTTTTTCACATCGGGGAAATCAGGAGATGATCCTGCTGACCACCTTCAATGCCCGTTTCACTCATGCCTCCCTGGGCCTGCGCTCTCTGCTGGCCAATCTGGGTCCGTTGCGGGAGAGAAGCGGGATGGTGGAATTCGACCTGGAAACGCGGCCCGAAGAGGCGGTCGAAAGGGTGCTGCTCGCCCGGCCACGCATTGTGGGGTGCGGGGTTTATGCCTGGAATACCGACCTGACCACCCGCATGGCCCGGCTGCTCAAGCGGCTGCGCCCGGAGGTGATCCTGGTCCTGGGGGGGCCGGAAACCGGTTTTGCCCTGGACGACCACCCCCTGGCAGAACTGGCGGATCACCTGATCGTCGGCGAGGGGGAGGTGGCCTTCCGCGCATTGGCCGAGGTCATCCTGGCGGGAACGCCGCCAGCGGAGAAAAAAATTTTCGCCCCACCGCCGGATTTGCACCAGCTCGCCCTGCCCTATGCGGAATACACCGATGCGGACCTGGCCCACCGGCAGATTTACGTGGAGGCCTCGCGGGGGTGCGCCTGGCAATGCGTCTTCTGTCTCTCCGCGCTGGATGCCAGGGTGCGCCGCTTTCCCCTCCCTGCCCTGCTGGCCGGCCTGGAGCAGTTGTACGCACGGGGTGCGCGGCGCTTCAAGTTCGTGGACCGGATTTTCAACACCCACCGGGAACAGGCCGCGACGCTCCTGGATTTCTTTCTGGATCCGGCCCGCGCCGATGCTTTCCTGCACTTCGAGATGATTCCCGACCTGCTGCCGGAGGCGATCCGGGAACGACTGGCCGCCTTTCCGCCCGGAGCGGTGCAACTGGAACTGGGCGTGCAATCCTTCGATCCCCAGGTCCTGCGCGCCATCCGTCGGCGCCAGGACCCGGACAAGGCGGCGGCCAATCTCACCTGGCTGCGCACCGCCACCCGGGTCCACCTGCACACCGACCTGATCGTGGGGCTGCCCGGAGAAAGCCTGGCGGGCTTTGCCGCCGGGTTCGACCGTCTGGTCGCCCTGGCCCCCCACGAAATCCAGGTGGGCATCCTGAAACGGCTCGCCGGGACCCCCCTGACGGCCATGGAAGCCGCGCACGGCTATGTTTTCAGCCCCGATCCCCCTTACGAGCTGCTCGCCAACGACCGGATCGACTTTTTCACCATGCGGCGCATGAAACGCTTCGCCCGCTACTGGGACCTGATCGGCAATTCGGGGCGTTTCACCCAAACCCTGGCCCAGGCCTTTTGCGACCGTTCCCCTTTCGAGGTTTTTTTGTCATTGAGCGACCGCCTGTTCGCCACAACGGGCGAGACCCACGGCATCGCCCTGCCGCGCCTGTTTTCCCTGGTCGGGGAGTGCCTGGCCGGGCAGACCGAAATCGATACCGCGCTGGAGCAGGACATGCGCCGGGCCGAACGCCCGGTTCGACCCGCACGCGCCACACCGCCACGCCAACAACGCGCCCTTGGGAGGCTTTCATCATGCTGACACTCGACACCCTGCTTGCGATGATCCGGGGTCATCAACCGGCACAGGCCATCCTCACCGCGCACCGTCTGGGGATTTTCCGCCATCTGGAGGATCGCTCCCTGACCGCCGGCCAGATCGCTGCGGGCCTCGATCTCGCCGAACGCGGTGCCACCATCCTGCTGGACGCGCTGGCCGCCTTGCAGGTGATCGAAAAGCGGGGGGATCTTTATCGCAATGGCGCAACCGCCTTGCGGCATCTCTCCGGAACCGGCCCGGAGGATCGCGGGGTCTCCCTGGATCACTACGCGGACCTGATGCAAGTATGGATGCGTCTGGAGGAGTCGGTGCGCTCCGGGCGCTCCTGCCGGCGTCCGGAAGAGCATCTGACGCAAGGGGAGACGCAACGCAATGCCGTATTCATCGGCGCCATGGCTCAGATCGGTCGTCCCCATGCCCGCATCCTGGCGCAGGCCATTCCCCTCGCCGACCACCACACCCTGCTGGACCTGGGCGGCGGACCGGGGGTCTACGCCGAGGAGTTTCTCCGGTGCAATCCCTCGCTGACTGCCATCATCGGCGATCTGGAAACGACCATCCACTCGGCCCGGCCATGGGTGGCAGGGGGAGAATTCGCCCACCGCATCTCCTTCCGGGCACTGGACGCCTATCGGGACGCGGAACTGGCGGGAGGGTTCGATGCCGTGCTGGTCTCCAATGTCCTGCACATGGAGGGGTTTGACGAAAACCAACGCCTGCTCCGCAAGATCCACGACGCCATGGATCCCGGCGGACGGATCATTTTGCACGAAAAGATCATCCAGCCGCACCGATCCGCTCCGGTGGATGCCGCCATGTTCGCCATCAACATGCTGGTCAACACCGAACGGGGCAACTGCTACACCAGCGACGAGATGGCGACCTGGCTTGTGGAGGCCGGTTTTGCCGCCGTCGAGGAGGTGAACTGCTTCGACAATCCTTCCGTGCTCGTTGCCCGGAAACCCATGGCCAACGGCCCCCTTTGATTCCGGTTCGAAAAATGCGATAATTCCCGGATCGCTGCTCCAACCCAACGGACTTTTGCCACCATGTCGCAAACCTTTCTGGAATTCGAACGCCCCATCGGCGAACTGATGTCGAAGATCGATGACCTGCGCCTGCTGTCCAACAGCTCGGAGATCAACATCTCCCAGGACATCGCCCGGCTGGAACAGGAGTCTGTCAACCTGACCGAACGGATCTTCTCCAAGCTCACCCCCTGGCAGAAGACCCTGCTCTCCCGCCATCCGGATCGCCCCTTCACCTCGGACTACCTGAACTCCGTCTTCACCAATTTCCGGGAGCTCCACGGCGACCGCGTGTTCGGCGACGACGAATCGATCATCGCGGGTCTGGCCATGCTGGACAACCGGGACATCATGGTGATCGGTCAGGAAAAGGGACGCGGCACCAAGGAAAAGGTGCGTCGCAACTTCGGCATGCCCCGCCCGGAAGGATACCGCAAGGCGATCCGCCTGATGCACATGGCGGAAAAATTCCGTCTCCCCATCATCTGTCTCATCGACACCCCCGGGGCCTACCCTGGCAAAGGCGCCGAAGAACGGGGACAGGCCGAGGCCATCGCCCGCAGCCTCAAAGTGATGGCCTCCCTGGAGGTTCCCATCATCTCCGTGGTCATCGGCGAGGGTGGATCCGGCGGCGCGCTGGCACTGGGCATGGGCAACCGGGTGTTGATGATGCAATACGCCACCTACTCGGTCATCTCCCCGGAAGGGTGCGCCTCCATCCTCTGGAAGGACGCCTCCAAGGCCGAACTCGCCTCCGAGGCCCTGCGCCTGACCGCACAGGAAATCCTGGAACTCCACGTGATTGACGAGATCGTCCCGGAACCGGTCGGTGGCGCCCACCGCGACCCGGCAACTGCCGCCGCCATCCTGAAACGCCACCTCCTGGATCACCTGAACGATCTCGAACGCAAATCCCCATCCGTGCTGATCAAGGAACGGTTCGAAAAATACATGGCCATGGGCGTGGTGCTGGAAGAAGGGGCCAGCCTGTAATCAGGGGGTGTTTTTTTCCAGGATTTTCATCGCAAACAGCAGGTCTTCCCAAACGGCCCGCTTGCTTGCCGGGGTCCGCAGGCAATAGGCGGGGTGATAGCTCACCACCACCGGAATCCCGCGCCAGGCGTGCGTCCGCCCCCGCACCGCCCCCACCTGCCCCCCGCAACCGAGCAGACAATCCATGGCCACCTTGCCCATGGCCAGAATCAAACGGGGTCGCACGATCTCCAGTTGGCCGAAGAGATACCCCTGACACTGGCTCACCTCCTCGCCACGCGGTTGGCGATCCCCTGACGGGCGACATTTGACCACATTCGCCAAATAAACCTGCCGGCGTTGCCAGCCGCAAGCGCCCAACATGCCGTTCAGCAACTCCTGGAGATCCCCGGAAAACGGTTCTCCGCTCAACTCGTCTTCTTCCTTGGGAAAATCGCCCACCAGAAACACCTGCGCGTCGTGGGATCCCGCGCCGAACACCCCGCGATGACGGGTCAAGGAGAGGGGACAGCGGGTGCAGACGGAGGTCTCGCGCGCCATCGCCTCCAGAAGGGCGGGTTTGTCGCCGGAGGCCGACGGTTCGGTCAACAGCCGATCCAGGGTGACGGGTGGCACCGGTTGGGCCACCGGCTGAATCCGGGGGGGCGCTGGAATGGATGGGGCCACCTGGGAGGAAGCGACCGGGAGAACGACACGTGGGGACGGTGTGCCGGCCTGCGCCGGAAGGAATCCACACCCTTCCCCGGTCAATCGATCAATCCCGCACTCCCGCCAGTAGCGCAGAGTGCTCAGCAGCTCCGAAACGTTCAATCATCCTGCTCTTCGCGTCAAGAGGCCGCGCGATGGTGGGTCGGACGCATGGAATAGACCTCTGCGTCCCGTTTGAGTTTCATCAGTTTGCGTTGCAAGACCAATGCAGTCTGATAAGTTTCAATACCTTTTACAATGGTCATTTTTTCTACCGTATCAAAAATTTCATAGTCATCTTTCTTGGAAATAATTCTCAGAGTATCCATGGGCAGCCCTCGTATTGCGAAAGTTAGGATGTTCAAGCAGGCATCATTC
Organism: Magnetococcales bacterium; assembly: GCA_015231915.1. Lineage (GTDB taxonomy): Bacteria > Pseudomonadota > Magnetococcia > Magnetococcales > Magnetaquicoccaceae > Magnetaquiglobus. The sequence goes on from JADGAR010000016.1 coordinate 17,662, forward strand.
GAATAGCATATTCCCTGCCAAGCATCCTTTTGTTGCATTTTCAAATGGTTGCAATGAAATTTTCCATAATTTTCCACTCTTTGCGTCAACAACGGCGTCATGCGGGAGTTGCCCGTCAGCGGGAATCGGATTAGCATGGGATTCTCGACACTCTTTTATGGATCGACCCCGGATTGCCATGACACCCCTTCCCTCGGCAGGCCGATTTTTCACCGCCGCCGCCCTGCACCTCGCCCTCACCGGCATCGTGTTGATCGTTCGTCACGAGGAATGGCTGCAAACGCCCCTGGATCCGGCCACCGTGGCCACGGCCCATCTCTACCTGCTGGGGGTGCTGACCATGGCCCTGTTCGGCGCGGTCTACCACCTCCTGCCGCGCTGGACCGGAAACCCCGTGCCCTGGCCGCGCCTCGTCCCCTGGGTCTGGGGTTGGCTGATCGCCGGGGCGCTTTCGGTCTATCTGGGCATCGGGACCAGCCTCCATCGCTGGTTTCTGCTGCTCGCCTCGGCAGGGGTCGGAGTCGCCTTCGGCATTTTTCTGGCGCAAACCTTGTGGATGGCGTTGCGTCCCGGAACGGCAGGCCATCCCCTGCTGCTTCTGGCCCGTATCGCCCTGCTCTCCCTGACCGGGGTGTTGGCGCTGGGGGCGATCTTTCTGGGGGAATACGCCCATGGTTTCCTGCCCTACGACCGACTGGCCATGGTGGGCAGCCACCTGACCTGGGGCTTGTTCGGCTGGGCGGGCGTGATGTTGATGGCCATGCGCCTCTCCCTGGCGGCGCCCGCATGGACCGAACGGCAACGCGGTCTGTTGCGCCTGACCGCCGCCGGAGCCGTGGCCTCCCTGCTGCTCATTCCGGTCGGGCTGTTTCGGCTGCCGGAGGAACCCGGCTGGCTGTGGCTGACCATGGCCCCCGGCGCGGCGGCAATGCTGACCCTGACCCTGGCCGCCCGGCGGGCCGGAGGCGGCAACCGCTACTGGGACCTGGCTGACCTGGCCGGAGCCGGCGCCCTGCTCAGCCTGCTGACGTGGCCGGTCAGCCATGCTGCAGAATGGCGTTTTCTCTTTGGCCTGCTGTGGCTGCCGGGCTGGAGCCTGAGCCAACTTTACGGACTGTATGCGGCCTGGCGTCCGGGACGGCTGGGCAGGCTGCACCTGATGACCCATGCCAGCGGGCTGTTGCTGTTGTTGCTGGCCCTGCCAACCAACTGGAGCCGTTTTTCCCAAGGGGCGGGGGCGCTGTTGCTGATTTCCGCCCTGCTCTTTCTGGCCGCGCTCCGGGAAAAACCCCAGACATGACGCCCCCCCCACCTCTTGCGGCGGTCGCCATCCGGCAACTGATCCATCGCTATCCGGGCGCCCGGCGCACCCCGCCCCGCACCGCCCTGCACGGCATCGATCTGTGCATCGCCCCCGGAACCTTCTTCGTCCTCACCGGCCCCAACGGCAGCGGCAAATCCACCCTGTTTCGCATCCTGTGCGGCATGGCCCGCCCCAGCGCCGGCCAGATCGCCATCTTCGGCCACGATCTGCTCGCCGATCCTTGTACCGCCCGCCGCGAAATGGGGGTGGTGTTTCAACGCCCCGCCCTGGACAGGCATCTCACCGTCCTGGAAAATCTGCGCATTCACGCCAACCTCCACCACGTGCCTCCCCCGCTCTTCCGGCAACGCCTGGAACGGCTGATCGCCTGGAGCGACCTGACCGACCGGCTCGACGAACGTGTCGCAACCCTCTCCGGCGGTCTGGCACGCCAGACCGAACTGGTGAAAGTGTTGCTGCACGAACCGCGCCTGCTGCTGCTGGACGAACCCACCGTCGGCCTGGACCCCGGCGGACGCATCGCCTTTCTGGAGACCCTGCAACGTTTGCAACACGATCAGGGGGTTACCATCCTGATGACCAGCCACCTCTTCGCCGAGGCGGAACGGGCCGACCAGGTGGCCATCCTGCGGCAGGGCCGCCTGCTGGCCATGGATGCCCCGGCGCGCCTCACGGAACGGATGGGCCGCGAAATCCTGGTCGTCCAGGGGGAGGCGCTGGAAGAACTGGCACACGCCTTCGGCCAGCGTCCCGGTGTCGAGGTCTCCCTCCAGGCAAACGAACTGCGCATCCGGGGCGGGGATCTCCTGGAGTGGATCCGGGAACTGCTGACCGGCCACCGGCAAGAGATCCGCTCCCTGGCGATCAAGCAACCCACCCTGGAAGATGTCTATGTCCAATTGACCGGTCGCGCCCTCCAGGCCGACGAGGAGAGTTCGTGATGATGCGCGCCACCCTCACCCTGACGCACCGGGAACTGGTGCGATTTTTTCGGCAACCCCACCGGGTGATCGGCAGTCTGGCGCAACCGCTGCTGATCTGGGCCTTTCTGGGCGGCGGCTTCACCGCGTCGTTTCGCGCCCCCGGCATGGAACAACTCTCCTACGCGGAGTATTTCTATCCTGGCGTGCTGCTGATGCTGATGCTCTTTTCCGGGATTTTCTCCACCATCACCCTGATCGAGGACCGCAATCAGGGCTTGTTGCAGGGGGTTCTGGTGGCGCCGGTGGCGCGCATGGCCATCGTGCTGGGCAAGGTCGCCGGAGGGGTCGCCATCTCCCTGGTGCAGGCCGTTCCTCTGCTGCTGGCCGCACCGCTCTTGGGCATCCCCCTGGGTTGGGCGGAGGCAGGCTGGATCGTGTGGGGATTTTTTCTCTCCTGTGTGGGATTCACCGCGCTGGGGTTTCTCATCGCCTGGAACATGGAGAGCACCGCCGGTTTCCATGCGGTGATGTCGGTCTTTCTGATGCCCCTCTGGATGCTCTCGGGAGCGCTTTTCCCGTTGGAAAACAGTCCGGCCTGGCTGTGGGGCCTGATGATCGTCAACCCGGTGACCCATGCCCTGACCTTGATCCGCACGCCCCTCTACCACCCGCCACTGGAGTTCCTGGCCAGCCGCGATTACTGGCTGGCCATGACGATCACCATTGTCTGGGCGGTGGGGACCTTGATGTTGGCGTTGTGGAGGGTCAACCAGGTGGAGCGGGGCGCGCCACCAGAGGGTTGACTGGAAAAAAGGCTACAGCACCAGACGGGAATTCGGCTCGGCGGTGGCAATGCCCACCTTTTGGTGATACAGGCGGATGGCGGCCTCCGAAAGGCTCACCCGATAGGCCATCGAGGCCCGCGAGGTGTCGTTGGCCACGCCGTTCATGCTGCGCACGGCGGTGCGCTCGAAGAACCGCAACAAGGAGGAGTCCGCCAGGGCGCGCGTCCGCTGCGCCAAGCCATCGTAGGCCGCCTGCGCGTCCGGGCCGATCATCAATTCGTTAACGCCGTAGATACTCATGGTAGCCGCTTTCGCTGTTATGTGACGGAGTTGGCAAAAACCACCCATACAAGCCATTATCGTGAGTTCAGGATGGGCAGTTTAGCAATTTTTTGGTAAATCGCAAGCAAAAAAACAGGTGAAAAAAAGATCGTCTTCAAACCGATCCGCCGCGCAAGGCGAACAATAGCGCATGCAGTCGCTCACGGGGGAGAGAAACAACCTTCTTCCAATGATAACAATGCACAAACACCCCACCAAACCGCTGCTTGAAGCGAAAGATCCCTTCCAGACGCGGATCGTCGGTGGTCTCTCTGGCCCCCCCAAGATCGTAACGTCCCACCCCGGCGGACCTGAGATGCCGCATCGCCTCCCAGTGCAGCAGGTTGGAAGCCCCGGGGACCCCGCCAGTACGGCTCGCCCCGTGCAAATAATAGCCCGTTAATCCATCATACGGCAAGACCAGCGCCGCCTGCAACTCCCCACGATGCACCGCGCTCCAGAACAGCACCCGCCCGTCCAGTTCCCGACGCAGGAGCTCCAGATAACGCAAAGAAAAACCATGCTCCCGTCCTCCCCTGGCATAGGTCTCCCCCATCAAGGCAACGCAGGCCCCCAGGTCGAGTTCCGGTCGGATCTCCACCCCTTCCTGACGCGCACGGCGGGTCATATTGCGATGCTTGGGATGCATCCCCTCCCACAGGGCCTCCTCGGATTGGCTCAAATCCACCAGATAGGTCCCGAAAGGACGGGTGACACGGGTGTGGGTCGCAAGGAAAGTCCGCTCTTGCCAACGGGCCATGTTGAAATCGGACTCCACCTGAAACACCCCCTGGCGGCGTGCCTGCACGAAAAGCGACAACAGCTCCGTTTCGTCGGGAAGCGCACCGTACAGGATCCATTTCGCCAGTCCGAAGGCGCGATACTCCCCCACATGCACGACCGTATCCCGCAAGGTGACCGGACAGGCCCGCGCAATGGCCCCGCTGGCCACCATGACACGCATCCAGGCAGCGGAAAGAAACAGGGGCGGCTCCGGGGAGATCATGACGGATCCATGCCGGCGTACTCTTCCAGAGAGCGCTCGGTGGAAATCTCGTACAATGCGCCCGGAAAGGTCTCGTACACCGGCAGGCCGGGGGAAGCCGGATGGCGCGTCACGCTACGCACCGGCACCGCCGACCACTCCGGGGGCAGCCGCAATGGCTGCCTTGCATGCATGACGAACTTGTAACAGGAGATCCGCTCCGGCGGGTCCCCGTACAGCTCGTGGCCCAAAAGATCCCTCAGCCGTCGCCAGTTCCGGCGCCTGCCCTCCTCGATGACCGGCAGGCGCTCCAAGACGCGACAGGCGGCCCACACCTGGATGCGGCTGGCCCGAAAGGAGTCGCTGCGAAGCCACGCGAGCCAATCGCGGCCCGGCAACCCCATCCTGCGGCGCATGAAGTCACGGGATGCCGGATCCCACAACCGCCAGTCGTCGAGACCCAGCCGTTCCATCAACCCGGGATCGATGCCGCACGCCAGGGCGCCAGTGGCCGCCGTGCCGGCCTTGCCGGCCCCGAAACTGTAAAACCCACCCTGATCGAGCCGGATGATGGGCTGCCCTTCCCATTCCAGGCCCAGGGACTGGGCGGCGTCGTGGATCAGAGGGATGCCGGAATTGCGGGCGAAATCGACGATCTCTGCGGTGCGGGGATGGGGCAGACCGTACAGGTGGGGCAGCACGATGAGGTCGTAGCCGGCCTGGTAAAACCGCTCCCGGTCGAAATCCATCACGTATCCATCCGGGGTGAGGTCCACGAACGCCGGGAGCAGCCCTTCGGCGCGCAGGGCGGCGGGCACGGTGGGACAGATCATGGCGGGCAGCGCCACCCGGCTGCCCGGCGCAAGCCGCAAGGAGCGGGCCAGCAACCTTAGGGCATGATGACCGGACGCCACAAAGCAGCAACCCGGCACCTCGGCAACCGGCACGGAGGTGATGAACGGAAGATCCTCCGGTCGCAGCGGTCCCAGAAAAAGTCGGTCGTTCATGGCGCCACCAGGGAGGCATAGAGTTCCAGATAGCGGTTGGCCATGACCTGGGCCGAGTATTGACGCGCGATTTTGGCGCACAGGGCCTGGCCCATGCGCAAGGCCAGATCGGGATCGGCGGTCAGATGGACGACGGCCTCGGCCATGGCCTCCGGATTCCCGCCGGGGACGAGCAGACCCTCTTCCCCGTGGGTCACCACGTCGGAAAAGGCCGGAATGTCGTTGCAGACCACCGGCAACCCGGCCAGACCCGCCTCCAGCAACACATAGGGCAACCCCTCGCGCAGGGAGGGAAAAAGCAACCCGCTGGCACGGCGCATCAGGGCCGCCAGTTGGTCACGAGGCAAAGGGCCGGTGAGCCGGACCCGATCCGCCACCCCTTCCCGGACGATGAGGGCGCGCAACTCCTCCAGATAGCCCGGATAATAGGGGGCGCCGTCCCCCAGCCGGGGTTCGTCCCCCACGATGCACAGATGCAGGTCGGGAAAGCGGCGCCGCACGCTGCCCCAGGCGCGCACCGCCGCATCCGGGGCCTTGGGTGGCTCGACCCATCCCGCCACCAGCCAGAAACGGTCGGGCCACGCCTCCGGCAACGCGGTCGCCGGGGGCGGCGTCAGAGGAATGCCGTTGGGGATGTGCCGGATCGGCGCCAGGTCGGGGTGATGGTGTTCGATCAGGCGGGCGTAATGGGCAGCCACCGCCGTGATCGCCCCGGCCCCTCCCGCGACCCAATGGAGCAGGGGCGAAACCCGCCGCTCCCCCTTGACCCCCAGCAAGGTGCCTTCGGCGAAATTGAGGGCATCGGTGCCGTGAAAGGTCAGCAGATAAGGCGGCCCCCCAAGCCAGCGCAGCACGCGAAAATAGAGATGAAAATCCCGCACCGTGTGCAGATGGAGCAGATCGATCCCCTCGGTGCGCATCAGGCGGCGCAGGCGCCAGAGAGTGACCGGGAACTCGCGCAACCAGCCAAAAAAACCGCGCAAAGGCCGTTTGGCATCGCCCGGCATGCGCAAACGCAGGCGATGAACGGTCACCGCTCCCAGGCGACGGGTTTCCAGGGAGGTGGACGACCACTCCCCCGGCATGAAGAGCGAAATGCGATGCACAGCAGGCAGGGCATCGATCAATGCCTGGAGCATGGCGTCGATGCCGCCGCGCACCAAAGGATAGGCGGTTTGGCAGACCACCAGCACATGCAGGGGCCGCTCTTCCTGCTGTCGCGCATCCGATTCCGTGCAACCCATGGCGCCAACCGTTATACTCTCCGCAAAATCCCGATATCCGCACCCGACCGAACGCATGGTGGCATCAGATGGCGGACGATTCAAGGCGAAATGCACCACCGCCGATCCTGGCCTTTGCGCCCCATCCCTGGGACAACCACTGGCTGAGCCGGCAGCAACTCCTGACGCGCCTGGCACAACGGGGCTGGCCGGTGCTCTACAGTTACGGACCACTGCACTGGTGGAAACGCGGCACGCCGGTTTGGCAAAAGGCCGCGCTGCTGGGACGGGTCGAACGCCGCGAAGGCGGGGTGCTGGTGGATTGTCCCGGACGCTTTCCGGCGTTGTGGCCCAGGTGGCCCGCCTGGGACCGACGGGTCATCGCCCTGACCGTGGCCCGGCTGCTGCGCGCCCTGCCCGACCCGAACGCCCCGCGCATCGCCATGCTGTTCCATCCCATGTTCGAGCCGTATCTGGAATGGCTGCGCCCGGAGCGGACGCTGTATCACGTCTACGATGTCTACCGGCTGATGGACGACTGGAGTCCGGACAAGAGCGTCATGGAGGAACGACTGGTGGCGCGGGCCGATCTGATCACCGCCTCCTCGCCGGGCATGGCGCGCGCCCTGCCGGGCCAGGGTCCGCAAAAGGCGCGCCTGCTGCCCAACGGTGCGGACGCCCGACGTTTCGCGCAGGTGGCCGCATCCCTCCCCCCCTGCCCTGCCGATCTGGCGAACATCCCCTCCCCGCGCATCGGTTATGTGGGCAACATCAACTCCAAGGTGGACCTGGAGATGATCGACCGGGTGGCGGAACACCATCCGGGGTGGCACTGGGTCTTTCTGGGACCGGTCTACATGAACGGCGACCGGGAACGGGAAGTGACGGCCCGCATGCGCTGGGAACGGCTGCAACAACGCCCGAACATCCATTTCCTCGGCCTGAAATCCCGGGAGGAGACCCCGGTCTACGTGGCCCACATGACGGTCAACGTCATCTGCTACAAAATCGCGGCGGACGACTGGGTGGTGCATGGCTATCCGACCAAGCTGCACGAATATCTGGCCACAGGCCAACCGGTGGTGGCAGCCCCTCAGGAGGCGATCCTGGCCTTCGGCGACGTGGTGACCATCGCCGCCACCCACGAAGAGTGGGAGGCGGCGCTCGCCAAGGCCATCGCCGGCAACGGCGCCGGCACCCCCGCCACCCGGCGCGAACGCGCCCTGGCCAACACCTGGGACAGCCGGGTCGATCTGCTGGAAGGGTGGCTGATGGAACTTACCGGGCGAGCTTGTCGTTAAAACAGCGCTCTTCCCTGCTGAAGACCTGCAACTCGTCCGGGGCGATCATGCGCTCGTGCCAGAACAGGCGCGGCATGCCCACAGTGAAGATCGTCCCGTCCATGCCGTGAAAAATCCGGCCATCGATGATGGGCAGATGAATGGCGTCGATGCTGTTGTCCTCGATGCCCAATCCGGCGAACTCCTCGGCGACGATGAAAAAGCCGTTGCAGGTGGTGGTGGCGATCAGTTCGTACCCCTTGGTCCTGCCCAGTTCGATCAGCGCCAGCAACGAACACCCATGATTGATCTCCGGGTCCCGGTCCTGAATGAAGATCACGTCGTTGGGGATGGTCGGGTTGAATTCGATCACCACCACCCGTGGACGGTAATTGCGCAGCGCCTCCCAGACGAACCAGTCGTTGCCGTCGATGTCGATGCTCAACAGGTCGAACCGCTCCGGAATCGGCGTGCGTGCCAGGATCTCGTCCAGGGCTTCGCTCCCCTCCCAGCCGACGATGCCATGGATGGCATGCACCCGCTCGTTGTCGCGATGAAGCGCGCGCAACACCTCGAAACGCTCGCGGTCGCCCTCGATCAGCACCGCATTCCAGTGATTGGCCTCGATCAGATTCAGGGTATTGCTCAATGCCATCCCGTTCCCGGCGCCGAACTCGACGCACCAGGGACCCGAGGCGGTCACGCCGATGCGGTTGAAAATATTGATCAACACCCCATCCTCGCCGCACTGCGAGGTGATATTCTTGGCCCCAACCGACAGGATCCGGCTGGCCGGTTTGGTGCGATCCGTCCTTTGATGTATGAGGGTCGGCATATGATATTTCTCCTTGATGCATTACAGCGATGCCAACCGAAACTCCCCGGCCCCGAGCACCGCTTGAGCCACCTCCACCAGATGGAGGTGATGAGTGAAAAAAAGGATCTGGGTCTTGCGGCCCACCTCGGCCAACACCCGCAACGCCTCCCCGGCGCGCCGGTCGTCGAAGTGGATCAACAGGTCGTCCAGGACCAGCGGCAACGGTTCCGCTGTTTCCAGACGCCGCTCCAGCATCGCCAGATGCAACGCCAGATAGAGCTGATCGCGGGTCCCGTCGCTCATCGCCTCCACGGCAAGCCGCCTTCCGTCCGGGCGCACGGCCAGCAACAGATGCCCCCCCTGCTCGGTGAAATCGGTCTCCAGACCGGCGAACGACTCCAGGGTCAGCCGACGGAACAGCTCCCCTGCCCGCGCCAACACCGGATCCCGATTCCGCTCGCGAAAACGGGCCACCGCCAGCCCGATCAACCGCCCGGCCAGCCGGGTCACCACATAACACTCGGCCTCCCGGTGCAAACGGACCAAGGCCGACTCCTCCTCTTGCAAGGCTTGCGCCGCATCGTCACCGCCCGCCATGCGGGCCAGATCCGCCTCCGCGCCCCCCAGCCGGGCGGCATCTTCCGCCAAAGCCCCGCCCAGACGCCGAATCTCCTCCCTGGCCCCGGCCAGCAGCCCAGGCAGGGCATCCCCGTCGCAGCCATCCGCCTCGCGCTCCAGTTCGGCCAGCTCCCGCTCGCCGCCCACCGCGCGCAACTCCCGCTCCAAACGCACCAGCTCCCTGCGCACCTCCTCCCGGCGCGCCACGCGGCCCTCCAGCTCCTCCATGGCCAGTTCCTCGGTCACCCCATACACCGCGCCCAGCTCCTCCAACCGGGCACCGCTGACCGCCAGCACCCCGCGCGCGGCCTGAATCCGCTCCCGCAGGGCCGCCGCCTCTCCGGCCAGTCGCTGCCGCTGGCGCGAGGTCTCCGCTGCCGCCAACCAGCGGCGATGACAGATCCCGATCCAGGCGATGGGATCCTCCCCCGGCACCTCTCCCAATCCGTCGGCCACCTCCGCCACCCGCGCGCGATAACCGGCGAAATCGGCCTCCATCTCCCGGATCCGCCGCCGCAGCTCCTCCCGCCGGTCCATCAGCCGCCGCGCCTCCTCCAGCAACCGCACTGCGGCATCCACCTCGGCGGGGGCCACCTCCGGGGGCCAACCCAGAGCGGTCACGTCCCCCTCCCAACGGGCGCGCCAGGCCGACACATCCGCCTCGACCCGCTCCATGCGCCGCGCCGCCTCGTCGTGCTTGCGCCGCACTTCGCCCAGCCGCTCCAGCAAGGCGGCGCGTCGCCGCGTTTGTTCCCGCCTGCCCTCCACCACCTCCCCGGCCCGCCGCAACCAGCCGGAAAACCCCATCTCCCCGGCTTCGTCCCCCAGGGCGGCCTGCAGCCGGTCGCGCCACGCCTCCAACTCCCGCGTCAGACCCTCGGCCTTGCGCCGGGCCGCGTCCCAGGCCGCGTGTTTTTCCAGCGCATCCCGACGCGACTCCGGCCAACCCCGCATCCCCATGGGATCCGTCGGCGTCACCCCGGAGCCGGACCACAAGCGCAACCAGGCTTCCCGCACCCCGGCCAGACGCTCCACAACCTCCCGCTCCCGCGCCCCGGCCTCGACCACCCTGGCCCTCGCCCCCTCCAGATTGGCCAACAACCCGCGATAACGCGCCGTCCGCTCTGCCTGGGCCAACAGCCGATCCGCCGCTGCGTCCGCCTCCAGCATGCTCCGGGCAAAGGCGTCCGTCAACGCCATGCCTCCGGCAAAGCGTGCGACATCCTCCGCCAAATCCCCCCGCCCCTCCACATGGATCCGACGCACCAGCGACCACCCCAGATCCCGGCGCTCCCTGGCCGCGCTCACCGCCTCCGGGGTGGGAATCGCCCCCTCTGCCCGCAACTCGCTCAGCCGCGTCTCCTCCTCGGCCATGCGCCGCATTTCCCGCTCCAGATGCTCCCGCGCCCCCTCCAGCTCCCGGCTCCCGTCCAGCAAGGTCCGCGCCTGGGCGGCCACCTGCTCCGGCGAGGGGACCCGCGCCCCCTGCAACGCCTCCCAATCCCCGGACCACAGGGGCAGTTCCCGCAGGGCACGCCCCGCCTCCGCTTCCAGACGGGCCGCGTCGGCCCAGGCCTCGTTCACCCGTGCCTCGCCGATGCCGGCCAGCCGCGCCTCCTCCAGCAAGGCCGCCAGTGCACCTCGATCCTCCACCTCCGGGATGCCGGGCAACTCCGCCTGCACCCGCTCCAGCTCGCCGCGCGCCTCGTCCAGCAACTCCCCGGCCTGACGCCTGCGGATCTCCAGCTCCCCGTGCCGACGCGTCAGATCCCCCATGCGGGCCAGCACCGGGGCCGCCGGCAAGGGGGCATCGACCGCCAGTCCCGCCTCCTTGAGCAGACGGGCCAGACCCGACTCCACCTCCTTCAACTCCACGGCACGCCGGGGAATGTCGAACCGGCTCTTGTGAAACTGCCCCACCAGCCCCTGCAGCTCCTCGATCACCCCGCCACGCTCCAGCAGCCCCGCCTCTTCCGGCAACCCGGCCAGACCCGCCTCCACCGCAGCCAGATCCGTAAGGAGAGCGCCCTCCTCCCATTTGGCGCGCTTCAACTCCTCGTGCAGCTTGCGCCGCGACGCGGGCATCCCGGCGCCAATCTCCGGCAGATCCCGCAACGCCTCCAGTTCCCGCAACGTCCCGCGATATCTCGCCAGCAAAGGTTTTTGCAATTGCAGCCGTTCCAGACGACTCAATTCCACCTGGCGCGCTTCCAATTCCCGGCGCAGTTCCGTCAGCCTGGCCAGGGAATCCCGACGCCGTTCGTCCCGTTCCCGCCAATCCTCTGCCGACAACGCGGCCTGTTGCGCGCGATTCCTGGCCTCCTGCCACTCGTTGCGGATCGTGTTGAGCAACCGCTGCCTGCCACGCGGCACGAACCGCCTGTTGCTCTCCGACTCCAGATCCTCCAGCACCCGCAAGGCGTCCTGCACCCCGGACCCGGCCTCGAACAGGGCGCTGCCCACCTCCCCCCGACCGGCCAGAATGGCCGCCCCGCCGGCGCGCAGACGCTCGTGACTCAAGCCGTACAACCCGGCAAAGATCTCCGGCCCGACCCCGCCCAGAAAGGGCAGCAACACCCCCTCCTCCAGGGGCCTGCCCTCCGGATCCACCAACGGATGCTTGTTGCGCTTGTGCCGCCGGATGGCCAGACGCGCCCCGGCGCGATTGACCAGCAGGCCGCTCAGGGTCAAGGCCGGCAAGTCGTGCAGAAAGGCATAGGAGGAGGAGCGGCCAAAACCGAACAGCAGATCCGAGATGGCCTGCAAGACGGTGCTCTTGCCCGCCTCGTTCAGACCGGTCACCAGATGCAGGCCGCCCCCTTCGCCGTCCAGTTGCAGGGTGCGCCCGGTGAACAGGCCATAGGCCTCCAGATCGAGACGCAGGAATTTCATCCTTCCCCTCCCCCCCGCAGCCGCCGCAAGGCCAACTCGCGCGCCTGACGCAGCGCATCCAGGCGCCAGGCGGGGTCGTCGAAACGCAGGCCGTCCTCGCCCTCGCTCACCGCCGAGGGGAGAAAGGCGCGCAGATCGTCCCACACCTCGCTGCCCAGCCCGGCGAGGGCCTCGGGATCGTCATCGAGTTCCCGGCAGATCGCCTCCAGCCCGGTGGGATCGATTCCCGTTGGCCCATCCGCCGGGAGGGGCGAACGGGGGAACGAAACCCTTTCCACCCAGACCAGCCCGCCGGGGAGTTCGAGGGCCTGCGCCCGCACGGCATCGAGCCACTCGCCGCCGCGACGGGCCATGTCATCCCGCAGAGGATCGGCCCCCTCGAGCAGCAGGCGAACCGCCACGATGCGCCCGTCCGCGCCGGCCACCTCGATGGCGAGCCGCTCCCGGATCCGCTCCATGGCCCCCTCGATGCGGACGCAACCGGCAAGATCCACCTGAGTGACGACCCAGCGCAGGCTGTCCACGGCGCGGAACGCCACGGTCGTTCCGCCGCTGTCGTCCACCGTGACCAGGGCGCACCCCTTGGCGCCGGTCTCCCGGACATGTCTGCCTTGCGGCATGCCCGGAAACAGGATCCAGGGTCGTCCCGGGTGGACGATTTCCCATTGATGGACATGGCCGAGCGCCCAGTAGTCGTACCCCTTGTTGAGCAGATCCTCCTTTCGGCAGGGGGCGTAGGAAGCATGACCGGGGCGGCCATCGAGAGCGGTATGGAGCAGGCCGATGTTGTAATACCCGGCCACAGGGGCCGGATAGCGGGCGGCCAGATTGGCGGTTTCCGCCGGTTTGGCGAAGGAGTGGCCGTGAATGGCCACCCGCAATGGCTCCAGAGTGACGGTGGCGGGTTTGGTGGAGGGGAATTCCGTGACGTTGGCGGGGAGTGGGACATGGCGGATGAAGCGGCTTTGGGCGTCGTGGTTGCCGCGCGCCAGAAAGAGCGGGATGTTGGCATCGCGCAGCCGGTTGGCCTGTTTGACGAACCAGAGGGCGGTGTTGAAATCCCGCCACGCGCCGTCGAACAGGTCTCCGGCGATGAGAACGAAGTCGGCCCGTTCCTCCAGGCAGAGGGAGACGAGGGTTGCGAAAGCCTGGCGGGAGGCGTTGCGGATCTCTTCGACCGGCGCCCCTTCATGGCGTTCCAATCCCTTGAGCGGTGAGTCCAGATGGATGTCGGCGCAATGGATGAATTTCATGGATTGGGGATGCCATCGAAGGGTGGCGCGGGTCAAGGAACTTCCGAAATTTTGACACAGATTGATTGGCATAAATAGTGCATAAAGGGGTTCACCGCATCATGGCATGCCAACTCAACCTAACCAGAACGAAGAGCCGATACCATGTCCAACCCCATCGCCGCCGCCCAACTGCTGCACACCCTGGCCCCCACCCACAAGGCGCACACCGCCCCCCAGAGCCAGCCAGCCAAAGCCGACACCCCGGATCGGGTCGGACTGTTCGATCAGTTTCTGACCCAGGCGGAACGGGATTTCATTGCCAACCGGTTGCAGGAAATCAAGTGGATGCGATGAGCAGCCGGCGGGACGCCCTCGACAGGGCCGACGTTCTCCCACATCCCACAGCCATCACCTGACGGGGGCAGGCAGGCGCATCTCCCCGACGGGGGGAACATACTGCACTTAGAAGCGGCCATGCCCGCATGAGTCCGAAAAGCAGACCGATCCCGCCAAGGATCATGACCCCCATCTCGATCACCATGCGCAGTTCCAATTCCTTGATGTCCCTGCGCAATTCGGCCTTGGTGTTTTCGATCTTGGCGTCCAACTCTTTGATATCCCGCTTCAGTTCGGCCTTGGTGTTTTCCAGGTCCCGCTTCAGTTCGGCCTTGGTGATTTCTATGTCCCGCTTCAGATCGGCCCTGGTGTTTTCCAGGTCCCGCTTCAGATCGGCATTCACCTTGGCCAGATCCTCCTTGGAGGCCAGACGTTCCGCCAGGGCTTCCGCCAGGAGTTCGGCCTGAACTTCCGCCTGGGGTTCGGGAACGCCGACTTCCCGCAAGCGCTTGGTGTATCGCAAGGTATCGAATGCCAGACCGGTCATGTGGTTCACTCCTGCCAGACGGTTCGCCAATCAGGATATCCTATCCGATCCGGGCCTGACCCGTCCACAGGAATCCCACGTCACCCGGCCTGATTCATGTTGCGGTAAGCGTTTCTGGCCAGTTCGGTAAGATAATGACTCCCGGTGGACGGATGCGCGGCGCCCAGCAGCAACCGATTGGCGAAATGATGCTGCTCGACGTTGTTGGAAGATTGCGCCAGACGACCGGCATCCCGCGTCACGGGTTCGACGGTCTTGACTTCCGTGGTGGCAAGCCCCTCCAGGAGGTTCTGAAACCCGCCCGAAAAAGGAACCACCACTGCCCCATGCCGGTCATGAGGGTTGCGCGCGGCGCCAGCGGCAACCGGCGGAGTACCGATGGATACGATTTCGGACACGTTCGCTCTCCTGTCAAGGAATTGATCCTGCGACGGGCCTCGAAAAAGGCCCGACAAGAGCATAAAGCAGCAAGCGTGCCGATCCTCATCCGGCACAAACAGCGACTCCTGTGGAACCAATCAGGGAGTCGCCACGTCCAATCCAGCAACGATCATCCACCGCAACGCAACAACAGCCTGGTACGAAAGTTCATGGTCCAATGCGCATCGCCCCGGACACTCCCCTGCCCCCGTGTCACGCACCGCTCTCATGGGGCTTCGACAACAGTTACCAGCGCCTGCCGGAACGGTTCTACACCCGTATCGCCCCGACTCCGGTCCCGGCGCCACGCCGCTTGCTGCTGAACCAGCCTTTGGCCGAGGAGTTGGGCCTGGCCACACCGTGCGAGCAACCCGAATTCACCCGGATGCTGGCTGGCAATCGTCTGCCGCATGACGCGCAACCCATCGCCATGGCCTACGCCGGGCATCAATTCGGCCAGTTCGTGCCAAGCCTGGGCGACGGGCGCGCCATTCTGCTGGGCGAAGTGATCGATCGCCACGGCCTGCGGCGTGACATTCAACTCAAGGGGAGCGGCAGGACCCCCTACTCCCGTCAGGGAGATGGCCGCGCCTGGCTGGGACCGGTATTGCGCGAATACCTGGTCTCGGAGGCCATGCATGCACTGGGCATCCCCACCACGCGCGCCCTGGCGGCGGTGGCCACCGGAGCACCGGTATTCCGCGAGGAGGGGGCCATGCCCGGAGCGATTCTGACACGCGTGGCCGCCAGCCATGCACGGGTCGGCACTTGTGAGTATTTCGCCCATCGCGGGGATTGGGATGGCCTGCGGCTTTTGACCGGTTACCTCCTTGCCCGCCACTTTCCGCAGTCCGACGACGGCAAACCAGCCGCGCTGGCGCTCCTGGAAGGGGTCGCCGCCCGTCAGGCGGCACTCATCGCACGCTGGATGGAGGCAGGCTTCATCCACGGGGTCATGAACACCGACAACATGACCATCTCCGGAGAGACCATCGATTACGGCCCCTGCGCCTTCCTGGATGAATACGACCCGACGACCGTCTACAGTGCGATCGATCCCTTCGGTCGCTATGCCTTCGGCAACCAGCCGCGAATCGCGGCCTGGAATCTGGCGCGACTGGCCGACGCCCTGCTGCCGCTCCTGGATCCGGACCCGAAACGGGCGATGACCTTCGCCGAGGGGATCATCGAGCGCTTCCCGGAACAGTTTGCCGCCGAATGGCTGGGGGGCATGCGCCGCAAGCTGGGTCTGTTCACCGCCCAGGCCGGCGACGAGGGGCTGATCACGGAGTTGCTGAACGCAATGCATGCCAATCGGGCCGACTACACCCTGACCATGCGCGGTCTGTGTGGGGCGTCCATCGAGGAACAGGCCGATAGCGGAATCGCGCAACGCTTTGCCGACGAAACGCGCTATCGATCCTGGGCAGCGCGCTGGCGGGCGCGATTGCGCGCCGAGGATACCCCGGCTGCGTTGCGCGCCGACACGATGCGCCGGGTCAACCCGGCCTGCATCCCAAGAAACCACCAGGTGGCTGCCGCCCTGGACGCAGCCGTGATCCAGGATGACCTGGCCCCCTTCCGGCAACTCCTGGAGGTTGTGCAAAACCCCTACGACGATCTGCCCGCCATGGCCCGACTGGCGCTGCCCCCTACCCCCTCCCAGCGCATCCGCAACACCTTCTGCGGCACCTGACGCCGGTTCATGCGAGCAGGCCGGTCACCTGTTGACACTCCTCCCCGGTCAGCTCGAACTCGCGGATGGCCAGATCCTCCCGCATGTGAACGGGAGATGTGGTGCCGGTCAACGGGGTGACACCAACCTGGGTCAGATAGCGGAACAGAATCTGCGCCCCGCTGCGTTGATGACGCCGGGCAAGGGCCTGCACCACAGGATGATCCAGCAGGTGGGGGTTGGCGGTCAGCGTCCAGAAACTCTGATAAGAGATGCCCTGCTGGTTGCAAAAGGCGCGAATCTGACGGTCATAGCCGGTGGCGGCATAAAACCGGTTCTGAATCACCGCCGGAGGCGTGGCGCAATGCTCCGCCAGATAGGCCACCAGACGCGGGTCGTAACAGTTGCTGATCCCCAAACGGCGTACCCCCTCTTGCCGGAACAGCCCCTCCATGGCGCGCCAGACCGTCATGGTCTCCGCCACGGTGGCAAGCGGAGAGTGCAAGACGAGACAATCCAGATAGTCGGTACGCAAATTCTGCAGGGAGACCTGAAAGGATTGCCGCACCTGCTCTTCCGGCGAGGCATGGGGATCATATGGCACCCGACCGGGATCCTGACCGGCCAGGGGGGTGAATTTGGTTTGCAGATAGAGTTCATCGCGACGCAACCCCCGTTGCATGGCGAGCGCCACCCCCTCCCCGACGCCGGCTTCGTGGTAGTGTTTGGGTTGACAGGCGGTATCGATGGCGCGAAAACCGGCTGCCAACGCCTGCGCCACCAATCCGGCGGTGCGCTCCTTTTTCCAGGCGGTTCCGTAAATCATTGCCCTTCCCTCCATGGCGCAATCCACCTCACTCCGTCACCTTGTACCAATACCGCCGATAGCGGGCATTCAATTTCGGGCCGATGGGTTCGTCCACGCGCACGCCGGAGACCACGCCGGTCATGGTCTGGCCGCCAATCTGCACGATCACCGGCGTCGGCGGCGGCAGGAATCCGCCGCCAGGATGAATCTGCGCCCGATCCACGCCGGTGGTCTTGCTGTCGGTGTTGCGATCCGCTACGGCAGTGGCGTCGGAAAACTTGACCTGATAGGCCCGCGCCAACCCCAGATTGCTCACGCAACTGGTCTGATCCACCACCGAGGCGGCTTGATGGGTGTTGAAAAACGTGGTGCCGTTGATGGTGATGGCGTGACTCACCAGCTTCTCCCCCTCCAGCAACTTGATGTACCACCCCTTGGCGGCAGTCAGAGCGGCCTGGGCCGTGGACGAGGTCTCCCCGCCGGTGCAGGCAGTGGCGTCCTGTATGCAGTCGGAAGTGGCATCGAACAGATCGGCCTCCGTGATGTCCGCCGCCGTGGAGGTGGTGCCGGTGTTGACATCCTTGAACATGTACATCCGATTCTCCACGCTGGTGTCCAAAGGATGCTCCCGATCCCCGCTGCCGATCAAAACCGCATCGTACCCCTTGTCGTACACCACGTCCGGCGGATAGAGAAATTTGCGCAAACCGTGGGGAATGTCTGCGGGATCCGCGATGGTTGCCAGCCGGGTGACCGTCCAGGCGTTCACGTCGGCAGACGCCATGTTGATCCGCCAGACATTGCCTCCGGTATCCCCCACATAGCCCCGGTTGATGATCGTACCCCCGTTGTTGGTCATGACCGTGACATCGCTTGGAATGCTGTAATTCATGCCGCTGACGGTCAGATACGGATGGGTGCCGCTATCTTCGACCGCACGGCCCGGACCGGCCTGCCACAAGATGTTCCCGGTGGCCGCGTCCACCACGAAGATCCCCCGCCCCATGCTGCGCGAATAAACCGCTGTCCCGGTGGTGACCGTGGTGGCGGAAACGGCGGTCACGATGCTCTGGGGCGTGATGTCCTCCACCGTGGGATCATAACCCGCCCCGAAAATCAACACCGGATTGCCGCCATTGGCGGCAAACTGGCTGATCACCCGCGGCTCCGACCAGGTGTAGCCCAACTCCGTGAAACCCGTCGCGTTGTTGTCCTTCTTCCACAAGAATTTCGGGGCCTCCGGTTCCGTGATGTCCAGGGCGTAAAGGAAACGACCGCCACGCCGCATGCCGATAAACAGCCACACCTTGTCTCCGTCCGCCGCCAACAACTTGCCGTCGTTGTTGGCGTCCAGCACATAGGAACCGATCGCCCCATCCGCGAAATATGGCTTCTTGTTGGCACTGGAGATGATGGGATCGTTGTTGCGCAACCGCTTCAGATAGGGGAAAAACTCCGTGGGAATGAAACCCCAGACCTCATGGCCCGGATCGGCCTGTCCCGACTCGCTGGAAAAACCGCCCTTGACCGCGCGGAACACCCCGTCGTTGGCCCCGTAAAAGACCATGACATCGTGGTCCGTGCCGTAGCGGTTGTAGTTGATCACCGCCGGCTTGGAGTGCAACACGTCGTTATGGACCGAAGCGCGCACATCGGTGGAGGAGGCATTGGTGTTCTCGTCTTCGTAATTGTCCTCGCCCCGCACCCAGTTGATGAGGCCCTCCCTGGACGACTCGGCGGCGACCACACCGGCCTCCTCGGCGGTGATGACCCCGGAAGCCGCCCCCTGGGCCGACGCCAGGGGATAGGTGAAATGATCCACGTCCGTCACGGCGATGGTGAAGGTCCCGTTGAACGCGGTGGGCGTGGCACCGGCAATGGTGATGGGAGCACCGTCGGCAAAACCGTGGGCAACCGCCGTGGCCCTGGCGGTGGTGGAGGATTTGCCCGCAATGAGGGTCCCGCTGGCGGCCTGTTGGGGAGCAGATCCCAGGGCGTACTTGAAGTGGTCGGCATCCAGCACCGTTACCACGAAAGAACCGTTGTAGACCGTTGGGGTGGCCCCGGAGACGGTGATGGTATCGCCGGTGGCATAGCCGTGCCCGGTCAGGGTGGCGAATGCGGTGGGAGTGGCAAGGCGCGCCGTGATGGTCCCACTGCCCGGGGTGGGGGTGGAGGCCAGAATATAACTGAAACTGTCATCGTTGATTTTGATGATGGCATAGGTACCATTATAGTCATTGGGAGTCGCCCCGCTGATGGTGACCAGATCATTGGTGGCAAAACCGTGTCCGGGGACCACTGCCGTGACCTGATTGGAGGTCCCCCTGGAGGCGGTGATACCGGTGCCGGTCTGGGGTGGCAGGGCGGTCGCGGTGGTATAAGTGAAAGTGGTGGCCCCGGTGACAGCGACAACATAAGAACCGTTGTAATCCGTGGGCGAGGCATTATTGATCGTAACGGTATCGCCACTGGCAAAACCATGGGCCGCAGCCGTGGTGGCGGTCACGGTGGCACTGCCCTTGGTGGCGGTGATGGTGCCTGTGGCGTTGGCCATCTGGGAGGCGGCATAGGTGAAGGTGTTGACAGTGGGCACGGACACTACCGTGACATTGCCGTTGTATCCGGACGGCGCAGCCCCGGCGATGGTGACGGTGTCCCCCACCGCGTAACCATGCGCACTGACCGTGGCGGTGGCCGTCGAGGTCTGGCCGGAGGCGGTCCCGAAAGCGGTGGGCACACTTAACGGTGCGACAGTGGTGAAACGAAAAGTGTTGGCATCCTGCACCGTGACCGAATAGGTGCCGTTGAAGCCGGTGGGGGTCGCCCCGGAGATGGTGACGGACTGGCCGGAGACGAAGCCGTGTCCGGTGACCGTGGCCGTGACCAGGGAACTGGTGGTGGTGGAGGTGCCGGAATTGCAGTCGTTGGCGGAACCGTTGGCGATTGAATAACGGAATTTATTGCTGTCCACCACCGTGATGCTGAAGGTCCCGGAATAGCGATCATTGCAGGTCGGGGCAGAGATGGTGACGGTCTGGCCGCTGGAATAGCCATGACTGTTGATGGTCAACTCGGCGGTGCCATTGCTGGGCCGGGTCAGCAGGGAGATGCTCTTGACCACCGGGGAGTTGCTCAGGTTGCTGATCGCGCTGCTCCTGGTGGTGGTCAGGGAGGTGACGCTCTTGGTGACCGACCCGTTGCTCAGGCTGTTGACGGCCACCGATCCTGCGGCTGTGGCAAGCGACGTGACGGATTTGATGTCCGCAAGCGCCGTGATGGTCTTCTCCTCTATGGCGGTCAACGGGGAGACGGTGTGAACGTTGAGGTTCAGGCTGGCCGAGGTGATGTCGGCGTTGGCCGTGTTGAAGGGATAGAGGGAGAGGGCATCCCCGCTGGCGCAAAGCCCGGTGCAGGTATAGAGTGTGCGCGCGGTCTGGCTGACAGCGTAGGCGTTACGCACCATTTGCGCCACCCCGCCCTTTTCCACCAGATCGCCGTCCGGCATGTCGGAAGAGCCGCCGGCGCCGTTCTCCGAGCTGTCGCGGAAATCCCAGAAGCTGGAACTGGTGGTCCAGAAACTGGTGACATCCGGGTTCAAGAACCCGGTGCTGGTGTTTTCCGCCTTCACGGAGTTCTTGTCCGCCAGAAAGAGATCCCCGGTGGCAGAATCATAACCGAGTTGATAACATTTCAGGTTGCCATACCAGCGCGGCCTTTTCTGGCTGTCCGGACGGAACATCCCCACGTAGACCTGGTTGAGGTTGGTGCCGCGCACGTTCACGCTCACCGGCAGGGTGGTGGCGGCGAACACGCTGTTGACCGCCTGAATCTCCTGAAAAATCTCGTTGAGGGCATTGATGATGGCCTGCCCGGAATTGCCGCTGGAAACGGCGAAATAACGCCCCTGCCCCTTGTTGGCCATGCTCTTGAGCAGGGCGGTCATGT
Source organism: Magnetococcales bacterium (assembly GCA_015231915.1). Lineage (GTDB taxonomy): Bacteria > Pseudomonadota > Magnetococcia > Magnetococcales > Magnetaquicoccaceae > Magnetaquiglobus. The sequence continues at coordinate 38,806 of JADGAR010000016.1, forward strand.
CCGGCCCCTGGCCGGTGACGATGGGATCCACCTCCACGACGTAGGTATGGACCGACTGGGTGCCGTCCTTGGCGCTGCTCACGTCGGCGGTGGCCAGGTAGTTGGCCCACTCGTCGGCCCAGTTGCCCTGCTGGCCGCTGGGCGAAAGCGCGATCGTGCCCGGAGGCGTGGACCCGGTCAAGGCGGCCAGCTTGTCCTCTGAGGTCCTGCGGGCCGTGGCGTTTTCGTTGGCGGGGCCGTTGCTGATGTAGATGATGAAATTCTTCTGGCAGCCGGAGGCGATGGGCGAATTGTACAAAGAGGTGGCCGTGGGATTGGCCGGCAGGGCATAACTGCCCAGATTGTTGGCGGAGGCCGGATTGTTGGTGGCGTTGTTTTCGTAGTCGGTCTTGATCTTGCCGTAACCGGCACGGGAGGCGGCCCCGGAATAGTAGAGAAACGACTCGTACATGGCCAGACCGGTGGTGGCGTTGTTGCCCTTGTCGTTGAGGATGTCGAGGGCGTTGACCATGTCGGCCAGGACGGTCTTGTTGGTGTTGGTCATCTGGCGCATGGCGAAGCGGACATAGCCGCCATCCACGTTGTCGTTGGGATTGCCGGTTTCGGGGAACATCATCAATCCCACATTGAAGATGTCGTTGAGGTTCTGCACCACCGAGACCAGGGCGGATTTTTCGTTGACGAAGGGCTGGTTCCAGTTGGCGGTGTTGTCCAGGACGATCAGGACATTGGGGCGATCCGCAGTGATGTTGGGATTGCTCAGGAAGAGGTCCGTGTCGTCGTTCACCGGGTCGAAGGCGGCCCGCGCCACGCCCGCCAGCGTCAACCCCAGACAGAGGGAGAGCAGTAATCCGATGATCCAGCGTCTCACGTTCATGGCCGCACCTCTCGCTCGCTACAATTGGGGCACGCAGGTGGGACAGCACGACCCGACCAGTTGCCGCACCTGAATGCCCTGATGAATGGTGGATTTCGCTCCGGTGGCGCTGTTGGTGATGGTGGCCTGCAACTCCCAGACGTTGTCCCTGGGGGCCATGGACCAGACCGCGCTGCTGCCGGTGGCGACCTGTGAATGAATGCATTGCGGGGCGGCCAGGGTACCCGTGTCCGCCCCTTCCGTGAAGGATTGCGAGGGCGTATCCACCGAAAAATTGGCGCTGCTCGAAATGAAGAACTCCAGCGCCCGCTGGGAGGCCGCATCCATGTTCTTCACGGTCTGGGTGTTGCCGATGATGCGCAATTGCACGGTGCTCACGTTCAGCGAAGTGACCACCAACAGGGTCAGGACGATCAGAATGACCAGGCTGGTCAGCAGGGTGGCGGCGCCTTGCGATGGGTGGTTCATTCCACGCTCCTTGGTCCCGCGAGGTTGACCAACCGCACCTCGCTGCTGAAGAGATGGCGTTTGTAATACTGATTGTTGCCAGTGAACGGGCCGAAGATGTCGTCTCCCAAGGTATAGGTCTTGTCGTCCACCTGGCCGGTATCGCTTTGCGGAGTACGCACCAGCAGATACACCTGCACCGCGACCACGGAGTTCCACTGGCTCCACGGGGTGGCCGTGGTGGCAAAGGGGGGTTCGGGAATGCCGTCACCGTCCAGCCCGGTTTGATCCTTGAGGTTGACGATGCCCGCGACAAGGTCGAGACCGTATTTCAGTTTCATGGCCTCGACCCCCTCGGCAAGCGGAATGATTATCATGGTTGTGACACCACCATCGACAGAGAGTTCCAGGCGTTTCAGGGTGGGAATGGTGTCGTCGCCAGCGGCGCAGACCCCGTTTGCGCCGCTGCCCGAACTGCATGGGGCGACGAAATAGACATGCACCCGGTATTTGCGGATCTCGGCTGCCGTGCCGTCCAGTTTGGTGATGGTGGCGCTGCCGGCGGTCACCGTGCCATCTTGAATCGAGTGGGTGATGGCGCCGTTCTTGAGGATGCCGGCCTGGGTGACGTTGGCCTGCAGGTAAATGACCCCGGTCTCCCCGGCGCCGGTCAGGGGCTGGGTCTCGACGCGCCGCACCACCACGATGTCCGAGCCGGGCTGCTGGTTGGCGGCGGTCAACAGGGCGGCACAAGAGGTCGCGGAAAAATCCACCACGTCGTTGAGGGAGGCCGGGCGATAGCCGTGCACCGGCATGGCCATGGCATACAGGAGATCGGCGTGGTCGGTGGTGTTGCAGGGATCCGGGGCCGAGGTGCCAGGATAGGTCTGGGAATTGAAGAAATGGGTGCCGAAATAACCGGCATTGCGCAGGTCGTCGTACAGTTCGTTCACGGCGAAATGGCCGTTGAGGAGCATCTGGCCGGCTTGATCGAGATCTTTTTGCGATCGGGAGGAGTTGGCCAGCATGGAGATGATGCCCATCAGGATCACCAGGCCGATGGAGAGGGAGATCATCACCTCCACCAGGGAGAATCCCGCAATTGCGGTCGAGGAGGGGCGGTTCGGGTTCATGTGCCTGCTCCTGCATGCGTTGCCAGGGACGCGGCGGTGAGATTGGCGAAGCGTACCGTGGTGGTCACCGCGCGCCGCCAGGCGTCCGAAGAACCGTAAAGGTTGTTGGCGCAGGCCGCCGTGGGTGCCTGGGTGGCGGCCATGCCCTGCCAGGCCACGGTGATGGTGTACAGCCCGGTTCCGGAAATGAGGGCACCCACGCTGTCGGACAATTCACTGGCGGCATCGTAGCTGATGCAGGCCCTGGCTCCGATCATCGGGCGGACGCTGGCGCCCGCCTTGGTTTCCGCCGATCCCAGCAGCCGGTCTTGCAGGGCCTGGATGGTGGTATCGGCGAGATCGTTGTACTGCCAGATGGTGCCTGCCGCGCAGCCGACCGGGAGGGTGACGGTGCCGTCCACGCCGATGTAGGGGGTGCCGTTGGTCAGGTTGGTGGTGAAGCGGAAGCAGGAGAGGGTATTGCGGTTGACATTGAGGTGTTGCACGATCTCATCGAGGATGATCAGGGCCTGGGAGCGCTGGTAGGCCTCGAAGCCTGCCACATGGACGCGGCTGATCACGCCGGCCATCCCCATCAGGCCCACCGAGACGACCAGCATGGTGATGAGGATCTCCAGCAGGGAGAAGCCGCGCATTCGGGATGGAGAGATGGCGTTCATGTCAGTTGCACCCGTTGTTCGGATCCGCGTCGCCGTCGATCTTGACGTGGGCCATGCCGCTCACCCCGACGGTCACGCAGCGCATGGCGACACCCGTGTTGTCGGCGATATAGGCATTGAAGGCGCTCACGGTGGCTGCGGGACGGCCATTGGCCTGGAAGGTGATCGTACCGCCCGGCACGGAGAAGGTCACGTCCGGGCGTGCATCCATGGATTTGAGCACAGCCCCTCCCGCCTGGACGGTCCAACCCCCGGACCAGCCGCCAGCGGAGGGGACGATATCGACGTTGCCGCTGCGTTTGATCGCCTCGCTGCGGGCATAGGCCAGGCTCATTTGGTAATCGGAGATGCTGTTCTTGATCTTTTGTGTCTGGATGATGTCGCGCAGGTAGGGCACCCCCATGACGAGCAAGATGGCGACGATGCTCAGGGTGATCAGCAGTTCCAGCAGGGTGAATCCGTCATGGGGCGCTTTGTCCATCTTTTTTCACCAGTTTTATTATATTTAAGGCTACCAGCCCGATGCCACCCCCGTGCGCGTTTTCACCCCGGTGTTCGTCAAGGTCATGGTTCCGTCCCCGGCCTGGGACGACGTGGCATCCGGGGTGGCGGTGATGGTGAACGTCGGGGGTGGCCCGGTAGTGGCGGTTACCGTCACTGCGTAATAGCTGTTCGAGCAGGAGGTCCCGGCGCAGGTCCAGCCGCTGTTGGAAAAATTCAGGGTGGTGAAATTGTTGGTGTAACTGGAGGCATCCAGGAGGAAGGCCTCCTGGCGGCTGGCGATGTTGACCATCAGTTGCTGGGCGTCGGAACGCCGGGATTTGGTGAGGGAATCCTGATAATTGGGCAGCGCCACCGCTGCCAGGATGGCGATGACCGCCAGGGTGATCAGCAGTTCGATGAGGGTGAAGCCGGTGGCGTGGTCATGGTGTTTCATGGGCATCCTCCTTGGCTGATCGTATAATACCATCAACAATGCACGGCAGTCACCAAAAAAATGCATTTTCTTTCGTGATGCATTTTCAGGCCTCCAAAAACAATTCCGCCATGATCTCTGCGGCATTGGGACAAAAGAGCGACAGGTCGCGCGGATCCCCTGCCCCATGGCTGCACCCTTCCGCAAAGGGACGGAACCGGTCCAACCATTCCTTGGAGAGGGGCGCGTCCTTCAGGTTTTCCAGGATTGCCGCCGGGGGGTCGAGAAACCAGCGCAGCGCCTGCCGGCAGCGTTCCCGCAAATCCGCACGCAGGCCGGCAAGCAAATAAAACTCCAATATCGCATGCAATCTTTGCTCATGAAGCAGCCATCCACAGGCCATTTCTTCAATGGGTTTGGCCTCCAGCGTCAAGATGGAACGTGCCAGGAGCAGATCAAAATCATTGACATGATGCAGCAATCCCTCTTCGATTGCCTGAAAGAGTTCATTGCAGGTTTCGGGAGGGTGACCCAATGCAATCGACAATATGGCGCGCAAGCACAACATACCAACAGATGATTCTTTTAATCTACGATTCAATGCATGACTCAAAGACTTTCTTGCCAGACGCTCTTGACCAAGCACAAGTAATATATATCCATCATATTTCAAAAAATAAGGAAAATTAAGTTCCAAGGAGAGGCCGAGACGGCAATATTGTACTCCTTTCTTAAAATCCATTTTATTATAAAAATAATAAAATGACAATGCATGGATTGCAGCAATATTGCTGCCGTCAATAGCAAAAACTTCTAGAAATTTTTCTTCAGCATCTTGTGCACGCATTAGATTAAAAGAATAAAGATACCCAACCCCTAACAAACTTGGTATAAATTCCGCATTAAATTGCAGTGCCAGGAGATACGCTGCCTCGGCCTCGAAAAAACGGCATTGCGTGTGATGCTGCAAAATATCTCCAAGAGTATTATACAATTCGGCTCGATCCGGATGCTGCCCGATTGCACCACGCACCATGGTTTCGGCCTGGACGATCAGGGCCGGTTGCTCAAAACGAATCCACTGCACCAAATCGACGACTCTTGGCCATGTATCCGGGGGGTTCTGCAACAGAGGCTGGAGGATGGCCTGGATTTCGTCCGGCTTGGGCTTGGGGAATGCCTTTTTCAGAATGAGAAAATGGGACCAGGGATCACCTTGGGCCGCATCTTTGGCCAGTTGCAGTAGCCGCCGATTCCATCCCCGTTCATCCTCCTGCAAAAATTGCAGCACCTGCTCAACCTTCTTAATTGGTATACCAGGCAGCGCCAAGGCTTTCCGGATGGCATCCATGGCTCCCGTTTGGCCGCCCGGTTCTGTCAGCAGTTCTCTGGCCAACAACCACCAGTAGTGGTCCCGTTGCTCCCAGGCCGGAAATGGCCGCAGATCCAGCAAGGGCCAGTGCAAAAAACGATACCGTCCCACCCTCATCGACGGCGCGACAATCTCCGCCCATTCTTTTTGAAATTGAAAATATTTTTCAAGCAACGAATTGGCGTGCATGCTCTGGAGCGAGGCTAATGTCTGTTTTTCTTTGTTAAAAATATTAATTAATTCTTTAATTTTATAAGTTGAAAATTGATTGGCAATTCTCAACACCCCCAGTTTATCATCTTTGGACAGAGAAATCGATCCCGCCACTCCATTCAAAAACACCTCGGCACGGTACTCCACATGCCGCCACTCGCCGATCAACTCCCGCATCCGTTGTTGCGGATCCACCTCCCGGTTCGGGTCCAGGGACAAGGGCCAATGCCAGGGAGGCAGTTGCACAATATCCGCCAGAAATGCCTCGCTCGACTCCTCAACCGGTGCGGATGACCGCTCCTGAACCGGTTTTGCCAGAACATCCAGAGGTTCGTTCCAGGCCGTGTGATACACCTCCATCAAATCACCAAAACCCGCCTGGACGGTCAACCCATCGTCAAGGAGATAACTCAAGCCTGGCGCGGCCAGATCCATGTCTACCAATCCCACCACCCGCCCCTGGGATGCCCAATGAGCCGCCAGATTGACCAGCAACGCGGTCCGGCCAACCCCTCCCTTGAAGGAATAGAAGGCAAAGATTCTCATGGCGGATTTAATTCAACAGAATGATTCGCATTGTAAATAATCATGTGGTTTGTCAATGCCGAGTGAACCGGACGAGATGAACCTGTCGTATTATTAAAGGTGTATGATGGCGTCTTGGATGAAAAACTGTCCCTTTGTCGAATGGTCTTATGGATCCTGCTCTTTTCAATCCAGGAATGACGCATTTTTTCTGCATCATCTGCATAATCGTTGAATGCATAATCCTTCAAGAAAGGAACAATCATGGTTGCATGGGTCAAACGCAGACGATGAGAATGCGCGGGACGAATCGAAATCGCGGCCCCGACGCGTACCATAAAGCCACTGAAAAGCCCCATGGCGTCACCCGCGCAAAGCGCGCCACATCTGGCCCACTCCTCGATGATTTCCCACAGGTCATCGTCAACGGGCGATCTTTGATTGAGCAATTGGTCCACGCTGGCATCGATGGCCTCAAACATCGTTTCGGCCAACTGACGACGCCATTTTGCCAGTTCCTCGCGGTTGGCCACAGCAATCGAGGTACGATCATTGAGGGCTTCAACCCGCTTTATCCCAGAGAGGGAAAAGTCGATCTGACGACCGGTCATCTGCCTAAACGCCTCTGTCAAGGGTGGATTGATGTAAAAAGCCACATCCTGGTCAGTAACCCACTGGGGAGAAAAAGGACAAACCTCCGCTTCCGCAGACATGGCCTGATATTCATCCAGGGCAAGCGGGAAGCGCAATCCGTATTGCGGATCCAAAAGATAAATGAGGGACGGATTGTCCGGCGCACGCACCATCAGCACCGCAAAACCGCAGACCCCTTCCACGCTGTGATCGATGGCAATGGCTTCGTATTGGCGCGCGCTGACATTCATGGAGGGCATTGTTCCTCGATCCAAGCCGAAATGAACTGCTTGAGCGTATCGGTGATATTGAACGTTTCCGCCTCTACGTAACGGAAATTCTGCAACAGGAACCCGCTCGTTGGAAAGGGTTGTTCTTTTGAAAAACGATTCACAATATTCAGATAATCATCTCTGGTGCAAGACCATGCCAGCAAATGGCCGGTCACCGGAAAGGATTCATGCAAACGCACTTCCCAGGTCCAGGCAGCACGATCCGATCGATTCTCCGCATGCCGGGCAGGCAGATCCGGCGACCCCCAACCCGGCGACGTGGTCAAATCTGGAGGCGATCCTTTGGCATAGATCAGACACTCTCCGGCAAAATAATCGCGCAGGTAGTCCGCGAACCCGGCACGCCAACCGGACAACGCCACCCGAGTCTGCTGGATCAACGCCACTGCGGCGGACGCAGCTTTGGCTCCGCGAAACGGAGCGCATTTCCCACAATACACACCACCGGTATCGAAAGGGCTGACCTCACCCTGCTTGTCTGTTTCCAGATCGGGATGATACACGAAAGCCACCGCGCCGGGGCGGGCATATCCGGCAAACAGGTAGACACATGGAGCCAACCCGCACGCCTGCTCCACCTCTCCGGCGATGCCCCGCTGCGGCAGAGGCCAGAACGCCTGCCCGGCCCCCTCATCGTACAATGCGATCAGCCATTGCCATTTCTGACCGTTCTGGCCAATGGCAAGGCTTGAACGCTGCAGTCGGTCGGCAATCTTTTTTCAGCCATCCATACGCCTCGTCAGGATCACCCGGTCTTCTGCGACCTCTTGCGCTCGTGCTCCTTGAGCAGCTTCTTGCGCATGCGCAGGCTCTTTGGGGTCACTTCCACCAGTTCGTCGTCGTTGATGAACTCCAGACACTGCTCCAGGGAGTAGTTGAGGAACGGCGTCAACATGATGGCATCGTCGGAACCGGAAGCGCGAATGTTGGTCAACTGCTTGCCTTTCATGGGATTGACCACCAGGTCCTGATTGCGGCTGTTGGTGCCGACGATCATCCCCTCGTAGACGGTCACCCCCGGTCCCACGAACAACCGTCCCCGCTCCTGAAGATTCCACAAGGCGAAGGCCACGGTCTTGCCCGCGTCCATGGAGATCAACACCCCGTTGCGCCGCGAACCGAGATTGGGCTGGGTGAGCGGGCCGTATTCGTGAAAAATCCGCGCCAGCAGTCCGGTCCCGGAGGTCATGGTGCGGAATTCGGTCTGAAAGCCGATCAAACCCCGCGCCGGAATGATGTAATCCAACCGCACCCGGCCCCGGCTGTCCGGCATCATGTCCTTCAAATCGCCGCGCCGCATCCCCAAGGCCTCCATCACCGCCCCCTGATGGACCTCCTCCACGTCCACGGTCAAGTATTCATACGGCTCCTTGAACTCCCCATCCACCTTGCGCAGGATCACCTCCGGACGCGACACCCCCAACTCGTATCCCTCCCGGCGCATGTTCTCGATGAGAATGGAAAGATGGAGTTCCCCGCGTCCCGACACCCGGAAACGATCCGTGTTGTCGGTCTCCTCCACCCGCAGGGCCACGTTGTGCTCCAACTCCTTGAACAGCCGCGCCCGCAACTGCCGGCTGGTGACGTATTTCCCCTCCTGGCCGGAGAGCGGCGAGTCGTTGACCTGAAAGGTCATGCTCACCGTGGGCTGATCCACGGCCAACGGCGGCAAAGGTTCCACATGCTCCATGTGGCACAGCGTATCGGAAATCCCCAACCCCTCCACCCCGGTGAAGGCGATGATCTCTCCGGCCCGCGCCAGGGGGGTCTCGATCCGCTCCAGTCCCAGAAAGCTGAAGATTTTGACCAGTTTCGCGTTGCGACGTTGTCCGTCGGGGGCCACCACGGTCACCAGGCTGTTGGCCACCGCGTACCCCCGCTCCACCCTGCCGATGCCGATGATACCCAGATAATTGTTATAATCCAACGCCGAGACCCGCATGCGGAAGGGTTGCTCGGGATCCACCAACGGCGGCGGGGTGCGGTCCACGATGACACTGAACAAAGGATCCATGTCCACCCCGCGCTGGTCCGGCTCCAGGGAGGCCCACCCCTCCAGGGCGGAGGCATACACCACCGGGAAATCCAACTGCTCGTCGGTCGCCCCCAACCGGTCGAAGAGATCGAAGGTGCGGTCCAGCACCCACATGGGCCGCGCGCCGTCCCGGTCCACCTTGTTGATCACCACGATGGGACGAAACCCCATGTCGAAGGCCTTGCGGGTGACGAAACGGGTCTGGGGCATCGGCCCATCCACGGCGTCCACCAGCAGCAATACCGAATCCACCATGGAGAGCACCCGCTCCACCTCCCCGCCGAAATCGGCGTGACCTGGGGTGTCCACGATGTTGATGCGAAACTCCCGCCACTGGATGGCGGTATTCTTGGCCAGGATGGTGATCCCCCGTTCCCGCTCCAGGTCGTTGGAGTCCATGACCCGCTCCTGCATCCCGCCCCGCTGTGCGAGCGTACCGGACTGCTGCAGCAGCTTGTCCACCAGCGTGGTCTTGCCATGATCGACATGGGCGATGATCGCGATGTTGCGCAATTGCTCAATCACAACGTTTCATTCCTTTGAATTGATAGGTCATTTCTTCTTTTTCTTGGCGGGCTTCGCCGCTTTCGGGGTCTCGATGGCCACCGTGGCCACGCCCGTTCCCAACAGGCCGGCGCGCAGGGTCTCGGCGAGTTCCTTTTCCCGCTCCAGCGTGGTGGAGAGTTGCAACCGCAGAAGCGCGGCCTGATTCTCCTTGCGTCCCAGCAGCCCGAAGGCCGCCCGCAGCAGATTCGCCAGGGTGATCCTCCCCTCGATCAGGGCGCCATTGGCCTCCTCGAGATAGCGAACCAGGGCCTCCTCGGCCACGCCCGCCAGCCAGGCGGCCTCCGCAGGGGTGCAATCGGGCAGATCGGTGAAACGGGAAGTGTCGAAACCGCTATCGGAAGTGGAGCGTCTCATCTTCGGAATGCCTGTCAGTCAAGGTTGCCGTCGCAAGGTCAATCCATGATCATGACAGATTGCCGCACGCTTGAGAAGGGATTTCGCGATCTCCCCCACCGACCGCCAATGCCGCAAGGCGGAAAACCGGTGAGACCATTTCGTCCATCAGACCGTGGCACGCCGGAATCTTTGGAACGGATCCAATCCGAGGCCATCGGGACGGTGGGGTGACCGGGATTCAGGCGGGAGGCAACCGGGCGATGTAATCCGACAGCGCCCGATGCGCCGCCTGACCGGCCTGGATCATGAGTTGGGCAAGCTCCGCGCCGCCCTCCAGGGAGCCGGAACGACCCAGTTTTTCCAGGGAAAACGCCAGTTCCCCCATGCGTTCGAAACCGACCTGCCGGCAGACGCTCTTCAGGGAGTGGCTTTCCGACGCCACCCGCTCCGGATCGTTATCCGCAATGGCCTGGGCGATGGATGCCGGTCGGGTCCGGATGCCCACGAGAAACCGTTCGAGAACCGGAAGAAAGACTTCCTCCAACTCCTGTTGCATCTCCGCGAGTTTCTGGAGATTCATTTCCGCATAATCTTCCGGGTTGTGCACATCCATGATTTCATCCCCTGCAAAATACCGGTTGCTTCAATGAGAAGGCGTCCATCCTATCCCAAGCCGTCCTGCTTGTACATGCCATTTTTGCTTTGCTGCCAAGGAGTCACTCCCCCCTGGCCCACGCCTCCACGGTGCGACGCAACGCCGCCGCCTTTTCCCCGTGTCCCGCCTCCAGCAACCCCTGGAAACAGGCGGCGAGCAACTCCTCCAGGAACGGCAGGCTGGCGCGATCCGCGTCGCGACCGGCCAGGGCCACGGCCTGTTCCAGGTGATACACGCCCTCGCTGGCCATCCCCAGAAAACGCAGATTCATCCCCAGTTTGTAGCGCCCGTACACCGTATCCGGTTCCCGGTCGATCCAGTCCCGCAGGATCGCCACGTTGCGACGGATCTTGACCTTGTTGAGGCCGGCGCTGTAGCCGTGATGGATCAGGCGCACCCCGATCTCCAGGGGGGGATGGCGGGGCCAATGGCGGTAGAGTGAGTCCGCGACCCCCTCGTGCACCGGATTGACGAACCGGATGCGCAAGTCGTTGCGAAACAGCCGGATCGCCTTGCTGGGCACGCTGCCGCCATCGGCCAGGAGGTTGTCGATGGTGACGATCCAGGCCGGACGATCCGTGGCCCGGCACGATTCCAGGATGCGCTCGCGCCACCCCGGATCGTCCGCGAGCACCTCGTCGCAATCGACGTTGAGGATCCAGGCGCATCCAGCCGCCTCGATGGCCAGGTTCTTGGGCGCGGAAAAATCCCGCGCCCAGGGGGAATGCAAGATCCGGCAACCGAAATCACCCGCGATCTCCAGGGTGCGATCCGTGGAACCGGTATCCACGAAGACGATCTCGTCCGCAACCCGGCGCAGGGGCGGAAGGCTCAAGGGCAGGAAGCTCTCCTCGTCCCGGCCCATGAGGATCGCGGAGAGTCCATCCCTCATGCGGCGTCCGTCAGGACCGCCACGCCCGGCAGTTCCTTGCCTTCCAGAAGTTCCAGAAACGCCCCGCCGCCGGTGGAGATGTGATCGATGCCATCCGCGACACCCGCCTTGGCGATGGCGGCTTCGGTATCCCCGCCGCCGGCCACGGAGAGGGCCGATCCCCTGGCGATGGCCCGTGCCAACGCCAAGGTCCCCTCGGCGAAGGCCGGGATCTCGAACACCCCCACCGGGCCGTTCCAGACCACGGTGCGCATGGCCAGCAGGCGCTCGGCGAACCGTCGTGCGGTCTCGGGACCGACATCGAGTCCCATCCATCCGTCGGGGATGGCGTCGGCGGCCACGGTGCGCACCTCGCCGCTGCCGTCACGGTTTTCGGCGATCACCGCATCCACGGGCAACATCAGCTCCACCCCCATCTCCCTGGCGCGGGCCTCGGTGCGGGAGGCCACCTCCAGCATCTCCGGCTCGACCAGGGAACTCCCCACCCGTCCCCCCCTGGCGAGCAGGAAGGTGAAGGCCATGGCCCCGCCGATCATGATGACGTTCATCCGCGCCAGCAAGGACTCGATGAGCTGAATCTTGGTGGAGACCTTGGATCCGCCCAGCAAGGCGGCGACCGGGCGTTCCGGGGCGATCATGGCGCGGCGGAAGAAGGCGAGTTCGTCGGCCATCAGCAGACCGGCCACCGACGGCACCAGTTCGGCCACCCCCACGTTGGAGGCATGAGCGCGATGCGCGGTGCCGAAGGCGTCGTTGACCACCACGTCCGCCAGGCGCGCGAAACCGCGCGCCATTTCGGGATCGTTGGCGGTCTCGCCGGGGTGCAGGCGGACGTTTTCCAGCAGGATCACCCCACCCGGGGGCAGATCCGCCACCATGGCCTCGACGGCAGGACCGACGCAATCCGGGGCGAGGGGCACCGGCTGTCCCAGAAGCTCGCCCAGACGTTGCGCCACCGGGGCCAGCGAGGGTCCCACCCCGTTCTTGGGACGCCCCAGATGGGAGGCCAGGATCACCCTTCCCCCCGCCTCCATGGCGCGCCGGATGGTGGGCAGGGATTTCCGGATGCGGGCATCGGAGCCGATGGCGCCATCGGCGGTCAGGGGGACATTGAAATCGACCCGGATGAAGACCCGCTTGCCGGCCAGGGCAAGGTCATCGATGGTGCGCTTGTGCATGGACATTCCACTCCGTATAGAAGAGAAAAACGATGACAACGGGAAGCAGTATAGGCAAAAAAGGGTCACCCCCGCAACACCCCGATCCGGAACGCGGTTGCCCGCCAATGCGAAAGAGGGTATATTGAAGGCTTCCCTTTCCATAGGCCCTTCGAACGAGGAACCCGTGCGCCGCTTTCCCATCGCGGAGATATTCGCCTCCATCCAGGGGGAAGGGAGCTGGACCGGACGCCCGATGTTCTTCGTCCGGGTCTGGGGCTGCCCCCTGAGTTGCCCCTGGTGCGACGAACCCTTGCACCGGGATCCGGCGGCCAGGCAGTGGCTGAGCGCGGCAGAGATCCTGGCGCGCAAGGAAGCCCTCGCCCCCGAACTGCCCCACGTGCTCCTGACCGGCGGCGAACCCCTGGCCGTGGAGGGGATCGGCGAACTGATCGCCGCCTGCAAGGCACGGGGCCTGTGGGTCGCCATGGAGAGCAGCGGTCTCGGCGGCCCGCTTCCCGACCCGCGACCGGACTGGCTGACCCTCTCCCCCAAAACCCCGCTGGAGGCCAATGTCTGGGAGGCCGCCGACGAAATCAAGATCATCGTCGGCCCCGACGACCAGGATCCCCCCCCCATCCTGACCCGCGCGAGATCGCATCACAATGTCTGGGTGCAGCCCCGGGCGCGCGGTTCGTTGCCGGACCCGCAAGCCGTGGAGCGCTGCGTGGCCCTGACGATGGCCTCACAGGGCCGTTTGCGGCTTTCGCTCCAAATCCATAAATACATCGGAATCCGTTAGAAAAAAATTCTATTTGCGCCATATGCGCATTTGGCCTATCATGCATACTTAATAGGCACATCGAAAAATTTACGTATCCTAACCATCGGTCGAAAGGATTTCAAAATGCGCAACCTGAAACGTGCTCTCCTCGCGTTGAGCGTAACCTTGCTGGCGGCGGATGGGTTGGCGGGGACCAAGCTGGGACAGTTCGAAATCGCTTCCAACATGTCCCTGGCCACCAACTACGTTTCGCGCGGTCTGACCAACTCCGACAAGCATCCCTCCCTGCAGGGCGCCGTGAACGTCAGCCATGAACTCGGCCCCTATGTTTCGGTGACCGCCTACTCCGTGGACTTCGACGATGCCAGCAACGCCAACATCGAACTGGACTACTCCGGCGGTATCGCCTTGCAGATGAGCAACGGCCTCAAGCTCGACGTGGGCATGATCCGCTACACCTATCCCGGTGTTGCCGCCAACCGCGAGTTGGACTACAACGAATACTACGTCAGCCCCTCCCTCAAGATCAAAAGCGTGGGGCTGAGCGCCAAGTACTCCTATTCGGACGACTTCGGCGGGACCAAACCGACCAATGTCGCCAACGACGCCGCCCATTATCTCGAAGGGGCGCTCACCTATGACCTGCCCTACGAAGTGGTGGCGGCCCTGCATGTGGGCCACTCCTTCGGCAATCACTTCGACAATTCGGCTGCGGGTCTGCCCAAGCGTTACACCGACTACAGCTTCGGCCTCTCCAAGGAGATCCTGGGCTTCGGCATGGATCTCTCCTTCTACGGCAACGACCGCAACGGACGCCGGTTGTTCAACGTTCCCGGCGGCAATACCCCGGCTGATGAACAGCTCGTCTTCAAGATCAACAAAAACTTCTGATCCCCCTGTCGCGGGAGGAGACGCACCCCGTCTCCTCCCGCCGCATTTATTGCTGATCACCAGCCCGGAACCGACTCCCGACCCGGAAGGGTTGCTGGCACGCGCCCTCGCAGGGGGGAGCTTCGATCTGCTGTTGCGCGAACCCCTCACCCCGGATGCCGAACTCGTGGGACTGGCCAGACGGCTGCAGCCCCTGCTGACCGCGCACGGAGGCCGCCTGCTGATCCACGGACGCCCCGAAGTCGCACTGGAGGCCGAGGCCGACGGGTTGCACCTGCCGGAAACGGCGACCGGGGAAATCCGCCACATCATCGGTCCCGACATGCTGCTGGGCCGTTCCTGTCATGCCGTGGAATCGGCGTGCCGCCACTTGCAGGCTGGCGGTGACTATGTTACGCTTTCTCCTCTTTTTTTCACCCGTTCCCATCCGGATGCCACGCCACTTGGTTTGGCACGATTCGCCCGGATGCGCGCCGCCATTCCCGGCCCCGTCCTGGCCCTGGGAGGGATCGAGCCGGAAAACGTGGCCGAGGCCATGAGAACAGGGGCGTCGGGGGTGGCCCTGATCCGTGGCGTCTGGAACGCCCCGGACCCGACTGCGGCAGTGAGAAGACTTTTGACACGAATGCGCAAAAACCGCATCTCTTTCTCTTGAATTTAGTGCATCCGTTTGGTAGGATGGATGACATTTACCTATTTGCAAGGAGAGCCGCCCATGTTCCATCACAGTCTGGATGATGCCTCGGGCACAGCGCATCTGTCGGCGACCGGTGACCTGACCATCCGGAACGCCGCCGCCTTCAAGGACGCCTTGAGCCAAGCCATGGATCCCAAGGTGCGAACCCTGGCGCTCGATCTGAGCGAAGTGGAAAGAGTGGATCTGACCACCTTGCAACTGCTGTGCGCAGCACATCGGCTCCTGCAAAGACAGGGCAAAAACCTCATCATCGCCGGAACCCTTCCCGCCGTCCTCAGGGACAGCGTGCAAATGGCAGGATTCTCCGCCTGCGGAGGTGAACATGAAAACAGTGGACTTTGGACGGGAGTGACGAACTGATGGCAAAAACGATCATGACGGTTGATGATTCATCCAGCGTGCGACAAATGGTTGGCATGACCCTCAAGGGTGCGGGATTCACCGTGGTGGAAGCCGTGGACGGCGCCGATGGCCTGAACAAGGCCAAGGCCAACACACTCGACATGGTGATCACCGATCTGAACATGCCCAACATGGATGGCATCGCACTGATTACCGCCCTGCGCGCCCTGCCGAACTACAAATTCACCCCGATCGTCATGCTGACGACCGAATCCCAGGCCACCCGCAAACAGGAGGGGAAAACCGCCGGCGCCACGGGATGGATCGTCAAACCGTTCAAACCGGAACAACTCCTGGATGTGGTGAAAAAGGTTTTGGGTTGATTTTTCAAGGAAAAACCTGACCATGAATGTTGCCATCGACACCAGCGCCTTTACCGAAGAGGCATACGAACTCCTTTCCGAACTGGAAGATTCGCTGCTTGAACTGGAGGCGTCACCGACGGATCAGGAACTGATCAGCCGGGTGTTCCGGGCCATGCACACCATCAAAGGCTCCGGGGCCATGTTCGGGTTCGATGCAGTGGCCGAATTCACCCACGAGGTGGAAACGGTCTTCGACATGGCACGCAATGGCACCATTCCGGTCACCAAGGCCCTGATCGACCTGACCCTGGCAGCCCGCGACCAGATTCGCTCCATGCTGGATGCCGCAGCCGGCGGCGAACCGGCGAACGAAGAGAACGCCAAACGGATCATCACCGGCCTGCGCGCGCTCAGCAACAAGGACGGCGGCGCCCAGGCGGCCCCCACCGCGCCCCAAGGCAAGGCACAGGCCAAGTCCTCCCCGGACGAACCCAATCTCTTTCGCATCCGCTTCAAGCCCCACCAGGAGATCTTCTCCACCGGGACCAATCCTTTGCTGTTGTTGAACGAACTGCGCGAACTCGGCGCGTGCCGGATCGTGGCCAATACCGAAAATTTCCCCGATTTCGACTCCCTGGACCCGGAATCCTGCTACACCGCATGGGAGATCTTCCTCACCGCCCAAATCAACGAAAACGCCATCCGCGATGTCTTCATCTTCGTCGAGGACGAATGCGACCTCAACATCCGCCAGCTCATGGATCAGGAATCCGGCATGGTGGATGCCCCAGGCAAAAAAATCGGCCAAATCCTGGTGGAACGTGGCGACATCAACCCCCAGGCGCTGGAACAGGCCCTGCAACCCCTCGGCGACCGCCTGGTGCAGGCCGGCGCAGTGTCGGCAGACCGGGTGCGGGCCGCCCTGACGGAACAACAGGTCATCCAGGAAAAACAGGAAAAGAAAAAATCGACCGAAGCCACCACCAGCGTCCGCGTCCCCTCGGAAAAGCTGGACACCCTGGTGGACCTGGTGGGCGAACTGGTGACCATGCAGGCGCGTCTCAATCAGACGTCAAGCTCGCTGGGCGATCATACGTTGCAACTCATCGCCGAAGAGGTGGAACGGCTCACTGCGGAACTCAGGGACAACACCATGAGTATCCGGATGTTGACCATCGACACCACCTTCAACAAGTTCAAACGGCTGGTGCGCGATCTCTCCACGGAACTGGGCAAGGAGATCGAACTGGTCACCGCCGGCGGCGAGACCGAACTGGACAAAACGGTGATCGATCAGCTCAACGATCCGCTGGTCCACATCATCCGCAACAGCATCGACCACGGGGTCGAGCCTCCGGACGCCCGTCGCGCCAAGGGCAAGAACCCGGTGGGCAAAATCACCCTGTCCGCCATTCACTCCGGGGCCAGCGTGCTGATTCGCGTGGAGGATGACGGAGCCGGACTGGATGCCAAAAGGCTGCGCGCCAAGGGCATCGAAAAAGGGCTGATCTCCCCGGATGACGAAATCTCCGAAAAAGAGGCGTTTCAGCTCATCTTCGCGGCGGGTTTTTCCACAGCCGCCAAGATCACCAACGTCTCCGGACGCGGCGTGGGCATGGACGTGGTGCGCCGTTCCATCGAAGGGCTGCGCGGCTCCATCGATGTCAGCAGCACCCTGGGCAAGGGGACCACCATCACCCTCAAGCTGCCGCTGACCCTGGCGATCATCGAGGGGCTGCTGGTCAAGGTGGAACAGGAAAACTTCGTCCTGCCACTGGCGGCGGTGGAGGAGTGCGTCGAACTCTCCCGCGAGGACATCCACAAGGCCCACGGACGCCATGTCATCAACGTGCGCGGGGAGATCATTCCCTACATCCGCATCCGCGACCGCTTCGAAATCGAAGGAAACGCCCCGCAAATCGAACAGATCGTCATCTCCGAAGTGGACGAAAAACGCATCGGCTTCGTGGTGGACAACGTGATCGGCCAACATCAGACCGTCATCAAGACCCTGGGCAAGAATTTTCAACACTCGGAAGAGTTCTCCGGCGCCACGATCCTGGGCAACGGGGATGTCGCCCTGATTCTCGATCTGAACAAAATGGTCCGGTATGTGGAGGATGAAGAGACCAAGGAAACGGAAACTCCGTGACCCTTGATCCTTGAATCGGCATGATCGGACTGCGTGACATCCCTCTGCGCCCCAAGCTGACTGTCCTGCTGTTCGTGACCGGATTGTTGCCCCTGCTGCTCCTGTGGTGGCTGGAGCGACAGGAAGAACAAACCACCCTGCTGCTGCACGCCACCTCCCGCATCGAAGCCGCCCGCAACGCGGGTTCCGCCAGCATCAAACGCTATTTCGCCGAACGGCGCGCCGACATGGAAGCCCTGGCGCAACTCACCGCCGAACGCTACCGACTGGAACAGGAACGCCTGGAAACCCTGCGGGATCTGAAAAGACAACGTATCGAATCCCTGCTTGCGCAACGGTTCGACGAGTTGCAGCGGATCGCCGGCAATGGCGAATTCGTCAAACGGATCACCGCCCTCGACTGGATTTTTCGCCAGGGGGGACGCAAGAGCGACAACCGGAATTGGCGGGAAGGGGTCGAGGGCTTCACCCCATGGTTCGAACGCCAGGGACCGAACGACGGGCAGGAGGATCTCTACTACATCTCCGCCCAGGGGGATATCGTCTTTTCCATGGCCCGCCTGGGCGATCTGGGACAGAACGTCCACCAGAAGGCCTGGCAGGAGACCGGCCTCGGCAAGATCCAGCGCGCCGGACTGGAAGGGCCGGCCATGCTGGATCACATCCCCCATGCCCCCGGAGAACGCAGCGACTCTTTGCTGTTCGCGGTCCCGGTCAAGAAGGAGGGGAGCACGATTGGTGTTGCGGTGGCGCGTTTTTCCCGGACGTTTCTCACCCGGCAACTCCATGCCGGGGTGGATCCGGGGCAGATGATCGACCTCTACCTGACCGCCGGGGACGGGCTGCGTACCGACTCCCTGCTGGCCCCCACCTCGCCGACCGGCAATCCCGCCGCCTGGCAGATCGCGCTGAACGGCAAGGCCGGTTCCGGCCCCGCCACCGGTCTGCATGGCCAACCCGTGCTGGCCGGCTGGGCGCCGGTTCGGGTCCGGGACCTGCAATGGGCCATCATCGTGGAGCGGGACCTGGCCAGGCTGTTCGTTCCCCAGGGCAAGGAGCAAAAGGGGGTTTTGCAGAAATTCAGTGACAGCGGCGGCTATTATGATCTGTTTCTCATTCACCCGGATGGCAAGGTCTTTTTCACCGCCGCCAGACAGGCGGACTTTGCCACCAACCTGCTGACCGGGCAGTATGCCGACACCAACCTGGGGCAACTCTTCAAGCGGGTCCTGGAGAGCCGTCAATTCGGCATGTCGGATCTGCTCCCCTACCCGCCCAGCGACAACCAGCCCGCCTATTTCATGGCCCAGCCGCTGATCGAACACGACAAGGTGGCCATGGTGATGGCCATGCAACTGCCGCCGGACGCCATCAGCGGGATCATGCAGCAGGTGGCCAACTCCGGCGAGGTGCGCGCCTTTCTGGTGGGGCCGGATCGACGCCTGCGCACCGATGCCTTTGCCAATCCCGCCCAACCGGCACCCAACGCGGCCTTTGTCGGCGGCCCCAGTACGCCCCTCGTCAATCCACTGGCGGTGGAAAACGCGCTCTCCGGGCAAACCGGTTCCCTGACCGGCATCGGGGGGCATGGCGAAAGGATCGTGACCGCCTTTGCACCGCTGCCTCTGGACAACTTCACCTGGGCCGTGGTCGCCGAGACCGCGCCCGAGGCCATGGCAACCGGCGCCCACCCTCTGCGGATCCCGCTGATTTTGCTGGCATGGGTCGGGCTGCTCACCCTGGCAGGCTCGGTTTTCATTCGCACCGAACTCGTGACCCCCTTGCACGAGGCCTTCACGCTTCTGAAACGGCTGGCCTCCGGGCGTTTCGCGCATCCCTCCGCCAGCGATCGCAAAGACGAACTGGGCGTTTTGACCCGCCTGGCCGGGCACGTCGCCGACGAACTGGCACAAGCCGGACAGCGCATCCAGGTCGCCGCCGAACCCCTGGTCGGACGCATCCGCCGTCTCGCCTCCCTGGCCATGGCCATTTCCCGCGAGTCGGCGCAAGGCTCGGAGTTGATCGGCGAGGCCAGAAGGGAATGGGACGAGATGAGCCGGCAACAAAGCAAGGCGTTGCACCGCCTGGAGCAAGAGCATGCCCAGGCCGTCGCCGCACAGGCCGCCCTTGCCCGGAACGCGGTGGACGATGGCAAGCGGGAACTGGCCGCTCTTGTGGCGTCCTGGCGTCCGATGATCGCCAGGATCCAGGAATTGCGTCAGGTCACGGGGGAAATCCAGCAAACGGTCCTGCCGCAACCCGAAGTGGA
The DNA here is from genome assembly GCA_015231915.1 of Magnetococcales bacterium. Lineage (GTDB taxonomy): Bacteria > Pseudomonadota > Magnetococcia > Magnetococcales > Magnetaquicoccaceae > Magnetaquiglobus. The sequence continues at coordinate 59,016 of JADGAR010000016.1, forward strand.
GAGCCTGCCTGGCAAGCCGAAAAGAAAAGAGTTGCTGGCACGCATCGCCACCCTGACCCAGACCCTCCGCAACGACCTGGAAGCGTTGGAACGCATGAGCGCTTCCCCCATGGAGACGGTGGAGCGCGTGGAGGTGGTTCTGAAGCGCCTGGACCTGCCGGAGGCCGCCGAACCCATTCCGACGTCCGGGGAGCACCCCCTGGAACCATTTCCGCTTCCTGCCCTGGAAAAGCTGGAAAATCTGCTGAAACAGAATGTCGCCTCCGCGCGGGAGATCGTCCTGGGGGCGAAGGCCATTTTCGACATCACCACGGGAGCGTTGCGCCAATCCACCTCCTTTTTTGCCCTTGACCATCCTGCGGATGCCCAGCAGGGGGCCGCGCAACCTGCGGAAGCCCCCACGGAAATTACCCATGTCCACCCGGGAGACGCCCCCCATGAATCATGAGACCAGCGCCACCCAGACGACTCAGTGAGCACTGAGCACGCAGCCGTGTTCGCGGCGGTCACTGCGTCCGCCTGGCCCGATCCCGAATCACCTCCAGCAGGCGCAGCTTTTTGATCGGCTTGGAGAGAAACAGATCACAACCCGCCTCCCGGCTCCGCTCCGCCTCCCCCTCCATGGCATGGGCGGTCAAGGCCAGAATGGGCACTGGCGCCAGACCGTGCTCCCGTTCCCACTGGCGTATTCTCCGGGTGGCGGTATAGCCGTCCATCACCGGCATCTGCACATCCATCAATACCATGGCATACGCCTTCTCCCGCACCATACGCACCGCCTGCTCGCCGTTTTCCGCCAGATCCAGCAGATAGGGGGTATTCTTGAGAAATGCCCGCACCAGAATCTGATTGTCCTCGGCATCCTCCACCAACAGAATGCGCAGGGCGACATCCCGACCCGCCGGCTCCGGCGTCCGCGCCGGCTCCACGGACGGCTCCGGGGGTGCCGCCACCGGACGCAAGGGCAATGTCACGTGAAAGACCGTGCCCTCCCCCTCCCGGCTCTCCAACCGAATCCCGCCCCCCATTCGTTCCACCAGGCTCCGCGCCAGGGTCAACCCCAGGCCGCTCCCGCCGAAACGACGGGTAATGCTGACATCCGCCTGGGCAAAGGCATTGAAGATCAACTCTTTCTTCTCCTCCGGAATGCCGATACCGGTATCCTCCACGCACAGATGCAGCAACGGTTCCGGCCCCTCGCCCACCCCGGCCCGCAAGGTGATGGCGCCCTGCTCGGTGAATTTGACCGCATTGCCCATCAGGTTGAACATCACCTGCCGCAACCGCACCTCATCGCCCAGCACCCATGCGGGCAGATCGTCCGCCAACAGGCAATGCAACCCGATCCCCTTGCCCTGGGCCAACACACCCACCATCCCGGCCACCTCGCGCAGCAACGTGTGGATCTCCACCGGTTCCTCGACGAAGTGCAGTTGATTGGCCTGAATCCGGGAATAATCCAGAATCTGATTGATCAAATCCAGCAGGGCGTTCCCCGCGCCTTGCAGCCGTCGCAGGCACTCCCGCTGCTCCGCGTCCAGGGCGCCCTCCATCAATACGTCCCCCATGCCGAGAATCACATTCAGCGGGGTGCGGATCTCGTGGCTCATCACCGCCAGAAACTCCCCCTTGGCCTGACTGGCCGCATCCGCCGCCAGCTTGGCCCGCCGCAGATCCTCCTCCATGCGCTTGCGCTCGGTGATGTCGGTGGAGATTCCGCACACCGCGTAGGGTTTGCCGTCGCTCCCCTTCAGAGAAAATTTGATGGAGATATAGGTATGCATGCCATCCTCGAGGGGGAGCTGCTCCTCGATGGTGATCGGATCCGCGCTTGCCAGGGCCATGCGGTCATGCTCCTGGAACTGTCTGGCCACCCCCTCCGGAAAGGCATCGCAATCCCTTTTCGACAAGATATTGCCCGGATCCGTACCCAACAGCTCTTCAAGACGACGATTCACGAAGAGATAGCGTCCTGACAAATCTTTCAAAAAAACAATTGCAGATGTATTGTTAAGAATATCCTGCAACCTCTGCTCACTGACGCGCAGTTTCTCTTCGGCCCGTTGCCGCTCGACGAGAAATGCCACCCTGCGGCGCCGGTCCAGATGCAACCCGGCCAGGGTCAACAAGGCCACCAGCAGAAACAAACCAACCTGGGTCCACATCCCTTGCCGCCAGACGAGAAAAACCGCCCAGGGATCCCGGCTGGCCATCACCACCAGGGGATGATCGGTGCGCAATCTTTCTGCGGTCACCGTGCGCAGCACCACAAGACGTTGATCGCCTGTCAGGTAGGCAAGCCCGCGAAAACTCGAAATCTCCCGTCCGCTTTGACGATGCCTGGAATAAAAGGTATCCGGCAAGGCCAGATCCTTGCCGGACAGATCCGCCCGTTCCGGGGCCATATGCAACACCTTGCCCTCCCCATGAACAATGGCGGTCCACATGTCCGACGCATAGCGAACCGATTCCATGAGAGGCAAAAAATAGGCGGGATCCAGAGTGGCGGTGACGACCCCATCGAATTCCCCCCCGGAACCGGGGATCATGCGGGTGATGTTGAGGGAATGCACACCCAGCACGGTCGTGAACGGAGGCGATACATACAGGATGCCGGCATCGGGATGTGCCCGCGCCTCGCCGAAATAGGGGCGATAGCTGAAATTCTTGCCTTTCAACTCCTTGCGGTTGCTGGCATCCACATTGCCTGCCGCGTCCATGATGATCAGCGTTCTCACCCCAGGCATGGAGTTGGTCAACGCCGTCAGCATGCGCGCCGCACGTTGCCAGCCATCCTCCTGGGAGCGCCACACGGGAACGGATTCGCGAATGTATTCCAAGGTCCGATTGGCCGCATCCATCTGGAGCACCATGTTCTCGGCGATGACCCGGGTCTGGCTCTGCAACCGCTCCTCTTCGATCCGTTCGATGCGTCCGTACTCCCGGTACACATTCCCTCCGATCCCCAGGCCGAGCACCAGCAAAAACAGCAGGGTGATGGGGCGCTCCATGAGCGGTCGGTGGAGGTCTCCCGGCTCCATCTTCAGACATCCAACGCCAAATCGCTGGCGGGCCTGGCGACGCACGGCAAACAGTACCCCTCTTCCGGACGATAATCGGGCGGTTCGGCATAGGCCACAGTGCCGGAAAGGATCAGGGCCTCGCAGGTCCCGCACGCCCCGGCACGACATCCGCAGGGCAGCGCGATGCCGTGCCTGTCGGCCAATTCCAGCAGGGATTCGGCATCGTCCTCCCACACCAGGGTGCGACCGGAACGCAAGAAGGTGACCGCATGTCCCAAGGTCGTCGCGGACGACCCGGCAACGGCCCGCAACCAGGACGCCGGCCCGAACGCCTCGTGATGGATCCGCTCTTCCGCCACGCCCAGCCCCCGCAAGCCGGCGATCATGCCGGCCATCATGGCCGTGGGACCACACACATAATACCGACAGGCCGCAAACGACGGAATCTGCCCCACGAGGTCGGGTTCCACCCGTCCGAAGTGGACGAAGGCCCCTCCCCCCGCTTCTTCCGGCAATGGACGACTGAGACAAAACCGCAAATGGAAATCGGCTCGGGAATGGGCCAGATGATCCAGATACTCCCGGCGCACCAGTTCGTCGCCGTTGCGCACCCCATAAAACAGCCAGGTTTCCCGCGGGGTCGGCGACGCGAAATTGGCCTCCAGCATGCTCAACATCGGGGTGATACCGATCCCGCCCGCGATCAGAACCAAGGGATCCCGGCCTGCGTCGAGCACGAACCCTCCTCCGGGAGACCTGGCCAGCAGCCGATCCCCCTCCCGCACCCGGTCGTGGATGTGGTTGGAAACCAGCCCCGCCGGCGAGACGAGCCGCTTGACGGAAATCCGGTATTCCCGATCACCGGGTCCCGCAGACAGGGTATAGCAGCGCACGGCCTCCCTGGTCTGGCCGCTGACCGGATCATGCACCTCGAACCGCAGGGTGAGAAACTGTCCAGGCCGGTAGGTCGGCAGCGGTTCGTCATCCGCAGGCATCAAGCGCAAGGTGCGGACACTCCTTCCGGGATCTTCGTATCCCATGCCCACCACACGCAACACCCGCCACCCGTACCACTCCTGACTTTCGTTCATAATGTCCTCAACAAAAATGCTTATCCCACCCTTCCCGGAACCCGATAGAAAAATCGAGTAAAACATGTTATCCGGCATTGTATCGGACAATGCTCTCCATTTCCAGTCCGACGGAGGCGTGCGGGCACGTACGCCGGTGAGGAGATCTTTTGTGAAGTTGCCTTGGCTCGGCAGGACCTTGCTTTGGTTTTGCCTGATTTTTCCGCCGATTATTGCGATCATCCCTCCGGTTTGCGGAGCGGAGCGCAAGGTCACGGTGGGCGTCTACCAGAACGAGCCGAGCGTCTACGCGGACCAGGACGGTGCCATCAAGGGATTTTACATCGATCTGTTGGAACATACCGCCGCCAGGGAAGGGTGGCAACTGGTCTATGTACTCGATTCCTGGGAGAATATCTTTCGCAAGCTGCTGATCGGCGAACTCGATCTGCTGGTGGGCATCGCCTACACCCAGGAGCGGGCGGAAAAGGTGGATTTCACTCAAGAGAGCGCCTTTTCCAACTGGGGACAGGCCTATCTGTGGAATCCGGACCTGGATGCCATCCCCAAACTGAAAAACCGCATCGTGGCGGGATTGCAGGACGATATCTATTTCCTCCGTTTCCGGGCCATGCTGGATCAATTCGGCATCAAGCACCAGTCCATGGCAATGCCGGATTACGAGTCCGTCCTGCAAACCGTTGCCCGCAACGACGCGGATGTGGGCATCATCCCCCGCTCGACCGGCACCTTGCTGGACAAACGGTATGATGTCTACAAGAGTTCCATCGTCTGCTGCCCCATGGAGATCCGCTTTGCGGTGCCCCGGCAACGCAACGCCGACCTGCTGCGGGCGCTGGACCGGGATCTGCGGGAGATGAAGGGGGACAACGAATCCTATTATTACCAGGCATTCAACACCTGGTTCGAAGGGGGCGCCAAAAAACCCCTCCCAAGTTGGGTAAAACCCTTATTGGGCGGGACGGTTGTCATGGTGGCGCTGCTGTTCGTGGTCAATCTGCTGCTGCGCAACCGGGTACGGGCCAGGACCAGGGAACTGGAAAAGGAGATCGGTGTGCGCGAGCGCGCGGAGGTGGCCATGCGCGCGGCGATGCGCAACCTGCTCACCCTGGAGGTGACGCCGGGAGTCTACTGGGTGCAGGTGCCGGAAGTGGGACTGTATATCCTCTGCGGCTGCCCCGGCGAGGTGGTCAAGCATCTGATGCATCGTGGCCACATCGGCATGACCTCCAGGGATGGCGTGGCCTTCGAAACCGGACCCAACGCGATTTTGCTGTCGGATCTTCTGGTGCAAAACGGCGGATTTTCCAACCTGGCGGAATTCCCGGTCTTGCAGATGCTCTACCGCCAGGGGACGATCCTGCCCAATCATCCCAACAACACGGGTCGCAAACCCCTGCTGATCGGCTCCCCGGAACAGGTGCGGGCACAGTTGGCCTACATTCACCGGGGCAATTACGGGTTGCTCACCCGCGAGGAGATCATGGCCTGCGGCGTGGACCCCGCCACCGCCGGGATCTTGATGAACATCAAGCTCAAATTCGCCTTCGGGGCCATCCAGGCCCCGGAATCCTTTCTCGACACCTGCATGGTGGAATGGGAGGAGGTGGAAATCCGCGACGGAGTGACCGTGGCCCGCACCGGCTCCAACCGCTATTGCTTCCGGTTCAAGGGGGAAAGCACGGAGGTGGATCTCAACCTGCCCGCCGGGGTCGGCTACGAACCACCCTATCCACTGGGACGCCATCAACTCGGGCAGCACCGCTTCGCGGTCGTGCATACCGGCGAAGGGGACGGCTGGGATGTCAACCGACCGAGCATGGGGAGCATCATCCTGTTTCATGGTCGGATCTTTCTCATCGATGCCAGTCCCGGCATCCTGCAATCCCTGACCGCCCTGGGCGTGGACATCAGCGAAGTGGAAGGGATCTTCCACACCCATGCCCATGACGACCACTTCGCCGGCCTGCCGGCCCTGATTCAGACCGACCGGCGCCTGCGCTACTGCGCGACCCCGCTGGTACGCGCCTCGGTGACCAAAAAATTCGCGGCGCTGATGTCCCTGGATGAAAACCATTTTGCCAACCTGTTTCAGATTCAGGATCTGGTGGAAGATGCCTGGAACGATTGCGGCGGTCTGGAGGTGCGTCCCATACTCTCGCCCCATCCGCTGGAAACGACCATGTTTCTCTTCCGCGCCCGCGACGACGATGGCGTGGAACACACCTATGCCCACTGGGCGGATCTCTCCTCCAACAAGGTGCTGGACGGTATGGTGGGTGATGGACCCAACGACGTGCCGGCAGCCTTCGTCGCACGGGTGAAACAGAACTATCTGCTGCCTGCGGATCTGAAAAAACTGGATATCGGCGGGGGATTGATCCATGGGGTGGCCGAGGATTTCCGTCATGACCCCTCGAAACGGCTGATCCTGGCCCACTACGCCCGCCATCTGACCACCGGAGAGATGGAGATCGGCTCGGAAACCTCGTTCGGGGCCGAGGATGTGTTGATCCCCGGCCAGCGCGACTACCGACTGGAACGGGCAGCCGATTTCCTGCGTGCGTTCTTGCCGACAACCGACGAGGAGGAACTCCTGGCCCTGCTCAACCACCCGGTGGTGCATTACAACGCCGGCACCATCATCCTCAAGGGAGAAAAATCCGCCGACACATTGGCGGATGTGGGCATGATCCTGTCCGGGACCGTGGCCTATCTCAACGCCTCGGCCAAAATGTTCAATCACCTGGCCTTCGGCTCGCTGATCGGCTGCGAGACCCTCTTCGGCGAACATCCGGAACGCAACATGGATACCCCGGCGCGCTCCCCGGAGGCGTGGCAGGGGGAGTGCCGTCGGCAATGGACCTATCGCACCGTCTCCCATTGCGCCATCATCCGCATTCCGGTGTCCGCGTTCCAGGGGTTCCTGGAGCGCAACGGACTGCTGGCCGACATGAGCGCCCTGATGGGCAAGATCTCGTTCCTGCGCAAGACCTGGCTCTTCGGCGAGCATACCACCATGTTGACCTTGAGTCACATCGCCCGCAATATGGAGCGCCTGCGCTTCCAGCACGCCGGCGACCTCACCCCGCATGTGGAGGGAGGGACGCTGTGGCTGGTCGAACAGGGCGAATTGCATCTGCTGGATGCGCGGGGCAGAAAGACGGAAACCATCCGCCCCGGCGGCTTCTTCGGCGAGGAGAGCCTGCTGGAGCCGTCCGCCCCCGCGAACCGGGTGCGCACGGAGGGCAAGGTGGTTGTGCATCGCATCCGTTGGGAGGGGCTGCTCCAGATTCCCATCGTCCACTGGAAGCTCCTGGAGGTGCATGCCAAACGCCGGACGGCGCGTCTGTCATGAGGAACGCGGCAGACGCACCAGAAGCGTGGTCTCCCCCGATTGCGAGGTGTCCAGTTCGATGGATCCGCCCATGGTGGTGGCGATGAGGCGGGCCGAATAGGTTCCCAGGCCCGTCCCCTGCCGCTTGCCGGAAGTCACATACTTGTCGAAGAAGGTGGCACGGATCTCCATGGGGACCTCCCCGGGATTGGTGATGCGGATGGTGGCCAACTGCTCCCCCTCCTCCAGGCGCACCGTCAAGGCGCCTTGTTGCGGCGCGGCCTCCACCGCATTCTTGAGGAGATTGGCCAGCAACGAGTGACACAACAACGCCTCACCGGTCACCATGAAGTTCTCGCCATCCGCAGCAGGCCGGTCTTGCAGGGTGACCGCCAGGGTCAACTTCTTGCGCAGGATCAGACGCTGGATTTCGGGCAGGATCCGCTTCAGTGTGAGCAGGAGGTCCACGGGTTCCGGATGAAATGGATAACTCCCCCGCTCCATCTTGTAGAGATCGAGGGAGCGATTGATCATCTCCAGCATGCGGAAACCGGCCTCCTCGATGACCTTGATCGATTCCGCCCGTTCCCCTGCCAGATGCCAGTTCTCGATCAACACCCCCGGCAGGCCGATGATGGCATTCAAGGGGGCCTTGAGGTCGTGCCGCAGAATCTGATCCACATCGTCCCGCAGGCGGGCCGCCTGACGCAACTCCTCGTTCTGTTGCTCGATGATCTGACGTGCCCGCAACAGTTGCAGATGGGTTTTGATCCGTGCCCGCACCACGGCCCCCTGCACCGGCTTGGTCAGGTAATCCACCGCCCCCAAATCCAGACCCCGCACCTCGTCCGCAGTCTCGATCCTGGCGGTAACGAAAATGACCGGGATGTCACGGGTCTGCTCATCCTCCTTGAGCCGGGCGCAGGCCGTATAGCCATCCATCTCCGGCATCATGACATCCAGCAGGATCAGGTCCACCCCCCCGTCGGCGACGTAGCGCAACATCTCCACCCCGTTCCTGGCGAAAACCAGGGCATACTCGTTGCGCAGGATCTCCCGCAACAACCTGAGATTGGTTGGTTCGTCATCCACCACGAGGATCTTGTATCTGCCGGTCGCCGCATCCATTCAAGCAACTCCCAGGACCGACCGCCAACGTCCATCACCTGTCATCCACGAACACCTCATCCAACGATTGGGCATCCAATACACGCAGACTCCATTCCTCCAGGGAGTGAATGGGCGCCTTGACGATCCTTTCACCCACCCATGCGGGGATAGAGCCAAAACGACGTTGCAACTGACGCATGAGTATATTCACTTCACCTCTCTGCTCGCCCAGCCGTTCACCTTCCTGACGCTCCTGCCCCAAGAGATCCCCCAGCTTTGGAATGGCAGCCAGTTCTTCCCTGGGCATCATGTTCAGGCTGGCCTCCAGCATCCTGCGCCCGACCAGCATGACAGAGTCGGGGGTGATGCCCGCGTTGTCCAATTCCCGCAATGATTGATGCATGATCGTCCTCCTGAGGCCATTCATGATATCGTTGAATGGCGTGGAAATGTGGATCAAACCAGCCAAATCGACCGCCGCGAATGCCTTTTCCCGCTCCTGGGCGCGTGACGCGAAACATTTCAGCGGGGCATTGCCGGGAGAGTCGTCGAGTTCATTGAGAAAAATCACCCGGATGGGTTCGCCCCAAGTCGGCTTGCTTTCATGGACGCCGTTCGGTCCCACGGGTTGGAAGGCGAAACGCTCCAGAAATCGCCGCCGCGCTGAGGAGGCACTGATAATCACGGTGCGCACCATCCCGTTGACTTTTCATTTATATTTCACCAGTTTTCGCTTCGTTCGGCAAGGAAAAAACGCGCGTGTCCCCTTGCGTGGGATATCCGCTTCACGCCGCTTCGACGCCGTCGATATCCAGCAGCCGGCACAGATGCCGCAGCAAGGCGGCGGCCTCCTGACAGTGTATCTCCTCGATCTCTGCCATGACCTTGCGGAACAGCGCCTCCTGCTCCGTGCCACGCAACCAGTGCAACAACCCAGGGAGATCCTCCTCGGCGGTCAAGGCGTCGCCATGCTCCAGGGCGTGCAGCATCCGACGCAACAAGGTGATCCTGGCCTCGTCCAAAACGGGCCTGGCAAGCGATCTCTCCTCCCCATCACCCAGAGATTCCCGCGCACGGCAGGCCACCACCAACGCATCCAGTCGCCCCGCAACCGCCTCTACCAAAACCTCCGCCTGCTCCAACCCTTGCCGCAACCCCGCCTCCAACTCCGCCGCCGCCACAGCCAACGCCTCGGCGGACAATGCGGACGCCGCGCCCTTCAGGGCATGGGCCAACTCCCTGGCCTGCTCCCGCTCCCCGTCTTGCATCGCCTGACGCAACCGCTCCCCGTCTGCGGCATGCCGCTGGCAAAAACTCGCCAGGGAGCGCCAATAGACCGCTTCATTCCCCCAACGGGCCAAACCCGCCGCCACGTCCAGACCAGGCAAACCAGACAAAACCGTTGCCGGAACGATCCCGGCCTCCCGCGCGCCCTCCTCTGACAACTCCTCCTCGCCACCACCAGGAAAGAGCCGCGCCAACACCTCGTTGAGTTGCACGAAATCGATCGGTTTGGAGATGTACTCATCCATCCCTGCCGCCAGGCAGGCGTCCCGATCCTCCAGCATGGAGCGGGCGGTCAGGGCGATGATCGGCACATGGGAACCGCCCCCGGAGGCCGCCTCCATGTCGCGAATCGCCCTGGTGGCGGCCAGACCGTCCAGGTTGGGCATCTGCAAATCCATCAGAATCACGTCGAATGCCTGAACGCGCACCGCATCCAGCACCTGCAACCCGTCCTCGGCCTGGGTGACCCGATGACCGCGCTGTTCCAGCCGGATCGTGGCCAGGGTGCGATTGGTCTCCACATCGTCCGCCAGCAGAATGTGCAACGGGGTCCGCATCACCCCCACCCCGGAGCACCTGCGTCCCACCTGACGCCGCTCCTGGCAATGCCCCATCATCCTGGCCTCCGGCAACGGCAGACAAAAGAAGAAGGTGGTTCCCTGGTTGACCACGCTCGTAAGCCAGATGCGCCCCCCCATCCGCTCCACGATCTCCCTGGAAATGGTGGTCCCAAGCCCGGTGCCCCCGTATTTGCGGGTGGTCGATTGATCCGCCTGGGTGAAACTGTCGAAGATGCTCCCCCGCCGATCCTCGGGAATGCCGATCCCGGTATCCCGCACCATGAACAACACCCCCTCCGGCGCGCCCTCCACCCGGACGGTCACGGACCCCAACTGAGTGAACTTGATGGCATTGCCCAGCAGGTTCATCAGCACCTGCCGCAGGCGGGTCGGATCCCCAAGACGGCAACAGGGCAGAGACTCCTCCACGGATGCGGTCAACGCCAGATTTTTGGAGACCGCCAACACCCGCATGGTGGCCAGGCTCTCCTCCACCACCTGACGCAGATCGAAAACCAGCGACTCCAGTTGCAGCTTGCCGCTCTCGATCTTGGAAAGATCCAAAATGTCGTTGATCACCCCCAGCAGATGCCGGGCCGATGAGGTGGCCGTGGCGAGGTATTTCTGGTGGGTCGGATCGGTGGTCGTCTCCAGCACCAGTTCCGTCATGCCGATGATGCTGTTCATCGGGGTGCGGATCTCGTGGCTCATGTTGGCCAGAAAGCCGCTCTTGGCGCGGCTGGCCTCCTCGGCGCGCAATTTGGCCTGCGCCAGATCCTGCAACATCGCCTGCATGGTGTCGCGATGGCGCTTCAGGTCGAGGTGATTGCGCACCCGGGCCAGCACCACCGGCCTGCTGTAGGGCTTGACGATGTAATCCACCGCGCCCAGTTCGAACCCTCTGGTCTCATCCGCCGCCTCGTCCCTGGCGGTGACGAAGATCACCAGGATATCACGGGTGGTCTCTTGCGCCCGCAGACGCCGGCACACCTCGTAGCCGTCCATGCCCGGCATCATCACGTCCAGCAGGACCAGGTCCGGACGCCGGGTGGCCGCCAGTTCCAGGGCGGTCGCCCCGTTGTTGGCCACCAGAACGACATATTCGGGGGCGAGCAACTGTTCCAGGATGCGCGCGTTGGCCACGAGATCATCCACCACCAGCACCTTCTCCCCCCGTTGCCCGACCACCGCCCGGTCGTCCCCAGCCGCCACGCCCGCGTCCGGCTCCGGCGAAGCGGCCCCCTCCTCCAGGGTGCAAACCGAGGCCAGGAACTCATCGAAACGCTCGATAAAACGCCGCGCCAATTCGGGCCGAAGCATCTCGTCCCCCTGCCGGACGGCCCATTCCAGCGCCACCGCCGCGTCATGCAGTTCCCTGGCGCCCAGATTGCCGGCAGCGCCCTTCAGGGCATGCAGCCAGGGCAGCATGGCGTCGGGATCCACTCCCCCCTCTCCTTCGATCAGGACCCGCGCCTCCTCCCGACGCCCCGCGAACGCATGGCGACAATCCAGCAACAAAGAACGAAACAGGGCCGTATCCCCGCCAAGACGCTCCAGGGCGCTGGCGTGATCGATGCCAGGCAACACCGGCCACGTCAAAGCCTCCCGCTTTTCCGGCGCGAGGGCCGACGTCGCCGGGATCCCGCGCCCGAATTGGGGAATCCAGCGCAGCAGGGCCGCATGCAGCTGCTGCCTGTCGATGGGCTTGGTCACATGATCGTTCATCCCCGCAGCGAGGCTCTTCTCCCGGTCCCCGGACATGGCATGGGCGGTCATGGCGATGATGGGCAGGGCGGCATGACGCGACTGCCCGCGGATCATCCGGGTGACGGTGTAACCATCCATCCCCGGCATCTGGATATCCATCAGCACGGCATCGAAGGTGCGCTCCTCCAGCATGTGCACCGCCTCCTCGCCATCCACCGCGCAGGTGACCTCCACACCGACCTCCTTGAGCACCTCCATGGCAATCATCCGGTTGATGGCGTTGTCCTCCACCAAAAGCACCCTGGCGCCGGCGATCCGATCCCGCGTCGCGACGGGATCCGCGCCGGTGTCGCCGCCCCGGTACACCTTCTCCACCTCCTGGCCGAACACCTCCATGATGCCATCGAAAAGCAGGGAGCAATTCAACGGTTTTTCCAGTGCCCCATCCACCCCGGAGACGATCGGCCCCTCTTCCAAGCCAGGCTCGGACAACAGCACGATCCGCAGCGCCTCGCCCGCAAGCCCGGCCATCTCACGGGTTTGCCGAACGACCTCCACAAGATCCGTATCCGGAAGGCCGCGCTCCAGCAGGATCAACAACCGGTCAGCGCCGCGCTCCCGCGCGCGGGCCGCCCATGCCGGGACCTCTCCCACCGATGCGGATTCCTCGACGGCAAACCCGAAAAGAGCGCACATCTCATGCAATGCCCGGCGCGTGGAAGGATTGTCATCGACCACCAAAACCCGCAACCCGGACAAGGCCACCGGGGAGATCAACACGTTCTCCTCCTCGGCCCCGAAGCGGCGCTCGCACAGGATGGTGAAGCGAAACACGCTCCCCGTCCCGACGAGACTCTCCACCCAGATGCTGCCTCCCATCATCTCGACCAGTCGCTTGCAGATGGAAAGCCCCAGACCCGTGCCGCCGTACCGGCGCGTGATGGAGCCGTCGGCTTGCACGAACGGTGAAAAGAGTTTCCCGGCCTGCTCCACGCTCAGACCGATCCCGGTGTCCCGCACCGAGAACAACAACTCCACCTGATTGCCGATCACCCTGCTGGTGGTGACCGACAGTTCGATCTCCCCCCGTTCGGTGAACTTGAGGGCGTTGGAAAGGAGATTCATCAGCACCTGTTCCAGGCGCAAGGCATCCCCGATCAGGGCATAGCGGCACTCTTCGGCAACCCGCAGGATCAATTCGACCTCTTTTTCCACCAACCGCGCGCGAAAGAGGTCCAACAGGTGATCGAACACCTCCCGCAGCACGAAATCCTCCGGCTCCAACTCCAGCTTGCCGGCCTCGATCTTGGAAAAATCCAGGATGTCGTTGATGATGCGCAACAAGGTACGCGAGGCATGCGCGCTCTTGAGCAGGTGGTCCCGGACGCGGGGAGGGGGGGCGAGACGCAGGGCCAGATCGGTCAGGCCGATGATGGCATTCATGGGGGTACGGATCTCGTGGCTCATGCTGGCCAGAAAATCGCTCTTGGCGTGG
>JADGAR010000017.1 GCA_015231915.1 Magnetococcales bacterium
GGGCTTCGCCCTTGGATCCCACCAGGGGGATAATCCCCCTGGACCCCTAATAATGGCCGAAACGCTGATCAAGGCCGTCTTCAGCGGCGTTGCCAGCGGGCCAGGACCATGTAGACCACTGGCACCGTGTAGAGGGTCAGCACCTGACTGACCATCAACCCCCCGATCATGGAGATTCCCAGCGGGGCGCGCAGCTCCGCCCCGTCGCCGGTGCCCAGGGCCAGCGGAATGGCCGCTCCCACTGCGGCCAGGGTGGTCATCAGAATGGGACGAAACCGTACATGGCAAGCCCGGTAGATGGCTTGCGCCGCCGTCATGGTCCGGCGCTTGCGCAGATCGATGGCCAAATCGATCATGATGATCGCGTTTTTCTTGACGATCCCGATCAATAAAAAAACCCCGATCAGGGCGATGATGCTGAACTCCTGCCCGAACGCCTCCAGCGCCAGCAGCGCCCCCACACCCGCCGACGGCAGGGTGGAGAGGATGGTGAGAGGGTGGAGCAGGCTTTCGTACAGCACCCCAAGCACGATGTAGATGGTGACGAGTGCTGCCAGGATCAGCCAGGGCTGGTTGGCCAGCGAATCCTGGAACACCTTGGCCGTGCCTTGAAAGCTCCCCATCACCGTGGCGGGGACCCGCAGTTCGCCCATGGCGCGTTCGATGGCGGCGCTGGCCCGGTCCAGGGAGACCCCGGGCGGGAGGTTGAAGCTGATGGTCGTGGCCGGAAAGCCCGCCTGGTGGTTCACCGTCAAGGGAGCGGTGCCGCGCTCCAGCCCGGCGAAGGCGGGCAGGGGGACCCGCGCCCCACGGGGGGTGACGAACTCCAGGGAACGCAATACCTCCGGATTTTGTTGCCAGGCCTCGTCCAACTCCAGCACCACCCGGTATTGATTGAGGGGGTTGTGGATGGTGGCGATCTGGCGCTGCCCGAAGGCGTCGTTGAGGGTGGAACCGATGAGGCGCATGGGCAGGCCCAGCCGGGCGGCGGCATCCCGGTCGATCTTCAGGTTGGTCTGCATCCCCTGGTCCTGCTGGTCGGTATTGACATCCGCAAGCTCCGGAAGCTTCGCCATGGCCTGGCGGATGCGCTCTTCCCAGGCGCGCAGCTCTTCCAGGTTGTCGGCCTGGAGGGAATACTGGTACTGGGCGCCGCTGGAACGACCCCCCATGCGGACATCCTGCACCGGATTGAGGGTCAGGGTGGCTCCGGGCACATGGGCCAGTCGCTCCCTGAGCCGGGCCATGACCCGGTTCATGGGGGCGTCCCGTTCCCGCATCGGCTTGAGGGAGACGAACAGGATCGCGGAATTGCGCTGTCCGCCGCCGGTGAAGCCGGTGACCGACTCCACCGCCGGGTCCTGGCGTATCAGGGCGATCATTTCGGTGATCTTGCCCCGCAGGGATTGAAAGGAGATCCCCTGGTCGGCCTGGACGTGGCCCACCAGTCTGCCGGTATCCTGCTGGGGAAAGAATCCCTTGCGCACGTTCGTGTAGAGATGGACGTTCAGGGCGATGGTGCCGGCAAGCAGCAGCAGCATGAACCCGGCGTGGCGCAGGGACCAGGCCAGGCCGCGCCGGTAGCCGGCCAGCAGGCGTGCGCCGATGCGGCTGCCCGCCGGTCGGGGATCCCTGGTCAGCAGGCGGGCGCAGAGCATGGGGGTGACGGTGAGCGACACCACCATGGAGATCAGGATGGCCGCCGACAGGGTGACGGCAAACTCCCGGAAAAGCCGTCCGACGATGCCGCCCATGAGCAGAATGGGCAGAAAGACCGCCACCAAAGAGAGGCTGATGGAAATCACGGTGAAGCCGATCTCCCGCGCCCCGCGCAGGGCCGCGCCGACCGGAGGCCGACCGGCCTCGATGTGACGGACGATGTTTTCCAGCACCACGATGGCGTCGTCCACCACGAAGCCGGTGGCGATGGTGAGGGCCATCAGGGAGAGGTTGTTGAGGCTGAAGCCGGCCAGGTGCATGACCGCGAAGGCCCCGATCAGGGAGACCGGGACCACGATGCTGGGGATCAGCGCGGCCCGCAGGCGGCGCAGGAACAGAAAGACCACCGCCACCACCAGGATGGCGGAGGCGATCAGGTTGCGTTCCACTTCCCGCAGGGAGGCGCGGATCATGGGGGTGCGGTCGGCGGCCAGGGTGAGGTCCATGCCGGCGGGGATCGTTGCCCGCAGGTGCGGCAGAAGCGCCTTGACCCGCTCCACGGTGGCGATGATGTTGGCCCCGGGCTGGCGGTAGAGGATCAGCAGGACGGCCTTGCGATCGTTGGCCACGCCGAAGTGGCGGATGTCCTGGACCCCGTCGCTCACCCGCGCGACATCCTCCAGCCGCAGGGCGGTTCCGTTTTTCCAGCGCAGGAGCAGGGGTCGGTAGTCCACGGCGCGGTTGGCCTGATCGTTGGCGAGGATCCGCCAGGAGCGGGCGTCGTCCTCCACCACCCCCAGCGGGCGGTTGGCGAAGGCCGCGACCACGGTGGTGCGGACCTCTTCCGCTCCCAGGCCGATGCGGCTCGCCCGGTCGGGATCCAGGTCGATGCGTACTGCGGGCAGTGCCCCGCCGCCGATGTTGACCTGGCCGATGCCGTCCACCTGCGCCAGGCGCTGGGCCAGGATGGTGGAGGCGGCATCGTACAGGTGGCCGGTGGTCAGCGTATCCGAGGTGAGGGTCAGGAGCATGATCGGCGCGTCCGCCGGGTTGACCTTGCGGTAGGTGGGATTGGAGGGCAGGGCGGTGGGCAGCAGGGTACGGGCGGCATTGATCCCTGCCTGCACCTCGCGGGCGGCGCCGTTGATGTCCCGGCTCAGGTCGAATTGCAGCGTGACCCGGGTGCTGCCCAGGCCGCTCGACGAGGTGATTTCGTTGACCCCGGCGATGCGGCCCAGCACCCGTTCCAGGGGGGTGGCCACGGTGGCCGCCATGGTTTCCGGGCTGGCGCCCGGCAGGGAGGCCTGCACCGAGATGGTGGGAAAATCCACTTGTGGCAAGGGCGCGACCGGCAACGCCACAAAGGCCAGCATCCCCGCCAGGGCGATCCCCAGG
This sequence comes from Magnetococcales bacterium, assembly GCA_015231915.1. GTDB lineage: Bacteria > Pseudomonadota > Magnetococcia > Magnetococcales > Magnetaquicoccaceae > Magnetaquiglobus. The sequence continues at coordinate 3,055 of JADGAR010000017.1, forward strand.
GTGAGCAGCACGGTGGCCACCGGGCGATGGATGAAGGGGCGTGCCAGGTTCATCCGCACGGCCCCCTTGGGGGAGCCAGGAGCATGGAACACTCCGTGGCCACCGGGGCGAGTCCGCCAGGACGCACCACCAGGGGCGTGATCATGATGCGGGCGATTTCCGGAAAATCACAGGCCAGTTGTCCCAGGCGTTGCAGGATCTCTGCCAGGGCGGGCCAGGCATCCTGCCGGGTTTCCGGGCAGCCGGCGGCGAGCATGGCCATGGCCTCCCCGGCGGTGATGGGGGCCAGTTGTCGCCTGGCGTCCCTCAGGGAGCCGGGGTCGGCGCTTTCCACGTGCAGGAGGGGTCCGAACTGTTCGTCGCGCTGCATGCCCATCAGCAGGAGTTCCTTTTGCGCAATCGCCTGTTCCACGAACAGGCCATCCATGCGTCCGGCGGGGACGCGTCTGGCGAAGCGCAGGGTGAGCAGGTCGCAGGCGTCCCGGAGTTCGGCGGGGCTGGTCAGTCGGGGATAGCGGGTGATCAGGCCCCTTGCCTGACGGCTGTCCGGAGAGAGCAGATGCAAGGCGACGGGATAGCCCAGCCTGGTTGCGGCCTCCAGCGCCGCATCGGCGCTGGCGACCCGTTCCCCGGCGGGCACGGCGATCCCGTAGGCTGCCAGAATCGGTCTGGCCTCGAAGTCGGTCAGATGGCGTTGCCCGGTGTGCAGGGCCAGCCGGATCCGTTCTTCGGCCCCGGCGCGATCGACCGGCAGGGGGGTGATGACGCGGGGTTGGCAGCGGCTCGCGGCGCCGCGCGCCTCCAGCAGGGCCATGGCGGCGGCGGCCCGCTCCGGGGTGGGAAACCCGGCGATCCCCGCCTGGTCGAGTGCCCGCAGGCCGGATTGCGCCGCCTCTCCCCCCAGCAACACCGCGCACACGGGTTTTTTCAGCGCCACCACCGGGCAGAGGAGCGCTGCCGGATCCAGCGGGCCGGGCATGGGCAGGGTGACGACCATCAGGAGCGCATCGGTGTCCGGGTTGGCGGCTGCCGTTGCCACGGCGGCGCGCAGCCCTGCCGGCCCGGCGGACCAGCCGGGATCCATGACCGTTGCGGTGTGCAGTCCGTGGTCGCCCAGGGCTTTTAGCGTCAGGTTGGCCGGGGTGGTGCCGGTGGCGATCAGGGCGACCCGGTTGCCGGCGGGCAGGGGCGTGCGGGCAAGGGTCAGCATGGTGTCCAGCCACTCCTGCAGGTGGCTGGCGCGCAATGCGCCCATGCGGTCGCAGGCGGCGTTGAACACCTCCGGGGAGGGCATGCGGCGGCGGGTCTCCTGGTCCGCACCCTGGCGATACCAGCCCTCCGTTTCGGCGGTCAAGACGATCACCGGTTTGTGGCGTGCGGCCTCCTGGATTGCCGCGAGCAATCCCGCGCCATCGGATACCCCTTCCAGATAATAGGCGATGATCTTCGTTTCCGGATGCTGCGCAAGCAAAGAAAGGCACAGCGCATCGCTCAGACCCGCCTCGTCCTCCGTGCAGATCAGCCTGGCCAGGCCCAGCCCCCGCGAGGCCATCCAGGTCAGGGCCGTCTCCCCCAGCGGGCCGGACTGGGTGAGCACCGAGATTCCGCAGGCCTGGCCCATGAAGCGCGGCGGGAGCAAGGCATCCGGGAGAGGGGCGCGGCAGTCGGCGGTCGGCAAGGGCGGCATGGCGCATCCTGCGGCATGATGAAGAAAGTGTCGTTGCCCATTTTAGCCCGAACCGGGGTCTCGAGGCAATGCCCCCGCCTCCTTTGTCAGGAGGCGGCCTGGCGGCATTCGGCCACTTCGCGCAACACTGCCAGCAAGGTCTTCCGGTTGATCGGTTTGGTCAGATAGCGGTCGCATCCGGCCTCCAGGCTTAAAGAGCGTTCCCGTTCCAGGGCATGGGCCGACAAGGCGATGATGGGCACGGGAGCGCGTCCGGTCTCTTTTTCCCATGCCCGGATCCGGCGGGTGGCGGCGTGACCGTCCATGCGTGGCATCTGCACATCCATGACCACCAGGTCGAAAGGTTCGGCTGCGATCCGTTCCACCGCCTCCAGTCCATCGGCGGCGGTCACCACAGTGTGGGGCGTATGCATGAGGTAGGCTTCGAAGAGGATCCGGTTTTCCTCCACATCCTCGGCGAGCAAAATCTTGAGGGCGCGCTCCTTCGGTTGCGGGGCTGCGGCCTCCGGCGAGGGGCGCGCTTCCTCGGCGGCGGCCTGACGAACCGGCAGGGTGAAATGGAACGTGCTGCCCTGTTCCGGCCTGCTTTCCACCCAGATCCGGCCACCCATCATTTCGACCAGCCGCCGGGAAATCGTCAACCCCAGTCCGGTTCCTCCGAATCGGCGGGTGATCCCTGCCTCCCCCTGGATGAACCGCTCGAAAATCAACTCCTGCTGACCGTCAGCGATCCCGATTCCGGTATCGCTGACGGAAAACCGCACGCATCCTTTCTGGTCGGGATCCCACGCGAGACGCACATCCACCCCGCCCTCCTGGGTGAACTTGATGGCATTGCCCAAGAGATTGATGAGCACCTGCCGCACCCGTCCGTCATCTCCCAGCATGGTCGCCGGAATGGTGGGATCCACCGTCTCTTCCATGCGCAACCCCCGCTCCTCGGCGGCCAGCCGCATCAACTGGGTGGCCTCGGCCACCACCTGTCCGGGGGAGTAGACCACCTCGGCCAGGACGAGCCGTCCCTCCTCGATGCGGGAAAAATCCAGTATGTCGTTGATCACGGTCAGCAAGGTTTTGCTCGAATGGTTCATGACCTGGGCAAAGCGGAGCTGTGTCTGATCCAGGTTGGTCTCCAGGAGCATTTCCGACATGCCCAGCACCACGTTCATCGGGGTGCGGATTTCATGGCTCATGGCGGCGAGAAACTCCCCCTTGGCGTGGGTGGCCGCCTCTGCCTGCTCCTTGGCCTGGATCAGGGCGATCTCCGCCTCCTTGCTGGCCGTGATCTCCTCCAGAATCGCCAAAAAATGGATCACCCGGCCCGCATGATCATGCATCGGGGAGATCAGCACATTTTGCCAATAGGATTCACCGTTCTTGCGCCTCTCGAGACTCTCTCCCCGCCACTTCCGGCCTGCCAGGAGACGTTGCCACATCTCGCCATCTCCCGCCTTGAAGAGCGATTCCGCCCCGGCGCGCCCCGGATTCAGACCCAGCAGTTCGTGGCGATCATAGCCGGTCATCCGGGAAAAGCTGGGGTTGACATAATGGATGGTTCCGGACGGGTCGGTGATCACCACCGCCACCGGACTTTGCTCCACTGCCATGGAGAGCTGGCGCAGATGCTGCTCCTGGCGTTGTTGCCTGTGGGTCGCGCGCAGGTACGACAGCAGCAGCACCATGCCGATGGACCAGAACAGTCCGTGCGCCATCTTGAGGTTGTGGACCGAGTGCGCCTGCCCTTCCAGGAAGGTGCGCAGCGGCACGCGCACTCCGATGCCCCCGCGCACGTCTCCCACCTTGTAGCCCTGATGGCCATGACATTTCAGACACCCTTCCTGGGTCATCATGGGGCGCATCAGCCGCAGGTGGGCATCCAATCCTTCCCCGACCACCTCCATGATCTCTTCGGCACCGGTTTCGAACCGGCGCAACGCCTGCTCCTCCCAGGCATCGGGAGCATTTCCGGGATGGAGATATTTCAGCGAGGTGATCCGCCCCTGGACCCCATAGAGATCCGAATACTCCGACATGAGTTGACGCACCATGTAAGCCGGATTCATCAGGGTGAGCGGTTTGCCGGATGGCGTGGTGATATCCCGCTCCGGCAGATGGGCCAGATGGGGATTGGGGGTGGTGCGCTCATCCACGGGCACGTAAATCCCGCCATGACGGGTGGCCCACTGACGAAAGGCCAGGTCCTTGAAAAAATGCGCGCGCGCGGTATTGATCGCCAGGTTAAGGGTCTGTTTGCGTTCGTCCCGGATGTTATGCAGCAAAGAGGCCGCCACCACGCCCGTGAAGCACACGGTGATCAATAAACCACGCAAATACAATGAGATACTAGGCTGCATGCCTCGCTCCGAACGGGTCGCCAGCGGAAGGTCGATGGAGCATGATGCCCCATTTTGAAAATATTTGCAAGTTTTGCGTGTTCTGATTTATGTCAATAGGCAATATTTCACATAAGATTGGCTTGCCATCCCCTCGGACGTGGCGTTTGCTGGAATGATAGCATCTTGTGGTTTCATGAATGTTCGAGGTAAAATTACCTCTTTGGGGGATGTGACCCGGAGTCGATGATGCGGCGACCCCACATCCCACCCTTGATTTTCGACAAGACCTCAACCAATCTGACCTTGGCAACGGAGTGTGGGATGAGCACTGATAAAATCTATCCAATTCCATCGCATGCCGCAGATCGCGCCCTGATCGACCAGGCACGCTACCAGGAAATGTATGCCCGATCCATCGAGGCGCCGGAAGCCTTCTGGGCCGAGCAGGCGCAGGAACTCATCCACTGGTTCAAAAAGTGGGACACGGTGGTGGATTGGGATTTCCACCGCGCCCATGTGCGCTGGTTCGACGGCGCGCAACTCAATGTCTCCTACAACTGCCTGGACCGCCACCTGGCCACCCGCGGGGAGCAGACGGCCATCCTCTGGGAAGGGGACGACCCGGCCAACTCCCGGAAGATCACCTATCGCCAACTGCACGCCGAGGTGTGTCGCTTCGCCAACGCCCTGAAGGCGCGCGGCATCGGCAAGGGGGACCGGGTCTGCATCTACATGCCGATGATCCCCGAAGCGGCAGTGGCCATGCTGGCCTGCGCCCGCATCGGCGCGATTCATTCGGTGGTGTTCGGCGGTTTTTCCCCGGAATCCCTCAAGGACCGCATCAACGACGCCGCCTGCTGCGCGGTGGTCACCTCGGACGAAGGGGTGCGGGGCGCCAAAAAGATTCCGCTGCGGGTCAACGTGGACCAGGCCCTGCTCTCCTGTCCCTCGGTGCATACCGTCTTCACGGTGCGGCTGACCGGAGGCGCGGTCCCCATGGATCCGGCCAGGGATGTCTGGTATCACGAGGCCGTGGCCGCCGCGAGCGCGGAATGTCCTGCCGAACCCATGGAGGCCGAAGACCCGCTCTTCATCCTCTACACCTCCGGCTCCACCGGCAAGCCCAAGGGGGTGCTGCACACCTCCGGCGGCTACCTCCTTTATGCCACCATCACCCACCGCTACATCTTCGATTACCACGAGGGCGACGTTTACTGGTGCACCGCCGACGTGGGCTGGATCACCGGCCACTCCTACATCGTCTACGGTCCCCTCTCCAACGGGGCGATCACCCTGATGTTCGAGGGCATCCCCACCTACCCTGACGCCTCCCGCTTCTGGCAGGTGGTGGACAAGCACCAGGTCAACATTTTCTACACTGCGCCCACCGCCATCCGCTCCCTGATGGCCCTGGGCGACGAGTTCGTCAAACGCTCCAGCCGCTCCTCCCTGCGTCTGCTCGGCTCGGTGGGCGAACCCATCAATCCGGAAGCCTGGGAGTGGTATTTCCACGTGGTGGGCCAGGGTCGCTGTCCCATCGTCGATACCTGGTGGCAAACCGAAACCGGCGGCATCCTGATCACCCCGCTGCCTGGGGCCATCCCCACCAAACCCGGCTCGGCCACCCTCCCGTTCTTCGGCATCGTGCCGGAAATCGTCGATGAAAAGGGCGTGGTCCAGGAGGGTGAAACCTCGGGCATCCTCACCATCGCCCGCCCCTGGCCGGGCATGATGCGCACGGTCTACGGCGACCATCAGCGTTTTTTCAATACCTATTTCGCCGCCTATCCTGGCCGCTACTTCCCCGGCGACGGCTGTCGCAGGGACACGGATGGCTACCACTGGATCACCGGACGGGTCGATGACATCATCATCGTCTCCGGTCACAATCTGGGGACCGCCGAGATCGAATCCGCCCTGGTTCTGCACGAAAAGGTCGCCGAGGCCGCCGTGGTGGGCTATCCGCATCCCATCAAGGGACAAGGGATCTACGCCTTCGTCACCCTGATGGTCGGCGAGGAACCCACCGAGAGCCTGCGCAAGGAGTTGGCAGCCCTGGTGCGCAAGGAGATCGGTCCCATCGCCCACATCGACATCATGCAGTGGGCACCCGGCCTGCCCAAGACCCGATCCGGAAAAATCATGCGCCGCATCCTGCGCAAAATCGCCGCCAACGAACTGGAAAGCATGGGGGATACCACCACCCTCGCCGATCCGGGCGTGGTGCAAAAACTGATCGACGAAAGACAACCCACCTGAGGAAAAGACCATGAACAACGATCCTGTCGATTCCCGCCTCATCCAACGGATTCGCGACAATCCGAAATATCAGCAACTGGTGCAAAAACGCTCCCGGTTCGCCTGGAGGCTGAGCATCCTCATGCTGATCATCTACTATGCGTTCATTCTGGTGATCGCTTTCGCACCGAAATCCCTGGGGATCAAGATCGCTGCCGGCAGCGTGATTTCGGTCGGCATCCCGATCGGGGTGTTCATCATCGTGGCGGCATTTCTCCTGACCGGCATCTATGTCCGGCGGGCGAATGGCGAATTCGATGAATTGACCAGGCAAATCAAGGAGGAAACGAAATGAAACTGTTTTTTGCGTCGTTTTCCGGGCTGCTTGGCGCCCTCTGGACCCCATTGCTGTGGGCCGCAGAAGCCGCCAAACCGGAAACCAAGGTGAACATGACGGCCATTCTCATGTTTTTCGCCTTTGTCGCCGTCACCCTCGGCATCACCTACTGGGCGGCGTCGCGCACCAAGACCACCAAGGACTTCTACGCCGCCGGCGGCGGCATCACCGGCTTCCAGAACGGCTTGGCCATCGCCGGGGACTACATGTCCGCCGCCTCGTTTCTCGGTATCTCGGCCATGGTGTTCGCCAAGGGGTATGACGGCCTGATCTACTCCATCGGCTTTCTGGTCGGCTGGCCGGTCATTCTCTTCCTGATGGCCGAGCAGCTGCGCAACCTCGGTCGCTACACCTTCGCCGACATCGTCTCCTTCCGGCTGTCGCGGGTGCCGATTCGCACCCTGTCGGCCCTGGGAACCCTGTGCACCGTGATCCTCTACCTGATCGCCCAGATGGTGGGCGCCGGGCAGCTGATCCGCACCCTGTTCGGCCTGCCCTACGAGTATGCGGTGATCATCGTTGGGGCTTTGATGATTCTTTATGTGGCCTTTGGCGGCATGATCGCCACCACCTGGGTGCAAATCATCAAGGCGGTCCTGCTGCTCACCGGCGCGACCTTCATCGCCCTGGGCGCGCTGCATCACTCGGGATACAACCTGGAAGCCTTCTTCCGCGCCGCCATGGAAGGGGTCAAGGCCAGCGGTCTGGCGGATCACAAGAAGGTGGTGGCCGACAACAAGGACATCTTCGCCCCCGGCGGTCTGGTCTCGGATCCGATCTCCGCCATCTCGCTGGGCATGGCGCTGATGTTCGGCACCGCCGGCCTGCCCCACATCCTGATGCGCTTCTTCACGGTGGCCAACGCCAAGGAGGCGCGCAAATCGGTCTTCTACGCCACCGGCTTCATCGGTTATTTCTACATCCTCACCTTCATTATCGGCTTCGGCGCCGTGGTGCTGGTGGCCCCGAATGCCCAGTACGTGGATATGATCAAAGGCACCCTGCAAGGGGGCAACAACATGGCCGCCATCCACATGGCCCATGCCACCGGCGGGGACCTGTTTCTCGGCTTCATCTCGGCGGTGGCCTTCGCCACCATTCTGGCCGTGGTCTCCGGCCTGACCCTGGCCGGCGCCTCGGCGGTCTCCCACGACATCTACGCCAACGCCATACGCGGCGGCAACGTGAATGAACAAACGGAGATGCGCATCTCCAAGGGCGCGGCCCTGGTCATCGGCATCATCGCCATCTTTCTGGGGATCCAGTTCGAAAAACAGAACGTCGCCTTCATGGTCGGCCTGGCCTTCGCCATCGCGGCATCCGCCAACTTCCCGATCCTGATCCTGTCGATCTACTGGAAAAACCTCACCACCCGGGGCGCCCTGATCGGCGGTTCCCTGGGCCTGATCTCCACGGTGGTCATGGTGGTGCTCTCCAAGACGGTCTGGGTGGACGTGCTGGGCAACAAGGCCCCGCTCTTCCCCTACAAGGATCCGGCCATCTTCTCCATGACCCTGGCCTTCGTGGGGTGCTGGCTCTTCTCCAAAACGGACAACAGCCAGCAGGCCGCCCGGGAACGGGCGCTCTTCGATGCCCAGAGCGTGCGCTGCGAAACCGGCATTGGCGCTGCCGGCGCATCCGGTCACTGACCTGCCGATGAGCGACCCGGAGGATCTCGCCCCCATCGTGGCCCAGCCGGCCATCCTGGACGAGATCCTCTCCCGGTCGCATCACAAACGCCGCATCCGTCAGGCCGCCTCCCTGGAGGAACTGACGGATGCGGTGCGTCTCCACCCCCAATGGGTGCAATCCCTGATTTCCAAGGGGGTCAAAATACGCTATATTGGCCGGGTGATGCTGGAGCTGGATCGCCAGGTGTTCCAGCAGGCGACCCGCCTGCTGGCCAGGCCGGAGTGGCTGGAGCACCTCTGCGTCCTGGTGATGGGCAGCGAGGGACGTGGGGAACAGGTCATCAAGAACGATCAGGACAACGCCCTCATCATCGACGAGGCGTTGCCCATGAGCGAGGTCCGGGCCTTTTGCCAGGCGCTTTCCGCAGCGCTGTCGCACATGGACTATCCGGCCTGTGCGGGCAATGTCATGCTCTGCAACCCCCAGTGGGCGCAAAGCCTGGATGGGTGGAAAAAGACCTTGCTGACCTGGATCCACGATCCAACGCCCACCCATCTCATGTGGCTGGCCATCGCCTACGACGCCCGCGTGGTGGCGGGCCGCAAGCGGCTGTTCGGGGAGCTGCGGGAGTTCTTCTGGGCGCACCTGCCGGATGACCCGGCCTTTTACGCCCATCTCGCCCGCCCCGCCCTGGCTTTCAAGACCCCTTTGGGGCTGTTCAAGCGCTTTATTCTCGCCAAGGGCGCGCGCGCGGGCGAGATCGACCTCAAAAAGGGGGGGATTTTCCCCATCGTGCATGGGGTGCGGGTTCTGGCCATGGAGCAGCGCCTCCAGGATCCCAATACCGTGCGCCGCATCCGGGGCCTGACCCGGCGGGGGGTGCTGGAGCGGCAGTTTGGCGAGGATCTCGTCGAGGTGTTCGATTTTCTCGCCGCGCTGCGCGCTCGGGCAGGGGACCACCCGGCACCGGCCCGCCTGATGCGCCTGGAGCGGGAAAGCCTGCGGGATTGCCTGCACGAGGTGGAACGGTTCAAACGCATTTTGACCCATCATTTCCGGTTGCGGGAGTTGCAATGACCGGAAGCAAAAGGAGAGTGCCGCATGTCCCATGAGATCCTGATCGTGGACGATGCCCCCAACATCGTCCTTTCGCTGGAGTTCCTGATGAAAAAGGAGGGCTTTGCCGTGCGCTCGGTCGGGGATGGCGAGGAGGCCTTGCGCGCGGTGGAGGAGAAACAGCCCGATCTGATTCTTCTGGATGTCATGATGCCCAAAAAGAACGGCTACGAGGTGTGCGAAGCCATCCGCACCAATCCCGCCTGGAAGGGGATCCGCATCATCATGCTGACCGCCAAGGGACGGGAGGTGGAACAGGAAAAAGGGTTGGCCCTGGGCGCGGACGATTATGTGGTCAAACCCTTTTCGACCCGTGAACTGGTGCTCAAGGTGCGGGCCATGCTCGGCCTGGAAGACGCAACCCCGGCATGATGAAGGGACGCACCCGCTTCTGGGGGGCGCTGGGGATCGCCCTGGGGGTTGCGCTGGTCGGGCCGGGCGTGGTGGTCTGGCGCATGGCCGAAACCATGCCCGCGCTGGACGAGGCCGTTCTGGAATGGCTGAAACAGGGCCTGGCAATGGGAATGCTGGCGTTCTTTTGTCTGGTGGCGGTGTTGGCGCAATTCTGGGCCTGGCTCGACCGGAGCGTGTGGAAACCCCTCGCCAGGCTCGACCGGGACCTGGAGATCATGGCCGGTCACGATCCACCACCCCTTGGCGAACCGGAGGCGGGCCACCTGCTGGATGGCTTGCCGGACAACGCGCGACGGCTGGGAGAGGCCTTGGTGTATGCCCGCCGGCAGGTCAAGGAGGCGGTGACCGGCGGCAACGAGACCATGGAGCATCTGGAAAACGTCATCCGTCATCTGAACGTGGGGCTGGTGGTGATCCGCGATGACGGCAACATCGTCTTGTACAACCCGGTGGCGCAGATGCGGTTCCGCCAGCGCCAGGAGAGCCTGGGGCTGGGGCGCTCCCTGTACGATCTGTGCGCCCGCGCCCCGGTGGAAACCAGCATGGAGTTTCTGCTGCGCTGTCACGCCTCGGCCCATTGCGGGGAACAGGGGGAGATCCGCTTTTTTTGCGCCACCATGCAGCACGATGCGGCACTGCTTGATTGCGCCATGAGCCTCTTTCCGCTGAACCGGCAGGGGGTGAGGCACTTTCTGATCACGTTCCACCAGGGGAGCACCCATGTGCCGGAGCCTCGGCGGCGCTCCCTGGAGGGGTTGCGCGGCGCGGTGGCCAATCTGCGCGCCGCCTCCGAGACCCTGGTCCGGCATGGCGACATGGAGGCGAGCGCACGGGAGCGGTTCATGGCCGTGGTACACGACGAAGGCGAGGCGATCACCGCACACATGGCGGCAGTCGCCGGCGAACTGCACGACCTGGCTGCAAACCACTGGGTATTGACCGATGTCTACTCCTCGGACCTGATCGCCACCCTGGCGCGTCGTCTGGAGTCGGGGGACGGCCCCCGGTTGCGGGAGTCCGGGGAGGCCCTGTGGCTGCAGGCCGACGCCCCGGCGCTGCTGATGGCCCTGGAACCGATGTTGCGCGCCGTGCATGCGCTCACCCGGGCCGCGACCATCGAGGCCGAGGCCCTGTTGGGGGATCGCCGTGTCTATCTGGACTTCATCTGGGCGGGGGCGCCCCTTTCGGCTGGCGATGTGGAGTCCTGGCGCACCCCCTTTCTGGAGGAGACCCTGGAGCGTCACGGCTGCGAACCCTGGAGCATGCCCCATCGGCGCGCCGGGTATGCCATGCTGCGTCTGCCGCTGTTCGGTTCTCCCCGGCAGTGGCGCGGGCCGGACACCACCATTCCGGAACGCCCGGAGTTCTACGATTTTTCCCTCCTGGAGCCGTTCGACCGGCTGGGTCGGCGCGCGGGGCAGGCGCTGGCGGGCATGACCTTCGTGGTGTTCGACACCGAAACCACCGGTCTGCACCCTTCGCAAGGGGACGAGATCATCGCCATCGCCGGGGTGCGGATCGTCAACGGACGCCTGCTGCGCGGGGAGGTGTTCGAGCGGCTGGTGGATCCGGGTCGCCCCATTCCCGCCGCCTCGACCTGGATCCATGGCATCACCGAGGAGGCGGTGCAGGGCCAGCCGGGTATCGGGACGGTTCTGCCGCAATTCCGCGAGTTCGTCGGCGACGCGGTGCTGGTGGCCCACAACGCCGCCTTCGACATGCGTTTCCTCAAGCTCAAGGAACCGGAATGCGGGGTGGTGTTCGACCATCCGGTCCTGGATACCCTGCTGCTGTCGGTCTACCTGCACAGCGAGGTGACGGACCACACCCTGGATGCCATTGCCAGCCGGCTGGGGGTGGAGGTGCACGGGCGCCATACCGCTCTGGGGGACGCCATCGTGACTGCGGAGGTGTTCCTGAAATTGCTGGATCTGCTGGCGGCCAAGGGGATTTCCAGCCTGGGGCTGGCCATCGGCGCCTCGGAGGGGATGGTGCAAATCCGCCGTCAACAAACCAAAGCGGGGTATTGAGCGCATGTCCCTGTCGAAATCCCGCAAGGAACGCCTGGTGGTCCTGACCATTCTCGGGGTCCTGGCCCTCGATTATCCGCTGCTGGCGTTGTTCAGCCGCGCGGAACTCTTCCTGGGGATCCCGGTGTTGTTGTTCTATCTCTTCGGCTTCTGGCTGGCCTTCATCCTGCTGATGGCCGCCATCCTCAAGCGCAAGGGCGTGGAGAAACCGTGATCGTCTCCTGGTCGTGGCTGGCGCCGCTGATATCGATCCTCTACCTGGGTTTGTTGTTCGCGGTGGCCTATTACGCGGACTGGCGGGCGGCCCGGGATCGCTCCCTGATCCGTTCGCCTTTCGTGTATGCCCTCTCCATCGCGGTTTACTGCACCTCGTGGACCTATTATGGCAGCGTGGGGCGGGCGGCGGTGAGCGGCATCGGTTTTTTGCCGATCTTTCTGGGACCGACGCTGATCGCGGCCCTGTGGTGGTTGATCCTGGGCAAGATCATCGCCATCTCCAAGCGCAACCACATCACCTCGATTGCCGACTTCATCTCCTCCCGCTATGGCAAGTCCCCGGTGCTGGGCGGCATGGTGACCCTGTTCGTGGTGATCGGGATCATGCCCTACATCGCCCTCCAGTTGAAGGCCATTGCGGTCAGTCTGGAGGTGCTGATCCGCCACATGGACGCCGGATGGACCACCAACGTCCCCTTTGTGCCGTGGCGGGATACGGCCTTGTACGTGGCCATGCTGCTGGCCCTGTTCGCCATCCTCTTCGGCACCCGCCATCTGGATGCCAGCGAGCGGCACGAGGGGCTGGTGGCGGCCATTGCCTTCGAGTCCATCGTCAAGCTGGGGGCCTTTCTGGCGCTGGGTCTGTTCGTCACCTTCGGCTTGTTCGATGGTTTCGGGGATCTGTTCGGCCAGGCGCTGGCCAACCCGGAACTGGCCCGCCTGATGACCTTCGAGGCGATTCCGGGAGGCTACTCCTCCTGGCTGGCCATGACCTTTCTGGCCATGATGGCCGTGATGTTCCTGCCCCGGCAGTTCCAGGTCCTGGTGGTGGAGAACGTCAACGAAGGCCATTTGCGCCAGGCCTCCTGGCTGTTTCCGCTCTATCTGTTCGCCTTCAATTTATTCGTTTTTCCCATTGCCCTGGCGGGGCGTTTGCTGTTCGCGGACGGCAGCGTGGACCCGGATACCTTCGTCCTGGTGCTGCCGATTCTCGGTCGTCAGGAGTGGCTCGCCCCGCTGGTCTATCTGGGCGGCCTGTCGGCGGCCACCAGCATGGTGATCGTCGAGGCCATCGCCATGTCCATCATGGTGGGCAACGACCTGGTGTTGCCCTTTTTTCTGCAATTCCGCAAGGCGTTGCGCGAGGACCTCTCCGGGATCATCCTGACCATTCGCCGTGGCATCATTGTGGTCTTGATGTTACTGGGTTATCTCTATTTCCGGCTGCTGGGCGAATCCCATACCCTGGTCGGCATCGGCATGGTGTCGTTTGCGGCGGTGGCGCAGTTCGCCCCCGCGATCCTGCTCGGCATTTTCTGGACCGGGGCCAGCCGGCGCGGCGCCCTGGCAGGGGTGCTGACCGGCTTTTTGATCTGGACCCATACGTTGCTGCTGGCCTCCTTTGCCAAATCGGGCTGGATCGCGGTCGGTTTCCTGACGGAAGGCCCGTGGGGCATTGGTTGGCTCAAGCCGGAGGCGCTCTTTGGCCTGACCGGGTTCGATCCCATCACCCATTCGGTTTTCTGGAGCATCCTGTGCAACACCGGGGTGATGGTGGCGATTTCGCTCTTCGACCGGCAGACCGCCGTGGAGCAGATTCAGGCGCAGAATTTCGTCAATGTCTTTCAGAAGGGGGCCAGGGGAGGCAATGAATATTTGTGGAGCGGTTTCGTCTCCGTGAGGGAGTTGCGGCATCTGTTGGCCCGCTTCATCGGTCCCCTCGCTGCGGAGGAGGATTTCGCCGAATATCATCGTCAGCGTCATTTGCAGCCCAGCGACGACGCGCAGGCCCCCGCCAATCTGGTGGCGTTCGCCGAGAAGCGGCTGACCGGGGCCATCGGTTCGGCCTCGGCACGGGTGATGATTTCGTCGGTGGTCAAGGGGGAGGAGCTGGATTTGCAGGGGGTGATGCGCATCCTGGACGAGACCAGTCAGGTGATCGAATACAGCCAGCGTTTGGAGATCAAATCCCGTCAACTGGAGGCCGCCACCTTGCAGTTGCGGGAGGCCAACGAGCAGTTGCGGGAGTTGGATCGCATGAAGGACGAATTCATCTCCACGGTGAGTCACGAGTTGCGCACCCCGTTGACCTCGATTCGCGCCTTTTCCGAGATTTTGCGGGACAACGAGGATATGGATCTGGTCGAGAGGCGCAATTTCACCGACATCATCGTCAAGGAGGCCGAGCGGTTGAGCCGGCTGGTCAATCAGATTCTGGATCTGGCCAAGATCGACGCGGGCAGGATGGAATGGCATGAGGTGGAAGTGGATTTGCCGCTGCTGGCCCGGGAGGCGATCGACGCCACCCGCCAGTTGTTCGACAACAAGGCGGTGCGGTTGATCAACAAGGTGCCGGAGATCTCCTGCAGGCGGATGGCGGATCGGGACAAGATCATGCAGGTGATCATTAATCTGCTTTCCAATGCGGTCAAATTTTGTTCTCCCGGTACGGGCGAGGTATGCATCGAGTGGCGTGAGACCGGGGAGGGGGTTGGCCTGGCCGTGGTGGACAACGGGCCGGGGATTCCCGAAGGGGAACTGGAAAAAGTGTTCGACAAATTTCATCAGGTGAATCAGGGCGGGATGGAGTGGCCGTTGGGGAGCGGACTGGGTTTGACCATCAGCCAGCGCATCATCGAGCGGCATCAGGGGCGCATCTGGGTGGAGAGCACTGCGGGGGAGGGGTCGGCGTTTATTTTCACTCTGCCGCATCCGGAGCCGTCGTCTTGAGGAACCCGATCCCGACTTGCATGTGGGATTGCGGATGGTGATGATCCACCACAACGCGAAAATAAATAAGATTACCATTTGCAATGCAAAAATTCATTTCACATCCCTCATCATGATCGCCATGGCAAGGTGCATGCTTATAACAGGGATTTCAAGGCTAATAAATCTTATGACAAGGAAGAAAATTCATCCACATCAACGGCCCGCTTGCCCCTTATCCTGTTGACACCATTCGAAAATCCCGGTAATCTTTCCAGTTTCGTCACCGGAAGTGATCCGAAAAAATTATCGAAACAAAGAAATTCGCTCAACAGGGCAATCGGGCATGAAAATTCCAGAACACGGCATGATCTCACTGCGTGCCCGTCACCGCATGGTCCAGGAACAGCTGGAGTCCCAGGGAATCCATGACCCGCGCGTTCTGGCGGCAATGCGGGAGATCCATCGCCACCTGTTCGTGGAAGAGGCCCTGGCCAGCCGCGCCTACAGCGACGAGAACCTTCCCATCGGGGCAGGTCAGACCCTCTCCCAACCCCTCACCGTGGCCCGCATGACGCAAGCCCTGCGACTGACCGGCAGCGAGGAGATCCTGGAAATCGGCACCGGCTCCGGCTATCAGACCGCCATCCTGGCGCGACTGTGCCGCAAGGTCTACACCATCGAACGACTGCCCGGGCTGGCGGACCAGGCCCGCAAGCGTCTGCGCCTGCTTGGTCTTCACAACATCGTCTGCCGCCAGGGAGACGGCTCGCTGGGCTGGCCTGAGGAACGGACCTTCGACCGCATCCTGGTCACCGCCGGCACCCCGGTGACCCCGGAAAACCTGATCCGGCAACTGGGTCCCAACGGAATCCTGGTGGCCCCGGAAGGCAGCAAGAACGCCCAGAACCTGACCCGCGTCAGCCGCCAGGAAGACGGTTCCATCCGCAAGGAGACCCTGGATCCCTGCTGCTTCGTCCCCCTGATTGGCGCCCAGGGGTGGCAAAACGAGGCCCCATGAGAAAAAAACCGCGCCTGACCCTGCTGCTGCTGACGCTGTTGCTGGGATGCGCGGGTCCCATCGGCACCGCTCCCACCGACACGGCAACGGTGCGGGTCGCCAAGGGTCCTCCACTGGCCGGGGATCTGGCGCCGAACCAGCGCCAGATTCGTCCCGCCAGCGGAGACCACTACGTGGTGCAGCCGGGAGACACCCTGTGGGCCATCGCCACCGCCCACAACCTGGACCTCGAACTGCTGGCCGAATGGAACCGCATCGACAAGCCGGAACAGATCAAGGTGGGCGACCGGTTGCGGATCACCCCCCCCCCAATACCTGCCAAACCGGGCCGCAAACCCCCCAACAAACCAACCCCCAAGACGGACCCCCCCGAGCCGGACAGCCGCACTCCCCTCGGCAAGCCGGTCCCGCAAGCCCCTCTGCCCAGGGAGTGGCTGTGGCCCCATGACGGCGAGATCATCACCCGCTTCGGCAGCCAAGGTCTGCAGCGCTCTACCGGCATCGACCTGGCCGCGCAACCGGGAGACGCGATCCTGGCCTCGGCGGACGGGGTGGTGGCCTATGCGGGAGGCGGGGTGCCAGGGCTGGGGAACATCCTCCTGCTGCGGCACGGCGGCTCCTACATGACCGCCTACGCCCATTTGCAAAAGTTTCTGGTCAAGCGGGGCGAAAGCGTCACCGCCGGTCAGGAGATCGCCAGGGCGGGCCAGAGCGGCATCATTCCTTCGCCGCGCCTGCACTTCGAAATTCGTCATGGCATCCGCCCGGTAAATCCGGTACTCTATCTGCCCATTCGCAATCCAACCGGGAAACCACCCTGACCGCCATGCACCGGCCCAACACCACGCCAACCGCCCTGCTGATCGAGGAACACGGCTTTCTGACCGCGCCGGGTGCGTGCGCTCCGACGCTCCCCTTGTCGGCGGTGTTGGAAATGCTCGCCACCTGGCGGCGCAAGCCGCAGACGCGCCCCGCGTTTCTGCGTCTGCCCCACCTGGACGAGGAACGGGAAAAGGCCCGACTGTGGTCGCGACGGTTCCGTGAGCAATCCCGGCGCCTGATCGTGCTGGGGATCGGCGGCAGTTCCCTGGGCGGGAACATGCTGGTTGCCGCCCTGGCCCCGAATGGCTGGGCAGTGACCTTTTACGACAACATCTGCCCGGAATTCCTGGCCTCGTTGTACGACACCGACTGGGAGGATGTCACGGTACTGGCGGTGAGCAAGTCCGGGGAGACCGCCGAAACCCTGGCGCAGTTTCTCACGGTCCTGCCGGTCATGCGGGCGCGGCTCGGTCCCCGCTACCGGGCGCATGCCGCCGTGATCACCGAAAATCCCGCCGGGGATCTGGCCGTCATTGCCCGCGACGCCGAAATCCCCCTCATCGAACATCCGGCAGTGGGAGGCCGCTTTTCCGCGCTCTCCGTGGTAGGACTGCTCCCGGCGGTGTTCGCGGGGGCGGACATCGACTCGCTGCTGGCCGGGGCCTCGACCATGGCCGAGGAGTGCCTGCGACCCCACCCCCAGGAAAATCCCGCGCTGCGCTATGCCCTGGCGCAAGCCGGCATGTTTCGCGCCGGACGCAACCTGAGCGTATTCATGGCCTATGGCCAGCGACTGGAAAAGATCACCACCTGGTTTCGGCAACTGTGGGCCGAAAGCCTGGGCAAACGGGACCGGGCCGGTGTGCCACAAGGGTTGACTCCGGTGGATGGACGCGGGGTCACGGATCAGCACTCCCAGTTGCAGCTCTATCTGGACGGACCCCCGGACAAACAGTTCACCCTGCTCCACGACCCGGGTCTGGCCATGCTGGGTGCTACCATCCCCGGCGATTTTTTTCACCAGTTGCCCGCGGTCGCGCCGTTGGCGGGGCGGACCATCGGGGAGTTGTTCGCTGCGGAGTTTTTTGGCACCCGGGACGCCCTGATCCATCGCGGCGCGCCGGTACGGGTGTTGAGCCTGTCTGCCGCCGATCCCTATGCCTTGGGAGAGATGATCCTGCTGCTGGAAATGGAGACCGTCCTGGTGGCGGAACTGCTCGGGGTCACCCCGTTCGATCAACCGGCGGTGGAGGACGGCAAGCGCCGCGCCCGCACCTATCTGCAATCCATGACCTGAAGAGAACCCATGAGCAGAAATCTCACCCATCAAGAACGCTCCGACGCGGTACGCGCCCAATTGATGAAACTCGGTCTGCGCAATGCCGGGGCCATCCATGTCGATCTCTCGGCCCCGGAGCTGTACGAAATGGCCATCCGCCGCCACGAGGGACACATCGGTCACGGCGGTGTGCTGGTGGTGGAAACCGGCCAGTACACCGGACGCTCCGCAGAAGACAAATTCATCGTGGACGAATCCACCAGCCGGGACCAGGTGGCCTGGGGCCGGGTCAACCACCCCATCTCCGAAGAAAAATACGACCGGCTGCGCACACGGATCTGCGCCTATCTGCAAGACAGGGAACTGTTCATCCAGGATTGCCGCTCCGGGGCGGACCCCAAATATCAACGCCGCATCCGCATGATTTCCACCCAGGCATGGCAATCCCTGTTCGCCCGCAACCTGTTCATCCATCCGCGCAACCCGGCAGAGGCGGTGACCTGGCCGGATTTCACGCTGATCAATGCCGGAGGATTCCAGGCCGTGCCCGAGGTGGACGGCACCCGCTCGGAGGCATTCATCCTGCTCCATCTGGGCCGGCGGGAGGCCCTGATCGGCGGCACCAGCTACGCCGGAGAGAACAAAAAGGTGGTGTTCACCCTGATGAACTATCTGCTGCCGCTGCAGGGCGTCCTGCCGATGCATTGCAGCGCCAACCTGGGCGAACGGGACGACGTGGCGCTCTTCTTCGGGCTGTCGGGAACCGGCAAGACCACCCTCTCCACCGACCCGCGGCGCCGCATGATCGGCGACGACGAACACGGCTGGTCGGATACCGGGGTATTCAATCTGGAAGGGGGGTGTTACGCCAAGGTGATCCGGCTCCATCCCCAGGCCGAACCGGACATCTGGAACTGCACCCGCACCTTCGGCACGGTGCTGGAAAACGTGATCCTCAATCCGGTGACCCGCCGGGTGGACCTGGACGATGCCACGCTGACGGAAAACACCCGCGCGGCCTATCCTTTGCGCACCCTGCCGAAGATCCAGTTCAGCGGACATGCCGGCCATCCTTCCCACGTCATCCTGCTGACCGCCGACGCCTTCGGCATCATGCCCCCGGTGGCCAGCCTGACCACGGAACAGACCATGTATCATTTCCTCTCCGGCTATACCGCCAAGGTGGCCGGAACCGAACGCGGGGTGACGGAACCGAAGGCCACCTTCTCGGCCTGCTTCGGGGAACCCTTCATGGTGATGGATCCGGTGGTCTACGCCAACCTGCTGGGCAAAAAACTGGCGGAAACCAGGGCCAAATGCTGGCTGGTCAACACCGGCTGGACCGGCGGGGCCTACGGGAGCGGCTATCGCATGCCGATTCAGGAGACCCGCGCCATCATCGACCGGATCTTAAGCGACGAACTCAATCATGTGGAAACCCGGTGCGACCCGGTATTCGGATTTCACGTTCCCACCCATGTCCTGCACGTGGACCCGCTGCGCCTCAATCCGCGCCAGACCTGGCACAACCGCGAGGAGTACGACAGCAAGGCCGCGCAACTGGCAGAGCGATTCCGGAACAATTTCGACGAGAAATTCACCGACCGGGTGCCTGCCGCCATTCTCGGCGGCGGCCCGACCGGGTGAATCAATCCTTGCGCCAGGGCATGATGGGCACCGTGGAGATGGAATTCTTCGGCGACCCTTCGATGATCTTGTCGCTGTAGACCAGATAGACGAGGGTGTTGCGTTTCTTGTCGTGGAAACGGACCACATGGAGGGTCTTGAACAGCAGCGAGGTGCTCTTGGCGAACACCTCCTCCCCCTCCTTGAGGCTCTCCTTGATGTTGATGGGGCCGATCTGGCGGCAGGCGATGGAGGAATTGGAAGGGTCCTCGGCCAGGCCCAGCCCGCCGGACACCCCGCCCTTTTTGGCGCGGCTCAGGTGACAGGCCACGCCCTCGACCTTGGGATCGTCGAAGGCCTCGATGACGATCTTGTCGTCCGGGCCGAGCATCTTGAAGACCGTATCCACGCTGCCGATCACCTCGCACCAGGCGGTTGCGGGGAGCAAGCCCAACAGCAGGGGGATCCAGGAGAGTTTTTTATTGGTCATATCGATACGTTCCTCGCAAGGGGGGTTGCAGCCTCATGGGACAGGACAATCGAGATTGTTGAATGCGTTGACCGCCTCCACCACGGCACGCACCATTTTCTCCCTGGTTTCGGTTTCAAGCAAGCGCAACTCTTCGTCCCGGTGGACGATCACCCCGAATTCGATCAGGACCGCCGGCATGATGGCGTATTTCAGCACGACCAGATTGTCGAATTGATAGACCCCCAGATGCTCGTCGAGCATCGTGTGCCGACCGCCCATCACCTTCCTGGAGTGGTGGTAGGCAGGGGTGAAACCGGCATCCAGAAAATTTTTGCCAACCAGTTTGGCAAATTCGAGACTTTTGGTATACTGCATGTTCCGGGTGGAGACCAGTACCGAATACCCGCGGAACATGTCGGAAAATTTTTGCGATTTGCCATTGAACTCCCACGATTTCAGGAAATAGGGCTGCACCGAATCGTGATGGATGGAGATGAACAGATCGGCCAGTTTTTCCTCGGCGATTTTGACCCGTTCCCGCAGGTTGGCGGGATTGACGATGGCAAAGGTGTGGAGGTACCCGGCACGGATCAGTTGATCCTTGATCATGGCGCCCATGACGAGATTGAACTCGAACTCCGGCTTGCCGCGGGCACTGGTCGCGCCTGGGTCGAGGAGGCCATGTCCCACGTCGATGGCGATGACCAGCTCCTTGCAGGCGCACTCCTGGGCCGGCAGTGCGGCGGGCCAGGCGACGATCAGCAGGAAGAGCAGCGACAACCAGGAGCCGTTCACTGGCCGGTTTTCGCGGGGGCGAGGGGTACGAAACGGTCGCCGTCGAGCCAGGGAGCGGCGTTTTGCTGATTTTTGGATGCGGTGGGGGTATCGATGGCCTGCAACCATTCCAGCATGCCCCGCTGCGGTTTGGCACTGGGAGCGGAGGAGGGATCCCCGGCCATTTCCCGGCAGAAATCCACCATGCGTCTGGCGGCGTGATCGTTGGCGACCGCCGGGAGATGGCGCATCAGGCAGGTGTCAAGCTCGTCCGACTCCTCGGCCTGTGCACCTTTGGCGGGCAGGAAACGTCTCCGGCAGGCCTCCTGGAGTTGATCGGCGGCGAATGCGCTTTTGGCGGGCGTGACGAGCTTCAGGACGCAGTTCTGGTATTCCGGCGGGGTTGCCGCCCACAGCGGGGCAGCGAGCATGACGGTCAACAGCGTCACAGGGATGAAAAAAGCGCGCAAGTGCATGGCACCACCGTCCTTGGAAGCAAACAAAAATACCCAGCACGATTTTTGCAAGCTTGATGCCAGCCAAACCCATGACACGGGCGGCACGGTTTGGTATAAAATGGCGCGTGCCGGCAGACAGGCAGCGGGAAACATCCCCCATTGGTCACGAGGAGAATGGCAATGCGCATGCTACCCACTCTGCGCAGCTTTGTGGTGATCCTGACATTCTGGAACGCGACAGCGACCGGTGCAGAGCCGATCCGGACCATCACCAATTCCATCGACATGGAGTTCGCCTGGATTCCGCCAGGCAACTTTCTGATGGGTTCCGATCGCAGGCGGGATCGGGATGCCACCCTGCACGAGACGCCGCGTCATCCGGTATCGATCACTCGCGGATTCTGGCTGGGCAGGCATGAGGTGACCCAGCGACAGTGGTCGGACGTGATGTTGTCCAATCCCAGTTATTTCAAGGGAGTGGACCTGCCGGTGGAGCAGGTCGCCTGGGAGGATGCCCAGGAGTTCGTCAGGCGGCTGAACGCCCGTGAGAACACCTTGCTATACCGTCTGCCCACGGAGGCGGAATGGGAGTATGCGGCACGGGCCGGGTTCGACACGGTGCGTTTTTTTGGCAACGACACCGAATGGATGGAGCAGTACGCCTGGTACAAGGAGAACTCCGGCGGTCGCACCCATCCGGCAGGCACGAAGTGGCCGAACGGCTGGGGCTTGTACGACATGCTCGGCAATGTTGCCGAATGGGTCTCCGACTGGTACGGCAGTGAGCACTATGCCTCATCCACCAGCAGCAATCCCAAGGGTCCGAAGGCTGGGTCGATGCGGATCATGCGTGGCGGGAGCTGGTTTTCTCCTGCCAGGGAGCTGCGCGCGGCCCACCGTCACGAAGAGCCGGGGAATGCGACCCGCATTGTGGGGTTGCGGGTTGTGAAGGAAGCGCCATGAGCGATTCCTTTGATCTCATGGCAGAATCCTGCCAGAGCATATTGTCATGAAAATTTACAGCATTGCATTGATGATCCTTTTTGCCCTTGCCTTGCATGGCTGGGGATCTCTTGCTTTGGCATGGTTTTATGGCAAGGAGCGACCTGTACGCTTTGCGTATCCAGTCGTCATGGGCATGGCGATATGGATTTTTCTTGGGGCATTTTTGCAGCTCATGGGGCTTGCCACGGGTTGGATGATCGACCTGATGGTGGCGGTGGGGTTGGCGCTGGCGGTTTGGCTGACCTTGATGCCGGTTTACCGCAGGGAGGGGTTGGTCGGGCTTGTGCGGTTGCTGCCCTATTCCGAGCGACGGGATTTTTGGCTTGACCTTTCCTATGGTGTCATCTACGGCACGGCAATTTTTTTGTTTCTGTTTTTGACGCCTGCCAAAAGCTTTAATTTTGGTGATGATCTTGATACATATTTTAATTTGGCAGTGGCACTGGTAAATTATGGTACCCTAGCAAATCAAACATTTCATAGTGCCGGCATTTCATCCGTGGGAGGATTTCCTTTTTTGCAGGGATTTTTTGCGGCGCATCTCCCCATTGCCTACATTGGCACAATGGACCACGTTTTTGCGCTCCTGTTGGGATTGTTTCTGCTCAAAGAAATGGCGGAAGAGTTGGCGGTTCCGTCACACGCTTTGCCTGGGGCGATGGTGCTGTTCATCGTCATCAATCCTCAGATCGTCAATGTTTCTGTGGTGTATACGGGGGCGGTGGTGATCATGGGATTGTTTATTGCCACGATACGCTTGTTTTCGAGTCTGACGGACGCCTCCATACGTCAGCAAATTCTGGCATCAACGCCGGTGGCGCTTTTTGTTGGCGCATTGTTGCCATTGAAGTTTACATTTATTATATTTATTGGTATATTTATTATTGTTATGTTGTCAATATTGCCATATGAACGGCTTTGCACCCGACATGTTATATTAATGGTATTATTTAGTGCTGCTTTGATTGCAGTTGAAACCTTAGCCTGGGGATTGCCGTTTCAAGACAAATTTGAGATCATGCTTGGTTTGACAAAAAGTGACATTGAAAAGGAAGCAGGCAATTCGTTCATTATTAATACAATTAATTATATTAAATTTTTAACCAAAGACACCAAATTATTTTATGGTGCAAGCCCAGTTTATTATACATTGATTTCTTTATTGATGATCATTTCAACCCTATGGTGCTGGCGCCACATGCGCCAGAACAAAGCGTCGCATGCTTCTGCTCCGGCGATGGTGGCGTTGGGCAGCGCTGGTTTCATCACCTATCTGCTCATGGGACCGATGGCAGGACGCATTGAGGATATGGACACAGGTATCCGCTATGCCATCCCAACCTTGTTGGGGGTGGCACCTGCAGCCATCATGACAATACAGAATTTGCACGTGCAAAAAATTCATAATTTTTTTCTTTATGGCGCATTGATCGCCATTTTCGCCTTTTTCAGCACATCATTTGCCGAGCGGATCGGAAAAGCTGTGCATCATCAGCATGTCATAGCCTTTCCACTGGCATCGGATGCCATATACCGCAACGGGATTCAAGCCATTCTGGAGGATCGTCACAAACAGGAACTGCGCAGCATACAAGATCGCGTCCCGCCAGGAAAATCGATTCTGACAATGTCACCGTCAAATTACCATTTTGATTTTAAACGTAACCAAATTTTATTGGCGGACGGCGGCATTTATCATGGCAGGATCATCCATCTCAAAAGCACCTGGGAAGAAGTAAGCCACTCTCTTGTGACTATGGGGATTCATTCCATCATTTGGAAATTCCAGGGGTTTGGGATAAAAGATTTTAAATATTATCAAAACAGCTTCAACTCGATCAATCCAGAGACGCGCTATTGGAACAGATTGCTTTATCATTTCCTGACGATCCTGGTGGGATTCTCTCAACATTTTGCCCATGAAGTCATTGGCGATTATCTCGTGATCGATCTGACGAAGCCACTATGATGGATGGCAATCAGGAGAAGGCGTGGCGATAGCCGAGCCATCTGGCCAGGAGGAAGCATCCCAGGATCAAGAGATACAACAAACACACCACGACAATCACGACCGACGAAGCGGTGGCGGCAGGGATGCCGAACAGGACCAGCAGGGCAGCGTAGCTGTATTCACCTGGACCCAGGCCGGTGGGGAGCAACGAAATCAAACCGGCAACAATGCTGCCGGAAGTAATGAAGGCAATGATTGCAAAGCCTCCTGGCGACCAGTGAATGGAATCCTGAGGAAAACTTAATATATAAAAATAATTGCCGGCTATGGTTGTCAACATATACAGAACTGAAAATAAAATTGAAGTTATCATAAGCCGTGGATGCAACAGGATGTCCTTGCAACCAGACAAAAATGAGACGACGTGGCGCCTCAGGAGTGTGGCGAACAAAAGGACAAACAGGCCAATGGCGCACAGGACAACGAGCACGACCGAAGAGGAGTCATTGCCAACGCTTTTGAAGAGATCACGCAGCGAGTGTACCAGGGTGTCGTCCATCAGCAGGTACAAATAAACAATGACAAGTGAATTCAATAAGGTCAATACCCGTTCGAAAAGGGCGAACCCAAGCAGTTTGGCCAGGCCGATACCGGTTTGACGATGGAACAGCAGTGCCGAGAGGGGTTCGCTGGCCCTGGCCGGGAGGAACACTCCCGCAAACGTGGTGGTGGTCAGGATGGAAAAAATCACCATCAGCGGCATATCGATCTGGTTGCAAAAAAAATAATTCTTCCAAAGCAGGGTACGCACGCCGTACAAAGCCACCAGTGTCAGGGCGATGCCGAGCAGGAGATGAACGGTACGCAATTCCGGCAACAGTGCAAAGGCTTCGTAGGGCTTGAAAAGGACGACGAACAGGGAGACGGAAAGCAGGACAAGCACAGACCGTCCACGCCGCAATGCAGCGCCTTTCAGGGGTGGGGCCTGAGAATGCATGGTGCGGGCGGTTCAGGACTAACACAAAGTCGAGAGTCGGTTGTTCGGATCCAATTCGCCTTTTTCAAACTCCTCGATGGTAATGATGGGTCTGCCATCGATCAGCTTGTAATACTGCTCCTTGAAGGTTTGGTCCTGGGCGGTGAGGCACTCCTGGTGGTAATGATTCCACCATTGGCGTTGCAGGCCGCGTTCCCGAATGGTGCGCAACGGTTCCAGGCGCACGTTCCCCATGGAGATGTGGGTATAGGGACATGGGCAAACTTCGCCATAGGCCGTGATATAGAGCACCTCTTTCATGCCCGGACACCCCCACTCCTGGTAATTATTGTCCAGGTTGCGCACAACATAAGGGTAATTTTTGCGTAATTCATAATAATCACGCACATCCTGCTCGTCGAGCATGTACTCCATATGGCCGTCAAGATTGCCCAGGCCACGGGCGAAGATCGTTTCCACCAGGATGTGATTCGCATGGGAATAATCCAGCAGGGCCTTGAGACCAGCCGAATGCAGATTTTGTTTGGTGACGCAGGTGTTGATCACCACCTTGACGGAGTGCTTGTTGCAAAAGCCGATACACTCCATGATTTTGGCAAAATTGCCGTCGGCGCGGCGAAAGGCGTCGTGCTCTGCTGGCAGACCGCTGTCGAGGCTGAAGTACAAGGTATCGACGCCGAGTTCCTTCAGACGGACGATGCGGGCTTCATCGAGCAGGGAGGCGTTGGTGGTGATGAGGAGGTGATTGCGTTTTGGCATGAAGGCATTGATGATCTCCTCCCAGTCCTTGCGCACGAAGACCTCGCCGCCCTGCAGAGAGAAGCAGACGCAGCCGAGTTCCATGGATTGTTTGCAAATGGAAGCATATTCTTCAGGAGTCAGACGCTTTTGCTGATTATCCTTCAATTTCATAGAATAACAATGTTCGCAATTGAAATTACAATTATAGGTGACAGCGAAATCGATGCCCCGCAGCACGAAGTTCTGCTTTCCGGTCAGACGGTTCCATTTCGCTCGCAGCAAATTTTTGATAATCAGGAACGGATAGGTGGGATTTTTCAGATGAAAGCCGTATTTGAGACGGATATACAGCCAGTGGTACATTTTACTCAGCCGATTCATCATGTGACTCCGTGCAATGCGTTCGTGGATGCCTTTCCGTCAGCAACGGCTCCTGACGCTTCATCAAGGCGCTCATTATGAAACCTTCCCCTTCTGAAGGCAACCCCTCAGCAAGGCCAGATCAGGGCAATCGCATTTGCAATCCATGATCGAATGATGCTCAATTGGTTTTGATTTTGAGCAGACGGAAAAAGCCATCCAGATAACTCAGTACCATGTCAGTGGAACGGATTCGTTTTGCCAGGCGCAAAATGCGTCTGAAATTGAAATAATGGGACTGCATGGCCTGCTTGTAACTGTCGCTCAGGAATTGTTCCGAGAGGCCGGGCTGATAGAAAAAAATGATATTCGGGGCGGAAGCATGATCAATATTCCAGTATTTTTCATTTAATGGATAATTTTCTTCGACGTATTGTTTCATTTCAACCCCCATCCAGGGGTTGAACAGGTTGAACCCGACAAAATCGAGGTCCAGATCACGCACGAAGTCGAGGGTTTCCTGGATGGTCGCTTCCGTTTCGCCGGGATAGTTCAGGATGAAGGAGGCCTTCACTTCCACACCCGCATTGCGGCTGATGGCAACGGCCTTGCGTGCGGTGTCGGTTGTGAACCCTTTGTTCATTTTTTGCAAAATCATATTCGATCCGGACTCAATGCCGAAATTGATGCTCCGCAGACCTGCCTTGTACATGAGGGCCATCAATTCGGCATCGACGCAGTCGACGCGCGTGCAGATTCTCCAGATGATTTTTATCTTGCGTCGCAAGATCTCTTCGCACAGCATGACAGTACGATGTTTTGATGCAGAAAAAGTATCATCAAAAAATTTGATTTCCTTGACCTTGAAGTCAGCGATCAGCTCCTCAATTTCGTCACACACATCATTGGCACTTCTGAAGCGGCACTTTTTTTCCCACAGCACACGGTCCTCGCAGAAGGTGCAACGGAACGGGCAGCCCCGACTGGTCAGCATGGGCATGATGGGCTTTTTGTGAAACTGACCGGGCAGGTAGCGATAGTCGTGAATGGGAAAGATGTTGCGGATCGGGTGAGGAACCGAGTCGAGATTCTTGATTTGACTGCGCCTTTTGTTGACCACCACGCCGTTTTCGTCCCGAAAGGCGATTCCTTCCACATCGCGCAGCGCGCTTCGGTTGGCGAGGGCCGGAATGACGGCGGCAACGGTCTCCTCGGCCTCACCGATGCATTCCAAATCGATTTCCGGGGAGTGTTTCAGCAGGTCGCCAGGGTGAAGGGTGGGATGCGGGCCGCCGACCATCAGGGTGCAATGGGGGAGATGTTGTTTGACCAGAGTGGCCACGTACAGGGCGGATTTATAGGTCGGGGTGAAGACGCTCATGCCGACCAGATCGAATTGACGCTGTTTCAGGAGCGTCACCAGGCTGGCATGATTGTTTTTCGGAATCTGGCAATCGAAAACCTCCAAGCGCTCCGGGTTGGCAACCTTCTGCAACACGGCAGCGATATAGCCGAGCGCGAGTGGGAAGTCGCTGTCGAGGTGGCTGATATAGCCATAATTTTCGATATTGTGATGCGGCAGGATCAACAAGATTCTCATGAGCGTCCCCGGACACAATCAGATTGTGCAATCTTCTTTGTTTTCGGTGCGGTTGCGCCACACATAGAAATTGGCTCTGAAATAATTGTGCAAATTGCTGCGCACCACTTTTGGCAGATAGAAAAGCCAATGTTCCCATTTTGGCGAAATCCGGAACAGGGCGTAGGAAGGAATTGCGAGCTGTTTTTCCAGAAAATGAATCGCATTGATCAGGCGGCTGTTCATCTGTTGCAGGGTCAGGTCGTAGAACTGTTCCTTGAACAGCTTGATGGCGCGTTGGGTGTCGGCATCCAGATTGAAATAATTGACATCGTATGCATTGTTGGTATATCCATATGCCAAATGATAAAATGAAGGTCTCCATCCCATAATTTTCTCATCGAGATACCATTGCTTGTATGGCGTGTGATTATAAATCTCGGTGCCGGGAGGAGGCAAGGTCGTGTTGATGGAGCAGGCCTTGACCTTGCCGATGATGCTTTTGAACAATTCATTCTCCTGATTGACGATATCTGCCGTATCAAAAGGCAAGCCGATCAGGCAATTCACGACTACATCAATGTTATTCTTGTTGATTTGATTGATATTTTCAAGGATTCTGGCATGGTTTTTATTCTTTTTGATCCGCCCCAACGAATCCTCCGACATCCGTTCGACACCCAGGGCAATCTCGTTGCATCCGGCCTGTCTCATGGTGGTGAGCAGATCGTCGTCCAAGGGCAGCACCACATTGGTCTGACAGGAAAAGGAGACCTGCTTGTGCAGACCGCGCTTGATGATGCCTTGACAGAATTCCAGGGTGCGATGTTTGTTGATTGTAAAATTATTATCGTAGAAAACGATGTGTTTCAAATGGTGTCGCTTAATTAAATATTCATAATAATCCAAACGATACTCCGTAGAATGCTCCCTCACTTTGATCATCGACTTCAGCGGCAGTTGACAAAAAGTGCATTGATAGGGACAACCACGTTGCGTAATCAATACATTGGTTACGAACTGCTCGTCCTCCTTGGCGCGAATGAAATCTTGCAGGTTGCACAGGGTATAATCGACAAATGGCAGGGAATCGAAATCCGTGAACAGATCCGGCCAACCCGTATCCACTCTCGGCTGACCAGGTGGCTGGAAAATCAATCCCTTGATGGCTTGCAGTTCCCTGGAAAGCGGTTCGGAAAGCACAAATGGCCTGGTTTCATGTCCAACAACATAAGGTTTTAAAATATTGAGCAAAGGAACGATGACCGCATCTCCCTCACCCTTGACGACAATATCTACATGGGAATCGGCTACTTCATCCGGGGCACTGAAGGTATGCAAACCCCCGGCAATCAAACAGATCCCAGGCAGTTGCCGCCGAATCTGCGTGATCAGTTTGCGGGTGGCAAGTATGTTGTAGGAATGGATGTTGAATCCGATGACATCAGGATTAAACTTTTGAATTTCTTGGATGATTTCCTGATTGGAATATTCCTTCCTGATCGCATTGTTGTCCAGAATGCGCACTGTCGCCACAGACTTGGCGATCGTCCCGATCAATGTCAGGCCATAGGAGGTATTGGAATAACGGTAAATGGTGTTCGATTCGCGGATTAATAACAGTTTCACCGAATTGGCCTCCAATCACAGCTTGATGACCCCATTCAGCAGATAATAGGCGATTGCCAAATATTCACGCACAATTTCTCTGAATTGATCCAATTGCAACGACCACAACACAGGCTTGATCTCGACAGGATAGGCGGACACGACCGTACCCGCAATACCCAGTTGATCCAAAAAAAGTCGTACACGCGTTGTATGATAAGACGATGTAATAAAAAGCGCTTTGTTTAAATCAAATCGCAAGCCATAGCGTTCCTTGAGCGATATCAGATCATCATATGTCCTGGAGGTCTCGCTCAACTGGAAAATGTCCTCTTCCGCAACCCCGTAACGGATCAACACGCGCTTCATGCCTTCCGCAATGGTGAACGCAGGATCCGCCGGCAAACGCAAACCCCCCAAACAAATGATTTTCTTGATTCGCCCCTGCCTGTACAGTTCAATGCCCCGTTGCAAGCGCAACAAGGTCCGGTAATCCATGATCTCCCGATCCACCCAGAAGCCCGAAAGGATCACCGCAACTTCCGCATCCCGCACCCCCTCATCCCTGATCAATGGCTTGGTCATCCATGCGACCAGAGGGGTAAATGATAGAATCAAAATTAATAGAATAAACGCGGAGCAAAATCGATTTATAATTATTTTTATTCTATTCATGGTCTACCAGCTTATGCAACCAAGCTCGAAGAGGCCTGGCCTGCCTGGGGCAGGTCCGCTTCAGGCATGACTTGTTGATTAAAAAAGTTATAGCAATATTAACCGCAACCAAAATGCTCTGTCAGACTTTCATCAATCTAGCACCCCGGGCGGTGGCTGTCAATCAGAAGATTGCTCACATATGCCCCACTTGCCCCAAGCCGATCACACCCAAAGGAGAGGGTGGTTCAAGCATTACCTGTTGAAATTGTTGATATCTTTATGCAATCAGGTCGTGAATTACCGCAACCATGACCAGCAGAAATGCAACCCGCACCCCTTGCAACCCGCAGCGCCTTGAGGCATTCTGCAGCGTGGAAGGCGCCAGGCGCGCTCGACTTTGTTCAGGCAACGACCCCCTTGCAAGGAAACCGATACCCATGGCCGATACCGACGATCTGCGCGACACCCACGAATACCACCTCGATACCCCGCAACAGGCAGTGCCGTTCCCCCTCAAGGGGTGCGACTCCCTGGACTGGGGCATGAAAAACCGGCTTTCGAAAATCTTCTCCCCCCATACCGGTCGCACGGTGATGCTGGCGGTGGATCATGGCTACTTCATGGGTCCCACCACCGGCCTGGAACGCATCGATGTCACCATCAACCCCCTGCTGCCCTACGCCGACACCCTCATGTGCACCCGCGGCGTGCTGCGCGCCCTGACCCCGGCCACCTTCACCAAAGGGGTCTCCCTGCGCGCCAGCGGCGGACCCAGCATCCTCAAGGAACTCTCCGACGAACGGATCGCGGTGGATATCGAGGACGCCCTGCGCCTCAACGTGGCGGCCATGGCGGTCCAGGTCTTCATCGGCGGCGAGTTCGAAACCCAATCCATCCACAACCTGACCCGCCTGGTGGACCAGGGGCTGCGCTACGGCCTGCCGGTCCTCGGCGTCACGGCAGTGGGCAAGGAACTGGTGCGCGACGCCAAATACATGCGTCTGGCCACCCGCATCTGCGCGGAACTGGGCGCCACCTTCGTCAAAACCTACTACGTCGCCAAGGGCTTCGAAACCGTCACCGCCGCCTGCCCGGTCCCCATCGTCATCGCCGGGGGCAAAAAACAACCCGAACTCGATGCCCTGACCATGGCCTATAACGCCATCCAGCAAGGCGCGGCGGGCGTGGACATGGGCCGCAACATCTTCCAGTCCGAGGCCCCGGCTGCCATGATCCAGGCGGTGGGCAAGGTGGTCCACGAAGGATACACCCCCAAACTGGCCTACGAGTTCTATCAGGACCTCAAACCATGAACAATCGCTGGTCGGACGTGGAGGCCGCCCGCTGGCAGGACGACCTGGATATCCGCACCTATGCCAGCCGTCTGCTCGGCGCGGAAAAGGGCCTGGTCCTGCACGGCGGCGGCAACACCTCGGTCAAGGGGAGCGTCCGCGACCTGCTGGGCAATACGGTCCCGGCCATCTTCGTCAAGGCCTCGGGGTGGGACCTGGCCACCATCGAACCGTCCGGGCACACCGCCCTCGACCTGGAGGCCCTGCGCAAACTGATCGCCCTCCCCCACCTGGACGACGCGGCCATGGTCAACGCCTTGCGCACCCGCCTGTTCCAGGCCGACGCAGCCACCCCCTCCATCGAGGCGTTGCTGCACGTCTTTTTGCCACATAAATTCATCGACCACAGCCACGCCGACGCCATCCTGGCGCTCACGAATCAAGACCATGGGGAAAAACGGGTCCGCGAGGCCCTGGGGGCCGATATCGCGATTCTTCCCTATGTGCACCCCGGTTTTGCCCTGGCCAAGGCGGTGGCCGAGTTGCACGACCGCACCCCGGGTTGCCGGGCCATGGTGCTGATGCACCACGGTCTCGTCACCTGGGGCAAGACGGCCAAGGAGTCCTATTCGACCACCATCGAACTGGTCTCCCGCGCCGAGGCGTTCATCGCCCAGCGCTCCCGCGCCCCCAAGGCCCTGCGCCGGGTCACCACCCTCGCTGCGGCCCGGGAACGCTATCTGGCGCTGGCTCCGCAGTTGCGCGGCAAGCTGGCCATTCCCACCGGCAACGCGGATCATCCCTGGCAGCGCTTCCTCCTCTCCCCGGTCATGACCCGCGAGGCCATGAATCTGGTCGATTCCGAACAGGGACGGGAGCTGATCCTCACCCCGCCCCTCACCACGGATCACCTGATCCGTACCAAGGCCCTGCCCCTTTGGATCGATGACCTGGACGCCATCGGCCCGGCGGTGGAGGGGTATCGTCAGGCCTACAAAGAGATGTTCGAACGCCACGCCGATCCCAAACAGCGTCTCACCCCCCACGACTCCTCCCCCCGCGTGATCCTGCTGCCTGGGGTGGGGGCCGTGTGCGTGGGACGCGATGCCAAAGAGCTGGAACTGGTAAAGGACATCTTCCTGCAAACCGTGCAGGTCAAGAATCAGGTGGCGGCCATGGGGGGAAGCTACGCGGGCCTTGGCGAGGCGGACCTGTTCGCCATGGAGTACTATCCCCTGCAATTGGCGAAGCTGGCCAGCCGCAAGGAGCTGCCCCTCTCCCGCACGGTCGCCCTGGTCACCGGAGCGGCGGGGGCCATCGGCTCCGGGATCTGCCGCGAATTGTTGCGCAACGGCTGCCATGTGGCGGCGTCCGATCTGCCCGGCGAGGCATTGAACTCGCTTTTTGTCCAATGCAACGACGAATTTCCGGGCTGCGTCCTGGCGGTGGGCATGGATGTCACCTCCCCGGAGGCGGTGGCTGCCGGGTTCGCCCAGGTGGTGGAAAAATGGGGCGGGGTGGACCTGGTGATCCCCAATGCCGGTCTGGCCCATGTCGCCTCCCTGGAGGAGCTGAAGCCGGCCATGTTCCAGAAATTGCAGAAAGTCAACGTGGATGGGACGTTGCTGGTCCTGGCCGAGGCGGCGCGTCTGTTCCGCAAGCAGGGGACCGGCGGGGATGTGGTGATGATCTCCACCAAAAACGTCTTCGCACCGGGTGCCCGGTTCGGGGCCTACAGCGCCACCAAGGCAGCGGCCCATCAACTGGCGCGCATCGCCAGCCTGGAATTGGCCGAAATCGGCGTGCGGGTCAACATGGTGGCCCCGGACGGGGTCTTTGCCGACGGGGAGCGTCCCTCCGGGCTGTGGGCCGAGGTGGGACCGGATCGCATGAAGGCGCGCGGCCTGGATGCCAACGGGCTGCAGGAATACTACCGCAATCGCAACCTCCTCAAGGCCCGCATCACCGCCACCCATGTGGGCAAGGCGGTGATCTATTTCGCCACTCGCCAGACCCCAACCACCGGGGCCACCCTGCCGGTGGATGGCGGCCTGCCGGATGCCACGCCTCGATGAGCCAGGCATGCAACCTCGTCACCCCAAAGCCAGGGCATTGCTGGAAAGCGGCCTGTTCAACGATCTGACCCGTTTTGCGGAGCTGGAGTCCCGTCTGCTGGCCATTCCGGACCCGGAGTGGCGGCAGGCGGCCTTTGCGCTGCTGGCCGAGGGGGTCCTGACCGCCCGTTCCTTGCATCGGGCCGTGGAGGTGTGGCACGCCGGCCATGTGCCGATGGAGGCGCGACGGCGCTGGAGTTTGCCGGAAGCCTTGCCGGGCGCGGACGGATTCTTTCGTTCCCTGGAAGGCGAGGTGCATGTTTTTCACCTGTTGCTGGTGGAGGAGCGGGAGCGGATCGGCCAGGAGGAGGCTGCCCGCTTTGCCGGGCTGGCGACCCAGACCTTGCAACCCTTGCTGTTCACCAATGGCGACCGGCTGCCCGTGGCCTGGAAGCGCCTGCCCCCATTCCATTGCATTCGCGGGGTGGACCTGGATCGCCTGGAGCCGCGTTTTTTTCCTTTGTTCCGGCGCTGGCTGCAGGGGGCCGGGGCCGCCGTGGAGCGTCCGGTCATGCCGCCGCACCATGCCGCCGCCCTGGAGAGGATTCAGGCCCTCCTGACGACAGGGGATCGTGCCTCCCTGACCCTCTCCCCTGGCAACGAACCGGAACTGCTGATGTTGCGCCTCATCCAGCGTCTGGGGGGCCGCCGTACCGTGGTGACGCTGCTCCCGGATGGCGAAACGCTCCTGAACGTGGTGCGCGCCTGGCGTTCCCACGCCGGGTGGGGAGATCTGGCCGCGTTGCAGGTGGCTGGCGAGGGAGAGATCGTCCATCCGGAACCCGACTTTCCCGTCACCCGTCATCCGGACGGGGTGCGCCGGTTTTTGTGCTGGTCCCATGCCGGCACGCGGGTGGTGCTGGCCAGCAGGGCAGCCGTGCCCATGCTGGCGCGCGCTTTGTTGGGTTTTCCCCAGCCTGACCTGCTCATCGGCCTGGAGACCCCCGACGAGGGATTGCCCGCCGGCAAGCGCTGTCTTTTCCGGTTTCCTGGCCCCGGCAACATCGGGGAGATCCTGCCCCTGCCTCGCCCCTGGCAATTGTTGCTGCTGCCGGTATCCGACGCCCCTCTGGCTGGCCTGGTTGCGGAAATTTTCGCCTGGGCTGCGCAACAGGAGACGATGCGGCGCATTCATCTGCTTGTGCCCGACGCCGCCGAGGTATCGGCGCCGGATTCCTGGGAGTGGTTGCGTCCGACCCGCGAACAGACCAGGGATCGGATTGCCCTGGACCGTTTGTTCCATGCATTCGGCCAGGCCAGGCGGGGTGTGTTGGTCCATTCCGCATCCCTGCTGCCGTTTTGTCCGCCTGCCGACCTGGTCATCCTGACGACCCCGCCCAAGGCCGGGCAGTTCGGCGCGCTGCTTGGCTCCGTTCTGACGCCGGGCACCGGTCCCGGCTGTCTGTTGGTTCCGGTCGTGATGCAAGAGGACGGCTTCGGAGAGAACAGGCTGTTGCAGGAGACCTTGCGGGGTTTGCTGGAGCTGGACGGGGGGTTTGCCGAGCTGGTCCGTTCCGTCATGGAGGCGTGGGGCCGGGAGGAGCGTCGCGACGACGAGACGCTGACCCGCCGGTTGCGGGTCCTCTCCCCTGTCTGGGAGAGGCCGCTCCTGGAGGCGTGTCTGGGTCATCTGGGAGATCCCTGGGACCGGCGGTTCGGCGAATTGCAGGCTTACCGCCGGCAACACGGGGATTGCGCGGTGCCCGCCCACTTGCCGGAACGGCCCGAACTGGCGGAATGGGTGGCGCGGCTGCGCAAGGCCGGACCCGATGTTTTGTCAGCCGCGCGGCTGGCAAGGCTCGAGGAGATCGGCTTTGTCTGGGATCTGGAGGCTTATGCCTGGGACCAGGAGTGCAGGCGGCTGGAGCGGTTTGCCGCCATTCATGGGCATGCCAGGATTCCGGAACATTATGAAAAGGACCCGCGCCTGTCGGAGTGGTGCAACCGGCAGCGGCTGTTGTGGCGCCGGGAGCGGCTCGCCCCGGAGCGGATCGCGCGTTTGCATGGGATTCGTTTTGTCTGGGATCTGGAGGAGGCGGCCTGGGAGGATGCCTTTTCCCAGTTTTTGCAATTCAAAAAATGGCGCGGGCATGGCAAGTTGCCGAACCATCATCCCGAGGATGTGGCATTGGGGAAATGGGCGGAGCGTCAGCGTCGCGAGTGGTCACTGCAAAAACTGAACCCGACGCGGCAGGAGCGTTTGACGGGTGCGGGTTTTGTCTGGGACCTGGAGGCAGCGGCCTGGGAGGAGATGTTTTGGCAATTGCAGGCGCATCGCGAGCGGCATGGTCATGGTCGGGTGCCGAAGGAGTGGCCGGAAGCGCCTGGGTTGGCGGTGTGGGCAGAGGAGCAGCGGCGTTTGCGCGAGCGGGGGACGATGCCCGAGGCGCGGCAGGTGCGTCTGGATGAGATGGGTTTCGTTTGGGATCTGGAGGCCTGGGAGCGGGAGGAGCGTTTTTCCGAGCTGGTGCGTTATCGGGAGCGGCATGGTCATGTGGAGGTGGTGGAGCCGTGCGCGGAGTTTCCGTTGTTGCCTGCCTGGGTGCATGCCCAGCGTCGCGGCTGGTTGAAGGGGAGTTTGCCGGAGGCGTGGGTGGCGCGTCTGGAGGGTCTGGGGTTTGTCTGGGACCCGGTGGAAAAGCGTTGGAACGACGGCTTTGTCGCCTTGACGGCGTTTCATGCCGGGCAGGGTCATTTTCATGTTCCCGGTGAGTGGCCCCCCTTTCCGGAGTTGCCGGAGTGGGTCAAGGCGCAGCGCACCGCCAGGGAGAAGGGGCGCTTGCCTGCTGACAAGCTGGCCCGTCTGGAGGCGATCGGGTTTGTCTGGGATGCGCGGGAGGCGGCCTGGGAAGAGCGTTTGCTGGCTTTGAGGCGGTTTCGCGAGCGGCGCAATCACTGTCTGGTGCCCGCGCAATGGAGCGGTGATCCGGAGCTGGCGCGATGGGTGGAGCAGCAGCGCCGCGACTATCGCACTGGCAAATTACCGGATGCGAGGATAACCCGGCTGGAAGAATTGGGGTTCTTGTGGGA
Source organism: Magnetococcales bacterium (assembly GCA_015231915.1). Lineage (GTDB taxonomy): Bacteria > Pseudomonadota > Magnetococcia > Magnetococcales > Magnetaquicoccaceae > Magnetaquiglobus. Next base: position 39,616 of record JADGAR010000017.1, read on the forward strand.
TGCCAAGGTGATCTTCTGGGAGGAGATGTATGCCGCGCTCGGCGAATATCGGGAGCAGCATGGGGATTGTCTGGTGCCGGAGGGGTATGCCGCGCAGTCGCAGTTGGCGTGGTGGGTGGCGGCGCAGCGCAAGGCGCGGGTGGCTGGCCAGTTGGAGGAGGAGCGGTTGCGTCGTCTGGATGCGATCGGTTTTGTTTGGGATGCGCAAGAGGCCGATTGGCGGGAGTCGTTGCGTCTCCTGGAGGGGTTTCACGCCCGTTTCGGTCACTGCGCGGTTCCCGCCGACTGGCCGGAGAATCCCCGTCTGGCCTCCTGGGTGGTCACCCAGCGCAATGCGCGTCTCAAGGGTCATCTGACCCGCGAGCACGAGGCGGCCTTGTCCGCCTTGGGGATGATCTGGGATCCCAGGGAGGCGGTGGCGGAGGAGATGATGCAGCAGTTGATCACCTTTCGCGCCACCCATGGCCATTGCGAGGTGCCGCTGGATCACCCGGACCATGCCCGGTTGGGTTTGTGGTTGCAATTCCAGCGTCAGGCCTGCAAGGATGGGACTCTGGACGCCTCGCGTCAGCGGCGTTTGACTGCGATCGGGGTGGAGTGGAAAATTTCGTTTGCGTGAAATTCCGTCAATGTTATATACTATGAGTGTTACTTTCATTGAGGTACCCGGCTTTACCAAGCTGGTCTGTGACTACCTGGACGATGCCGAATATGCGGTTCTGTAATACTCCTTGGCGTTGCATCCCTGCACCTGAGATGTCATTTTTGGTAACGAAGGAATTCGCAAAATGCGGCCAGCGTGTTGCGGCAACTGAAACAGGAGATCGACGCAACATGAACAAACGCGATCCTGTACCACAGAATCCTGTGCGAAAATGTCTGACATCAGCATTGCTCAACTTGGCCGCACAACCAAAAATAACCAGAATACGGTGAAACCTAAGTGGATAATAGTAACGCAGATATAGAGAAAATGTGGAGGTTGTTAGTAGATGTTCAAATATACTTTCGACATGGCATTGCGCAGCAATTGAATTCAGGAATAGCTGGTTTTGGTGATGATGATGCCTATCCTATTCATGAAGCGCATAGAGCTTTTTTGTATTTGAAGATAAATTTGTCTAAAGAACAAGTTATAGCGATCGAAAATTTATTTGTTGTTATTAAAAAGTTGTTTAATGAATTTCTTTTCGCTTTAAAGGATATTTTAAAAGCGAAAAAAATTACCAATTCTGATGCACTACTGCAAGCAAATGAGGTCTTGTCTAAAATATCACAAAAATATGAAAATGAATTGAAGGATATTCAAAAATATTTTGTTGTTGACTCATTAGCAAGAGTCAATGGATCGGGGGATATTATGTCGAAATTTATTGAGGAAATGCGCGAGAATAAGTCTGGAGGAATAAAAATTTTTATTAGCCACTCTCATCAGGATTCAGTGTTTGCTGAAAAATTTATTGAATTATTACAAGATTTTATGCCTAGTTTGTTGGATGAAGAAATTCGATGTACTTCTGTGTCTCAATACGCACTGCCTGCAGGGGCTCAAATTTCTGATATTTTAAAAAGCGACTTAAATCAGTGCAATATTATTATTGGAATTATTTCAGAAGCAAGTAAATTTTCAAGTTATGTATTATTTGAGCTTGGAGTTGGTTGGTCTCAAAACAAGGCGATTCCAATTCTCTGTGGGAATGTCAGCTATGATGATATGCCTGGTCCGTTAAAACAATGCAACGCATTAAGCATGGAAAATATCGATAGCTCAAAAATTATTAAACTGATGAATGATTTATCAATAAGGATTAATGCAGAAAGCAAGCAAAGCGCAGGTGTTGTTAAAAAAATCGACAACTTCATCAACTGGTATCGTGATTTCCACGATAAAAAAAGCGATTTTACGCCAGGAGGTCTTCAAAATATAGCTCAACAAAATGATACATGCTACGATATTGATTTGTCCGTCCACGAAAATGATTTGTCCGTATTTAATAAATCTTTAAATATTATTTCATCAAAATTTATCTCTAATTTTGTTAATTTTATAATTAACAATTATGCTTTTAGAAATAAAAGTATGGTCAAATTGGATGAATTTGTTGAATTTTTAAATGACATCGATAATCATTATATTAATCCTGATTTGCTTCATAGTGTTGAAGATCTTATTTTAAAATATGATTCTCTTGGAAAGTTTATTGGTGATAACTTTTTTTCTGACAGAACACAGACCGATCTGTTAAAACTGAAACCAGCATGGAATATTGATTCGGGTGAATGGAGTGGCAATATGGAAAATTGTGAAAAATATAATTTATTGGCAGAGGATTTAAAGAAGCTTGTTTTGGATTTTTATGACTCATATATAAATTATAGAAAATTAATAAAAAAAATATTGAAACAATAAATACATTGGCGGTTACTGTTGTCCACCACGGCCAGACCAACCCCCTCCCCGGTCTCACGCCACTCGATGCATACCTCCCCGGTACCGGGAGGACAAAATTTGACCGCATTGGAAAGAAGATTGATGATCACCTGCATGATCTTGTCCCGATCCGCCATCCGCCTGCATGAGATCTCCGGCACCTTGTTGATCAACCGCACCTGCTTGTTGTCGAACAACTGCCGGGTGGCGTCGATCGCCTCCTGGGCCAGCAGGGGCAGATCCACCTCCACCTCATGCCATTCCATCCTGCCCGCGTCGATTTTGGCCAGATCCAGCATCTGATTGACCAGCCGGCTCCACCGCTCGGCCTCCTTGACGATGATGTCGGTGAAATTGCGCCTCTCGACCAGATCCATATCCTCGTTGTCCCGCAATATCTCGGAAAAGGCGCGAATCGAGGTCATCTGACCCTTGAGCATGAGGCGGCCATGTCTGCCTTGGGGATGATCTGGGATCCCAGATGCAGCAGTTGATCACCTTTCGCGCCACCCATGGTCATTGCGAGGTGCCGCTGGATCACCCGGACCATGCCCGGTTGGGTTTGTGGTTGCAATTCCAGCGTCAGGCCTGCAAGGATGGAACTTTGGATGTCACGCGTCAGCGGCGGTTGACCGGGATCGGTGTGGAATGGAAATCATAAATTTCCGGCAGCAGTAAAAAACCATTATAGATAACCAAATCAATTTACAGTCATTTGCGCATCCCTTCCAGCCACCAGCGCGTGCTGGCATCCGTCACCTCGAGCAGCGGCGCGGGGTACAGGCCGCCCAGCAGGATCAGCGCCCCGAACGTCAGCATGATCCACCACTCCCGCGGCAGCGGGGCCGGCAGGTCCGCCGGGAGGTGCCGGTTCAACGGACCCAGGAAAATCTGGCGATAAAATTCGAAAAAGGCCGCCGCGCCCAGGATCACCCCGGTCAGGGCAGCCAGACCGGCCCCCAGATGGGATTGCAGCACCCCCACCAGCAGCAACAGTTCGCCGGGAAAGCCGGAGGTCAACGGCATGCCGATGCCTGCCAGTCCGAACAGAAAGCAGAAAAAGGCCAGCCAGGGCAAAGGCCGGGCAATGCCCCCCAGATGGAGCGGATCCAGGGAACCCGTTCTTTGCCGGAGCTGCTCGGTCAGCAGAAAGAGTCCTCCCGAGGCCAGGGAAAAATTCAGGAGTTGCAGCAGGGCGCCTTGAACCCCCTGCCGGGTGAAGGAGGTCAGGCCCAGGACCACCAGTCCCACATGGGCGATGCTGGCACAGGCGAGCATGCGGCGCGGATTGCCTTTCGCCAGGGCCGCCAGGCCACCGTACAGGATGGCCACGACACCCAGTCCGGCCAGCAGCCAATGCAGCTCCCTGGTCACCAGGGGGGCAAGGGGGAACAAAAAGCGCAGCAGGCCGTAGGCCCCCAGTTTCAGGCCGGTCATGATGGCGGCCACGCCTGCCGGTCCCTCCATGGCCACGGTGATCAGCCAGTTGTGCAGGGGGACCAGGGGGACCTTGACGCCGAAACCCACCAGCAGCAACAGAAAGATCGGCCACTGCAGCGCCCGGGGCGGCGGATCGGCCAGCAGAGCCGGCAGATCGAACAGGGGCGGGGAGTGGTGCAGTGCGGCCAGCAGGAGTCCGAACAGCAAAAAAACCCCCCCCGCAAGCATGGTCAGGGTGTATTTGGCCGCAGCGTGGCGGCGGTCGGGGCCGATGCCCCACAAGGCGATCAGGAAATAGATGGGAATCAGGGTCAGTTCCCAGAAGAGGAAGAACAGCAAGGTATCCAGGGCGCAGAAGATCCCCAGGGTTGCCCCTTCCAGAAAGAGGACAAGCGCGCATTGCAGGTTCGGCATGCGGCGATGGTCGGGATTGGCCCCGGACAGGATCACCGCCAGGAAGAGCAACGCCGTCACTGGCAAAAAGAGCACGGAGATGCCGTCGATACCTACGTGATACGCACTGCCCAGGGAGGGGATCCAGGGGTGTTTTTCCACCAGCTGGAAGTCGGGGTTGGCGGGATTGAAAGCGAGCAGGGCGCCCAAAGTGGCGCTGCATGTCGCCAATCCTCCGGTCAGGGCCGCGCCCTTCGCCAGGCGTCCGTTGACCGGCAGCAGCCAGACCAGCACGCCGCTGATCCAGGGGAGGGCGATGGAGAGGCTCAGCCAGGGGAGTTGGGTCATGGCTTTCTGTCCGGTTGCGCGAAGGGTTTTTCCAGTTTTAGGGCAGCGCGGTTCACCAGGTCCAGCCAGGGATCGGCGTGAAACCCGGAGAGCAGTTGCACCGCGATGAGCGCGGCGGCGATGGCGGTCTCAGGGCGGGAGGCGCGGGGAATGGCGCTGATCAATACGCCGTTCGGGCCGGGGGCGGCCAGAAAGGCGCGCTGGAAGGCCCACAGCAGGCAGGCTGCGGCGGCCACGTTGCCCAGGGCCGCCAGCACGGTGATCAGGGCGCCCTGGTGATCGATGGCCGCCTCCAGCAGCAGATGCACCGCGTCGAAGCCGGGGGTGAGGGGCATCCCCACCACGGAGAGGGCCGCAGTCAGAAAGGCGGTTCCCACCAACGGCAAACGCGTGAACAGTCCGCCCAGGCGGGGCAGCAGCAGGGTGCGGGTGCGCAGATGGATCATGCCTGCCGTCAGTGCCAGGGTGGAGATGGCCAGCCCGAAGGTGGCTGCCAGCAGGATGCTCCCCTGGAAGGCCTGATGATGGAGGGTGAAGAGTCCGATGATCAGGATGCCGGTATGGCTGATCACGGCAAAGGCGAGCAGTTTGCGCAGGTTCTGCTGGACCAGGGCCAGCAGGGCGCTGTAGAAAATGCCCAGCGCGGCGATGGCGACGGCGTGGGTGTGCCATTGCCAGACCGCGTCCGGAAAGAGGGGAAAGAGAAAACGGATCATGCCGTAAATCCCGGCCTTGACCCCCAGCATCAGCACCATGGCCGTGGCCACCGTGCCATGCTCCATCACCATGGGCAGCCAGCCGTGCAGCGGAAAGATCGGCAGCCGGATCGCCAGGCCATAGAATAGCAGGAAAAATAATATATTTTGCAGATAGGGGGTGCGATGGTCCCCCATCAGCACCTCCAGTTCGAATCGCCATCCCTGCCCGGAAACGTCGGCGTGATGCCAGCCGAGCATCAACGTGGCGGCCAGCAGCAAAAGAATGCTGGTGGCCATGAATTGATAATAGCGCACAATCGCCGGCCATTCCGTTTCCCCTCCGGACCACTGGTTGAGCAGGTGGCCGATCAGCAGGGTGTGGAGCAGGGCCAGCAGCAGAAACCACAACAGATCCAGAATGACGAACTGCCCCATCAGGACCGCCTCGCAGGCGAGCACGGCAGCCAGGTAGCGGGGCAGCGGGTCGAAGCGGCGCACCAGCCCGCCATAGAGTATGGCCACCAGGGTCAAAAAGGCGGTGAGCAGCACAAAAAGCACCGTGACGCCGTCCGCCCCCACGGTGTAGACCAGCCAGGAGCCGGCCAGCTCCACCCGGTGCGCCCATTGCCACCCTTCCTGGAGGGGATCGAAATCGAGGTAGAGTCGTATCGCCAGGGCCAGTTCCCCCAGGCCGCATGTCAGACCCACCAGCCAGGCGAGCGGATTGCCCCGTGCGCGCCAGAGCATGGCGGCCCCGGCCAGGGGGAGGAGTTGCAGGGCATCCAGAAGAAAACGTGAGTCCGGCATGACGAGCGCCCTTTTACAGAATCACCACGAAGGTCAAGGCCAGCAGCAAAAAAAGATAGCGTGGCAGTCCCAAAAACTCCTCGATGCGGGAGACGTATCCTCCCAGAAAGGTCAGGGCACCCAGCAACCCCTCGCCGCTGCTTTTCAGGATCAGATGTTCCTCGATCCAGGCCAGGCTGCGTGCGCTGTCTTGCAGGATATGGCCCAGCATCCCCCGGCCACGGGTCACATCGTTGCCGGGCGCAACCGCGTGATCCTTTTCCTGGACGCGGGCGGGCAGGGGGGATTCGTTCAGGGGGCGTCCTGCCACGCGGCTGAAGACCCGCGTGTCGAGCAAACGGACCTCCTGGGCCAGCGCACGGGTGGGGTGGGTGATCAGGGCATCCAGCAAGGCGTCCAGATGAAAGCGGTGCAGGGCCAGCCGATACAGGGTGCGGCTGTTTGCCAGCCAGCCGGGCACCGGACGTAACGGCTGCACGGAGAGATGCAGATAGGAGGGGGAGAGCAGGAATTGATACAATCGCCAGATCGTGTGTCCCGTCAGGTGCCACAAAGCCACCTCGAACAGGCCCGCCCCGCACTCGAAGAAGATCAGGCCGAGCTGGGCCTGGGTGGAGAAGATCAGGGCGCTCTTCACGTCTCCCTGCGCCCGTCCGGCGGCAGCGGCGTAAACGGCGGTCAGCAGTCCCACCGGCATCAGGAACGCCAGCCAGAACGGCGCGCGCCACAGGAGCGGTTCCAGGCGGATCACCAGAAAGGCCCCGGCGTGGGCCATCAGGGCGCCGTAGAAGATCGCGCTGGAGGGGGTGGGGCCTTCCAGGGCGCGGGCGATCCAGCCTGCGAAGGGGAGCTGGGCCGATTTGGCCAGTGCGGCCACCAGGAATCCTGCGGCCATCATCCCGGCCAGCAGGGAGTCGAGTTTCGCGACCCCCGTAAAGACATTCCGCCATTCCAGGGTGTCGAGAAACAGAAAGGTCATGGCGATGCCCAGGAGAAAACCGGCGTCCCCGAAGCGGTTGGTCAACACCGCGCGGGTGGCGTTGCAGGTGGCGGTGCGCCGGTCGTAAGCGTAGCCGATCAGCAGATAGGAGCTGATGCCCGCCGCCTCCCAGCCAATAAAGGTCAGCACCACGTTGTCCGCCAGGGCCACCCACATCATGCCGCCGACAAACAGCGACAGCACGAGAAAGAAGCGGTGAAAGCCCGCCTCCCGGTGCAGGTAGTCCACCGCGAAGCGCATGGTCAGCAGGCCGCAGCCGGCGGCCAAGGTGCCCATGACCAGCGCGGGCAGATCCGTCAACAGGCCCAGGGTCACCCGGAAGTGGCCGCTCTCCAGCCAGGTGATCCGGCTGGCAGGTGGCAGAATGCCTTTTGTGGCGGCCAGGAGGTCCAGCACCGTCATGCCCAGCACCGCCAAACCGGTGCACAGCAGCGCGATGCGGGCCGTTCCCCGTTCCCCGGCCTCGCCGCAGCGACTTCCGGTCAGCATCCCCAGGCCGATCCATGCCCCTCCCAGCCAGGGGAGCAGGGGAATCAGCAGCCGCCAGGCATCCGTCATGGGCGTTCCTCCGGTACGATGAGTGCGGGGGGCAGGGGTCCGGAATGGCCCGCGTACCAGGCCCGGGACGAAGGGGTGCGAGCGATCCCGGGTGCGGGATCGTTCCAGGGTTGCCAGCCGCCGGCGGGGTCGAACAGATGGATCGCGCCGTCTTCCGGGTCGATGGCGGCCAGGATGATCCAGGCGTTGCCCACCAGTTCGCGGATTTCCGGCTGCCTCTGGTAGATGGCGGTGAGGATGGCCGGCTTTTGCTCCACGATCACCAGCAGTCGCATGGCCTCGTGGATCTCGATCATCTGTTGCGGCAGGCCGGTGCGCAGGTCCGAGCCGGTCCCTTCCATGACCCCGAACAGCCCGGTGATGTTGTGTACCACCTTGGTCCCGCAGCCGTAGCGGTCGTTGTCCACAGTGGAAAAATAATACTCCAGGCTGATGCCGGCCCCCACGGGTCCGGCAGCGAGCAGAATCCCTTCCACGATGCTGCCGTCCGGGTCCTGGGTGGGGTCGTAGGAGATCAGGAACATGCGCCGGTCGAAGAAGGCCCCGCGGGTCACGGAGCGTCGGCCAATGAGGGCTGCGGCATTGGTGGCGTGCCCCAGTTCCGGTCTGGCCTGGCTGAAGTCCAGGCCGCGCCGCTCCATGTGGGTCAAGGCCTTTGCCGGGGACGCCTGGCGTGGGGCCGAGGCCAGTCGTCGGGCACGCTCGTGGGCCGAATCGGCTCGTGCCGTGTCCAGCATTCCGGTCAGGCGGGTCAACGTCTCTTGCAGGGAGGCCGGGACCTGGTCGCGGTCGAACCAGTCGATGGTCTCGTTGCCGGTATTGTGTTCCCCGCCGATGAACCAGCACTCCTGCGGGATATCGATGCCTTGTTGCCGCAGCCGTTCCCGCACCTCGGGACGGTTGGCCATGGCCGCGAACAGGCGGGCGTTCGGCCCGCCGTGGCGACCGCTGCACGCCCCGCAGTCGTAGGCCGCCATGTGGGGATTGTTCAGACTGCTGGAGCCGTGGCCCAGAATCACCACCAGGGGAGAGAATCCGTAAGTCAGACCGGTGTTGCGCAAAAAGCCCGCCACCCGTGCGGTCTGCTCGGCGTCGGTGAATCCGGTGCGCGGGGCGGCGGGAGAGGCCTGCCGGTGGTCCTCCGGGGCATTGAGAGCCATCACGGTGGGCAATGGCGGGTCGAAGCGGGTGCGCAACGCCTGGGTCATCCAACCCCAGACACGGGGAAACGTCAACCGGCCCAGCAAAGCCGTCAAGACCGCCGGGGCAGCGGTCAGACTCAGCAAGGTCGGCCAGACCACGCCCCGGTGACTCTCCCGATGGAGCAGAACCCGACAGCCCTCCAGCAGACCGCGCCGCCGCCGATGGTGCCGCAGATGCGCCTCCGCACCGGGCGAGACCTCCTCGCGCACCTCGTTGGCGGGTGTGACCACCACCGGACAGAGCGCCGTCGAGGCCGGATCGTCCACCCCGCGCCAGTTGACCGGCACCCCGAAAAAGCCCGGCCCCCCCAGGGTTTCGATCTCCGGCACCCGTTCCTCCAGGTGTCTGCGGATTCCCTCTTCGCGGTCGTCCATGCAGAAGACCACCTGGGCCAGGGGCGCGCGTTCCCGGCGCGCCCATGCGCCACGACCGCGATTGGCGTTCAGGGCCGCCAGGATCCGGTTGCGGTAGTGCCGTTCGTATGCCTGCAACCAGAGGTATCCGGTCTTCTCGTCGTTGAGGCTGCGCAACAGGTCGAGCATCGACGCGATGGTGTCCGGCGCCAGGGCGCGCACGCCTTCCGCCTCCAGCCCCAGATGCTGGGCGAGCACGAACAGTGGCCATGCCTCGTCCCCCGCGCCACCTGCGGCGCCAGGGTTGTCCCGCTCCATGGCGCGGATCCGGTGGGCCAGATCGCGCCACTCCTGGTCGCGCCGTGCATCCTCGCCGCACTCCCAGGTCAGCCGACCGGCGTGCGCGGCGAGAAATTCCGGCAATTCCCGGTTGAACAGCGCCAGGCGGGCGTAAAGCTCGCCACGATGGCTGCGGAAATGCCAGCCCAGAATCCCCAGGGAAGGCTCCACCCGCCAGAGGGTCCGGCAGAGCCGGGCGGCGTAATACCACTCCAGCGCCAGCCGCACCGCCAGATAATCGGCCATCTCCACCCGGGTGCGCACGTTGCCGTAGCCGGGCCGCAGCGACCGCCACATGATCATGCCCGACCATCCGGGCAGCTCCAGGGCGAGCCGTTCCAGATACTCCTCCCAGCGCTCTTCCGGCACGCCGATTCTTTCCAGGCAGCTTTCGATGGCCTCCATGGCGTTCATCCCGGAGAACTCCACGGCCAGTTCCGCAGCCTCGCCGGCGGCATGGTTCCGCCAGGCGGTCCACAACCCGTCGTTGCGCTCCGGCAGGGACCAGGAGGCGACTCCCAGATCCAGAAAACCGGCCAGCGCCCGCGTCAACTCCGGTCGCATCTCTTCCAGGATATCCTCCCCGGTGAGGGCCAGCAGCAATCCACGCAGGGTCAGCTCCGTTCCCATCCGGTCCATGAGGCCGTGCCACAGGGCATCCGCCTCCCGGCGCACCTCCTCGTCGATTCCTTCCCGCTGGGCGCGGTCCGCGCGCAGCATCGCCTCGGTGGGGAACAGCGGCGTCTCTTCGGCCTCCGCGTCGAGACGGGATTCCCGGCGCCAGACATCGTGGACCCGACCGAGCCGGTCCATGATCGCCTGCCACACCCCCGCCACATCCCTGGTCTGCGCCCCGGGTCGGGGACGGGTCAGGGCATCCCGCTCCTCGATCTCCCAGGTCAGGCGTGCCGCGGTGAGCGGCCCGATTCCATGGACCATGATCAGGCGGATGATCTCGCCCCGGGTAACGGGACCGAGGGGTTGGCCGGCGGCAAGCTCCGGGTCGCCGGCGATGACCGCCGTCAGGTCTTCCGGCTGGATGCGACCTTCCCGGTAGAGGGCGCGGAATTTTTCTCCCGACAGATAGCCGTAGTTGCCGGTCAGCTTGCGCGCCGCAGTCAGCGCGTCCGGAAAGGGGAGGTGCTGATGGCCGTGCAGGGTGTTGTGATGGACGAAGTCGGCAAGCGGCGCCTGGGCCGGCAGGAGGTGCTCCAGGTGGTGCAGACCCTGTTGGATGCGTTCCCGTCTGGTGAGGGGGATGTGGGATTCCGAATGGGACATGGGACGTGCCACGGTTTCAGAGTCTGTGGGCGAACAGGTCGCTGACCTGGTCGATGGTGGCGGAGATCTTGCCGATCAAGGGCGCCGGCACCACCCCGACCAGCAGGATGGTCAGCGTCAGCATGGCGGCGGCGATCCACTCCGGGCGTCGCGGCGGGTCGATGCGCAGCTGGCAGGCCGGGCCGGTGCACAACACGCCGATGGTGCGCACCGCGTAGGCGGCGCTCACCAGCATGCCGACGCTCAGCAGGGCGCTCCAGGCCCCCCAGCGTTGCAGGCTGCCGATCAGGACGTGCAACTCGGCGATGAAGCCGGAGGTCCCCGGCACCCCCACCGAGGCGACGAAGGCGACCACGGTGAAAAAGGCGAACTGGGGCGCCGGCACGGTCAGCGAGCCGTACTCCCGGATGTCGCGGGTATGGGTGCGTTCGTAGAGCAGCCCGATCACCAGAAACAGGGCGCCGGCGGTCAGGCCGTGGGAGACCATCTGCAGCACGGCCCCGGTCAGGCCGGTGCTCTCCAGGGTGGCGATGCCCAGCAGCACCACGCCCATGTGGCTGACCGAGGAGTAGGCGATCATCCCCTTGAGGTCGATCTGTCGCCAGGCCAGCACCCCGCCGTGGAGCAGATTGATCATGGCCAGGGCGGCCAATCCCCCCTGCAGGGCGCTCACCGCGTCCGGCAGGAGTATGGCGGTGCGCAGCAGGCCGTAGGAGCCCATTTTCAAAAGGACTCCGGAGAGGAGAATGCTCACCGGGGCCGGGGCCTCCACGTGGGCCAGAGGCAGCCAGCCGTGCAAGGGAAAGACCGGCATCTTGACCCCGAACCCAATAAAAAAACCCAGAAAGATCAGGATCTGTTTTTCCCTTGGCAGGTCGCGCAGCCCCTCTGCCATGGCGGTCATGAGGAAGGTGTGTTCCGGGAGGGCGTCGTAGGCCAGCAACAAAGCAAGCAGCAGAAAAACCGATCCGCCCATGGTGTAGAGCAGGAAATTGAGCGCCGCCCGGTTGCGCTGGGCACCGCCGTAATTGTTGATCAGAAAGAAGAGCGGCAGCAGCGTCAGCTCCCAGAAGATGTAGAACAGGGACCAGTCCTGGGCCGCGAAGACCCCCAGCATGGCCGCTTCCAGCAGCAGAAGCGGGATGAAGTACCCCTTGACCCGCGTGCGGACGTGGCCGGAGGCGAGCACCGCCACCAGGGTCAGCAGGGTTGCCAAAAGCAGCATGGGCAGCGAGAGTCCGTCCACGCCCAGGGCGAAATGGCTCCCCAACCGGGGGCGCCAGACGATTTTTTCCAGGAGTTGCAGATGGGCGATCCTGTCGGAGAACAGGGAGGCCACCCATCCGGACCACAGCATAGTGGCCAGGGCGGCGCCCGTCGCCACCCGGTGGGCGAGACGCGACGGCAGCAGGGCGACCAGCAGGGCGCCGGTGGTCGGCAACAGCAAAAGGAGCAGCAAGGGAGGCATGGCGGGTGCGATAGGACAACAGGGTCAATCGGTCACGGGAGCGGATTTTGCCTTTGCCCTGGCAACGATCTCGTCGAAGGTGTCTCCCAGGGTCGGGCGCGTCTGGTGATAAAACAGTCCGAGGGCCGGGTGGTCCGTATCCCGGGCCAGTTGCATCGCGGCCATCAGGTCGGTCGGGTCGTGTCCCGGGGGGAGATCACGCACTTGCAGACCAAGATTGACATAGGTTCTGCTGGTCTTGTCGAAGGTCACGCAGGGGGAGAGGATGTGCAGATAGGAAAACCCCCGGTGGGCGATGGCGGCTGCGATCATGGCGCGCAGGTGGTCCGGGCGACCGGCGTAGGCCTGTCCCAGCCAGCTGACCCCATAGGAGAGCAGCATCAGCAGCGGATTCAAAGGGCGTTCGGGATTGTCGAACGGGGAGGTGGAGGTGCGCAGTCCCACCGCCGAGGTGGGGGAGGTCTGGCCCTTGGTCAGTCCGTAGATGCCGTTGTCAAATAAAATATAAGTTATATCGACGTTGCGTTTGGCCGCATGGGCGATATGCCCGCCGCCGATGGCGAAGCCGTCGCCATCGCCGCCGACGGCGAGCACGGTCAGGTGGTCGTTGGCGGTCTTGATCCCGGTGGCCACCGGCAGCGCCCGCCCGTGCAGGGTATGGAAGCCGTAGAGATCGACGAAGAAGGGGAAGCGCGACGAGCAGCCGATGCCGGAGACCACCACCGCCTGGTCACGGGGGATGTTCATCGCGTTGCAGGCGTGGGTCACCCCCTCGACGATGGCGAAGTAGCCGCAGCCTGGGCACCAGGTGGGCAGGGCATGGGAGCGGTAGGCGAGACGACCGCTCTCCTGGACCTCGCGCAGCTTCTCATCGACGAACACCGGCTTGATGGGGATGGACATGCTTGGTTCTCCATACGTCAGGATGGTCTTGCCTTCAGCCCCTGGCAAGGCGTCGGATTTCGTCCAGAATCTGTTCCACCGGCATGGGCGAACCGGGGACGCGACTCAAGCGGGTCACCGGTCTGGCGAGCACACCCTGCACGAGTTGCGCGAACTGCCCTTCGTAGTTGACCTCCGGCACCAGCACCTGATCGCAGTCGTCCATGAAGGCGGCCACTGCCTGGGCCGGGAACGGGGAGAGCATCACCACCTTCAGGGCGGCGCAGGGGATGTCCAGCGCTTGCGCCATGAACACCGCCTCCAGGCATTCGCCGAAGGTCGAGCCCCAGGCCAAAAGACCGACCTTGACCCGTCCGGAGGCGCCGAACCGCCGGGTGACGGCGAAATCGGGGTGGCACAGCGCGGCTTGCAGCTTGTCGTGGCGCTTGCGGCTCATGGCGGCATGCATCGATTCGCTGTCGTCGGGACGGCCCAGTTCGTTGTGTTCGAGGCCGGTGATCACGTGCATGTGGTCGGCATCGCCCGGCACGGCGCGGGGACTGACGCCGTCTTCGGTCAGGGCGTAACGGCGGTAGGTCTCGCCCGGCTCCAGGCGGGGCAGGGGCTTGTTGGCGTCCAGGACGAAGGCATGTCCCGATTCTTCCAGGGTGACGGTTTCGTAGCGATTGGACAGATAGAGATCCAGCAAAACGATCACCGGGGTTTGATAGCGTTCGGCCATTTCGAAGGCCTTGCCCGCGCAGCGGTAGCACCCCTCGACGTTGGTCGGGGCGATGACGATGCGTTGGCCATCGCCGGGCGAGCCGTACAGGGCGGCGTTCAGATCGGATTGTTCGGTCTTGGTGGGCATGCCGGTGGAAGGTCCGCCGCGCTGGGAGACGAAGACCACGCACGGGGTTTCGGTAATGGTGGCCAGGCCGAGCATTTCCGACATCAGGGCCAATCCAGGTCCCGAGGTGGCGGTGGCTGCCCGCGCCCCGGCGTATCCGGCGCCGATGGTGGCGGCGATGGCCGCGATTTCGTCCTCGGTTTGCAGCAGGCGGCGCCCGCGTTTGGGCAATTCCGTGGCCAGGCGCTCCATGATCGAGGTGGCCGGGGTGATGGGATAGCCGAAGAAGGTATCCAGTTCGGCATCCAGGCAGCCGCGCGCCACGGCAGCGTTGCCGCTGAGCATGATCACCCGGCCCGATGGCTCCCTTGGGCCGATGGGTGCGAAAACCACGTCATCCAGCTTGAAGGTCCTGCTCGCGTCCTCGAAGCCGGCCTGGAATCCGGCCAGGCTGCGGGCCACGATTTCGGGACCCTGCTTGCCGAACTTGCGGGCGATGATCTTGCGGAAGGGATCCGGCAGCAAACCCAGCAGGCCGGCGATGATCCCCAGGGCCACCAGATTGCGGGAGCGTCCTCCGCCGGTGGCCTGCTGGGAAAGCTCGCGCATGGGAAAGCCATAGGGAATCTGGCCGGGGAGCACCCGTGCGCTCATATGTTCCCCCTCCAGGCAGGGGGCGATGGGCTGGGACTCGAAGATCAGCGCGCCCATGTCGCGCACCTCGCCTGCATGGGGCAAGGCCTGGCTGTCGTCGAGGGAGAGCAGCACGTCGGAGTGGCGTTTGAGGGAGTAGGACTGGTCGGTGGTGATGCGCAGCCGGGAGATGCATTTGCCGAAGCCGCGGATTTCCGGGGGATAGACATCGAAGCCGATCACCCGGTAGCCCGCTGCTGCCACGGCGTTGCGCAGGATGTCGCCCGCAGCGATGGTCCCGTCGCCTGCGGAGCCGCAGATGGCGATCTGAATATCGGTTTTGCTCATGGTCGTCACGCCTCGTAGACCCAGAAGGAGGAGTCGATGCGGCCCTGGGCGTCGCGACCGATGGACTCGGCGCGGGTGGTGGCGAACGCCTCCTGCCCTCCCGTCATGTTGACGGCGGCGACCGCGCCCATGGCCCGGACATTCCGATAGCCGTAATAGAAGCGATAGGCGCGTTCTTCTTCCGACCAGATCTGGCAGACATCGCCGGCGGCGAAGATGCAAGGATCGCTGGTGCGCAGCTGCGGGTTGACCAGCACGCCCCGTTCGATGTCGATGCCGGTGCCGACCATGAATTCGACCATGGGGGTGAGACCGAAGCAGGGCATCACCACGTCGCCGTAGAGATCCCCGCCATTGTGAAAGCGCACGCGGCGTGCGGGCAGGCCGGGGGCGCCCTGCTCCACGGCGACGATGCCGCCCCTGGCATCGCCGTCGATCACCTCGATGCCCATGGTTTCCAGGGTGGAGAGGGCCTCGGCGCGTTCCTCGGGGGTGAGGGCATGGGGCCAGAAGGTGGTTTCGTGGGTGACGAGGATCACCCGGCATTGGATCGCGAGCAGGGTGCGGGCCAGATCCAGACCGATCATGTCGCCGCCGAGCATCACCACGGCACCCCGGTCGGGGAGCGCCCGGCGGGTGGCCATGGCCGCCTCGTAGGAGCCGAAGTGATGAAAGAGCGGGCGGTATTCGGCCAGCTCTTCGGGCAAATGGCCGCGACCGCCGGTGGCCACCAGCAGGGTGTCGTAGGGGATGGTTTCGTTGTGGGCCAGTTTCACCAGGCGGTTGCGGGGATCCACCGCGCTGACGCGGCACTCCCGGCGGACATGGATGCGTCGGGCGGCGTAGTGTTCCGGGGGAAGGGCCAGCAGTTCCGGCCAGCTGGTCACGTCCTGGAAGATCCTGGGCAACCGATAGCGGTTGTAGAACAGCAGCCGGCTGTGGGTGAGAATGGTCACGCGGCTTTCGGGATCCCGATCGCGCAGCAGTTCGGCGGCCTGGTTGCCGGCGACGCCGTTGCCGATGATCACATGGTGGCGTGGGGCAGGGGATGCGGCGAGGTCGGCGTTCATGGCATCATCCATCCACGGTGACGAAATGGTTGCGGGTAATGGAGATGCAGGCCACGGGGCAGACCTTGAAGCAGGCACCGCAGCGGATGCATTCGTTGTTGTCGATCCAGATGGCGGCCACGCGCCGCCATTCGCGCGTTTCCCGCAGCGCGCCGAGGCTGCCGTCCGCCCGGATTTCGACATCCCGCGCCAGCTTGATGCAGTTGCGCGGGGCCACCTCGATGCAGGCGCGGCAATAGATGCAGCGATCCACATCGATCTGATACCGCAGGTCGCACAGATAGCAGCGTTTGGCCTCCTCGGCGGCCAGTTCCGGGGTGAAGCCGAGTTCCACCTCGCGGGTGGGCTGCTGTCGTTCGGCCAGGGGGATGGTGGGCATGTGGCATTTGGGGATGAAGTCGTGCGCCGGCAGGCGCGGCGGGGCGGCGACCGCCTCGATGCGCACGGTGCGGCGGCGCTGTCGGCCCACCAGCCAGGCATCGATCCTGTCGGCGATGCGGCGTGCATGACCGATGGCCTCGATGGCCGTGGAGGCGCCGCGCACGTAATCGCCGGCGGCGAACAGTCCATGCACCGAGGTCATGCCGTTTTCCGCCACCCGGACGTTGCCGGCGCGGTCCAGTTCGACCCGCATGTCCAGAAAGTCGTTCACCGTGTGCTGGCCGATGGCGATGATCAGGGTGTCGCACGGTTCGATGAACTCCGAACCCTCGATTGGGGTGGCCAGGCGGCGTCCGTTTTCCCGCCAGCCGCCCAGGCGGTTCTGCACGAACGCAACCCCGGTCAACCGGCCATCGCCGTCGGTGCGCAGGGCCACCGGGGTGCGCAGGCCCTTGATGCGGATCCCCTCGCGTTTGGTTTCGAACAGTTCTTCGCTGGTGACCGGGATGTACTCCTCGCTGGTGCGCAGATGGATGGTCACTTCCCGACCGCCCAGGCGGCGCGCCACGCGGGCGCAGTCCAGGGCGGTGAAGCCCGCGCCCACCACCGCCACGCGTCTTCCCACCCGCTTGTTCTGGCCGCGATGCAGATCCATCAGGAAGGGCAGGCCGTATTCCACGTCCTGGCAGTGGCGCGCGAGGTCGGTTCCCTCCGGTACGCCGCGCAGGGGCAGCAGGACCGGGGCCATGCAGCCGGTGGCCAGCAGCACGGCGTCGTGGTCGGCCAGCAGGGTGGAGACCCGGATTGCGCCCTGGGTGGTCCCCACCGTCACGCCGGTACGCAGTTGCACACCCAGTCGCAGGGCGTTGCGCAACTCGATTTCCAGCATGGCGCGCGGCAGGCGGAATTCCGGAATTCCGTAGCGCAGCATGCCACCGGGTTTTTCTTCCCGTTCGAGGATGACCACGTCGTGGCCGAGCAGCGAGAGATCATGGGCGGCGGCCACGCCTGCGGGACCCGCGCCCACCACGGCGATGCGTTTGCCGGTCGGGGCGTAGAGCCGTTCGGTGATGCGGTGTCGGCTGTCCTTCAAATCCGCTGCCGAGCGTTTCAGGTGGCAGATGGCCACCGGATCGCCGTTGCCGGCCCAGCCGTGCCGGCAGGCGGACTCGCAGGGTCGCGAGCAGATGCGTCCCAGCACGCCGGGCAGCACATTGGCTTCGCGGTTGATTTCGTAGGCTTGGCCGTGGTTGCCCGCGGCAATGGCGCGAATGTAGGCCGGAATATCGGTGCCCGCCGGACAGGCGTTCTGGCAGGGGATATTCTCTCGCACCCAGCCGATGTCTCTCGGATCGTCGGAGTGTAGTGTCATGCCACCTTGACCACAATATGGTGCAGGATGTTGCCTGCGGCGCGCAGATCGAGCGCCGCATCGGAAATGTGCCGGTAGATTTCCCGGCGTTTGAAGATGTCGAGGACATAGTGCATGGCCTGCACTTCCGCCCCTTCCTGCCTGGTTCGCATTCGTTCCACGTGCTTTTCGCCCATGAACAGATTGGCCAGCGCTTCGCGAAAGAGGGTTTCGATGCGTTTGCAGGCCTGAATGACGGCCTGGGCATCCTGGTCCGCCTCTGCGACTTCGGCTGTGGCAAGTTTGCGATAACCGATGCCCAATGTCAAGACCGCTTCGTGCAGCACTTCCACCATTTGTTGGATGGAACGGTTGGTCGTAATATGCAATTCGTCCATTTCGGTGGCGATGGTGTGGGCATATCCCAGGATGCAATCCGTGGAGGTGAAGGCGCGGTACAGGTCCACGCGGTCCATGGGCGTGGCGAAGGCGTTTTTCAGGGTGTTCAGGTTGCGTTGGCGCAAACGTTCGCCCTCCTGTTCCAGACGGGCGATCAACAGGGTACGGGAGTGGTGACCGGTTTGCACATACTCTTCGAGGGTGGCGGCGGCCCGGTCGGCCAGATTGCATTGCTCGATGATCAGGTGATAAAAATCGGGCATGCGAGGAAAGATCCGGTTGGTCAATCTGGAAAAGCTGCTACTGGTTGCTGACATGGCATGCCTCCTGAATCGGTGTTCATGGGGACAGAGTGGTGTGTGCTGCATGGCCCCATTATACAGAAAAACGAACACAAGGCAAATTTTTTTGAACAGCAAAGTGTCTGTTTTTTTCTCGACAAATGGTAAATGATAAAATAATATCAAATTAATCAAGTGTGAGAAGGTGTTGAATCGACATTGCGCTTGTCTGTTTTTTTGTACATTACAACCATTTTAAAAGAGGCCTCTTCCCCATGCCAAGCCAAGTGCATCTGCGTATTCAGCAATTCCGGAAGCAACGCGAACTGTCGCAGCGAGCGCTGGCAGAGCGGGCCGGCATCAGTACCGCCGGCCTTTCGCAGATCGAGAACGGCCAATCCTCGCCCTCGGTGGCCACCCTGGAAAAGCTGGCCGATGCCTTGGGGGTTCCCATCGCGTCATTTTTCGCCGATCCGGAGGATCACGCCTTGACCGTGGAGATCCTGACCAGCGCCAACCGACCGGTTTTCGGCGCCAGACAAGGCGCGGAGGTCGTCCCTCTGGGGTCGCGCTATCACTCCACCCTGTTCGAGCCGGTGCTGATCCGACTCCAGCCGGGCGGAGAGATGTCGGAAGAGTTGTTCGGTGTCAAGGGGAGCGTGGAATTCGTCCGCGTGCTGCGGGGCCGCGCCACTCTGGCCCACGAGGGCGAGCGGTATGAACTGGCCGAAAATCAATCCGTCTACTACCACCCAGGCAAGCCCCACAACTGGAAAAATCCCTTCGACGCCTGGTGCGAACTCCTGCTCGTGCGTTCCCGCTGAGGCGCCTTTTCGTGTGTGCCGGGGGCGACGAGCAGTCCGGATGCGATGTCGGCGAGCAGCGCACGCATGACGGGCTGGTCGTCGCGTTGGACGACCAAGGTGATCACGGGTTTCATGAGGCCTCCGGGACGCAAAGCAAAGGGCGGTTCTTGTCGCTGCCGAGCCGTTCGTAGATGTCGTTCAGGGCGGCCTGTTCGGTGGCGAAGATGTTCTTGTTGCCGCCCACGTAATCGAACAGTCCGGTGGCCTGCATGACCAGGATGATCTGGCGTTTCAGACCTGAAAACACTATGGTCATGTCATTTTTTTTGAGACGCTCGACCAGGTGGTGGACCACCTCCTCGCCGGAGGCATCCATCTGGTTGATGCCGTCGCCCACCAGCAGGAGGAACCTGGCGTTGGGCTTGGCGGCCACGGTGTCGAGGACCATCTCTTCGAAGTAGGAGACATTGGCGAAGTAGAGCTGGCCGTCGAAGCGCAGGACGATGATGCGCGGGTCGGTGGGCAGATGCGGGTGAACGGCGACATCGCGCAGGGTGCCGTCCGGGTAAAGCCCGAGTTGGGCGACGCGTGGGCTCATGGTGCGGTAGAGATAGAGCAGGATGGCCAGTCCGGCGCCGAAGAAGATCCCCTTGTCCAGGTGGGGGGCGAAGGCGAGGGAGGCGACGAAGGTGGCGACTGCGGCCACGCCGTCATGGCGGTTGGCGTGCCAGGCGTGGATGATGGCGCGCACGTTCAGCAGGCCCACCACGGCCATCATGATCACGGCGGCGAGCACCGCCTCGGGGAGGTGGTGGAGCAGCGGGGTGAGAAAGAGCAGGGTGGCGAGCACCATCAGGGAGGTGATCACCGAGGCCAGACCGGTCCTGGCGCCGGCATCCAGATTGACCGCCGAGCGGGAGAAGGAGCCGGAGGTGGGATAGGCCAAAGTCAGGCTGCCGACGAGATTGCCCAGTCCCTGACCGATCAGCTCCTGGTTGGGGTCGATGCTTTGTTTGGTGCGGGCGGCCATGGCCTTGGCGATGGAGATGGCCTCCATGAAGCCGACCATGGAGATGACGATGGCGCTGCCGATCAGGCTGCCCATGAGATGGAAGTCGAGGCTGGGCAGGGTGACGGAGGGCAGTCCGTCGGGGATGGCGCCGACCACCTTGCCGCCGGCGTTCTCGTAGCCGAGCAGCCAGCTGGCCAGGGTGGTCAGGGCCACGGCGATCAGGACGTTGGGAAGGCGCGGCGCCTTTTTCTTCAGGGTGAACATGAGGGTGAAGGCCACCACGCCGAAGATCAGGGAGGGCCAGTGGGTGGAACCGAGTTGCTGGAGCACCCCCCAGATGTCTTGCAGGAAGTGATCGCTGCGTCCCATCTTGACCCCGAGGATCTTGGAGAACTGGGAGAGGCCGATGATCAGGGCCGCCGCATTGGTGAATCCCACGATGACGGGATGAGAGAGAAAATTGACCACCACCCCCAGTCGCAGCAGGCCCAGGGTGATCTGGACGATGCCGATGAGCATGGACATCATGATGGCCAAGGCGATGTAGGCATCGCTGCCGGTTTGAGCAAAGGGGAGCAGGGAGGCGCCGGTGAGCAGGGAGACCACCGCCACCGGGCCGGTGGCCAACTGGCGGGAGGAGCCGAACAGGGCCGCCACCGCGCCGGGCAGGAAGGCGGCGTAGAGGCCGTAGTAGGCGGGGAGGCCGGCCAGGTTGGCGTAGGCCATGGATTGTGGGATCAGAACCAGTGCCACCGTGATGCCTGCCAGCGCGTCGGCCTGCAGCGTCTCGCGGCTCATGGGAAACCATTTTAAAAATGGCAAATATTTTATCATTTTTTTAATTTCCTTCGCACCAGGTGTTGAAAAAAGCAAGGCGTATCATCCGTGGTTGCCTTCCGCGCCGGCCACCACCAGGGGGCAGGGGAGGCGGTTGCTCCAGAGCGGGGGCCGTCGGCTCGCCCGGTCGTTTTTGAGACCCCATTTTTCCAGCGATTCCACCAGGATGCAGACGACGCTGGAGAGCGATCCGGCGTGCCTGACGACCGCGTCCCACGAGAGATCGGGCCGGTAGAGCAGGCGACCGTATCCGCCGTTGCTGGTCACCTCTTCCAGGAAGCGGTCCACCAGGGTGGAGTGGTACATGACCTCGGAGCGCATCAGGATTTCCACTTCCGCCTCCAGGCGTTCCATCATGGACCTGGCGGTGCTGAGCACGCCTGCTTCCGGTTCGCGGGCGTGCAGGACCAGCAGGATTTTGCGTCTTGCGTGCGGCGCTTCCGGCATGTTCTGCTCCCGAGGGTTTGGGTGTAATGAAAGCTTGATTGGATAATGGCAGGAAGCGGGCCATCTGAGTTTTTTGATTTTTTTCAATCAATTGTCGGAACGATCGTCTGGAAATGGCTTGCGGGCCATTGCATTTTGAAATACCATTGCAGGCCATCCGGTGTGCCGTTTTTTATTAATAAATTGAAAAATGAACAAAAAAAATCGGATCGGATGCAGGCTTGCAAAATGCAACAGGACTCACTACCATGGCGGAGAGGCTTCATGCGCCAAACCTCGCTGCAACACAAGGTGCTGTTCGGCTATTACCTCATCAGCGCCCTGGCCCTGGGGCTGGGGCTGTTCACCCTGGTGGAACTGCGGGTGGTCTCGGCGCGCCTGGTGCGGGGGGATCAGGTGTTTCTGATGCTCAACGACGTGCTGGAGATGCGCCGGTTCGAGAAGAATTTTTTTCTCTATCACCAGCAGGAGGACATGGATCAACTGCTCGGCTACCTGGAGCGGGTGGAGGGCAATCCCAATCTGGACGGACTGCCCGCCGGGGCGGTGGGGAGATACCGGGAGCTGGTCGCGGCAGAGGTGGACGGGGAGGCGGAAAAAAAGATCCGCGCCCTGGGCAAGGCGATCGTCACGGCTGCCGAGGGGGTGGCGGAGACCGAGCGGATCGAGGCGCGGCGGGCGCTGGAGCGGCACCGGCTGATGCTGCTGATGGCCATGATCGCGGCAGTGGTGGTGATCCTGCTCCTGGGGCGGACGGTGGCGCGGCGGATCGTGTTGCCGCTGCGGCGTCTGGAGGAGAGCATGGCCGGGGTGGTGGATGGCCGCTACGAGTCGTTGCGGATCCAGGATGACGCCCGGGAGATCCTTTCCCTGACCCAGGCGTTCAATCTGGTGCTGCGGGAGCTGCGGGAGCGGCAGCGGAACCTGGTGCGCTCCGAAAAGCTGGCGGCCCTGGGGACGTTGCTGGCCGGGGTGGCCCACGAGCTGAACAATCCGCTCTCCAACATCTCCACCTCCTGTCAGATCCTGCTGGAGGAGGGGGAGGAGACGGACCCGGCGTTCGCCCGCGAAATGCTGGAGCAGATCGACGACCAGACCCGGCGGGCCAGGGACATCGTGCGCTCGCTGCTGGATTTCGCCCGCGACCGACCGTTTCGCGCGCAAGAGGTGCACCTTGCCCCCCTGATCGACGAGGTGATCCGCTTCAGCAAGGGGCACATCCCGCCGCGCATCCGGGTGCGGGTGGAGGTGGATCGGGAGCTGGTCCTGTCCGGGGACCGGCAGCGTCTGCAGCAGGCCTTTCTCAATCTGCTCAAGAACGCGGTGGACGCCATTCCCGAACACGGGGAGGTGCTGATCCGGGCCATGCCGCCCAATACCGCAGTGGCCAGCGGGATCGTCGGGAGCCGCTGCCGCGCCCCCTGGACCGAGATTCTGGTGCAGGATACCGGCCTGGGGATCGCTGGCGAACATTTGGCGCGGATTTTCGATCCGTTTTTCACCACCAAGCCGGTGGGCAAGGGGTCGGGATTGGGTTTGTCCGTGGTGCATGAGGTGATCGAGGAGCACGGGGGGGAGATCGCGGTCGAGAGTCGGTTGAATCGCGGGACGCGGTTCATCATTCGTTTGCCGGTGCGAGAAAATGGTTGATGCGGGTTCGGTGTTGATCGTGGATGACGAGGCCATTGCCATGCGCAACCTTGCGCATGTGATGCGCAAGGAGGGGTATCGGACCACGGCCCTCGACGACGGGCAGGAGGCGGTCGCCTTGTTGCGGCGGCAGACCTTCGACGTGGTGCTGACCGATCTGCGCATGGAGGGGTCGGACGGCATGGAGGTGTTGCGGGCCTGCAAGCAACGCGCGCCGGAAAGCGAGGTGATCCTGATCACCGGCTTCGCCACCCTGGAGTCGGCGGTGGAGGCGATGCGGGAGGGGGCCTTTTTCTACATTGCCAAGCCGTTCCGTCTGGAAGAGGTGCGCAAGGTGGTGCGCGAGGCGATGCAGAAGGTCCATCTGCGGCGCGAGAACCGCGACCTGCGCGAAAAGCTGCGTCGGCTCCAGGGGGATGGATCGATCATCACGCGGGATCCGGGGATGCTCAAGCTGCTGGAGACCGTGCGGCAGGTGGCCCCCACCGGCTGCAACACCCTGATCACCGGAGAGAGCGGGGTGGGCAAGGAGCTGATCGCCCGCGCCATTCATCAGCATGGCGGTCGGCCCGAAGGTCCGTTCGTGGCGGTCAACTGCGGGGTGTTTTCGGAGGACCTGCTGGCCAGCGAGCTGTTCGGCCACGAGAAGGGGGCCTTTACCGGCGCGATGGCGGCCAAGGTGGGGCTGATGGAGGCGGCGCGGGGGGGGACCCTGTTTCTGGACGAGTTGACGGAAATGAGCCTCTCCATGCAGGTCAAGCTGTTGCGGGCCATTCAGGAGCGGGAGATCATGCGGGTGGGTGGGGTGCGACCGATCGCCATCGACGTGCGCTTCATCGCCGCCACCAACCGCAATCTGGCCGAGGCGGTCTCTTTGGGAAAATTCCGTCAGGATCTCTATTTCCGGCTGAACGTGATCACCCTGTCGATTCCCCCCCTCAAGGATCGGCGGGGGGACATCGCCCTGCTGGCCGAGCATTTTCTCAAGCGGGGGGCCGAGCGGATGGAGAGGCGGGTGCGCGCCATCGCGCCGGAGGCGATGGCGATCTTGCGCGAATACGACTATCCCGGCAACATCCGGGAGCTGGAGAACGTCATCGAGCGGGCGGTGGCCTTGTGCAACGAGGAGGTCATCACCCCGCAGCACCTGCCGGACGAGTTGCGGATCCAGGTGATTCGCACGTTTCGCGGACGCGGGGACCGTCCTCCCACCCTGGAGGAGCTGGAAACCGATTACATCCGCTGGGTGCTGGACGAGACCGGCGGCAATCAGACCATGGCGGCGGAGATTCTGGCCATCGACCGGGTCTCCCTGTGGCGCAAGCTCAAGAAGCTGCGCATGCTTTCCGGTGAAGGGGATGGCGGGCGGGAATCCGCCACGGTCGGTTGAGAAGGGGTTCCGGAATGCGCGATTATACTCGATACGACCGGTTTCTGGATCGATTGTGCCAGGACATCTATCCGGAGTTTCCGGCGCCCGTCTCCGGGATGGTGACCGAGAAGGCCATTCACGATCTGGTGCAGGAAGGGATTTTGTCGCCCGGCCTGCGGATTCTGGATATCGGCTGTGGTCAGGGTCTGGCCCTGGAGCGGTTTCGCGATCTTGGCCTGACCGCCGAGGGGATCACCCTGGGCACGGATTGCGAGGTGTGTCTGGGAAAGGGTTTGCAGGTGCGCGCCATGGACCAGAATTTCATGACCTTCGCGGACGGGGAGTTCGATTTTCTCTGGTGTCGCCACGTGCTGGAGCACAGTCTGGCGCCGTATTTCACGCTGAGCGAATATCGCCGGGTCACCCGGCCCGGCGGTCGGATCTACGTGGAGGTCCCCGCTCCGGGAACCTCCGCGCATCACGAGGGGAATCCGAACCACTACAGTGTGCTGCCGGACTCTCTTTGGCAGATCCTTTTTGCCCGTGCCGGTCTGACTTTGGAGCGGAAAGTGACCTTCAACTTCGAGGTCGCCTGCGGCCCGGACGAGTACTGGGCGTATCTGCTGCGGCGTTGATCAGGCCGTCATGCGCAGCGGGTCATGGTCTGCGGACTGGCCGTTGCGGGCGAAGATCGTCGCCAGCGCCTGGTCGGCGGTGGGGAAGAAGTGATCCGGGCCGATCTTTTCCCACAAATGGGTGGCGTGCATGACATCCAGCACCTGCTTCTTGAGTCCGGAGAACATCACCACGACGCCATTCTCCTCGAGGCGCTCCACCACATGGTGGATCACCTCCTCGCCGGAGGAGTCGATGGCATTGATGCCGTCGCCCACGATCAGGATGTAGCGAGCCTGCGGGTTGGCGGCGATGGCGTCCAGGAGCGCATCCTCGAAATAGGCCACATTGGCGAAATAGAGCCGGCCATCGAAGCGGATGGCGGTGACCAGGGGCGAGGTGGGGAGATTGTTGACCCTGGCATCGCGCAGGGTGCCGTCCGAGAAGCGTCCCAGGACCGCGACGCGGGGCTTCATGGTGTGATAGAGGAACAGCAGCAGGGAGAGCACGGTGCCGACGATGATCCCCTTGTCCAGGTGGGGGGCGGCCAGCAGGGTGACCACGAAGGTGACGCCCACGACCATGCCGTCCATGCGGCTGGCCTGCCAGGTGTGTTTGATGGCGGTGGGGGTGAGCAGGCTGGAGACGGCGAACATGATGATCACCGCCAGGACCGCCTTGGGGAGGTGGTAGAGATAGGGGGTGAGGAAGAGCAGGGTGACCGCCACGAACAGGCCGTTGAAGACCATGGCGAAACCGGTCTTGGCCCCGGCCTGGAGGTTGATCGCCGAGCCGGTGAAGGAGCCGCAGGCGGGATAGGACTGGAAGAAGGCGCCGCCGAGGTTGGCGATGCCCTGGCCGATCAGTTCCTGGTTGGGATCGATCATCTGCTTGGATTTGGTGGCCATGGCCTTGGCCATGGAGATCGATTCCATGAAGGCGACCAGGGAGATGATGAGGGCCGAGGTGAGCAGGGACATGATGGCGTCCCAGGAGAAGCTCGGCATGCGGAAGGCCGGCAGCCCTGCGGGGATGCTGCCCACCACCTCGCCGCCGCTGCTCATGATGATTTCGTTCTTTTCGATTTTTTTGATGTGCCAGGAGCGGCCATCGGTCTTGACCCCCTGGGGGATGGCGCCCTGGGAGTGATAGACCGCCCGGGTCGCGTCGCGTTCGAACTGCATTTTGTTGATCTGCCCGGCGCGCAGGTTGTTTTGTTTCTTCAAGGCCTGCATGTCGAGTTCCAGCAGCTTGATGGCATGGCCCAGTTCGGCGGCGGCGCGCACATCCTTTTCCTTTTGTGCGGTGCGCAGGAGGGTGGCTTTGGCGGTGGATTCGGCCATCAGTTCGGTGATGCGCCGTTCGGTGTCGGCATATGCCACGACCACCTCTTGCACTCCTGGGGTGGCGATGGTGGTCAGTTGGCCTTTTTCCTTGTTGGCGTAATCCAGCGAGGCGCTGATCAGGGTGGTGATGACCACCACCACCAGCACCGAGGGCTTGGCGAGCCAGGAGATTTTCTTGAGGGCGAGGATCAGGACGCAGGCCAGCAGGGACATGCCCAGGGTGGGCAGGTGGGTAAAGGGGATGTAGGAGAGCATCTCCCAGATGTCCTTGAGGAAGGAGTCGCTGCGGCCCTTGGGGATGCCCAGGAGCTGGTCGAACTGGGAGAGGCCGATGATGATGGCGGCGGCGTTCATGAAGCCGAGGATCACGGGATGGGAGACGAAATTGACGATGGTGCCCAGCTTGACCACGCCGAGGAGCAACTGGATCACCCCCACCAGCAGGGTGAGCAGCAGGGCGTAGCCGATGTATTCTTCCGACATGGGGAGGGCCAGGGGGGTGACGGCGGCGGCGGTCATCAGGGAGACGACGGCCACCGGGCCGGTGGCCAGTTGGCGGCTGGAGCCCCACAGTGCGCCGAGGAAGGCCGGCACGAAGGCGGTATAGAGGCCGAAATAGATGGGCAGGCCGGAGAGTTGTGCATAGGCCATGGCCTTGGGCACCAGCACCAGGGCGCCGGTGATGCCGGCGAGCAGGTCGTCGCGCAGGATGACGGACTGGATGGGAAACCATTGCAGAAAGGGGAGCAGGCGGTATTTCAGGGGGGTGGCGGTCATGGCATACCTTTGACTGAATTTAGGGCGCTCGAGGGGTTCTGAGTTTCGTGAACTGGTTTGAAGGGTGAGCGAAACGGTTGCAAAATGCAATATGGAATCTATGTATATAAAAATTTTTAATGCAAAATCGGGTCTTGAATTTTTTTATCACCATTGTCCCTTGTGTGGCGGGGGGGTCAGAGGGTATTAATGAAAGTGCTTGTGAAAGAGTGCAGGCGCAAGCCACAATGATGGCACGCTTTATGCATTAAACTCGTTTTCCTTACATGAACCGCGACAAAAAACGGATGCTTCGCATGACGCACTTCACCCAACGTTTTCTTCTGGTCTGCCTGTTCCTCCTGCTGGGCGCGCCGGCCCATGCCGGGCTGCAAATCGACATCTCCAAAGGCGGATTGCAGCCCCTGCCCATCGCCATACCCCAGTTCCTCGACCAGCCCGGCGGGGCTTCCGGGGGGCGCATTGCGGACGTGGTGGCCGCCGACCTGGAGCGCTCCGGCCTGTTCCAGATCCTCGAGCGCAAGGGGTTTTTGCAGGATCCCGCCTCCCTCTGGCAGCAGGGACCCAACTTCAAGGATTGGCGCGTCGTCGGCGCCGAGGCCGTGGTTTCCGGTTCGGTCACCGATACCGGCACCGAGGTGACCGCCGATTTCTTCCTCTACGATGTCTACAAGGGAACCCCGGTCGGCAAGGGCCAGCGCTTTTCCGCCCCGAAAAAAGATTGGCACATGGTGGCCCATCGTATCGCCGATGAAATCTACGCCCGTCTGACCGGCGAGTCCGGCTACTTCTCCTCCCGCATCGTCTTCGTGGCCCAGCGTGGTGACAAGAAATGGCTTTCCATCATGGATCAGGACGGCCTCAACCGTGTGGACATGACCGAGGGACGTTCCCTGGTCCTCACCCCACGCTTTTCGCCCAATGGCGATAACCTCTTCTTCCTCTCCTACGTCTCCGGCGAACCGCGCATCTACAAGTGGGAGCTTTATACCGGCAAGAAAAGTCTGGTCGATGATTACCCTGGCCTCAACAGCGCCCCCTCCTGGTCCCCGGACGGCTCCCGCATGGCCATGACCCTGAACAAGGATGGCAATCCGGAGATCTATGTCAAGGATTTGGCTTCCGGCCAACTTTCCCGCCTCACCCACAACGCGGGGATCGACACCTCGCCCTCCTGGTCTCCGGATGGTCGGCGCATCGTCTTCAACTCCGATCGCGGCGGCACGCCTCAGATCTATACCATGAACGCCGACGGTTCCAGTCAGACCCGCATCACCTTCGAAGGCAATTACAACGCTGCGCCCTCCTGGTCCCCTCGCGGCGATCTGATCGCCTACGTCAAGGGCGGCGGCGGGGTATTTGGCATCGCCATCATCAACCCCCAGGGCAACCAGGGGCGCAACCTGACCAGTTCGTGGATGGACGAGTCTCCGGCCTGGGCGCCCAACGGTCGTGTCATCGCCTTCACCAGGGAGATTCAGGGCAAAGGTTCCCGCCTTTACACCATCGACCTGACCGGCTACAATGAACGCGCCGTGCCCATGGATCCGGACATCAACGCCTCGGATCCTTCCTGGTCTCCCTTGCTGAAATAATGAGGAATTGACCCGCGCCTCGTGATCGTCTATCATGAAAAGGCAGTCTCGCGAAAAGCCAATGCGCGGTTTGCAACCGTGAATGTATTTCCACTCTCTCTGTAACGAGGATGTAACACCATGATGACAAAGCGCTTTCACTTCTTGGCCGTCACCCTTCTCACCCTTGGCCTGCTTTCCGCCTGTGGTTCGGTGCCCGAAGCCGGTCCTGACGGTGGCCAGGCGGGCGCCGCCTCCGGCAGAACCGGTGATGACGGTCGCGCCCTGGGTCGTGCCGACGGTTCCGCCGGCGCACTGGATGGCAGAACCGCCGGCATGGCCGACGGCAAAATGAACGGCGAGCCGGAACACCGGATCTATTTCGCCCTCAATTCGGACGAGATCAGCTCCACTTCTGCCGCCGTGCTCACCCACAATGCCCGCTGGCTCGGCAAGCGCAACGTCACCGTCGAGGGACATTGCGACGAGCGTGGCACTCGCGAGTACAACCTGGCCCTCGGTCAGAAGCGTGCCGACGCCGTCAAGCAGTTCCTGATCTCCCAGGGCGTGGAGCCTTCCCGCATCCGCACCGTCAGCTACGGCAAGGAGCGGCCTCTGGTCAATGGTCACGGCGAAGCGGCCTGGAGCAAGAACCGTCGTGCCGATCTCGTGCCCTGAACCTGAGCCTCTCCTGACGCCTCCATGAACGCGATGCCGTATCGCTCTCTTTCCGATCGTTCCCCGGGACCGCGCCTGTTGGCGGTCCTGGGGGTCGCTTCTCTGCTTTCCGGTTGTACCGGATTGGGTTCCCCTCCGGAGGGTGCCGAAGGCGCTCCGAAGCCCCCATGGGCGGTGCGCATCGACGAGGTTGCGGAGCGTTTGCAAAAGACCGAACAAACCCAGCGTGCGGTTGCGTCCGACCTCACCAGTCGGCTCTCCCTGATGGAGAGGCAGATGGAGTCCATGCAGGGCAGTCTGGAGGAGTTGCGTCACGCCAACAAGACCTTGACCGAGCGGGTCGAACTCTTTTCCCAGGCGGAACAACAAAAAGCGCAACGCCCCGTAGAGGCCCCTGTCGCCGCCCTCCCCGTTGCGGAACCCGGCGCTGAGGCGCAGGCTGCTGCCGCTCCGGCGGCTCCGGCGGCTCCGGCTGCACCTCAGCCTGCCGCCCCGGCTCCATCGACGACTGCTCCGGCTCCTGCTGCGGCCAAACCCGCTGTTCCCCCTGCGCCTGCCACCCCTCCCAAGGATGCCTACGAGGCGGCCTTTCTGCTCCTCAAGCAGAACAAGTACGAGGAGTCTCTGACTGCCTTCCAGAACTTCATGAAGGCTTCGCCCAAGGACAAAATGGCCGACCATGCCCAGTATTGGATCGGCGAACTGCATTATGCCCAGCGGCGTTTTCCGGAGGCCTTGATGGCCTTCAACCAGGTTTTGTTGCGTTGGCCGAACAGTGCCAAGGTTCCGGACAGTTTGCTCAAGATCGGTTTTGCCTTTTACGAGTTGAACGACATGGAGAACGCCAACAACAGTCTGCAGCGGTTGGTCAAGGATTTTCCCAATTCCTCTTCTGCGCCGGTGGCCAAAACCCGTTTGAACCTGATCAAGCAGAAGCTCGGGCGGTGAACTTGCGGTCCAGGGCGGTAGTGCTTCTGTCTGGTGGCATGGATTCGGCTGTTTGTCTTCATGTTGCCCATGCCGAAGGCTTTGCGATTCATGCCATCAGCTTTCGGTACGGGCAGCGGCATGCGTTGGAGATCGATGCGGCGCGGCGTGTGAGTGGTTCCTTGCCTGGGGTCGAATGGATGTTGGTGGACGTGCCATTGGATCGTTTTGGCGGGTCTGCGTTGACGGATCGTGATTTGCGCCCGTCGCGGGAGGGGGGGGGTCGGGAGATTCCTTTGACTTATGTTCCGGCGCGCAATACGGTGTTTTTGTCTTTGGCCTTGGCCTGGGCGGAGACTTTGGCAGCCAGGGATTTGTTCATCGGGGTGAATGCTGTGGATTATTCCGGCTATCCCGATTGTCGTCCCGAGTACATAGCTGCCTTTGAAGTGCTTGCCAATTTGGCCACTCGTGCCGGGGTGACCGGTTCGTCTTTTCGCATTCGGGCGCCGTTACAGCATCTCTCCAAGGCGCAGATCATACTCAAGGGTCGGGAGTTGGGTGTGGATTTTGCCTTGACTCGTTCCTGTTATGATCCGGATCTTCAGGATCGTGCTTGTGGTGTATGTGATGCCTGTCGTTTGCGGTTGGCTGGTTTTGCTGCTGCCGGGCTTGTCGATCCGATTTCCTATGTCGATCATTAAAATTATTAAGGGTCCAGGGGGATTATCCCCCTGGTGGGATCCAAGGGCGAAGCCCTTGGT
>JADGAR010000018.1 GCA_015231915.1 Magnetococcales bacterium
GGCTCGGGTTCCGGCTCGGGTTCCGGCTCGGGTTCCGGTTCGGGTTCGGGTTCCGGCTCGGGTTCCGGCTCCGGCTCGGGTTCCGGCTCAGGCTCCGGCGCGAATTCGGGTTCCGGCTTCCGTTCCGGCTCCGTATCAACAATGACATTGTCCAAAAATGCCAACGCCACTTCCATCCCTGTCAAATCAAACGGCTCGTCGTCATCCATGGATGATGGACTGAAATCGGATACGGACGCGGATAAGGCACCGCCATCCATCACCAATCCTTCCCGCACCAACACCCCTTCGTTTACCACCGCATCCAGTTCGATCTTGCGATAAGCGTCGTTCGATACCGATGTGTCAACCAGAGAATCTTCCCCCCCCTGGGCGTTCGCGGACGCCCCCATCAACGCCATCTCCTCGTCACCGTCCAGCAAATCCTCCAGCGATGCCAGAATCTCCTCCATGGAGGGGCCGGCATGATCACGAAACGCATCCCCTTCGTCAAAACCGACAAACTCCTCTTCCCCGGAGTCGTCAAATCTCGGTTCCTGCCGCTTCGACTTTTTCCCAGACATCACCAGCTCCCCAGGTTATCCCGTCACCATCCCACGGCCATGCGTACCGAATCGAACATCACACGCAACAGATTCCCGCGCGCCACATCATGGCCAGCCACCAATGGCCGGGTGAACAGCTCCTTGCCACCCGACTTGACCACTACCGTCCCGATCTCCTGCGCTGCACTGATCGGCGCAATCAGCGGATCCGTGAACGATACCCCCACCTCCAGCGAACCTCGCTCCTTGCGCAATACCGTGATCACCAACGGATCCTTCACGATCCCATCCACCTCGCGCTGCTCACCTTTCCACACCCGCAACTTCCGCACCACCGCCTTGGCCTCGAAAAACTTCACCGTCTCGTACATCCGGTTCCCGTAATGGATCAGGCGCAATGCGTCATCTTCCCGGTGCTTCCGCTGCGTCGCCCCCATCACCACCGCACCCAGCCGCTGCCCATCCTTGTCGCTGGTCGCTATCAGACAATACCCTGCCTCCTTGGTGTGGCCCGTCTTCAACCCGGTGATGATCGGATCACGCCACAACAGATTGTTGCGGTTCTGCTGCTTGATGTTGTTGTAGGTGAATTGTTTTTCCTGGGAAAAATGACTGTATTGGGGGAATTTCCGCAGCAAGGCGCTCGCCAGCAAAAACAGGTCCCGCGCCGTGGTGTAATGCTCCGGGTCCGGCAAGCCGGTCGAATTGGTGAAATGCGTATTGCTCATGCCCAGTTCCGTGGCCCGCGCGTTCATTTGCGCCACGAAGCCGGTTTCCGATCCGTTCAGGTGCTCGGCCATCGCGATGCAGGCGTCGTTGCCGCTCTGGATCGCAATCCCCCGCACCAGATCCTCCACCCGTACCTTGTCCCCCACCTTGACGAACGTCTTGGAACCCCCCGTCCGCCAGGCATTTTCGCTCACCAGAACCTCGGTATCCATCTGGATCGTCCCCGCGCTCAGGGCCTCGTAGATCAGATACAAGGTCATCACCTTGGTCAGCGAGGCGGGCGACAATTTGACATCGGCATCCTGCGTGTACAAAATCCGCCCCGAGTCGAGATCCCCCAATACCCCGGCGGTCCCTCGCACTTTCAGGGGCGCCTCCTCTGCCGCCGGCGCGCTCATGGCGTTTCCCGCCAACAAAAGCAACACCAGCACTGCGATCACCCCGAGCAGATCATTCAGCTCTCTCTTCATATATCCACCATTTCTTAATGCGTGGTTGCTCTTGCGTCCCCGATTCTCTTGCCGCTCAATCCTCGATGATCTGGGTCTGATCCACATTCAGACGCCGCAGGGCACGAACGATCCGATCCGCTTTCTCCTGGCTGTCCAACGGACCGAACCGGACACGATACATCACCCTGGCGCCGATGGAACTCTTCGTGACCTTGGCCTTGCCCACCGACGCCAACCGTTTCGCCATCACCTGGGCGTTCTTGTACTGGCCGAACGAGCCGACCTGAATGTAATGACCCGGCTCGTAAGCATCGTCATCCGGCGCAACGGCGGCTGCCCCCTTGCCGGGGCCGGGGGTCGCGGCCTTGGCGGTGGCAACCTCCTCGCGCCATGGGGTGTGGCTGGGTGGCAGCGGTCGCATGGCCTCGACCGGGGTCTTGGGTTTTTGTGAATGGTACGCCTCCATCACCGGCATCTTCGTCGGCAGGGTGTCGCCGCTCATGGGCAGGGCCTCCACCCGCACCCGCGCCGTCCCCTGGCGCGCATACCCAAGCTTGACCGCCGCCCCGTATGACAGGTCGATCAGGCGATTGTTGACGAATGGCCCGCGGTCGTTCACGCGGATGTTCATCGATTGCCCGTTTTCCAGGTTGGTCACCCGGGCCATGATCGGCAATGGCAACGTGGTATGCGCCGCCGAGATCGCATGCATGTCGAAGCGTTCTCCGGTGGCGGTGGGTCGGTTGTGGAACTCCTTGCCGTACCAGGAGGCGATCCCTTCGTCCACGTATCCCACGGACTCTTCTTCGGTCATGGGATAGTAGGTCTTGCCAAAGACCACGTAAGGCTTGCTCGTTCCCTTCCTGACCTTGGGAGGAACGGGTTTGGCCTCGGGCGGAGCCTCCGGCGGCGGCTCCGGCTTCTGGGCGCACGCTGCCGGCAGCAGCAGCAACACCAACAGCAGCCATTTGTACATCCTGTCTGTCCTGACTCTCCGCATGCCCGCTCCCTAGGTTCGCAATGCCAGGGAGAACTCATGTACCACCATGGCAAAGCGGCTTGATCGGTTCCATTGGGTAATCACCCAAAAATTCGAGAACGTCATATAATAACGTAATCCTTGCGGTTCTTCCAGGGCTATCAGTGCCAGGGACTCCTCGGGATCGGGTTCCGGCGCGTCGGATGGCCATGGGATCGCCATTGCGCGCCACTCCCGCCAGGGCTTGCGGATCTTGGGAAAGTCGGCAAAGGCCTTCGTCACCTCCGGAGTGTCCGGCATGGGCTGTGCCATCCGACCGCGTGGACGCCAGTCATGGCCGTGCAGAAACGAGGCGATGGAGGCCAGGGCGTCACCCACATCCCGCACCACGTCCCGCTTGCCGTCCTGATTGAAATCCACGGCATGCTTCCGCAGGGTGCCAGGCATCATCTGCACCTGTCCCAAAGCACCGGCATAGGAACCCTTGGGCTGACGCGGATCCCATCCTTCTTCCCGGCACCAGAGCAGGAATTCCCGCAACTGCTCGCGAAAGAACTCCGCCCGCCTCGGGTAATGGGCCGCCAGCGTGAACAGGGTGCGCAGCACATTGAACTCCCCCTGGCCAGCGCCGAAATCGCTCTCCACCCCCCACAACGCCACCACCACCTCCGGTGATGCCGGATAGCGTTCCATCACCCGCGTCAAGGTGGCCCGATGACGCTCCAGCATCCGGCGGCCCTTGCGGATGCGCTGGTCGTTGAGTACCCGCCCCCGGTAGGCATGGTAGGGCAGGGACTCGGCCTGGCGGTCCATGAGCGCGAGCACCCGCCGATCCGGGGCGAGATTGCCCAGCAACGCCTGCAAACGCCCCTCGTCGAGACCGTCCTGTTCCACCCAGGGCCGCAGCCAGGGATAACGCTCCAGGAGTTTTTCTTCCGGCTTGCCCCCCCACGCCTGCGCCGGCAGGGCGGCGAGCAGCGCCATACCCGCGAGGCCGCGCAGCCACTCCCGGCGTCCCGCCATCGCGATTCCTTGCCCTTGGCCATTGTGATGTGACATCTTTCCCCCGGTGGATTCCCTTTTTTTTCCGTGCATCTCATGATAACCGTCCAGGCAACCTCACTGCAAGTCAGACTGCGACATCTGTTGCCACTCTTTCGTGGACAGGGACCGGCCTTCGCCTGGGGTTTTCTGTTGCTGGCCCTCACCAATGTCACGGCGGCGGCCATTCCCTATGTGATGAAACTGGCCACCGAGGCGCTGTTGACCCCGACCCGCGCCGACGTGGACCTCTGGGTCGCGGCCCTGATCGGCCTGGCGGTGACCAACGCCTTTTTCCGCGTCCACTCCCGCATGCGGATCTTCGGCATCGGTCGCGATGTGGAATACGCCCTGCGCAAGTCCTATCACGCCAAGCTGCTCTCCCTGGATGCCCCGTTTCTGGATCGGGAAAAGACCGGCGATCTCGCCTCGCGGGGCGCTGCGGATGTCAGCTCGGTGCGCATGTTCGTGGGACCGGGCTTTTTGCAGATTTCCAACGTCGTCATGGTCTATGCCGCCACCCTGCCGGTGATGCTGGGGTTGGATCCCTGGCTGACCCTGTACGCCCTGGCGCCGATCCCCCTGGTGCTGGGTTTGTCCCGGCTGCTCACGCGGCGCATGTACCGGCTCAGCCGGGTGGTGGCGGACCATTTCGGCCTGCTGTCCGGCTTCATCCAGGAGGCGGTGGCCGGCATGGCCGTGATTCGCGCCCATGCCCGGGAACAGGAATGGAACCGGCGTTTCGAGGTCGAGGCCGAAGAGTTGTGCCGGGCCAGTCTGGCCCACTCCCGGTTGCAGAGCCTCTTTGCCCCCATGGTGGTGCTGGCCGGCAGCATCGGCGGATGGATCATCCTGGCCCACGGCGGCTACGAGGTGGCTGCCGGTCGGTTGACCATGGGGGATTTCGTGGCCTTTTCCGGTTATCTCGCCATGCTGATCTGGCCCACGGTGGGCTTCGGCTGGATCCTGTCGGTGATGCAGCGCGGCCTGGCCGCCCTGGACCGCATCAATCGGGTCATGGACGCCAGGCCGTTCCTCTCCCCGGAGGCAGCCGCCGGGGCGGATCCGGGAGGACGCTGGCCGGGCGCTATCTCCATACGCGGCCTGAGGTTCGCCTATCGTCCCTCAGACCCGGTGTTGCGCGACATCTCCCTGGAGATCCCCCCAGGCACCCTTATCGGACTGGCGGGCCGGGTGGGATGCGGCAAATCCACGCTGCTCCACCTGCTGGCCCGGATTCAGCCTGCCCCGCCGGGAACGATCCTCATGGATGGCCGGGAGTTGAGCACCATCCCGGAGGCGGAGTTGCGGCGCAATCTCGCCATGGCCCCCCAGGAGAGTTTTCTGTTTTCCATCCCCCTGGACAAGAATATCGGTTTCGGGACCGCCGCCCCGGAATCGATCCGGGAGGCGTTGCGGGTGGCAGCCCTCGAGGAAGAGGCCCTGGCTTTTCCCCAGGGGCTGGAGACCCTGATCGGCGAGCGCGGCATCACCCTGTCCGGGGGACAGCGGCAGCGGGCCGCCCTGGCGCGTGCCCTGGTGGGCGATCCGGCGATCCTTCTGCTGGATGATGTCTTCTCCCATGTGGACGCCCGTACCGAGGAGCGGATCCTCGACAATCTGCGCCTGCTCAAGCGGCGGCATACCGTGGTGATGGTGTGTCACCGGGTGGCGGCGCTCAAGCACGCGGATCGGATCTGCCTGCTGGAAAACGGCGGGGTGGCCGCGTGGGGAACCCACGAGGAGTTGTTGAATTCCATGCAGCTGTATCGGGATCTTCATGACAGCATGAGTCGCGCCGAGGCCCTGGAGGCCTTGGCAGGATGATGCCCGCGGTGACATCGGACACCGAGGAGACCCGCTACGGGGCCTTCTGGGACGTAAAGCTGATGGCCCGTTTTCTGGGCTATGCCCGTCCGCATCGCCGCTGGGTGACGATCGCGCTGCTGTTGCCGCCCCTGGGCGCCTTGTCGCAATTCGCCCAGCCGCTTTTGATCCAGCAGGCGGTGGACCGCCATATCGTCACCGGCGATCTGGAGGGGTTGCCCGGAATGCTGGCCATCCTGGCGGGATTGATCCTGGCGCAGTTTGGCATCGGCACATTGCAGTTCATGGTGAATGCCCTGTTGGGACAACGGGTGGTGCGGGATCTGCGCCGGGAGCTGTTTGCCCATCTGCTTGCCATGGATGCGCAGTTCTTCGCCCGCAATCCCAGCGGCACCCTCACCAACCGGGTGGCCAACGATGCGGAGGCGGTCAGTCAGATGGTCAGCTCCGGCCTGGTCAACCTGGCCGGGGACCTGTTGCTGCTCTTCGCCCTCGCTGCGGGCATGGTGGTGTTGTCGCCGGGTCTTTCCCTGATGGTATTGGCCATCATGCCGGTGGTGATTCTGATCGCCTTTCGGGTGACCCGGCGCATGCGCCTGATCCAGCGTCAGGGGACGCTCTTGCAGGCCCGCATGGCGGCGCGCATCACCGAGGAGAGCGAGGGACGGGATGTGATGCGGCTGTTCCATCGCGCCGAGGCGGCGGCTGCCGATTTCGACCGGCTCAACCGCGCCCATCGGGAAAATGCCGACAAAAGCAATTTTCTGGAGGCGTTCCAATTCAGTTTCGTCGAGGGCGCCTCCACCGCGCTGGTGGCGTTCCTGTTCTGGTACGGCTCCCATCTGATGTCCGGCGAGGCGGTGACCATCGGCATCCTGACCGCGTTCATCGACTCGGTGCGGCGACTGTTCTTTCCGATCCGGGACCTGGCGGGCAAGTTCACCACCATGCAGTCGGCCATGAGCGCCCTGGAACGGATCTTCACCCTCCTGGACACCAGGCCTGCCATCGTGGATCCGGCAAGGCCCGTTGCGGCAGGGGCGATACGCGGGGAACTGCGGCTTGACCAAGTCACCTTCCGCTATGGGGAGGAGCCGGTGTTGAGCGATCTTTCCTGCCGGATCCGTCCTGGCGAACGGGCCGCCCTGGTGGGACCCACCGGTGCGGGCAAGAGCACCCTGATCAAGCTGCTCAACCGCACCCATGACCCGCTCTCCGGGAGCGTGACCATCGACGGGATCGATGTCCGGGAGATGGCCCTGGGGGAGCTGCGCCGCATGGTGGGGGTGGTGCAGCAGGAGACCTTTCTGTTTTCCGGGACCATTGCCGACAATATCGGTCTGTTCGATCCCGGCATCACCCGTGCGCGCATCGAGCGCGCCGCCGGGGAGACCGGCGCCTGGGAGTTCATTCGCGCCCTGCCTGGGGGGCTGGATACGGAGCTGACCGAGCGGGGCGGCAATCTTTCCGTCGGCCAGCGGCAGCTGTTGGGCATCACGCGAATCTTCGCCTTCGATCCCCCGGTGCTGGTCATGGACGAGGCCACCAGTTCGGTGGATGCGGTGAGCGAGCGGCTGATCCAGGCTGCCCTGGAGCGGCTGATGGCCAACCGCACCTCCCTGGTGATCGCCCATCGCCTCTCCACCATCCGTCACGCGGATCGGATCATCGTCCTCTCCCGTGGCCGTGTGGTGGAGGAGGGGAGTCATGCCGAACTGCTGGCGCGCAAGGGTCTGTTCG
Source organism: Magnetococcales bacterium (assembly GCA_015231915.1). Classification (GTDB taxonomy): domain Bacteria; phylum Pseudomonadota; class Magnetococcia; order Magnetococcales; family Magnetaquicoccaceae; genus Magnetaquiglobus. The sequence continues at coordinate 7,314 of JADGAR010000018.1, forward strand.
CCACGTTGTATGCCCTGCAGTTCCGGGGCGCGGATCCGGCCACATAATCGATTTCATCGCTCTGGCGGATCGGGTATACTTTCTACAAGGGGATGCCACGAACCGAAGAGGAAGTCCAAATGTCACATACCGCCGCCATCGATGCCGTCTGGGAGATGTTCCGGGAGACCAATCGCATGTCTCAGGAAGCGTTCCGCATGTCCCAGGAAACGGACAGAAAGCTCCAGGAAACCGATCGTCTGATTCAGGAGGTCTCCAGACAGATGCGGGAGACGGACAGACAGATGCGGGAGACGGACAGAAAGCTGGATCGGCTCGGTGACCGTTTGGGAGAGTTCGTCGAGGGGTTGGTGGCCCCGGCCTGCGAGAGTTTGTTTGCGCAAAGAGGGATTCCGGTCCACAAGGTGAGCCGTCGGGTCAAGGCCAGGCTGCCGGGTGGCCGCCTCATGGAGATCGATCTGCTCGTGGTCAACACGGACGCCGTCTCTTTGGTGGAGGTCAAGAGCAAGCTGTCGGTGGAGGATGTGCGCGAACATTTGGATCGTTTGGGGGTGTTCAAGGAGTTTTTCCCGGAGTATGCCGACAAGCGCGTCTGTGGCGCGGTGGCAGGCATGGTGATCGAGGAAAACGTCTGCCGTTTTGCCATCCATCAGGGATTGTTCGTCATCGAGCAGGCGGGGGACACCCTGCGCATGGCCAATGACGACGCCTTCGTGCCGCGCTTCTGGTAACCCCTTTTTTTCCTGAAAAAAAGCTCCGGCTGCATGAGCCGGAGCTTTTTTTTTCGGGTTCATCGGGTCAAGGTAACGGTTCCCGTGCTGAAGGCAATGGAGTTGATCATGCCGGGCAGGTAATAGTCGAAGCGGATCGAGGTCGGAATCGTCTTGCTGTTGGCGCTGAACTGATCCGTGACGCCGTTGGCCTGCGCGGTCGCCTTGAGCGCGTTGTGGCGATCCAGGGCATTGGATGGGGTCAGCCCCAGGGTGGAACCCAGGACATGCGGTGTCGGCCCCATGCCGCCCCCGCCGGTGAAGAAGGCCAGGGAGCCATCGGTCTTCAGGAGGGTCAGGGCACCATTGTAGCTGGACAAGAGCGTGCTCAGATTCATGCTGATGTTTGGCAGCATTTCCAGATGCAATACCTCCACCGTGGAGTTGGCCACGTCGATGCCAATGGTCTTGGCCGTATTGTCCACGGAAGGCTTCAACCGTATCCGCACATCGGTGGTGTAGTCCGTGGCAAAGGGGGCGAAGGTGTTGAAGACACTGTCGAACACGGCGGCCACCGAGGCCGGCAGGCGGTTGTACATTCCCTCGATCAGCCCGATGCGGGCCATGATGCGGATGACCGTCGGGTCGTCAGCGGGCAGGATCTCCACGGTCAACCGCTTGACCACCTCGTTGACCGCATTGGTGAAGGCGCCGCCCGTGGTGAATTGCTGGCCCAGCTTGCCCAGGATCAGGGTCACGATATCGGAATTGGTCAGCACCTTGCTGGATGGGTTGGCGTTCATGGTGGAAAGGATGCTCTTGAAGAGGGTCTCGGCATTGCTCTTGATCGTGGCCGCATTCGGCACGTCTGCGGCGGAATCCAGGGAGAAGGGCCTGGCCACCACGGTGATGGTGAAGCTCTTGGAAAACGTATTGCTGCCCGAGTCGGTCACCTGGATGGTGACGCTGTAACTGCCCGCCACCGGGGTGGCGCCGGTGCGGACGGTGAGATAAGCACCGCTGGCGTTGCTGCGCACCGCGAACAGACTGCTCGCGTCGGTGGTGATGGCATAGGTGAAGGTATCGGACGGATTGTTGATGTCCGGATCCGTGGGCGTGATGGTCGCGATCACCGAACCCGGATCGGCATCTTCGTAGAAACTGGTTCCGCTCAGGGTGAGGTCGGTCGGGGCATCGCTGACCGCAGCCACGCTGAAGGTGATGGAAGTGGATGCGGTCTTGGCGCCTCCCGACCCGGTGAACCCCATGTCGGAAACCGTCACCGAGACGGTCTCCGAGCCGTTGTAGTCCTGATCGCCCTGGTAGGTGAAACTGCCGATGGCGGCGCTCAAGTTGGCCAGGGTCCCGGTGAAGATCACGGTGGAGAGGTTGTTGGCCGTGGTGAGCGAGACCGAACCATTGGTTACCGTGACCTTGCCGTGCAGAGCGGTCAGGGTGGCCTGCATGGTGCCTGCGGCGGCATCCACATCGGCCACGCTCCAGCCGGTGATGGTGGCGGCTGTGTCCTCGGTCACCGCAGCGGTCGGCGCGGCGGTGCCGGAAATGACCGGGGCGTCGTTGACCGCCGCCACGGTGAATGTCATGGTGCCGGTGGCGTTTTTCGGTACCACGGGACTCTCGTCGCCAACATAGCCCTGGTCGTTGATGGTGACCGTGACGGTCTCCGCGCCGTTGGCGTCCTGATTGCCCAGATAGGTGAGGGTCGCCAGGGCGGTGTTGACATTGGTCAGGGTCCCGGTGAAGACCATGCTGGAGGCGTTGTTGGCCCCGGAGGTGAAAGTCAGTCCCGTGGTGGAGGCCAGGGTCACCTTGCCGATGGTGGCCGTCAGGGTGATCTCCACAGGATTGGTGCCGGCATCCACATCCGCCACGCTGACGCCGGTGATGGTCATGCTGGTGTCCTCGGTGGCGCTCAGGCCGGTGGGAACGGTCACGGTCGGGGCGTCGTTGACCGCGACGATGGTGAAATTCAACGTGGAGTTGGCGCTCAAGGCGCCGCCCGAGCCGATGCTGCCCTGATCGGAAACCGTCAGGGTGACGGTTTCCGCGCCGTTGGCGTTGCTGTTGCTCAGATAGCTCAGGCCGGTCAGTGCGGTGTTCACATCGGTCACCGTTCCGGTGAAGACCATGCTCGAAGAGTTGTTGGCGCCCGAGGAGAAGCTCAGGCCAGTGGTGGTGCTCAGGGTCAATTTGCCCTTGGTGGCGGAGAGGGTGACCTGGATCGGGTTGCTGGCGATGGTGTTGGTCGGGACGGTCATGTCTACGTCGGCCACGCTCCAGCCGACGATGGTGGCCGCCACATCCTCGCTGACCGAGGGGGTCGTGGGGGTGGTGATGGTCGGGGTGTCGTTGACCGCCGCGATGGTGAAGGTCACGGTGGCGGTGGCGGACTGGGCGCCGCCCGCGCCGGTGTTGCCCTGGTCGCTGATTGACAGGGTGATGGTCTCCGAGCCGTTGTAATTCGCACTGCCCTGATAGCTCATGCCGGTCAGGGCGGTGTTCAATTGCGTCTTGGTGCCGGTGAAGACCATGCTCGCCGAGCCGTTGGCCCCGGAGGTGATCGACACCCCGGAGCCGCCACCCAGGGTCATGGTCCCGTTGGTCACCGACAGGGAGGCCTGCATGGTCCCGCCGCTGTCGTCCTCGTCCGCCACGCTGAAGGAGACCGCAAGCGCGGTGTCTTCGGTGGCCAGGGCGGTCAGCGAGGCGGCGGAGGGGGCGGTGATGACCGGCGCGTCGTTGACATTGGTGACCGAGATGCTCACCGCCTGACTGGCGGTCAGGCTGCCCGATCCGTTGTCCGTGGCCACCATCGTGACCTCGTAGACGTTGTCGGTGTTGGCGTCCGTGGGCACCTCGTAATTGGGCGCGGTCTTGAAGGTCACGACGCCGCCGGCGGTGATGTCGAACTTGGATTCGTCCGCGCCCGTGCCGGCGAAGGACCAGGTGATGGCATCGCTTTCCGGATCCGTGGCGGTGGCCGCATAGGCGGTGCCGGTGCCGTTTTCGGCAAAGGAGGCGGTGGTCGCGGAGGTGATGGTGGGTGCGTCGTTGGCGCCGTTGATGGTGACGGTCAGCACCCCGATGTCCGTCAGGGCGCCGTCGGAGACGGTATAATTGAAACTGTCGGTGGTGGATTGACCCGACTTGAGGGCTTGCACCACGGCGTTGGTATCGTCCACCACATAGGTGAAGACGCCCGTGGCGGGGGTGAGGGTCAGCGTGCCGTAGGTGCCTGTGGAGACATAATCGGCCCCCGACGCGGTGGCGGCGGTTCCGCTTCCTTCGACGTTGCCCGTGCGCAGTGAGGTGACCGACAGGGCGTTGCTTTCGACATCGGTGTCGTTGGTCAGGACATTGCCGGTGGCGTTGGCACCGGCGGTGCCATTGTTGGTGCCGCCTTTCTCCGTTGCGGATGCGGTGTCGTTCACCGCCACCGGAGCGTCGTTGGTCCCGTTGATGGTGATGGTCAACAGCGCCGTATCGGTGAGTGAACCGTCCGAAGCAGTGTAGTTGTAGTATTCGGTCAGGGATTGACCCGACTGCAGGGCCTGTACCGTGACATTGCTCTCATCGACGGTATAGGTGTAGGCCCCGGTGCTGGCGATGGTCAGGGAACCATAGGTGCCTGTCAAGGCCGCGCCCACCGTGCCCGCCGTGCCGCTCCCCTCGGTATTGCCGGTGCGGATCGCGGCAACGGTCAGGGTGGTGCCGGTATCGGCATCGGTATCGCTGCTGGTGAGGACGTTGCCGGTAGCCTGGGTGCCTGCCGTGCCGTTGAGGGTTCCGCCGGCCTCGGTCGCGGTGCCGGTGTCGTTGGCGGCCACCGGGTTTTCGTTGGCGCCGTTGATGGTGATGGTCAACACCCCGATGTCGGAAAGGGAACCGTCGGACGCCGTATAATTGAAACTTTCCGTGATGCTTTGTCCCACAGCCAGGGCATTCACCGTGGCATTGGTGTTGTCGATAACGTAAGTATAAGAACCATCGGTGGCCATGGTGAGGGAACCATAGGTGCCCACCAGGGTCGCGCCTGGGGTCGCCGCGGTGCCCAGCCCCTCGGAGGCGCCGAGCCGGAAGGCGGATACGGTCAGGGAGGCATGACTCGTGTCCACGTCGGTGTCGTTGTCGAGCACGTTGCCCGTGGCATTGGTCCCAGGCGTGGCATTGTTCACGCCGCCCGCCTCGGTGGCGCTGCCGGTGTCGTTCACCGCCACCGGGGCGTCGTTGGCGCCGTTGATGGTGACGGCCAGGACCGCCATGTCGGTCAGGGTGCCGTCCGTGACGGTGTAATTGAACGATTCGCTGAGGGTCTGTCCCGGGGCGAGGGCCTGCACTGTGGCATTGCTTTCGTCGATCACATAGGTATAGGTGCCGCCTGCGGCCACGGTCAAGGCACCGTAGGTCCCGGTCAGGGCGGCCCCGACCGTCCCTGCAGTGCCGCTCCCCTCGACGCCGCCGGTACGGATGGCGCTCACTTGCAGCGTGGTCCCGTCGTCGGGATCGGTATCATTGGTGAGAAGATTGCCGGTGGCGTTGCTGCCCGCCGTGCCATTGGCGGTGCCGCTGGCTTCCGTGGCGCTCCCGGTATCGTCCGAGGCCACCGGGGTGTCGTTGGCGCCATTGATGGTGATGGTCAAAAGGCCGATGTCGGTCAGGGCGCCGTCGGTAACCGTATAATTGAAGGTATCCGTGATGCTTTGCGCCGAATTCAGGGCCTGTACCGTGGGATTGGTGTCATCCACGGTATAGGAATAACTGCCATCTTCTTGCATGGTGAGGGAACCATAGGTACCGATCAGGGGCGAGGCGAGGGTGCCGGCTGAGCCGGATCCTTCGGTGCTGCCCAGCCGGATGGCGGTCACCGTGAGGGTGTCGCCCTCGACATCGGTGTCGTTGGTCAGGACATTGCCGCTGGCCGCGCTGCCCGCCGTGGCGTTGTTCGAGCCGCCTGCCTCTGTGGCGCTGCCGGTATCGTTCACAGCCACCGGGGCGTCGTTGACCGGGGTCACCGTGACGATCTTGGTGCCGGTCAGGGCCGGGGCAATGCCGTCACTCACCGAGGTGGCAATGGAAAAGCTCAGGTCGTAGTCCTTGGCCGGGGTGAAGGTCAGCGCGGCCAGCAACGCATTGATGTCCGCCTGGGGTCCGCTGGCGCTCCACACCCCGTCCGCGAAGCTGGAGGTGGTGTTGCCGGCAGAGGCGACGGCGAGCGTACCGGCCAAAGGATCCGACAAACTCAGGGTGACGGTGAGGACCGCGTTGGCATCGTTGTCGTTCACCTCGATGGCTTTCAACTTGAACGCCTTGGCATCCTCGGTGAACGCCTCGGCGGCGGAAAGGTTGGTGGCGGTCGGCGCATCGTTGACCGGGGTGACGGTCACCGGTTTGGAGCCGCTCAAGGTGGTCGCTCCGTCGTTCACCGAGGTGGTGATGGTGAAGTTTTTGTCGTAGTTGGCCGCCGGGGTGAACTTGACCGCTGCCAGCAGGAAGTTGATATCGTCCAGGGAGCCGCTGGCGCGCCACGTCCCGGCGCTGAAAGAAGAGGAGATGCCGGCGGGGGAACTGTCGGCAGAGAGGGTGCCCGCGCTGGCGTCGGAGAGGGTCAACGTCGCGGTGAGGGTTCCGCCCGCATCCGGGTCGCTCACCACAATGGGCACCAGCTTGAACGCAGCCGCATCCTCGGCGAACGCCTCGTTCGCCGCGAGATTGGTCGCCGTGGGCGGCTCGTTGACATCCGTGAGATTGATGGTGACGGTGGCGGTGCCGGTCGTGCCCTTGGGATCCTTCACCGTGACGCTCAGGGCAAAGCTCTTGTTGACCTCGTAATTCATCTGGGCGACATCGCTCACCGTGATGGTTCCGCTGGCGGCATCGATGGCGAACGCCGTGGATCCGGTGCCGCTCAGGCTGAAGGAGAGCGCGCCCTTGTCCGCAGGATCCGGGTCGGTTGCGGAGAGCGTCCCCACGATGGTGCCGTTGGGGCTGTTCTCCTTCAGCGTGAAGGTCTGCGCGTTGACCGTCGGGGGACGGTTGGATTGAAGGATCGTCGAGGTCGTCGTCGAGGTCGCGGTCGCCGGTTTCGAGGAGACGGCCTCCGGCAATCCACCTGGGGTGGTGGAGGGAATGGAGGTGGTCACGGTCGGAATGGTCGTGGTTGGCGACACCGGCGGTTTGTCGGTTGGTGGCTTGCCCGTATCGGGCACTGTCGACTTGTCATCCTTTTTGTTGGTGTCGTCTCCGGTCGGCTTGGTATCCGTCGTCGTCTTGTCGTCCGTTGGCGGCTTCGTCTCGGTGGCGGTTTTTTTCGTCGTCTCTTGCACTTGCTCCTGCTTGACCTTGCTGGCCGCCTTGTTGGCCTCCTCGACGTTCAGGCCCAGCTTCGTGGCCTCCTGCTTCTGGACCGTCTTGACATCCTCCGCCTTCTTTTCGATCGCCTTTTCCAGGGGGGTGCCGGATTTCACCGCCTCGACCAGCAGGGTGGTGAACTGCTTCAACGCCGTTTCGCTGCTCTTGACCGCCTCCGACTGGTGGTGATCCCCGGCCTTGCTGGTATCGATTTTGGAAAGATCGATGGTCGGTTGTAACTTGATCTTTTCTTTTTCCTGCTGAATGGTCTGGAAAATCGCCTGTTTTTCCGTGGGCACGACCGCCTGGATCTGCTTGTTGGTCTCTGCCTGGATGATCTGCTGCTGCTGTTGCGTCTCTGCCTTGATCGCCTTGAATTGGGCAAGGGCCTCCGGGGGCAGGATATTTCTCATCTGTGTGGCGGCTTCACGCTCCGCGTTGTTTGTCTGCTGCGCCTTCTGGTTCAGGATCTCTTGCGCTTGTGTGGCCTTGTCCGCAGGCACCGCCGCAGCGATCTGTTCCGCAGTCTTTTTTGTCAGGGCAGCAGCATCTGCCGCCTGTTTCAGGAGAATCTCCTTGGCCTTTTGGAAATCCTTCTCGTTCGGCAGGGCATCCTGCAACGCCTTGAGCGTCTCCTGGGTGAGTTCGCCCGGTTTTGCATTCTTTTCCGCCAAAATGGAGGTGATCTTCTCTTTTTTCTCCTGGCCCAGATTATCCTGCAGGCTCTTTTCGGTTTCGTTGGCCAACTGGAGCGTCTTCTTCTCCTTCTCGGCCTCGATGAGGTGCAGTTTTTCCGCCGTTTCGGGGCCGAGCGTTTTTTCCAGTTTTTCGGCAGCTTCGGTGGCAGCAGTTTCTTTTTTCTGTTGTTTCTGCTCCTCGATCTCCAGGGCGGCCTCCACCTTCTTTTCGTCGCCCAGGGTCTTCAAAAGCTTCTCTTCGGCTTTCCTTTGTGCCTGTTCCTCTTTTTTGTCGCGTTCTGCTTCGGCGGCCTTGAGTTTTTTGTAGGCATCCTCGCCAAGCTCCTTCTTGAGCTTCTCTTCCACCTTGTCGAGCTTCTCGTTTTGATCGAGCTTCTTGTCCACCGCCTTGGAGAGGTCTTCTTCGAGCTTTTTTTCCGCCTTGTCAAATACTTCCTTCATTGCCTCCGGGTTCTTGGCAAGCATTTTTTCCGCTGCGGCGACATCCTTGGCCGCCCCCTTGTCCACCAGATCCTGGGCGGCCTGTTTGATCAATTGTTGCTGGGTCTCCGGGGTGAGTTTGCGCACTGCGGTTGCGGTATGGGAAGTCTTCAGCTCCTCCCGCGTCGCCTTGCGCACCTCGGTCTTGTCGCCGGGGGTGCCTTGCAGGATTTCGTTCTGCTTGACGATTTGCGGGTCCTTGGAGGTGTCCGCCGCGAAGGCCTCGCGGAAGAGGGACCAGCCCGGCGAGAAATAGACCTCACCCAGAGAGGCGCTCTTGCCGCTGGCCAGGCGTTCTTCCATCCAGACCAGCACCTCCTTTTTCAGGGTGATCACATCGATTTTGCCCCCATTGCCCAGGCGCGCGAACCCCTCGGTGCCGCGCACCCCCAGGGTGGCCGAAGGGGTCGTCACCTTGAAGGGCCGGTTCTGAAGCTGTGCCAGGCGACCGGAGGTGAATTTGATCATGCCTTTCGTCATGTCGAGCGCGCCATTGCCGCTCTGATCTTTCATGGAATACTGGTATTCCTGGACCAGAAATTCGCTTTCCGGGCCAAGGGCGATGACTGCCTTGTCTTTCATTTTCATGACGATCCGGCCTTCCGTGCCGGTGACGATCCGGTCGCCCTTGAACAAAGGATCGTTCTCGCTCAAGGTACGCTTGACCTTGTCGGTTTCGGCGAAGACCAGTCCCTTGAACTGCACCACCGTGCCCACCTCCTCGCGCTTGGGGCCGGTATCCGCTGCGGCTGCGGCAGCGGCAGGGGTTTGGGCTTCGGCGGTTTTCTGTTCGCCCTCTGCCTGTTCCTCCCTGGCGGCGCTCTTGGCATCTGGACGGGCGACCTTGGCCCGTTCCAGGACGATGGCTCTGGTCTTGTCCGAGGAGTCCGGCCCCAGCAGGAAATAACCGCCCGCGAGTGCCACGCATGTCAGCACCAGGATCGCGATCAGCCATTTATTGCGCAGCAGATTGCCCATGGGTGAGAATCCCTAGTTCAAAAGATGGACGTGGCGCTCCCCCTTGTCGGAGCGTTCCAGATTGTCAGTATACGCGCTTTTTGCAAAAGTCCTATTGATAATAGGTAAAAAACCGTAACATCACCACCAAAAAAAATGCCGTCCGGCAACGGACGGCAAGGAATTGCGGGATTCGACGCGGATTCAATCCGTGACAAGCCGTGCCTGCAGTTCGGTGGCATCGTTCAGGCGGGCCAGGGCATCGGTGGCTTCCCTCTGCCCGGGGAAGGGTCCGGAGCGCAGGCGGGTGACCGTCTGCCCGCCTTGCATGGTCTGCTCCGGCAGGATCGGCAGGCCGATGGCGGCCACCTGTTTGCGGATCTCTTCCACGAAGGCAGTGTCACGATAGGAGCCAAGGTCGAGATAGAATCTCTGTGGCGGGCGCATGGCCGCTTCCGGTCCTGGCGGCGGGGCAGGGGCATGCGCCGGCGGTTCGGGCGTTGGCGGAGGGATGCGGGTCTGGCGGGAGATATTGGCCAAACCCTCCGCACTGGTGAAATCGAGATAGGAGCCGACCGACATCGCATTGACACCTGCAGGAGGCGGAGCCGCCGGTGCGGAGGCAGCGGGTTGCGGTGCCACGGGAGCCGGAACCGGGGTTTGCGCCGCAGAGGGCGAAGCCGGGGCTGCGGGTGGGGCGGACGTGAGCGGAGTCGGGGCCAAAGCCGAAGCCGGGGCCGAAGTCGGAGTTGGCGTGGGGGCCGCAGCCGGATTGGCGCCGGGGGTGGCAGCGGCCACCGGAGCGGGTTTGGCGGGTGCAGGGGTTTTCTTCTCCCCGTCCGTGGAGACGGTTTTGCCCTTGCCGGTCTTGTCCGCAGGCTTGGCCCCGCCGGTCACCTTGTCGGAGGGGGCGGCAGGGCTGGCTGCCACCGGCGGCTTCGGCGTGGCCGGGGCGCTCTGCGCCGATTCCTTGGTGGGTTCCACGGGACGGTTCACCCTTTCCGTGCGCGGTTTGCCATGGGTCATCACCACCGGACGCAGGAAGATCACCAGTTCGCTCTTTCTCACCTGTTGATCCTTGCTGCCGAACATGGATCCCAGGGGACCGGGCAGTTTGGAGAGAACCGGCAGGCCGTTGGTATCTTTCTCCACGGTATCCTGCATCAGACCACCCATGACGGCCACCTGACCGCTGTGGACCCGCATGAGGGTCTCCATCTCCTTGATTTCAATCTCAGGAATGAGGTTTTGAATGTCTGCCTGCAACCCTGTCTGCAGATTTCCACCTTTCAGGGCCGGGTTCGGGTCGGACTGATAGCTGGTGATGCGGGTGATGGTGGGACGCACGTTCATGCTGACGATCCCCTCGCTGGAAATCTGCGGGGTGACCGTGATGATCAACCCTTCCGGGACCGTGTGAATCTCGGTGTCGAAGACCGGCTGCGTGGCTGCCGTGGGGGGCGTCGTGGCGTTTTCCGGGGCGGTGGTGCTCGATTTCAGGGTGAAGAAGACCCGGTTCTTGACCACTTTCAGCACGGCTGGCTGATTGTTCAGGGCCATGATCTTGGGGCTGGAGAGGACCTTGGTGTTGCCGAAGGTCTCCAGCATCTTGACCGTGGCGAAGACCGGACCCTTGGCCTTGTTGTCCGCGCTGAAACTCGCGGGGAGATCGGCGCCGCTGCCCAGGGCGAAGCTCAGCAGTCCGCCGGTCGCCGGGAGTTGGTTGACGGCATTGTTCACCGCTCCCTTGATGCGATTATTGAAAATCATCTCCCAGTTCACCCCTTCCTGGAAGCGATCCGACAGTTCCACTTCCACCACGGTGGATTCGATCAGCACCTGGCGATGGACATTTTCCAGGACGCTGTCCAGGTAATCCTGAATCCGTTCGTGCTGGGCAGCGGTGGCGATGATGCTGATGACGCCCGCTTCGACATTGACCGAAACCAGGCCCGGTCGGTTGCCTTGTTGGGTTTTCCCCTCCATGGTCTTGCCGCCAGAGGGAGCGCCCATTCCGGACGGGGCGCCGGCGGGGATCATGAGGGCATCCAATCCGCCGACCCCGCCGCCGGTGCCGACCGCGCCGACACCAGGAGTGGCGACATCCTGCAGGAGCGGAACATCACTCCCGGTGTCCGCGCCGAGAATGGCCTGGACATTCTGGATGAGGCTCTTCCAGAACTTGCTGTCGGAGGTGGTGGTCAGGACGGTGTTGGTTTGATTGGCATCCGGCTGGGCCGAGCTGACGAAGCTGGTCTTGTTGGCCTTCTGGGTGCTGAGGTTGGTGGAGATCTTGTTGGTGCTGACCATGTTCCGCTCGATGCCGAGATAGTCCACCTGATAGATCTTCAGGAACGGCAGATCGGGGGTGACCACGATGGTCTTGTCCTGGATCTCGTAGCGGATGCCGACCTGTTTGGCCACGCGGTCGAGGATTTTGGTCAAAGGCTGATCGATGGCGCTCAGGGTCACCCGTCCCTGGATGCCGGGGTAAACGTCAATATTTTTGTTCGCGTCCCGTGCGAGGGCGAACAGCAGGTCCCGAACCGGCATTTCCGTGACGGTAATGGTATAAACTTCCTCATGGGGAGGGGCGGTTCCTTCCGCGCTCGGGGTGGCGATAACGCCTCCCTCCTTGGTCGGCGCTGGGGTCGCGGCGATCTCCAGGGGCGGATTGGTGGGTTGCAGGAAGTGCTCCCTGGACTGCTTGATCCTGCTTTGTTCGCAGGACGCCAAAAACAGACATGCAAGCAGCATCAAGCCTGCGTGTCGCAAGGTGGCGGTGCGTGACAAGGCGCGCTGGTACGCGATTTTTACGGTTGGCATGAGTTCTTGATGTTTCATGGATGCCGCTCTTTTCCAGAAAGGATACAATGGAGTGCCTGTGCAAGGTCAAGCAGAGGTAAGCAAATAGCAAGCCAACCAGGGGAGGGCGCAGGTCGGGTTCAGTGCCAGAGGCCGGCGGGAATGGGCAGGCGCAGGGCTTCCTGCAGGCGGGTCAAAAAGAGGGCGCGCGGGATTTCGTATGCGCCGAAGCGCAGCAGATGATCGGTTTTCATCTGGCAATCGATCAGGGTGAAGCCGCGAGCCTGGAGTTGCCGGGCCAGGTGGACCAGGGCGATCTTGGAGGCCTCCGGGCGGACGTGGAACATGGACTCGCCGAAGAAGATGCCCCCCAAAGCCAGGCCATACAGACCGCCCACCAGGATGGGTTGTGCGTTTTCCCCCATGCCCCAGGCTTCCACCGAATGGGCCAGGCCCAGTCGGTGGAGCTGGATGAAGGCCTTTTCCAGATCGTGGGTGATCCAGGTTCCATTTTTTTGGCGCAGTTGCCCGCAGGCGCGGATGACTTGAGGAAATGCCCGGTCGCAGGTGATCGAAAACGGGGTTTTGCGCATGGTTTTCGCCAGGCTTTTCGGGATGTGCAGGCCGTGGGGATCAAGGACCAGGCGCGGATCCGGACTCCACCAGAGTATGGGTTCCCCTCTGGAGTACCAGGGAAAGATGCCCTCCGAATAGGCGGTGAGAAGGCGGCGCAGGGAGAGATCACCGCCAACCGCCAGGATTCCCTCCGGCTCGGCCAGGGCGACAGGGGGGAACACGGGTTCGGCGGTGAGTTGGAAAATGGGCATGACAGTACGGCTTGCCAGGGAGTTCAAAAAAAATTACATGGTCATGCCTTCCAGAAACGTCTTCCTCTGCAAGGCGATCAACTCCCCGATTCCCTTGGTGGCCAGCGCAGCCATGCCATTGAAATCATTCAAGGTGAAAGGCACACTCTCCGCCGTGCCCTGAATTTCGATGAATTTGCCATTGCCTGTCATGACAAAATTCATATCTGTTTCACAGTCGAAGTCTTCCTTGTAATTCAGATCCAGCATGGGGACCCCCTTGACCATGCCGCAACTGACCGCTGCCACGAAATCCATGATCGGCAGCGACTTGATCAACCCCTGACGCTCCAACCAGCGGCAGGCATCCATGAAGGCGATGAACCCCCCCGTGATCGAGGCCGTGCGCGTCCCGCCATCCGCCTGGATCACGTCACAGTCGATCCAGACCGTGCGTTTGCCCAATTTGGTCAGGTCGGTCACCGCCCGCAGGGAACGCCCGATGAGCCGTTGAATCTCCAACGTGCGGCCACCCTGCTTGCCCTGGCTTGCCTCGCGGGTGGTCCGATCGTGGGTGGAACGGGGCAGCATCCCGTATTCCGCCGTCACCCAACCCCGGTTCTGGTTCTTCATCCAGCGGGGTTGCTGCTCCTCCACCGATGCCGTGCAGATCACCCGAGTCTGACCGAAGGTGATCAGACACGACCCCTCGGCCCGCTGGTTGAAGGGCCGGGTGATGGTCACCGCCCGCATCTCGTCGTTCTGCCGCCCGTCGTTGCGGCTCATGTGCGTTTGTCCGGGGTCCGCAGCATCAGACGATGCCTTTGCGGTCACCCAACAGAATGGCATTGCTCACCAGTTGATGCACCCCGCCCACCAGATCCATGGGGATCCCGTACATGGGCAACACCTTGGTGAATTGCGCCTTGCAGATCGCGCAGATCAAAGCCATGAAATTGACCTGGTCCTCACGCATCACCTTTTTGAGGGCCGTCACCCGCGGCAACACCCCCTTGATGCGCAGATCCATCAACTCATCGGTCAACAGACCACCCCCACCACCGCAACAGAAGGTCTTTTCACGGATGGTATCCTCATCCATGTCCACAAAATGATTGCAGGTGGCCCGAATCAGGGCGCGGGGGATCTCGAATTGTCCTCCCGCCACCGGTCCCATGCGCGAGGCCCGCGCCACGTTGCAGGAGTCATGGAAGGTCACCACCAGATTGTCGTTGGCGGACCTGTCCAGCTTGAGCGCCCCTTTTTGCATCAGGTCATACGTGAATTCACAGATATGCTGGGGGGCCGGATAATTGGGATCGAGAAAATCGAACGGACCATTGAGGGTGTTCCAGAAACTGTACGCCACCCGCCAGGCATGCCCGCACTCCCCCACCACCAGACGCTTGACCTTGAGGGCGCGCGCCTGTTCCACCACCCGTTTGGCCACCTTTCGCTGTTGCTCGTAGGAGCCGATGAACATGCCGAAATTGGCCGCCTCGGAGGCATACGAGCTGATGGTGAACGAAATCCCCGCCTGATGGAACACCTTGGCGTAACCCATCAGCGACTGGATGTGCGGTTCGCTGAAAAAGTCCGCCGAGGGGGCCACCAGCATGACATCGGCTCCCTCCTGATCCAGGGGCAGCCGCACGTCGTGACCGGTGGCATCCAGGATCTCCTCTTCCAGAAATTGCAGCGTCCCCTGCAACGCCGGCTTCGGAATCCCCAGATTGTTGCCGATCTGATGGACCTTGCCGATGATCTCCACCGAATATTTGTGGCCAACGCCGATGGCGTTCATGATCTCCCTGGCCGCCTGGGTGATCTCGGCGGTGTCGATGCCGAAGGGACAGAACACCGAACAACGCCGGCACTGGGAACACTGGTGAAAATAGGTGAACCACTTGTTCAGCGTCTCTTCGTCGAAATCCGCCGCCTTCACCAGGCCGGGAAAGAACTTGCCAGCCGGGGTGAAATAGCGCCGATAGACGCTGCGCAGCAACTCCGCGCGCTGCACCGGCATGTTGTTGGCGTCCTGGGTCCCCAGGTAGTAGTGACACTTGTCCGTACACGCGCCACACTTGACGCAAATGTCCAGAAACACCTGCAGGGAGCGAAACTTGCCCAGCATCTCTCCCAGTTTTTCGATCCCCTTTTGTTGCCAGTTCTCCACCCGCTCGCCGGGAAACCCCATCGGGTCCATGTGTTTGGCGGTTGCGGGATAAGGCTTCAAATGGCCCATGGTCCCGGTTTTCAGACAGGGGGTCTTGATGTCCTCGCCGACCTGCGGCACCTCGTAATCAGCCACGGGTAAACTCCTGCAAGATGGTTGCCTTCATCCGGAATACGTTACTCATTGCTCCGCCCAGGGGTTGACGTGCCTGCGTTCCCTGGGATTGTCCACCTGATTGCGGGTCGGGCTGAAGAAGATGCCCCCCGCGTGCATCAGCTTGCTGAACGGGAAGATCACCATAAGGATCCCCACGAACGCCAGATGCAGAAGAAACACCACATCCCCAGGCGCCTTGACCGGCGGCAGGGCGCCAAACGCGGTCAACAGGCCGCTCATGCTCGCCTTGATGGTGACGATATTGGGCCGCAGCACGAAGTCCATCATCAGTCCGGAGCCGGCAATGGCCAGCAACAACACCAAAAACAGATAATCCGCCTTGGACGAAATGTGACGCACCCGCTCGAACACCAGGCGTCTGAGGAACAGGAACGCCAGCCCTCCCGCCATGACCAGGCCTGCCAGAATGCCGAAGATTTCGATGTGGGCGAACCAGGCGGGCAACGGGTCACAAAAATAGCGCACATGCCGGATCAGGACCACCAGCATCCCGGCATGAAAGGCGATCCCCCCGGCCCAGGCCAGCTTGTCGCTCTTGAACAGACTGGTGAAGAGCGTCACCTCACCCAGCAGTCGGCAGAACACCCCGAAGCGGGTGGTGGGCGCCGGGGTCGTGGGGATCTTGAGGGGGGCGGGCACCCGGGCGTAGATCAGGATTCGTCTGACGAACCCGACAAGGAAAATTCCCAATACGAGATAGGCGAGGAAGGTCAGCATCCGGCTTTCCCCTGCAACGAAATGGATGAATGAATTATGGATCTTGGGTTGCCGGCTCGCGCCGGCAACCCGATGGCTCGTGGCTTGGGACGGCTTACACGCAACCGGTCGGCTTCGGCAGTCCCGCGATTTTGCAGGCCTGCTTGGCGGGTCCACCCGGATAGAGGTCGTACAGGTACTTCGTGTTGCCCTTTTCCTTGCCCAGTTTTTTTCCGATGGCCTTGGTCAGGATGCGGATCATCGGCGCGATCTTGTACTCTTCATAGTATTCGCGCAGGAAGTTGACGACTTCCCAGTGGGACTCGGACATCTCCACGCCTTCCGTCTTGGCGAGATAGGCAGCGACATCCATGCTCCAGTCAGGCAGATTGGCCAGGTAGCCATCCTCGTCGGTTTCGTAGGTGCGTCCGTTCAATTCAAAGCTCGGCATGATTGCTTCTCCTTCAAGTGTGATGCGATGATAGTGTGGGTATTGAAATGCAGCGCGTCAATCAACGATTATCGAATACTCGTCCATGTTCCGGGATGGCCAATTTGGAACATTAGCATATCATGATTTTGCCAAACAGCAAGGTGCTTTCCTGCATGGTATGGATTTTACCATTAATGCAAGATTGCTGCCACTCGAAAGGGAAACAAAAAATTTCCCCGCGCGTTGACTTGCTGGCAAACGGCCCGCAAAATCAATCGTAAATCTTTACCTGACCACCAGTCGCGCATGGGAAACGAATACGATGAAACCAAAACACCACCTGTTTGTATGCATGAACCAACGCCCCGCTACCCATCCCAGAGGGTCCTGCGGATCCCAGGGCGCCGGGGCGGTGTTCGAGGCGCTGGGCGCGGAAGTGGAAAAGCGCGAGATGTTCGAAAGCGTCATGGTGACCGGCACCTTCTGCATGGGGCCTTGTGATCGGGGACCGACGGTGGTCGTCTATCCCGACGGGGTGTGGTACGGCGGGGTCAAGCCCAAGGACGTGGCCGAAATCTTCGACGCGCACCTGATCCAGGGCGAGCCGGTGCAGAGGTTGCGTATCCTGTAGGCGGGAAAACGATCATGCATCGCGTGCTCAAGGGGTGGCTTTACGGGGTGGGGGGGCTGGTGGCGGCGCTGGTGGCGCTGGCACTGGCGGTGCCGTGGCTGGTGCACCCGAATCAATACCGGGCGCCGATCGCCGCCCTGGTCGAGAATCTGACCGGACGGCAATTGACGATTCGGGGCGATCTGGGGCTGGAGCTGTTTCCCAGGGCGCGCCTGATCCTGCGGGATGCCGAACTGGCCGACAAGCCCGGCTTCGGGGACGGGCCGATGGTGCGTCTGCGCACCCTGGAGGCCGGTGTGCATGTCATCCCCCTCCTGCACGGCCAGCTCGAAGTGGAACTGGCCAGGGTGACGGGGGTGACGGTGAACCTGCGCCGCAATGAGGCGGGAGTCGCCAACTGGGAGGATCTCTACGGGCATCTGCGTGCGGCCCTGGTCGCCGGCGATCGGGCACCCGCTGCCGAAAGCGCGTCGCCAGAGAGCGCCTTTCTGAAAAGCATCAAGGTCGGCGGCGGAGTGGAGGTGGCCGGGGCCACGATCCTCTGGCGTGACCCGGAACTGGGCGCCGATGCCCGCATCGACGACCTGGAGGTCAAGACCGGGCGGGTCGTTCCGGGTCAGCCCGTGAGTCTGACCCTCGGGCTGCGTTTCCGGGAGGAGCGCCGCCGGATGAAGGGCAATGCCGAGATGAAGGGCTGGTTGCGTCCCGCGCCCGGCACCCTGGCGCTGGATGGCTTCGAGGTCAGGGCCAAGGTCGCGGCGTCCGGCGGGTTGGTCAAGGAGGCCACGATGCACTTCACCGGGGATCTGCTGGCGAACGTGCGGGAGAATCTCCTCCTGGCGACCAGGACCGCCCTGGATCTCCATGTCTGGTCCGATTCCGCCTGGTGGCGGGCGGTGGCCCTGGGGGCGCGGGGCGATGCCCGGGCCGATCTCACGGCCCGCGCCGTGAAGGTCTCCGGTGCCCAGTTGAGCGCCCTGGTCAAGGCGAACGACCTGCCCCCCGCCGGGGTGCGGGTGCAGGTCGGCGCAGAGCTGGGCCTGGATTGGCCGCAACGGATCCTGACCCTGGAGGAGCTGACCGCCGAGGGACCGGGCGGCCTGAAGGCGAATGGCGAGCTGACCGCCACCCACTGGCCCGCTGCGCCGCGCACCACGGGCAGCCTGACGGTGGAGCGCTTCGATCTGCGCAGCCTGCTCATCGCCCTGGGACGCACCATCCCCGTCACGGGAGACGGCGCCACCTGCACCCGCGTGGAGGGGGAGGTGGAGTTCGCGACCGGCCCGCAAGGGGTGGAGATCCCGCGCCTGGTGTTGGAGATGGACGATTCCCGGTTCACCGGCGCCCTGACCGTTGGGCCTGCCCCGTTTCCCCTGAGTTTCGACGGCCAGGTGGACACCCTGGATCTGGACCGCTATCTCCCCTTGCTGGACGCTGTCGGGCTGTCTGCCGACAAACTGGCCGTGCTCCCGGCGTGGCTGAGCGGCGCAGTGCCGGCGAGCGGGACGCTGCGCGCCGGTCGCATGACCCTGGACGGCAGGAGCGTTGTCGATCTCGCCGCAAAGGCGACCGGCGGCTCCGGCCTGGTGACGCTGGAGTCGTTGACCCTGGGCCTGCATGGGGGCCGCGTCGAGGGCAAGGCCACCCTGGACCGGCGGGAGGCGATTCCCGCCCTGCATCTGGAGACCGTCGCCAAGGGGGTGCGCGCCGGCCCGCTCCTGCGGGATCTGGCCGCCCTGGAAGGGGCGAGCGGGATGGTGGAGTGGGATCTGCGTCTGGACGCCCGCGGCGGGGATCGGGAGGCCATGATCCCCTCCATGAGCGGCGCGTTGCGTCTGGTCGCCCGCGACGGGGTCATCCCGGGCGCGGATGTGGCCGGCAGAATCCGCAACGCCTATGCCACCTACAACCGGCTGCGCGCCCCCGCAGCGGGCACGGAGGAGACGCGCTTCACCGAAGCGGCCATCGGTGCGGTCATGCGCAACGGGGTGCTGCTCGGCAAGGATCTGGCGGTCCAGGGGCAGGGCGTGAAGATCGGCGGGGGGGGGTTGATCGATTTCGTGCAGCGGCGCCTGGACTTGCAACTGGCCGCCGATGTGGCGACCTCCCTGCGGGGGATGGCCCCGGACGCGGAGCAGTACCAGGGGTTGGAGCTGCCCATCCAGTTGCGCGGCGCCTTCGATGCCGCGAAAAAGTGGGAATGGGGGAACGTGGATTTCTCCCGCGTGCGCGGCAAATCCACCCGGGAGTGGCCCGCCGAGGAGGAGCGTGGTCGCAGCGCCGCCGGCCAGGAGACGACCCTCGGCGATCCTTTGTTCCGGTAATCGCCACGCAACCGATCCTTTGGCGCATGAGAGAGCATGGAACACATCGATATCTGGTGGATCGCCTGGGGATGTTTCCTGTCAGCCGGCCTGGTGCTGCTGTTGCACCTGGCCACCAAGAGCCACTGCGTCCTGGAAGGCGGCATGCTGGAGGGATTCGAGCTTCCGGAGATCGGCAGGGAGTGGGATCACGATTACCAGGTGCCAAGTTCCAGCATACGGGGGGCCAGTTACGAGGTCAATCTTTACCACATGCGTTGCGGCTGCGACCATTTCCGTGCGGAGCGGGCGCAATACGCCCGCCTGGACGCCCGCCGGCTCTGCATGCACCTGGCCAGGGAGATGGAGGACAAAAAGGTCGTCAATACCTTCGATCCCCTGGCGCGGGCGGTGGTTTGCCATGCGGCCCGCAAACACCCTGCGCGCGGCTTCGCCAAGGTGCCGACCCCCAGCGGGCCGGCCTGGATCGCCTATGATCCAGGCGATCGCTGGTTGTATGTCCTCACGCCGTTCTCCTGGCCCCGGGACGCGGAACGGCGTCGGGACTACACCTATGCCTTTTCCCCCAAGATCTGGTCCTGGGCCGGGCGCAAGCGGCCCCGCCATTATCCGCGCCTCGAGCGGTGCTGCAACCGGATCTATCAGGAATTTCGCACGGCCTGATCCGGCGGCTCGAAAATCCGTTCCAGATGGCGCCACAGCTCCGGGATCCCGTCGCCGCGCAGCACGGAGACCGGGACGGGCGGGGCCATGGCCAGGCGGGTGTTGCTCCGCAGTTCGGCTTCCAGGGCGAGCAAAGCCTGCCGCCTGGGATTGGCGTTGAGCTTGTCGATCTTGGTGACCACCGGCAGAAAACCGATGCCCCGCGCCTCCAGGAACTCTACCGCTCCGGCGTCCAGGCCGGTGAAGCCGCGCCGCGCATCCAGCAGCAGGACGACCGCGCGCAGGTTGCGGCGACTGGAGAAATAGGCGTCGGCCAGCCGGTCCCACGTGGCACGTTGTCCGGCGGCCACCGCGGCATGGCCGTAGCCTGGCAGATCCACGAACCGCGCCCCCTGGCCGACGGCAAAAAAATTGATCTCGCGGGTGCGTCCGGGGGTGCGGCTCACCATGGCCAGATTGCGGCGGTTGAGCAGCCGGTTGAGCAGCGAGGACTTGCCCACGTTGGAACGGCCCACGAAGGCCAGCTCCGGCAGATCGTCCGGCGGAAACTGACGGCTTTCGACCGCGCCGGTCAAAAACCGCGCGGCCATGCCTGCCCGCAGGGCAGGGGGGGGGGAGATGAACTTGAATTCGTCTTGCAAGGCGGGTACTCTTTGCCGGGTTGTGGTTGCAAAGGGGTGATTCCCCCCATTTATGCTGGAGAACGAGGAAAAATGCAAACCCCGGATGCCATCGATCGTCTGTTTGCCGTGCGCGGGGGGGAGCGGTCGCGACCGCCCCTGATCCTGGCCCCCATGGCCGGGGTGACGGACCTGCCGTTCCGGAGCCTGGCGCGGCGTTTCGGCGCGGACTGGACGGTCTCGGAGATGATCTCCTCTCAGGCCATGATCCGCCATGTCCCCAAATGCGCCAAACTCGCCCTGGCCGGGGAGGAGGAAGCCCCCCTGACGGTGCAGATCGCCGGGGCCGATCCGGTGGCCATGGCCGAGGCGGCCCGCATGCAGGCCGACCTGGGCGCGCGGGTGATCGACATCAACATGGGGTGCCCGGTGAAAAAGATCGTCTCCACCGGCGCAGGGGCCGCCCTGCTGAAAGACGAAACCCTGGCGGCCCGCGTCATGGAGAGCGTGGCCAGGGCGGTATCGATTCCGGTCACGGTCAAGATCCGTCTGGGGTGGGACGCCGCCACCCGCAACGGGGTTGCCATCGCCAGGCTGGCCGAGGCGTCGGGCATGTGTTGCATCACGGTGCATGGCCGCACCCGCGCCCAGATGTACGAGGGCCGGGCCGACTGGGAGGCGGTGGGCGAGATCAAGAGCCGGGTGCGCATCCCGGTGATCGGCAACGGCGACGTATGCTCCCCGGAACAGGCCCTGGAGCTGTGGCAACGCTTTGGGGTGGACGGGATCATGATCGGTCGCGCTGCCCTGGGCCGACCCTGGATTTTTCGCGAGATCGCCTGTTTTCTCGCCACGGGTCGGCATCTCCCGCCACCCACCCTGGAAGAGCGCGCTGCGCTGATCGAGGAGCATTATCACGCCATGCTGGAGCACCACGGTCTTCGCACCGGCCATCTGCTGGGCCGCAAGCACGTGAGCTGGTTCACCCGCGGCCTGCCGGGCGGGGCCGCGCTGCGTGAAAGCCTCAATCGCACCCCCTCCCCGGAGGCGGTGATCCCCTTGCTGCGCGCCTTCCTCGAACCCCTCCTGCAAGCGCGGGCCGCCTGATGAGCGTCCATGCGGATGGCGGGTTCACCCCGATCTGGCTGTGGGACCAGCTCACCCTGGGCGTGGTCGCCATGGATGCCCAGGGGGTGGTGCGGGCCGTGAACGACGCGGCGGAAAAGCTCTTCGGCAAGCCCAGGAGCCGCCTGGTGGGGGTGGGCCTGGAGACGCTGCTCCCCGGCCATCCCGTGGCCATGGAACTGCTCTCCCGCGCCCGGACGCTGGGCATGCCCTGCCGGATCCGGGACGCACGCATCACCACCGGGCCGGAGCGGGAGATCGGGGTGGCCCTGACCGCCGTGCCGCTCTTCACCCCCAACGGGGCGTGGGCCGGGGCCATGTTGCAGATGGAGGAGGTGGGGACCACCGAGCGGATGGAGGAGGGGGAACGGCTGCACGACGCCCTCAACTCGGTGGGGGATCTGGCCATGACCGTGGCCCACGAGATCAAGAACCCCCTGGCCGGCATCCGCGGGGCGGCGCAACTCCTGGATGCCGCAGTGAGCGGGGAGGACTCCGCCTGCCTGGAGCTGATCCGCTCCGAGGTGGACCGCGTCAGTCGCCTGCTGGATCATCTGCTGGGCCTGGCCGAACAGCGCCCGCTCCAGGCCCAGGAACACAACATCCACGAGATCCTGGATCACGTCGTGCGCCTGTGCGTGAGCGCCAAGGCCAGGCCGTTCCCCATTCCCGATTTCGACCCTTCCCTGCCGGAGGTGCGCGGGGATCGGGATCAGCTCATCCAGTTGTTCCTGAATCTGGTGCAAAACGCCATGCAGGCCGCAGGTGAGGCGGGCCGGGTGCGCATCGCCACCCGCGTCTCCCCCCGCACCCGTCTGGAGCAGGGACGCCGGCGTCTGCACATCCAGGTGGAGGTGCGCGACAACGGCCCGGGGATCCCGGAGGAGATGCGGCAGCGGATCTTTCTGCCATTCGTCTCCACCCGATCCGACGGGACCGGGCTGGGATTGTCGATCTGCCAGAAAATCGTGCATGGCCACGGGGGACAACTGGAACTGGAATGCCCGCCTGGGGAGACGGTGTTCCGGGTGCTGCTGCCGGCCACCTCGTCATGAGCGCCGGTCGCACCATACTGGTGGCCGACGACGACCGGGCCGTGCGCTTCGTGCTGGAACAGGCGCTGACCCGTGCCGGATTCGCGGCGCGCTGTTTCGAAAACGCCCGCGCTCTGCTCGAATGTGCGGCCCAGGGGATCGGGGATCTGGTGATCACCGACATCATGATGCCGCACGGATCGGGGCTGGATCTGCTCAAGACCCTCAAGGGGAGCCGTCCCCGCATGCCGGTGATCGTGATCACGGCCCAGAGCACTCTGGGGCATGCGGTGCAGGCCTTCGAGGCAGGGGCGTTCGAATACCTCTCCAAGCCGTTCGACATCCATCAGGTGGTGGAACTGGCGCGGCGCGCCCTGGAACAGACCCATCTGCCGGTCCCCCGCGACCCCGCCCCGGAACCGGATCGCTTCGGCGGGGTGATCGGCGCCTCGCGCGCCATGCAGGAGCTGTATCGCACCATTGGCCGGCTGGCCAGCTCGGAGATGACCGTCCTGATCCACGGCGAGTCCGGCAGCGGCAAGGAGCTGATCGCCCGTGCCGTTCACGCCAACAGTCCCAGGCGCAACGGGCCGTTCGTGGCGGTCAACATGGCCGCCATTCCCCCCAACCTGATCGAAAGCGAACTCTTCGGCCACGAAAAGGGGGCCTTCACCGGGGCAGTCGCCCGGCATGTGGGTCACTTCGAGCGCGCCCGTGACGGGGCCTTGCTCCTGGACGAGATCGGCGACATGCCCCCGGAGGCCCAGACCCGTCTGTTGAGGGTGCTCCAGGACGGTTGCTTCACCCGTGTCGGCGGCTCCGAGACCGTGCGCACCAACGTAAGGATCATGGCCGCGACCCATCAGGACCTCCCGGCTGCCATCGCCGCCGGGCGCTTTCGCGAGGATCTCTTTCACCGGTTGAACGTGACCCAGCTGCATCTCCCCTCCCTGCGCTCCCGGCGGGAGGATCTGCCTTTGCTGGCGGAATTTTTCCTGCAGCGCACCGCCCGCGAGTTGCGGGTGGCCCCCAAGCGGTTCACTCCGGAGAGCATGGAGCGCCTGATGGCCTATGACTGGCCCGGCAACGTGCGCGAACTGGAGAACCTGATTCGCCGGGTGATGGCCCTGGCCCCTGGCAGCGAGATCCATCCGGAATACCTGCGCCTGCCCTCCGGGATCGCGCGCACGGGACAGGCCGCGCCGGTCCGTGGCCCGGCGGAAGGGGCCAAAGGTCCCTCCCGTGCCCTGGAGGAGGCGGTGGAACAGGCCGTGGCCCATTATTTGACTGGACGCGGGAGCGAAGATCTGTATGATACCATCATTCGGCGGGTCGAAAACGCCCTGCTGGGCCATGTTCTGCGGGAGGTCGGCGGCAATCAGGTCAAGGCGGCGCGCCTTCTGGGGATCAATCGCAACACCCTGAGAAAAAAAATGCGGGAATTGCCCCGATCCACGGGCGAGTCGGGCGACCGAAACCTTGACACCGTGCTCGCGCCTTTTTAGGATACCCCTGGTCCGCGCAAGCGGGTGTATGCGAGGAGTGCATGGAAGGACCTGTAACCCCACCACCGGCCACGAACAGCGGCATGAGCATGGCGCTGCGGATGAGCTCGGATCTGGTCGCGGCGATCTTCGTCGGCGGGGGGATCGGGTATCTGCTGGACCACTGGTGCAACACCCAACCGTGGATGACGGTGATCTTTTTCGTGTTCGGAACCGCCGCCGGCTTCCGCAACCTGTATCGGATCGCCATGGGCAGTGACCAAAACAACACAAAGACCGGAAACCGGAGCAGACCATGAATTTTTCCCTTGTTGCCGAAGCGTGGGCCGAAACCGCCCCGAACGTCGCCGCCGGCGCGCCGAAACTGGATCCGCTGCACCATTTTCAGGTCGTCAATTACGTCAAGCTGGCCCCGTTCGGTTTCGACATCTCCATCTCCAATTCGGTGGTGTGGATGTGGCTCGCGGTGGCAGTGGCCTTCGGGCTGTTCCGCTATGCCCTGCGCGCCCCCACCCTGGTCCCGGGCCGGATGCAGAGCGTGGCCGAGGCGGCCTATCTGTTCCTCGATGGCATCGTCAACGACGTGATCGGCCCCTCCGGCAAAAAATTCTTTCCCGGGATCTTCACCCTGTTCTTCTTCGTCCTGTTCTGCAACTGGTTGGGCCTCATCCCCGGTTCCTTCACCGTGACCTCCCAACTGATCGTGACCGGGACCCTGGCTTTGAGCATCTTCGTGTTGTGCATCTTTCTGGGGGTGTATCATCACGGCTGGAAGTTCCTGGGCTTTTTCGTGCCCCATGGCCTGCCTCCCTTCCTGCTCCCCCTGATCGTCCCCATCGAGGTGATCTCGTTTTTGGCCAGACCGGTCTCCCTGGCGGTGCGTCTGTTCGCCAACATGACCGCCGGCCATACCCTGCTGGGGGTGCTGTTCTTTTTCACCGTCACCCTCTCCTGGTTCGGGGCCTGGTTGCCCTTCGGATTCACGGTGGTCTTTTCCGGGTTCGAGGTGTTCATCGGTTTCATCCAGGCCTACATCTTCACCATGTTGACTTGTGTTTACCTCAACGATGCGCTGCATCTCCATTGACAGCGCTCGAGAGTTTGGCGTATCTACTTGACTTTGGCATTTTTTCGTTTGCGTGAGGAGAAAAAGAAATCATGGAAAGCCTTCCCGCCTCTTTGATCGGAATGGGATTGGCCGCCGCAGGGTTGGGCGGCGCCGGTGTCGGACTGGGATTCATCTTCGGCAAGGCGATCGAGGCATTCGCCCGGCAGCCGAGCGCCGAGGGTCCTTTGTCCAAATACATCTGGATCGGCGCCGCGTTCGTGGAAGCCATCGCCCTGTACGGTCTGGTCCTGGCCTTCATCATCATGGGTAAAGGGGGATGATTACCGAAGCCTATGCGTCGGCAGGCGCAGCGGGAAAAGAGGCTGCCGCATCCGGACTGCCGCAATTCGAGTCGAGCGTCTTCGCATCCCAGATTTTCTGGACCTTCGTCTCCTTCTTCATCCTGCTGATGCTGCTGCGCAAGTACGTCTTGCCAGCCATCGAGACGATTCTCGATGCCCGCGCCAGCCGGATCGCCGATGAACTCCAGAAGGCCGAGGCCGGTCGCAAGGAGGCCGAGCGCCTGCAGGCCAATTTTCAGGGCCAACTCGTGGCCGCACGGCAGACGGCGGCCAAAATGATGGAAGAGGCCCGCCTGGATGCCGCCCGCATGAAGGAACAGGCCCACGAGGAGTTGCAGCAGGAACTGACCAAAAAGAAGAACGCCGCCCTGGTCGAAATCGAACAGGCCAAGCACAAGGCCATGGAAGAGGTGCGTAACGTGGTGGTGGAGTTGTCGATGCATGTGGCCGAAAAGCTCATCGTCAAGTCCATGAACACGGAGGACGCCAATCGCATGGTTCAGGAAGCCATGACCAATCTGGGCGAGAGTCAGGCACGGCTTCATTAAGAGCTTTTCCCAGCGGGAGGTTACGGTCCGCCCCTCCTTCGGACGGTCGGCCGTCTCCCGCCTGGGAAAAGAGTTTGTGCGTCGAGGGGATACCCTCAAACAAGGGGGGGTGGCATGAACAGACCCGTTCGGCGCTCCCGCTACGGGATCAGGGTGGCTCTCGCTGCCATGATCGGCCTTTGCGCTTCTCCCATGGAAGCGTGGTCGGCGCAACCCCTGCGCATCACCTGCACCACCTCGATCCTCACCGCCTTGATGGATGTCGCCAAGCTGCGCGGCCTGTTCGAGCGTCACGGCGTCTTTGTGGCCATGGAGGAGGCCCCCACCTCCGAAGCGGCCATCCGCGAACTGCTCGAGGGGCGCGCGGAGATTGTCACGGTCTCCGATCTCTCCATCGCCCTGCACGGTTTCGAGCAGCCCGGTCTGCGGGTGATGGCCACCATCGGGGTCAGTCGGGACGAATTCAAGATCCTCACCCGCGCCAACGCCCCGGCATCCTTGCGCGACAAGGTGGTGGCGCTCCTGCCCGACTCCCCGGCGGCGCACTATTTTCTGCATCTGTTTCAACTCAAGAATGACATGCACGTGCGGACTCCGGACTCCCCTCCCGACTCGTGGGAGAAGATCCTCGATGCCCTGGAGGCCGGAACCATCGACGGGTTCGCGGGGCGCGAGCCTTATCTGCGCGAGGCGGCCATCCGGCTGAACCAGCGGGTGACCCTGCATGCGGAACCGGGTCTTTATGAACGCAGCTTTCAGTTGCTGACCCGTCAGGAGGTGCTGGATGGCCGCCATGCCGAGGTGCGGGGCATCCTGCTTGCCCTGCTGGAAGCCCAACGGCACCTCAAGGCGGATCCGCAGGGTTTTTTTCGCACGGTTGCGGACAATACCGGGCTGAAGCCGGCAGAGCTGGAACGGGATGCCCGCCAGGTCCGCCTGAGCGTGACCCTGGATCAGGAACTGCTGCTGACCCTGGAGCATCAGGTCCAGTGGGCACGGGAGCATCGAATGGTGTCGAGGGACTCCGCAAGCGATTTCCTGCCGTTGATGAGCGTCTATCCCCTGAAGGCGCTCGTTCCGCACATGGTCAACATCATCCGGTGACCATGAAGATCCGCACCAAAATCTTTCTGATCGCCGCGCTGCCCACCGCCTGTCTCGTGTTTACCGCCTGGCTCCACTGGGGGGCGCACTGGGATGTCAATCAGGCGCAGCAGAAGGCGATCATGGGCAATGAAATGACCCGCACCCTCACCGAGATGACGGCGCTCTCCCACAGCCTGCTGCTCCATCCCCACGAACGCATCCGCCGCCAGTGGCAGACGCTGTATGGCCAATTTTCGGTCACCTTCCAGTCGGGCAGACACCTCTTTTCCGACCCGGATGAGCAGTTGCTGATGGATGAAATCGCCTGGAGGTTTTCCATGGCGGACTCACTGTTCGAAGAGGTGGACCATCGCGCGGCCCATGCCGCCGGGCAACCCCTGACCCCGGAGCAGAAGGCCTATCTCGAGGAACGGAAAAACCGGCTGATCATCAAGCTGCAATCCCTCTCCCCGTTTACCGCCCAGTTGCACGACATCAACCACACCCTGGTGGAAATCCGCGAGCAGCTGCAAAACCGCATGACCCTCGGCCTGATGGGGCTGTTGCTGCTCGCGATTCCGGCCATCACCTGGATCCTGTTGCGTCAGTTGCTGCATCCGCTGCTGAAACTCAAGGGGAATCTCGACCGCATCGGCCAGGGCGACTTTCGGGTGGCCGTGGACGCGGCACGCAGCGACGAGGTGGGCGTGCTTTTTTCCGCCGTGGACGCCATGGCCATGCGGCTTCGCCAGAGGGAGATGGAGATTGCCCGTTTCCGTGCGCTGATGGATCGCGCCCAGGATGCGGTCTTCGTGGTGGAACCCGGCGGACGGCTGATCGATGTCAGTCAGAAGGCGTGTCAGTCCCTGGGCTATACCCGCGAGGAGCTGCTGGCGTTGACACCCATGGATTTCGAGGCGACCTTTCCCGACCTCTCCGCGTGGGAGGCACTGGTGGCGATGTTGCGCGTTCACGCCAACCTGACCGCCTTGGGCATGCAACGCCGCAAGGACGGCTCCCTGTTCCCCGTGGAGGTGAATGCCTCCCTGATCGTGGAGGCGGATCACGAATACGTGGTCGGCCTGGTGCGGGATGTCTCGGAGCGCAAGGCCATGGAGCTGGAGCTGCGCGCCAGCGAGGAGCGTTTCCGCACCGCCTTCGAGTCCGCCACCCACGGCATCGCCCTGGTGACCCCGGATGGCGGCTGGCTGAAGGTCAACAGGGCGCTCTGTGCCATGGTGGGGTATGGGGAGGAGGAGTTGCTGGCCAGCGACCTGCAAACGATCACCCACCCGGATGACCTGCATATTGACCAGCCCCATGCGCAGCGTCTGCTGGCCGGGGAGGTCGCCGATTATCAGCTGGAAAAGCGTTATCTCCACAAGGATGGCCATGTGGTGTGGATCCTGCTCGGCGTCTCGCTGGTGCGTGACGCCGACGGTCGGCCCATTCACTTCGTATTGCAGATCCATGACATCTCCGAACGGAAGCGGGCCGAGCATCTCTATCGGCAGGACAATCTGTGCCAGGAGCTGTTGCTGGATCTCAATACCCAGCGCGAAAGCACGCTGCAGGAGCTGGCGCGCATGGGGGTATCCGGGGCGGCCCGCCTGACCGGCAGCGATCTGGCGTTCGTGGCCACGGTGAGTGCCGGCACTCCGGTGATTCGGGTGCTGGCCTGGTCCGAGGAGGTGATGGCCCGGTGCGCCATGCCGGATCCTTTCATCGAGTTGCCTTTGGACAAGGTCGCGCTGTTCGGCCACTCGGTGCGGACGCGCAAACCGCTGCTGGTCAATGATTACGAGGCCTGCGACCTGCCCAAACATGGTCTCCCGCAGGGCCATGTGCCGATTCGTCGTTTTCTGAGCGTACCGCTGATCCGTCAGGGCGAGGTGGTGGCCCTGCTGGGGGTGGCCAACAAGCGGGAGGAGTACGACGCATTGGACGTGGAGCTGCTCGAACGGTTCCTGGAAGGGGTGTGGTGGATCATTCGGCACCGCATGGACGAGGCGGCGATCGTGTCGGCCAAGCAGGAGGCGGAACGGGCGAACGCGGCCAAGAGCGAATTCCTCGCCAACATGAGCCATGAAATCCGCACCCCCATGAACACCATCATCGGCATGGGGCATCTGCTGAGCGAAAGCGCTCTCGATCTCATGCAGCGCGACCGGTTGAACAAGATCCAGGGCGCGGCGCGCAGTCTGCTGGGCATCATCGACGACATTCTCGATTTTTCCAAGATCGAGGCCGGTCATCTGGAACTGGAAAGGATCCCCTTCGACCTGGACGAGGTGTTGGAGCGGGTGGCCACCGTGATTTCCCTGCCGGCAGAGGAGAAGGGACTGGAACTGCTGTTCGACGTGCCGGTGGTGGTGCCACGTCGGTTGCGGGGGGATCCCACGCGGTTGCGGCAGGTGTTGATCAATCTGCTGTCGAATGCCGTGAAGTTCTCCTCGGAGGGGGAGATCGTCCTGCGGGTGGAGGAGGTGAGCGCCACGGAGATTGCCACCACGCTGGCATTCGCGGTGTCGGATCGGGGCATCGGCATGACGCCGGAGCAGATGGATCGGCTGTTTCAGCCCTTCACCCAGGCGGACGGCTCCACCACCCGGCATTACGGGGGGACCGGGCTGGGGTTGGCCATTTGCAGGCAGCTGGTGGAGTTGATGGACGGGCGCATCACGGTGAGCAGCGCGCCCGGCAAGGGGAGCTGCTTTCGGTTCACCGTCAGTCTGCTGCGGGCCGGGCAGACGCCGGTCAAAGCGCAGCGGGCGCGGGAGGGATGGCGCGCAGCGCGTTTTCTGGTGGTGGACGACAATGCCGTCGCGCGGGAGATTCTGGTCAACATGGTGCGCCAGTTCGGTTTCGCCGGGGAGGCGGTCGGGTCGGGGAGCGAGGCCGTCGCGGCGCTGGAACGGACGGGCGGGGAGTACGACGGCGTGCTGCTGGACTGGCGCATGCCCGGCATGGATGGCCTGGAGACCGCGCAACGGATTCGCGACTCCCGGCACATCGTGCGTCAGCCGGCGTTGCTGATGGTGACCGCCTTTGGCAGCCAGGAGGTGAAGCTCCAGGCGCGTGCGATCGGCATCGAGGCCTTTCTGGTCAAACCCGTCACCGCTTCCTTGTTGTACAATGCCATTCTGGAGCGCTTTTGCGCCTCCGGGCATGCGCCAGGATGCGCGGATTGTCCGGAGGAGGGGGTGCGACCGGAGCGGTTGCTTGCCGGCATGCGGGTTCTGGTGGTGGAGGATCATGACATCAACTGGGAGGTGACCGAGGCCATGCTCGTCAAATCCGGGGCGAGCGCGGAGCGGGCCGCGAACGGACGCCAGGCCGTGGACCGGATCCTGCTGGCGGGGTCGGGTCATTTTCATTTGGTTTTGATGGATTTGCAGATGCCGGTGATGGACGGCTACGAGGCGACGCGGATCCTGCGCGACCGTTTCGACCGGGAAGCGTTGCCCATTGTCGCCATGACCGCCCATGCCCTGGTCGCCGAGAAGGAGCGGTGTCTGGATCTGGGGATGAACGCCTATCTGACCAAGCCGGTACAGGTCAAGGAGTTTCAGGTGATGGTGGGGCAGTGGGCGCCTGGTGGCGGTTCCTCCGCCTCCCTGACCGGGGCGCCCGTGCCTGGCGTGGCCCCGCCCACAGAACTGCCTGGCATCGATACGCAGGAGGCCCTGGAGCGTCTGGGAGGGGACGAGGCGCTGCTGGGGCGTTTGTTCAACACCTTTGTGGCACGCTACCAGGACGGGGTGGGGCATTTGGGGCGTTTGTGCGCCAGCGGCGACCGGGAAGAGGCGAAAAGATTCGTGCATGGGCTCAAGGGTGCAGCCGGCAATCTCTCTGCCCGGCGTCTGCATCTTCTGACTGCGGGGCTGGAGGAAAAATTCGTCCATGGGGAGCTCCCCGATCTCGCGGAGTGGGGAGGGGAGTTGGAGCGGGTGCTGGAGTCTGCGGCCCGTTTCGCCGGCGCGCCCGTTGCCGCACAGGAGAGCGGCGGGGTGCCGGCGGATTGGCGGGAGGTGTTGTATCGGGGGTTGCAACAGGGTGATTTTACTGTGGCTGGAACCTTTCGCAAATGGTATGCTGAGCTTTTGCGGGCGGGCTGTCCGCAGGCCGCATTGCAGGAGATGGCCGCAGCCCTCTCCCGTTTCGATTACAAGGAGGCGCTCAATTGTCTGGACCGTCTGTAGGGGAGGGCATGGAATCCGCCGCGCGCATGAGCGTGCTGGTGGTGGACGATGACCCGGGCATGCTGGAGACGATCGGCTCGTTGCTGGCCTCGGAATATCGGGTGCTGGTGGCCAGCTCCGCCGAGTCCGCCCTGGCCTTGGCCACCACGCAGCCGGTGGACCTGATTTTGCTGGATGTGATCATGCCCGACATGGATGGCTACGCCTTGTGCGGCGCATTGAAGAGTCACGAGGGGACCAGGGAGATTCCGGTGATCTTCGTGACCGCCAAGAGCGAGCAGCAGTTCGAGGCCGTGGGGTTTGAGCTGGGAGGGGTGGATTACATCACCAAGCCGGTCAATCCGGCCATTTTGCGTCTGCGGGTGCGCAACCATCTGGAACTCAAGCGCAAGAGCGATCAGCTCCGGGCGCTTTCGCAACGGGACGGTCTGACCGGGCTGGCCAACCGTCGCCGCATGGATCAGATGTTGGAGCAGGAGTGGCGCCAGGCCATCCGGCGCGGCAACTCCTGGCTTGCGGTGTTGTTGCTGGATGTGGATTTTTTCAAGTTGTATAATGATCATTATGGGCATCAAGCCGGCGACGAATGTTTGCGGCAGGTGGCCATGACGTTGCAGTCGGTACTGACGCGCAGCACCGATCTGGCGGCGCGTTATGGGGGGGAGGAGTTCTGCTGCATCCTGCCGGAGACCCCCGCCAATGGGGCGGTGGCCGTGGCGGAGGAGATCCGCAATCGCATCTGGCACCTGGCAATTCCCCATGCCCGTTCCACGGTGGCCGATCGGGTGACGGTGAGCATCGGCGTGGCTGCCATGCGGCCTGTGCAGACGCGGACCCAGCTTCAGTTACTCGAGGAGGCGGACACGCTTTTGTATGGCGCCAAACAGGGTGGGCGGAACCGCTCCCTGGCACAGGCGACTGTGTGATTCCGTCCGGACCCCTGGCAAGGAGTGACTGCCAGGGTCCGGAGGGTGGGGCAGGGTGTGTCAGCGGGCGGCAGGAGTGGCCTTGGCCATCATGCCGATCTCCTTCTTGACGGACTCCAGCGCGGCATCGGCATCCTTCTGGGTGGCAAAGGGTCCCATCACCACATGGGAAAACTCTTTGCCATTGACGATGGCCATCTTGATGAAGGCCTTGATCCCGCGCTCGGTCAGGCGGCGGCGCATGGCATTGGCATTGTCCGGATTGCTGAACGAAGCCGCCGTGGTCACGAAACCGGTGAAACGGGTCTTCTGCGGCGGCTCGGCTTGCGCTGCGGCGGGCGCTTTCGGCTGCGCCTTGGCAACGACTGCCGGCTTCTTGTCGGTTGCATCGCTCTTGGCGTTCTTGTCTGCCACCGGGGCCGCCTTCGCCTGAACCTGGGGCTTGACTTCGACCGGCGCCTTGCCCTCGGCGGGCTTGGCCTTGACTTCCGGCTTCGGCGCGGCAGCCGTCCGGGTCGCATCGCCGGGCAGGGCATTCTGTTTGGCGCTCGGCACGCTCAGCGCCTTCGCCTCCACGCCACCCCGCTCCTTGATGATCGTCACCGCCTTGCCGGCCAGGTCCGAAGAGGCGAAAGGCCCGGTCAACAGGTGATGCATCGGCTTGTTCTGGTAGGTGCTCTTGGCCAGACGCACCGGAATGCCCGCATCGTTCAACTGCTTTTGCAATTTTTCCGCGCCAGCGAGATTGGAGAAGGAGCCGGCAGTCACCAGGAATTGTCCGTCCGTCTGCTCATGCGGGAACTCCGTCTTGCCGTGGCCCGCATCGCCGGGCTTGGCCTCCAGGATGGGCGCGGCCTTGGATTGCGGCCTGGCTTCGCTCTTGGGAGCGGTTTTAAGCTCCGGCCTGGTCTCGGGCGTCTTGCTCTCCGCCTTCGCGGGTGCCGCTTTCGGCTCCACCCGGGTCAGGGAGAGCGCCTTGGCTTCCGGTCTGGGTGGGGGGACCATCTTCCTGGCCTCTGTCGGGGCCTTCGGCGTCTCGGTCGAGGCGGGCTGAGTCGCCACGCCCTTGTTGAGATCGATTTTGGTCATGGACAAATAACGCTTCGCGGGCTGGGCCGCTTCATGCGCGGTGGCGGACGCCACCACGGGCTTGGCCGCCGTCTCGTCCGACACCAGGGGCATCTCCTCGACCGGTTCGCTCATGGCATCGTCCATGCTGTCATCCGCAGGCTCTTCCATGTTGAGATCCAGGGTGTCATCCAGGAGGTCGTTCTTGCCCTTGTTGGCCAACTGGGGTCCCTCGACCTCGATCTTGACCTCCTCCTTCTCCGTGAGGGCGGCCATGGCCTCTGCGGTCTTCTCGTCGCCCTTTCCGCCCATGAACTCGTCCATGCTGTCGAATTTGGCCGGCTTGTCGTTCTTGGCCTCGGTGGTCTCGCTGGCCTCGTTGGCGGGCAACTCCGGTTTCATTTCCAGCGCGGCCTTGGATGCCGGCGGATGCCAGACCATGGCGGTGACGATCCCGCCCACGACTGCGGCAACCAGGGCCTCGGTCAGGTGCCAGCCGATCCGCTTGCGTCGGCTGTTTTTCGCCAGGCGATTATTCTCATTTGGGGAAATGAAAATGTCCGCAGTACCAGTGGGGGGGTCTTGACGGGATGTGTCCAAGTCGTGTACAGCGCCGGTCACGGGGAGTCTCCTTTTTTATACACAGGGCATATCGTTTACCGGCCTTGACGTGAGGCAAGGCGCGGCGGATTTGGCAATGCCCGTTCTTCTGCAAGAGATGTGCCGTTGCTTTCAGACCCCGGAAGAGAGATGACGCCTCGGTACGCGCGCCCCCAGCCGGCAGAGCACCTCGTAGGGGATGGTCCCCATCCATTCCGCCATTTCTTCGATGCCGATGAACCCTTCTCCCTGCTCCCCCAGCAGCGTCACCAGGGCGCCGATGCCCGCCCCGGCATGGTCCGTGAGATCCACCAGGGTCAGATCCATGGAAATCCGCCCCACCACCGGGGCGCGCAACCCGTCGATCAGGACCTGTGCCCGGCCCTGCATGCAGCGGCTGTATCCATCCGCGTACCCCACCGGCAACACCCCGATCCGGGAGGCCCGCCGGGTGACGAAATCATGACCATACCCCAGGGGGGTCCCCGCCTCCACCTCACGCACCGCCACCACCCGCGTCAGCCACCGCACCACAGGCCGCAGGCCATCCTCGCGCCAGGTGCGCCCGGGAAAGAACGGAGAGGCCCCGTACAGCATGATCCCAGGCCGACTCCATGCCAGACGGGTGCACGCATGTCCCAGCAAACCCGCGCTGTTGGCCAACGAGCGGGGCAGGGTGGCATCCCCGGCGCCCTCCAGTCGTTCGGCCTGGCGCAGGCTCTCCTCTCCCGCGAGTTCGTCGCCACGGGCCAGATGGGAGAGGATGCTCGCCACCCGGATGCCGGGCAGGCTGCGCAACTCCTCCAGCACCGCCGAAATTTTGGCGCGCGGAAACCCCATGCGGCCCATGCCGGTATCCACCTTGACATGCACCAAGACGGGTGCCGCCCGCTCCCCGCACCGCCGGCTCAATGCCCGCGCCGCCTCCATCTCGAACAGCACCGGTTGCAGATTCAGCTCGATGACCGCCTGCTCCACTCCGGGCAAAAAACCGGACAAAATCACCAGGGGGTGCGTGATCCCCGCCTCGCGCAGGGGCCGGGCCTCCTCGACCATGGCCACGCAGAAGCCGTCCGCCCCGGCGGCTGCCAATGCCCGCGCCACCGGCAGCGCCCCCAATCCATAGGCGTTGGCCTTGACGACCGGAAACAAGGCGCTCGCTCCCGCCGCCTGCCGCGCCACCCGGAAGTTGTGCACCACGGCGTCCAGTTCCACCTCCACCCAGGTGGGTCGCGTCCCGGCGGGTGCCAGCAAGGCGCTCATCATTCGTGCCGCGCCACATAGTCCGCCGAGGCATGGTTCTCGAAGCGGGTGAACTGTTTCTGGAAGGTCAGTCGTACCGTTCCCGTGGGGCCGTTGCGCTGCTTGGCCACGATCACCTCGGCCAGCCCCGCCAGCGCCGGGTCGTTCTCCTTGTAGACCTCCTCCCGGTAGACGAACATCACGATGTCCGCGTCCTGTTCGATGGAGCCGGATTCCCGCAGATCGGAGAGGATCGGTCGCTTGTTGGGCCGCTCCTCCACCTTGCGGGAGAGCTGGGAAAGCGCCAGCACCGGGATGTCCAACTCACGGGCCACCCCCTTCAGGCCGCGGCTGATCTGGGAGATCTCCTGCACCCGGTTTTCCTGGGTATCCTCGCCCTGCATGAGCTGCAGATAGTCCACCACCAGCAGGCCGATCCCCTTCTCCCGCTTCAGACGGCGCGCCTTGGCCCTAAGCGACATGATGGACAACGACGGGGAGTCGTCGATGTAGACCGGCGCCTGGGAGAGATCCTGCGCGGCATGCACCAGTTTGTGGTACTCTTCATCCCGCAGCCTGCCGGTGCGCAGTCCCTGGGCGTCCACCCGGGCGGTGGAGGCGAGCAGCCGGGTGGTGAGCTGTTCCCGCGACATTTCCAGGGAAAAGACCGCCACCGGCACCTGATGATCGAGTGCCGCGTTGATCGCCATGTTCATCACCAGCGAGGTCTTGCCCATGGCGGGACGACCGGCCAGGATCAGCAGATCCGATCTCTGCAGCCCGGCCAGCAGCCGGTCCAGGTCGGTGAAACCGGTGGGCACCCCGGTGATCGCCTCCTGCCGGGCGATCAGTTTGTCCAACCGCTCGAAGATCGGCGGCAGGATGCTCTTCAGGTCGGAATAGGTGGAGCGGCGGCGGGAGCGGTTCTCCCCCACGGCGAAGATGCGCTGTTCCGCGCTGTCGAGCAGCTGGTCCACCGGGCGCGCCGTGCCCTCCTCGTAAACCTCCTCGGCAATGGCGGTGGCGGTCTGGGCCAGGGCGCGCAGAATGGACTTGTCCCGCACCAGGTGGGCATACGCCTTGGCATTGGCCGTGGCCGGGACCGTGTCGATCAGGCGGGCGAAATAACCCGCTCCGCCCACGGCGTCGAGTTCGTTGTTTTTTTCCAGGTATTGTTTGAGAATGAGAGGGTCCGCCGGCTCGCCGCGATCCAGAATGGCCAGCATGGCCGCGAAGGCCACCCGGTGGGCGCCGACGTAGAAATCCTCCGGGACCAGAAGGTCTGCGACGTGATCCATGACGGCGTTGTCCAGGAGAATCGCCCCCAGGACCGATTGTTCGGCCTCGTGGGAGTAGACCGGACGCCGCATGGGGGTCGTTTCCGGATAATAATCGTGCGGTGGCGGATCGAGTTCGTTCAAGGGGGCGCTCCAGGGGGGACGTTTGGCCGTTTTGCGGGACATCATAACATCGGCGTGAGCCAGGGCATAGGAAGCGCGACAATGGAAACGGGAAACGACAAGGCAAGGCTGCACCAGGGCCACCGCCAACGCCTGCGCAGGCGGTTCCAGGAGGAGGGCCTCGAAAAATTCGAGGATCACCAGGTGCTGGAAATGTTGTTGTTCAATGTGCTGCCCAGACAGGACACCAACGCCATCGCCCATCAACTGATCGATCGTTATGGGGGGCTGGCTGCGGTTCTGGAGGCCGATCCGGTGGATCTGGCCACCCTGCCGGGCATGGGTCAGGCCGCCGCCTATTTTCTGGCCATGATCCCCCCGCTGACCCGGCGTTATCTGCAGTGCAAGGCCTCCCATCCCAGGCCCTCCCTGAACGACCCGTTCAAGGCCAGGGAGTATGTCCTGGCCCTGACCGCCGGTCGCACCGAGGAGGTATTCTATGTCTTGTGCCTGGACCTGCACGCCCGGCTGCTCTATCCGGCCCTGGTCTCCCGCGGCACGATCAACGAGGCCCATGTCCATCCCCGTCAGGTGGTGGAGATCGCCTTGCGCCACAAGGCCGCCGAGGTGATCCTGGCCCACAATCACCCTGCCGGCACCACCACCCCTTCCCGTGCCGATCGCAACCTCACCATTGTCCTGATGAACGCCTTGCAACCCATCGGCATCCGGCTGGTGGACCATCTGATCACCGCCGGCAATCAATGCTTCAGCATGGCTCAGGAGGGGGTGCTGGGCAAATGACCGGCGTGACCGGGGATTTGTTCCGGAGCTTTTTTTGTGCGGGATTGCCAACCAGCCTGTTGATCCGTTAAACTGACTGGATGGTTTCTTTAGCCTGTATGAGGATGATCGAAATGACCGTTTCCGACAATCTCCTGTCCGGGGCGTTCACCGGGGCCAAGGCAGGTGGCATGGTCACCGTGGAACGCAATGACCACGAGGTGCGCATCCACGTGCGTGGCGAGTTCACCTTCAAGCTGCGCCAGGCCTTTCGTGACGCCTATTTCCGCGAGCCGCCCGGGGCGCACTATGTGGTGGACATGTCCGGAGTCAACTTCATGGACAGCTCCGCCATGGGCATGCTGCTGGTCTTGCGGGAGCACGCGGGCGGGGAGCAGTCCAGAGTCACTCTGACCAATCTCTCCCGAAAATTGATGGCCCTCATGAAGGTGGCCAGTCTGCATGAAATGTTCAAAATTGTCTGAGGAGGTCGCGCATGGAAGGATTGTGGGTGGTGCCTGACGATATGGAACGCCTCCTGGCCGAGGGCGGGGATCCGGACATCCGCGATGCCGAAGGGTGGACCATGCTCCATCGGGCCATCCAGGAGGGCGCGGTCGAACTGGCCGAGCGGCTCGTCATGTATGGCGCCCAGGTCAACGTCGTGGATCCCCAGCGCTGGACGCCCCTGCATTGGGTGGCGGTGCGCGGCTTCGCCTCCCTGGCCCGCCTGCTCCTGGAGCACGGCGCCAATCCCAATGCCCAGGACCTGGACAAGGAGACCCCCCTGCACTGGGCCGCCTCCTGGGGCCACATGGAGACCGCCGAGCGGCTCCTGGATGCCGGGGCCGACATCAACGCCAGGGATCGTCATGGCGAAACCCCGCTGTTCCAGGCCGTTCAGGAAGGGTATGTGGCCATGGCCGAACTGCTCATGTCCCGTGGTGCCCAGGTGGACGTGCGCAACGCCGATGGCGGCCCTCCTCTCCATTGCGCCGTCTTCCACGGCCAGACCGAGGTGGCCGAGCATCTGATCCGCCATGGCGCGGAGGTCAATGCCAGAAACCATTTCGGCAAAACGGCGCTCCACTTCGCCGCCATCCGCGGACGGGTCGAGGAGGCCGACATGCTCCTGGCCGGGGGCGCGGACATCAATGCGCGGGACTCCACCGGTCGCACCCCCATGTCCGTCGCCAAGGACAACGACCGTCCGGACATGGTGGATTTCTTTCGCCGGCACGGCGGCCTGTGACCGGTCAGGCGGGGTCCGCTGTTTTGCGCAGGAAGCGGCGGTAGATCCAGATACTGATCAGCACCAGGCCCAGCCCCCCGAAAAAGTAGATCTGATAGGCCTTGATCTTCTCCAGAAAGGCCTCCATGGCGTGGCCGAAGAGGTAGCCCCCATAGGCGAAGGTGGTGGCCCAGACGATGGCGGCTATGGCATTCAGGACCATGAAGCGCAACGAGGGGATCGACGTTGCCCCCAGGGCGAACGGGGTGACGTTGCGCACGCCGTACACGAAGCGAAAGCCCAGAATGAACCAGGTGTCGTATTTCGCCAACAGCTCCATCACCCGCGCGGTGCGTCTTTGCCAGGATTCGCTTTTCGCCCGGTTGATCAGGAGATGGCCCCAGCGCCGACCGATGAAGAAATACAACTGGTCGCCGAAGTAGGTCCCGGAAAAGGAGGCGAGGATGACCATGTTCACATCCAGAACGCCGGTCTTGGCCAGATAGCCGGCGATCAGGACCATGGTTTCGCCCTCCAGGAAAGTTCCGACGAACAACACGATATAGCCATATTCGCGCAAAAAGCCTTCCAGGATTTCCATGTTGCCTTGTATTCCTTAAGATTGCGTTGCTAGGGTGAGGAAGCGGTTTGCGGGACCGGGATATAGCCGCCCCGTTGCAGGATCTCCCTGGCCTGCGGTCCCTTGAGCCATTCCAGAAATCTGGCGCTTTGCCCGGCGGGTGGTCCAAGGGTATACAAATAGAGGGACCTGGACAAGGGATAGGTCTTGTTGAGCGTGGAAGCGACGGTGGGCGGGACGCAGGGCACCTTGGGGCCGCGGCTTTGGGAGATGCACAGGGTCTTGACCTTGCCGGTGATGTAGGGCATGCCGGAATAGCCGATGGCACAGGGCATCTGGGCGACCATGGAGACGATTTCGTCGGAGGCGTCCATGCTGATCATGTGGTGGTCGAAGTGGTCGTGCTTGGGCAGGATGGTCTCCCGGAAGAAGGCATAGGTGCCGGAATTGTTTTTGCGGCTCAAGGGGAGGATTTTCTGGTCCTGGCAACCGGGGACCTGCACCCCCAGATCGGACCAGCGCGAGGTGGATTCCCCCTTGCCGTAGATCTCCATCAATTGCTGGAGGGAGATGCCATTGAGAGGATTGGCGGGGTTGACCACCACGGAAACCGCGTCCAGGGCGACCACCTGAAAGACCGGAGTCGCGCCCGCCTGTTTTTTTGCGGCGATCTGGAATTCCCTGGAGCGCATGAGTCTGCTGGAGGCAGCGATATCCGCGTGACTGTTTACCAACGCGGCAATGCCATTGCCGGAACCGCCGCCCGTCACCTCGATGACGACCTCGGGCGCCACCTCCCGAAAGGCCTTGGCCAACTCCCGGAGCGCCTTGGTGAGGGTGTCGGAACCCTTGATGCGGATGGGAGCGGACTTGTCGCCGCCTGCCTCCCTGGCGTGGGCCTCGGGGAGCGCGGCCCCGCATGCCAGCAGGAGCCAGATCAGGAGCGACAGGCAACGGGAAACGGACGGTTTCAAGTGGTTACCTCCTGTTCATGACCAGAGTGTCCTGATCCAGTATGCATTGGACATACAAGCCCGTGGCGCTGGCCTCGGTGTCGAACTCCTGCCCCACCACCCAGATTTGGGTGATTTTGTCGCTGATTCGCAGCAGGGCGTCAAGGGATTCCCGGAAGCGCTGGCGATCGTAGTAGGCGAAGGGTTCGTCCAGGGCGATGGCATGCAGGCCGCCGCAACGCAGGGCCAAAGCTTGCGCCAGGGCCATGCGGATGGCCAGGTTCAATTGCCGGCGCACCCCGGTGGAGACCTCCTCCATGCGGACGAAGTCGTTTTTGGCCTCGGAAAAGACCGAAACATCGAGGTCATCGTCCAGGCGCAAATGCCGATAGCGTCCCTGGGTGAAGAGCGGTGCGGTGGAGGCGATGAAACGGTGCAGCTCCTGGTTGAAGTGGGCGGAAAGTCCCACACACGCCCCTTTCAGCAGTTCGCGACCGATCCGGCGCACGGCGATGGCGTGTTCTGCGGCGTGGTTTTCGGTTGCCATGATCCTGACCGCCTCGGCCAGGCGGGCATGTTCGCGGCGTCGTTCCTTTTCGTCGCGCAGCGCCTGTTCCAGGTTGAGGACCGTCTGTTCGTGGGTCGCGATTTCCGCGCGGGTGGCGGCAAGCTGCTCTTGCGCCTCTTCGCGGCAGTGGACGATTTCGGTCTGAAAGCCCTTGACCCGCTTGTCCAGGCCGGCCAGATATTGGCGCAAGGCGTCGGCGGTCAGCAGGGGCCTGCCCTCTGCCTGGGTCCAGGCGTGCAGGTCGGCGAGCCAGGGGGCGTTCTCCATGGCGGCCAGGATTTGCACCTGGCGTTCCAGGGGCTGGGTCAGGGCCTCGTTGATGGCCGCCACCCGTTCCCGGGCCAGCCGGATGCGCTGCTGCAAGGTTTCCCGATCCGTCATGACCTGCCGGATCCGTCCCTTTTTGCGCCAGCGGCCTCCCAGGTTCCACAGGGTCAGCAGCGTGGCCAGAATGGCCGTGGGCATCAGCAGCAGGGTCCGGGAGTTCTCCCAGTTGGGGATGTGTCGGGCGAGGAGTTCCACCAGACGGGGGGCGAACTCCGGGTTTTGCTGGCTGTGCAAGGCCACCCACGTTCCGGCTCCGGCGATGAGCGCCACCAGCAGAAACAGGATCACCCCGAAGCCTTGACGGGCGCGTGCACGAATGAGCAGGCGCAGCGTCTGTTCCAGGCGGGCGTTTTCCGCATTGCTGCTCTCCGGGTTGGTGCGATTGACCGGGCCTTCCAGCCAGCCCGTCAGGCGGTTGTGTTCTTCCTGTGCGCTTTCCTGGATCCGTGCCAGATCCGACAGGCGTCCCTGCAACTGGTGCTGCCACTCCCGCAAGGGCGCGGCGGGGGAGCTGTCCATTTCCACCTGCCCCCCCAGACAGACGCTTTCCAACTCGGCCAGGGCGGTGTCCAGCTGGCCTGCCCGGCTCTGCC
Organism: Magnetococcales bacterium; assembly: GCA_015231915.1. GTDB lineage: Bacteria > Pseudomonadota > Magnetococcia > Magnetococcales > Magnetaquicoccaceae > Magnetaquiglobus. Next base: position 49,040 of record JADGAR010000018.1, read on the forward strand.
AGCCGGGCAGGCCGGTCTCCGGGGTGGTGTTGGCCAGGCGCTGGCAGGCCGTGGCAATGTTTCTGGAGGATTGCAGCAGGGCGGCATCGAATCCTTCCCAGCGTTGTGCGATGGAGGTGGTGGCCTCCACCTGGTCATGGGCTTCTTGCAACCCTGTTTCCAGTTCGCCCAGGGCCTCCTCGCGCAGGGCGAGGGCGTGAATTTTTTCCTGGGTTTCGGTCAGGCGTTGCAGGCGGGCATCGATCGCCTCTTCCTCGGCGTGGATTTCGTTGGCCAACTCCCTGCTCAGGTTTTCCAGGGTGGCCACCCCGGCCAGTTCCTTGACCGTATCCTGGGGCCGGGGATGGGAATGGCGCCCCAGGGTCAGGTAGAGGGCATCGGTGTATTGCCCATAATCGAAGCCGATCACCCGGATCATGGCCTCGTTCACCGCCTCCACCCCCTGGGCCAGGGGGTGCTCCTGGTCCTGGCGGGTCAGGCGCGCGCGCTGCACCCCGTCCGCGTCGAAGTAGCGGAACAGGGAGTATTCCCCCAGGTCGCTGCCCTGAAAATCCATGGTGACCGAGGCGTTGTCGGCCCCCCAGCGCACCGCCTTGGCCACGGTGGCGTGGGTGAGATTGGAGGTGCGACCGAACAAGGCGAGCGCGATGGTCTCCAGGATGGCCGATTTGCCGGACTCGTTGGAGCCGGCGATGAGAATCCGCCCCCGCGCCGGCAGGCCGTTCAGATCGAGTTTTTTGTACTTGAAGAGATTTTCCGAGCACAGACGCCGAATGATCATGCCACGTTCTCCTGTGCCGGCGGACGGGCGCGCAAACGGCTTTGGACCAGCTCCATGGCTTCCTGGTGCAAGGGGGCGTCGAATGCGGGATCGGTCTGTTGTCGGCGGGCGATCTCTTCCGCGCTGAAGGTGGCGAATACCTGAACGGGATCCTGGATGCGGAACTGGGCGTGGCTTGCGGACGACTCTTGCGAACTCATCGATGCACCTCGTGGCCAAGCGATTTTTGGGAAGGGGTGACGGCACTATAAACCTTTCCTGGCGGCGGGTAAACCCATGATCCATTATCGGAATGGAAGAAGGCAGGCCGCTCCTGCCGCTGGCTTGTGATATTTTTTTCTATACCTTGTTTCTCGTACCCTTGACAACATCGTATGCCAATTGGTAGCTTTACGTTTCATGATTGTCTCGTCATGCCATAATTATGGAGGATAACAATGCAAAGATTGATGCCTGTTGCAGGATTGATGATTTTTATGACGGTTTTTGGAATGGTGCAGCCGGTCTGGGCCGGGGATTTGCTGGCTTATGTGGTTCTGGGCGAAAAGGGGGCGACCTTGACCGGAGAGACGGTCCCGGTGGCGCGGGTGGTGCTGGAACCCGCCCAGGATGCGGCGTGCGCCACCATGACCATGACCAATGGCCAGGGCAGCCCGATCCAACTGGTCTTGCGGCCCAACCCCAATCCCACGGAGATGCCCGTCACCGTCTGCGAGGCGGCACTGCCCTTCGCCGCCAACCATCAGGCCAGGGGGGAGACATGGACCGTGACCGACGGCAAGAGCGGCAAGCAATACAAGGTGCAGTTGCCCAGCGTGGGCCGCTCTCCGGAGGTGGCGGTGATTCTGGGTGACAGCGGTTGCCGGGGCAACAAGGCACAACCCTGCACCGACAAGGATTGGCCCCTGCCGACCGTGATGGCAAAGCAGATGGGGGCGTATCTGGCCAAGGAGAACAAGCCCGCAGTGATCCTCCATGTGGGGGATTTCAAGTATCGGGGCAAGCAGGACGACAGCGGCAAGCCGCAAAAATGGAGCAACTGGAAGGCGGATTTCTTCACCCCCATGTCCGGGAGCGAGAATGTATTCGCCATGGCCCCGCTGGTGGTGGCCCGGGGCAACCACGAGCTGTGCAAGAGCATGGGCAACAACGGAGACGGCTGGTACTTCCTGCTCGATCCCACCTCCAGGGTGGCGGGCAATACGGAGCAGCAGGTCAAGGACCATTCGTGCCAGGGGGTGGCGGACGGGATGACCCGGCCCTATCGTCTCGATTTCGCCAACGACTGGAGCGTGGTGGTGCTGGATACCGCCTCACTGAACGAGACCACAACCATCTGCGACACGGACAAGGAGATTCTGGCCGGGTGGTACAAGGAGATCGGCAAGAGTTTTTCCAGTGGCAAACGCAAGGCCTGGCTGGTGACCCACAAGCCGACCTGGGCGGTCTTGGGCAAATGCGACAAATTCGATTTCAGCAATCCCACGCCCCAGGCCGCCCTGGAGGGTTTGCCGCATAACACCCTGCCGGAGAACATCAAACTGGCCCTGGTGGGTCACAAGCATCTGTACGCCAGCATGGATGTCAATCCAGAGGATGAGAAAAGCCGCATGCTGGAACTGGTGGCCGGCAACGGCGGGGTGGTGTTGAACACCAAGGCCCTGAGCGGCTGCCTGAAGACCGGCAAGAAAACCGCCATCAACGCCCACGGCATGAGCCGTTTCGGCTTCGTGGCAGGCCGGCTGAACGGCGGCAAGAGCGTGGACGGCTGGAAGCTGGAGGTGATGGCCTTCAAGAACGTCGCGGGGGGTGGCGACTGGGGGGGTCTGGTCACCGCCGAGAAGTGCGAGTTTCCGGCCAAGAGCGGCAAGCCGGCGTGCGAGATCAAGGCCGCCGACCTGTTCGCCAAGAGCTGTTCCTCCTGCGAAAAGGCGGACGGCAAACCGGGCCACGCCTGCGCCGCAGAGGATGGGGACGAATAAGTCAGGGCGCGATCCTGACCGGCAAAAACCCGTTGCCCGGCAAGCGAAAATTGGTCACCTGGCCCTGATAGACCCGCGCGGCCACGCCGAGGGGACGGTCCCGGTAGCAGTAAAGGCGGATATCCGTTTTGAGGGTCGTCTCGCCGACACGGGTCAGGGAGGGGGGGATGAACTGCTGCACCAGCGTGGTGGCAGGATCGAGTTCGTGGAAACGGACGCGGCTGATCTTGTTGCCCAACAATACCCCCTTGCTGCCAAAGCCGACGCTCGGCTTGAACACCGATTGATTGCGCTCACGCCACGCCTGGTCCAGGCTCAACGTCGCCAGCAGCCGGGTTCTGGGGACGTGCCGGGTCAGGAAGGCGATTGCCGGGGCGCTCAGGCCCAGGCTCCTCAGCGCCTCGGCATCGGACCAGAGGATCATGCGCCGCTTGTCGGCCAGCAATCCGTACTGGCGCGGATTGGGGGAGAGACAGACCCGCCGGTTGCGCCAGGCGGCGGCCAGCCCGGCCAGCGGTGCCGACTCCAGATAGAAATCGCAGTGCCGGTTGTAAATCATCTCCACCCGCCTGGATTGCCAAAAGACCCCGCTTTCGTTCATGGTCAAAGCGGCAGGATCGGCGATGACGGTCTCGCAGCCCCAGGCGGTCAGCAGGGCGGCGAAGGCGCGCATCTCCGGATAGAGAAACTGCTCTTCCGGGGCCTCGTCCAGGATCACCAGCAGGCCGGGTTTGGTGACACGGCCCCCGCTGAACAGCGCCATCTCCTCGCCAAAAGTGGCCAACAGTTCCCGTTGATGACGTTGGTCGGGGTCGAAGCTCCCTTGCGGAAACTCCGGGCCGGGGGGAAAGGCGGGCCGCAGGGCGCGATAGGCCATCAATCCGCCGCCGGCGTTGGTGTTGACCTCGATCAGCCTGGGACCGTCCGGGGTGAGATGGAAATCATACCCCATCATGACCGCCTCGTTGCCGGGATCGGTCAGGAAGCTGGCAGGGGTTCCGGCACGGATGGCCTCCTGCCAGGCTGCGGTGCGCGTCAGTCCCCGCAAGGCACGCGCCAGGTGGATCATCGCCCGCACTGCCCCGGGGGAAACCGTTACGAACGGGTCAGACATGGGCTGGCTCCCGATGGACGAAGAGAAGGGCGGAGCGATGGGAGGCCGCCACGCCTGCCAGGGCGGCCAGTGCCATGACGCCGAACAGGATCTGGGAACCCCTGCTGTCGAAGAGCACCCCGGAGACCGCCATCCCCAGGCCGCCACCCGCGCCGTAGGAGAGGCCGGAAAGCCACCCCTGCGCCGCGCCCCGGCCATTGACCGGGGCCATGTCGTAGACCCGGCGCACCGCAGCGATGTGGAAGGCACCGAAGGTGAAGGCATGCAGCAACTGGCCGGCCAAAAGCAAACCGACCTGCAGCGTGCTGGCGTAGAGGGTCCAGCGCACCACGGCCATCAGCAAAGAAAAGGTCAGAAGGCGCGAGATCCCGAAGCGGTCCAGCAGGCTCTGGGAGCGGTGCATCAATCCCACCTCGGCCACCACCCCCACCGCCCACAACAGGCCGATGGCGGTGCGGGAGAAATCGTGCTGTTGCAGATGCAGGGACATGAACCCATAATAGGCCCCGTGGGAGAATTGCATCAAAAACGCGCTGAAATAAAACCAGCGCACCTCGGGCCGGTCGAAGATGGCCGGGGCCGGGCCGGTCCAAGGGTGGACCTCCAGCCGGGGCAGTCGCATGGCAAAGAGGAAACCGGTCAGCAGCAGCACGGCGATGACAAAAGGGACGATACCGATGCCCCAGGCATCGGTCATGGGTCCGGCCATCAGGGTGAGCACAACGAATCCCCATGACCCCCAGAGCCGGATGCGGCCATAATCCCAACGCCTGCGCACGCACAGCTCCATGGCCAAAGAGTCGGTGAGGGACAAGGGCGCGGCGTGAAAGAGGCTGTACAAAACCGTGGCCAGCGCCAGCCACAGGAGTCCATGGTCGAGGAAGAACAGGCAGAAGGCGAGCAGGGTGGCCAGGCAGGTGTAAAGGATGACCGTGTGCCGCCCGGCGCCCCGGTCGGCCACCCGACCCCACAGGGGCGGGGCCGGGATCTTGATCCACTGGGCGAGCGCGGTCAGAATGCCGATGGTTTCGGCGCTGTGGCCCAGATGGGAGAGGTAGAGCGGCCAAAAGGGGAGCCATACGCCGAGCACCGCGAAATAGCAGGCGTAGAAACCGGCCAGTGGCCAACGGGAGTCAGTGGCCAACGGGGTTCAGAACCGGAACAGCACCCATTGCGGGACCATGAGCTTGGGTTCGTAGCCGTTGATCCTGGTCTCGAACAGGCCATCGCCGTCGTTGTCGATGAGATAATACGGCGGGCCGCTGTAGGGGATGACCTGGATCTGGAAGACGGCGCCGTTGACAGCGCTTTCCCGCACCTGGTTGCCCTGGGCGTCCTCGTATTTGCGGATCACGGTTTCGGGTCCGTCGGGTTCGGCCTTTTCCCGCAGTTCCGACACCAAAGGCCCCTTGGCGGGCGGGGCGTGATCCTCCCTGGCCAGGGATGGGGAGGCCGCCACAAGCAAGAGCAGCCCGGCCAGCAACGTTCCGGTATTAAGAGAGGGTTTTTTGAATAGCATGGCGACTCCTCGATTGTTTCTGATGGATGGCTCCGGTTACCTGTACCGCGCCCATTACGGTGTCAAGAATCTCGCGCGGCGCGACGGGTTTCCCACCAACGCCATTTTCGGCTTCATCAAGATGATTCGCAAGGTCATCCATGAACACAAGCCGGAATACATGGCCATGGCCTGGGATCCGGGGGGGGAGTTGTTCCGCCATCGCCTCTATCCGGACTACAAGGCCAACCGTCACGCCATGCCCGACGAGCTGCGGATGCAGGTGCCGGTGATCCGGCGTCTGGTGGAGTGCTGGAACCTGCCCGCCTTCGAGCAGGCCGGCTGCGAGGCCGACGACGTGATCGGCACCCTGGCCGTGGCCGCCCGCCGGGAGGGGTTCGAGGTGGTGATCGTCTCCGGGGACAAGGACATGATGCAGCTCGTTGCTCCCGGGATCACGATCTTCGACCCCGGCAAGGAGGCGTGGCTCGGCCCGGCGGAGGTGGAGGAGCACTGGGGGGTTTTGCCTGCGCGGGTGACCCAGGTGATGGCCTTGATGGGGGATGCCTCGGACAACGTGCCGGGGGTGCCGAATATCGGCATCAAGACCGCTGCCCAGTTGATCCGGGAGTTCGGGGATCTGGAGACGCTTTTCACCAATTTGCACAAGGTCCCGCAGCCGATGCGGCGCAGGAACCTGACCGAATCGGCCCATCTGGCCCGGCTCTCCCTGGAATTGGTGACCATCCGGTGCGACGTGGAGCTTGCCATCGATTTTGCCGCCTTGCGGGTGCGTCCCCCGGATCAGGAGGCCCTGCGCGCCCTCTATCTGGAAATGGAATTCACCTCGCTGGCCAGGGAGTTGGGGCCGCCTGGGGTCGTGGAGGAGAAGCCTGCTCCGGTTCTGGCGTACCGCAACGTGACGGAGGAGGGGGCCTGGTTGGATTTTTTGCGCCAACTGCGGGGCTGTTCCGCCTTTGCCATCGACACCGAGACCACCGGGACCGATCCTACCCGGGCCGAATTGGTGGGGCTGTCGTTTTCCTGGCAGGCCGGTCAGGCCTGGTACATTCCGGTGGGTCATGTCCCGGAGAGTTTGCCTGCGGGCCAGTTGGACCGGGAGCGGGTTCTGGCGGATTTGCGCCCGGTGCTGGAAAATCCCGCCATTGCCAAGATCGGCCAGAATCTCCGATACGAATATGTCCTGCTGCGCCGCTACGGCATCCGGCTGGCCAATCTGGCGCAGGACAGCATGCTGCAATCCCACCTGTTGCACGGTGGCGCCCGGCGGCACAATCTGGACGCCATTGCCCTGGCCGAACTGGGCCGGGTCACCACCACGTTCCAGGATGTGACCGGCATTGGCAAAAAACAGGTCACCTTCGACCGGGTGCCCCTGGCGTCCGCCACCCATTATGCCTGCGAGGACGCCGAGATCACCTGGCTTGCGGCGGCGAAAATGCAGCAACAGTTGGCGGGCATGCCCAAGGTCGAGCGGCTTTACCGGGAGGTGGAGCTGCCATTGATCCCGGTGTTGGGGGAGATGGAACTGGCCGGTGCCCTGCTCGACCGGGGGGGGTTGGAGCGGATGTCGGCGGATCTCACCGTGCGCCTGGAGCAGTTGACCAAAGAGATTCACGCCATGGCCGGGGAGGCGTTCAACATCAACTCCACCCAGCAGTTGGGGGTGATTCTGTTCGAGAAACTGGCCATCAAGGGGGGAAAACGCACCAAGACCGGCTTTTCCACGGACGTGGATGTGCTGACCCGGCTTGCCGAGCAGGGCCATGAGTTGCCGGCCCGGGTGCTGGAGTATCGCACCCTCGCCAAGCTGCGCTCCACCTATGCCGATGCCCTGGTGGAGCGGATGGATCCGCGCACCGGGCGGGTACACACCAGTTTCAACCAGGCCGCGACCCTGACCGGGCGGTTGTCCTCCTCCGAGCCGAATTTGCAGAACATTCCGGTGCGCCGTCCGGAGGGGCGGGCGATTCGGCAGGCCTTTGTCGCGCCTCCGGGTCACGTGCTGTTGTCTGCCGACTACAGTCAGATCGAGTTGCGGCTGTTGGCCCATTTGGGGGAGGTGCCGCGTTTGCGGGCCGCATTTGCCGAGGGGTTGGACATTCACGCCGCCACTGCCATCGAGTTGTTCAAAATGGACCCTGCCGCCCCGGACCCGGAGTTGCGGCGCATGGCCAAGACCATCAATTTCGGCCTGGTGTACGGCATGAGTCCCTATGGCCTGGCCAAGCGTCTGGGGATTGCCGTGGGCGAGGCCTTTTCCTACATGGATCTCTATTTCCGGCGTTACCAGGGGGTGCGGGAGCACATGGACGCCACCATTCGTTTCGCCCGCGAGCATGGTTATGTGGAGACCATCGGCGGTCGGCGCTGTTTTGTCGCCGACATCGACCATGTCAACCGCAACCTGCGGGAGCTGGCCGAGCGCACCGCCATCAACGCCCCCTTGCAAGGATCCGCCGCCGATCTGATCAAGATGGCCATGATCCGTCTGCATCGCGAGTTGCACCGGCGCGGCATGGCCAGTCGCATGATTCTGCAGGTGCATGACGAGCTGCTGCTGGAGGTCCCGGAAGGGGAGCTGGAGGCGGTGCAACCGGTGGTCCGCGAGGCCATGGAGGGCGCCATGTCTCTGTCTGTCCCCCTGCAGGTGGATATGGGTATTGGACGCAACTGGGGGGAGGCGCATTGAGTGGCGTGAATGTGGTAGACGGTTGTGCCGCCATTTTTTCATTATGTCGCCAATCTCAACAAAACAAGATATGATCGACATGATTTTTTATCCTTGACAATCGCGGTCAATCCCTATAACTTTCTGCCGTCGGATGATCGATCTGACGCTTTCATTCCAACAATCAGGCTATTGACAGGAGAGTCAGGTATGTTTATTGATTTTGTTGATGCAGAGGATGACGACTTTATTGGGATGATTAAAAGTATCAGGTGTTTGTTCTGGCCAGAGGAAAGATTTAAAAATAAAATTTCAGAATTGGGAACTGTCGATTTTAATGAGATCATTAAAAAGGTGTCAGAAGAAAAATTATACAATTTTGGCGGCGTGGAAAACGTCATGCCGTTTGTTGAGCATTATTATAAACATTTTTCTATCAGGAAGGATAATTATTCCGGCGCCATTGATGATAAAGATTTTTTAATTGCTGAGTCAAAATGCAAAAATTATGGAAATTTCTTGCATTTCAATAATGTTGTCATGATTGTCGCAAGATTAATACAGTTCTTTCAAAGAAACGCTGCAGGCATCCGCCTTGGTCCGGATATTAATAATGACGTTCTGATCTATCAAAGATCTCCAGCCCACAACAAACGCATCTTCTCCTTGATGCTGTCCGCTTTTTATCACGACATTGGAAAAACGATCGTAGATCCAAGGCATGGCATGGAAGGGGCGATTTTGCTTGCCAGTCATACCACGTCATCCGTTTTCCATTTCAAAAGCATTTTCGAATCCCATCGACTGGAAGCACAAAAAAGGGATGTCTTGCTGATCGCCGATTTTCTCGCCTTCCACGACCTGTTCGGCACCTTGTCCACCGGTGAACACTGTTTTATGGGCATGATCGATCCGATTCACCGCATCAGCCGTTTCACTACCAATTTTGTTTCGTTTGCGCCATATCGCGATGATTTCAAAAGGTTCAGAAAAGAGCATCTCGAATGGAACGAAAGATTGATTTTTGACCTTTGGCTGCTCAATCTGGCCGATATTCTGGCGTCAGCGCAACCAGAAGATGGCCCGGATAATTGGAAGTACAGCGATCAGACAAAAATTTGGGAAAATTATAACTTGTCGGAAGAGCGCATCAGGGCATTCCTCTCCAAGCCTCAAGGCGATCTTCTGAAGCATGATTTGCGCACCGCATTGAATCTTGTCAAGACAAATTGCGAGTATTATCACGCAGAGTTTACCAAAGAATTGGAAGAAAGGGCGAGAAATGAAACTTTACATCATGGAGTGGAGAGAATAAGGCGACTTATTGTGGCATCCTTGACCTTCAGTGACAAGGAAACGAAGGACCTGTCGTCTCGGATCAGCAAGATGATTGAAAAGAAGTGCGGACAGGATGCCGATCACAAGTGCAGCAAAGAAAAAATCGAGCGCTGCCTTGCCGATCTGCTCAAGGGAGTCAAGGGGATCGAGGGCGAACATGGGCAAATGGTGGACAGCATTATCGGCTCCATTGAACATGTGAGCGGTTTGCAGGAATTCCTGGAAAAGTTTTCATGGGTCGGACAGATGGATTATGCCCTGAACTTCTTCAAGGAAATTGCCAAGCATGCCCTGATGGCCGTCACCATGGAACATTGCAAAATCCCCGGGGCAAAACAAACCGGATGGTATCGTCCCCAGAAAGACGATAACATCGACTCGGACTATCTGATCGCGGCCAATGGCGGCTTTTTCGTGCAAAATTATTCCTCCATCGTGACCACCATCATCTGGATGATCCTCCTGAAAGGCGGGTCCAATCAAAAATACCAAAATATCGAATTCAAGGAGGCGTCAAGCCGCCTGACAACGGAGAAAAAGGATCGCATCATCGGTCTGGAAGGACCCTATCGGGCCAACGAGGCAATACGTTTCGTTTTGGGAACCGTTTTTATCTACTACTCCTACTGAACCGCAGCAAAACACGCGATCCGGGCGCATCGGCCTGGATCGCGTCACCCCCGATTCGTGAGACAGGCGGTCCGGCCCTGCCCTGGCGGCAATGACAAATCGTCGCAGCCCAGTGCTGACTAACAATAAATTTGCCATATCGTTCGTCGGGGCTGGCAATGCCCCGACGCATGCATTATACTGAAATCCGATTGGTGAAGATTGGGTCATGCGGGGACGCAACCCGAACGCTGATCAGGGGCAGAAGCAATCACCGCAAGGCAGATTTTTCTTCAGTGCCTTCCCCTCTTGCGGAACCAGCACAGAACAACCCTGATTATTGAGGCTTGAACATGGCTACGCATCCAGTTCAGCAAAAACTATTGCCAGGGCTTTGGCCTGCCAATATTTGCTGTATTGGCGCCTCAGCCGGGGGCGTGGAGGCGTTGAAAAGCCTGATCGCGGCCATTCCCGTGGATTCCGGGCTGGTCTTTGTGGTGATGCAACATCTGGATCCGGATCGCAAAAGCCTGATGCTGGAAATCGCTGGCCACTGGACCACCCTGCCCGTTGTGGCCATGCATCAAAAAGAAAAATTATTGCAAAACCAGGTCTATCTTGTGCCGCCAGGACATCTGGTCACGTTCACCCCGTTGGGGGTGCGGTTGGAACGGCTGGATCCTGCCAGGCGGCACTTTTCCCCGATCGATGTGATGTTGCGTTCGCTGGCCGCACAACTCGGTGCGCGCAGCATCGGGGTGATTCTGTCGGGATCGGGCCGGGATGGGGCGGCAGGACTCAAGGCGATTCGCGACAAGGGGGGGGTCGGGGTGGTGCAGGAACCGGACAGCGCCACCTTTGCCGCCATGCCACTGGCGGCACTGGAGAGTGCGGGCGCAGACCTGGTGCTTCCCCCGGCGGAGATTCCCAAGGCCGTAATGGATCTGCTGGCCAGGACCCCGGAAAGGTCAGAGGCCAACTCCTTGCCGCATCCCCCCACGCCTAGTCACAATCCGGATGCCTTGCTGCAGACCATCATCGAACTGGCCGGCACCCGCAAGGGGTGTGTCTTGCAAGGTTACAAGAAATCCACCTTGCAGCGCCGGGTGGAGCGTCGCATGCAGATCAAAAACCTTCCGACAATCACCGATTATCTCCAGTTGCTGCAACAGCAACCCGAAGAGCTGGATGGTTTGATTCAAGACATTCTGGTTGGCGTCACCGCATTTTTCCGGGACAGTAACGCCTATCATGTTCTGGAGCAGCAGGTGATTCCCCGGTTGTTTGCCGACAAGAATCCCGCGCAGCCGGTGAGGGTCTGGGTGGCAGGATGCGCCACCGGGGAGGAAGCCTACTCCATCGCCATGCTTTTGCACGAGTTCCGGGAACAGGCAGAGTTGATGACCCATCCCATTCAAATCTTCGCCACCGACCTGGATGATATGGCCCTGGAGGAAGCGCGCGCCGGACGTTACCGGGAGGAGGGGGTGCGGGAGATCGAACCGCACCGCCTGGCGCGGTTTTTCACCCGCCAGGAGCCGTTTTTCCGCATCAATCGGGAGGTCCGGGAGTCGGTGGTGTTCGCTTCCCACAACCTGTTGAGCGACCCGCCCTTTTCCAGGATCGATCTGGTGGTCTGTCGCAATGTGTTCATCTACCTGGAACAGGACGCGCAATCGAACCTGCTTTCGGTGTTTCGCTTTATCCTCAACCCGGATGGCTACCTGTTCATGGGCAGTTCGGAATCCCTGGGACAGCAGGAGATGCACTTCGAGGCCGTCTCCAAGACCTGGCGCATCTACCGTCACCAGGGCAAGACTCCCAACCGCCGGGATATCCCCCTGCTGACCGGCAATCCCTTGCAGCGTCTTTCTGCCATCTCGTCGTTGTCGATGGCTGCGGTGGCCAGCACGGAGCGGCTGCACCGGTCCATACTGGCCAACCACGGGCCTGCCATGGTGCTGACCTCTCTGGAGGGGGAGTCGATCTATGTCACAGGCAATACACAAAAATTTCTGATGGTTCCCCACGGAGAACCCCAGCATCACATCTACGGCATGATCAAACCCGAGGTGCGCACGCTGTTGCCCGCCGCCATGGACCGGGCGGTTCACGACAACCAGATGGCCACCGCATGCACCCACCCCGACGAGAGCGGTCTGGCAACACGGGTGACCGTCACGCCCATCCCTTCCCGGCAGGGGGATCGGTTGTTGTTGATCACCCTGGCCAGCGAGCCTGCAGAGAGCGCCCATGTGCCCCATCTGAGCGGGGAGGGGTTTTTGATCAAGCAGCTTGAATTGGAGTTGCAGGCCACCCGCGACGATCTGCAACGCACCATCGAACAGTTGCGCAGCTCCAACGAAGAGTTGATGGCCTTCAATGAAGAGACCATCGCCATGAACGAAGAGTTGCAATCCGCCAATGAAGAGTTGGAAAGCTCGAAAGAGGAACAGCAATCCCTCAACGAAGAGTTGTCCATTGCCAACACCACCCTGGACGCCAAGGTGACGGAGTTGGAGGTGATCAATGACGACCTTTCCAACCTGTTCAGCAGCACCGACACGGCCATTCTGTTTCTGGATCGGCAGTTGCGGATCAAGCGGTTCACCCCGACAGCGACCCGGCTCATGCGCCTGATTCCCGGGGATGTGGGACGACCGATGACCGATATCGCCCACAACCTGACCGGTATCGACCCCCTGGCGGATGCCGGTCGGGTACTCGCTGAGGCCGTGGCGATGGAGCGGGAGGTGCGGAATCAGGATGGGCATTGGTTCCTGATGCGCACCATGCCCTATCGCACGGCCCAGCAGCAGATGGACGGTCTGGTCATCACCTTCACCGATGTGACGGTGCTGAAAGAGGCCGAGGCGCGCGACCATGCCACCATGATCTTTTTGGAGGATCAGGCCAGACTGCTCAGTCGCGCCCATCTGCTGGTTTGCGACCTGGACCACCGCATCGTGTTGTGGAATGCCGGCATGGAAGCGATCTATGGCTGGCGCGGTGACGAAGCCGTCGGCAGGATCTTTCATGAATTGTTGCAGACCGAATTTCCGCACCCCCTGCCGGAGATCATGGCCGAACTGCGCCGCTGCGGACAGTGGCAGGGGGATCTGGTGCATCACACCCGTGATCGGCAGGCGGTCACGATCTTCAGCCACTGGCGTCTCACGCCTGAGGGAGAGTGCCGGATTCCGGCCATTGTGCAGGTCAACAACGACACCACGGAACTGCGCAGCATGGCCAGTCAGTTGCGCCAGGCCAAAGAGGCAGCCGAGGCGGCCAGTCAGGCCAAAAGCAACTTTTTGGCCAACGTCAGCCACGAAATCCGCACCCCGATGAATGTGGTGCTGGGCATGTCGGAGTTGTTGCTGGAGAGCGATCTGCTGGCTGGGCAACATCGCCTGGCCAAAATGATATACGATTCGGGCATGACGTTGATGCGGGTGATTAACGACCTGTTGGATTTTTCCCGCATCGAGGCCGGACGGATCGAATTGGTTGAGGAACCGTTTTCCCCCGGACGGATGGTGGAGGAGACCATGGCATGGATGCGCCTGGTTGCCGAGGAGAAGGGACTCTGCCTGGAGGAGGAGGTGACGGCCACCGTTCCGGAAGCTGTCCTGGGTGACGAAGGGCGGTTGCGGCAGATTGTCATCAACCTGTTGAGCAACGCGATCAAGTTCACCCGTCAGGGCAAGGTCCGGCTGAGCCTGGAGTTGACGGCACCGGACACCCTGTTGTTTGCGGTGGTGGATACCGGCATTGGCATTGCCCCTGAGATGACGGAGCAGATTTTCGAGCAGTTCACGCAGGCGGATGCGGGGATTGCCCGAAGCTATGGAGGCAGCGGCCTGGGGCTGGCCATCGTCCGCCATCTGGTGAAGTTGATGGGAGGGCGGATTTGGGTGGAAAGCCGCCTGGGTCAGGGCAGCCGCTTTGCCTTCACGCTCCCCGTGAAGCTGGCGGATGCGGCACGGCTCGAGGGCACGCCTGCGGTTGCGTTGCCGCCGTCCCTGGTGCGGGGATTGCGGATTTTGCTTGCGGAAGATGTCAAAGAAAATCAGGAACTGTTTGCGGCCTATCTGGCCAACACCCCGCACCGCGTGGTCATGGCCGGCAACGGCATGGAGGCGGTCGCACGGGTGCGGGAGGGATCATTCGATGTGGTGATCATGGATGTCCAAATGCCTGAAATGGACGGCTACACCGCCACCCGTCTGATCCGTCGGTGGGAACAGGAATCCGGTCAGGCGCCGGTGCCCATTGTCGCGCTGTCGGCCCATGCCATGGAGGGGGAGACCGAACGCAGCCGGGAGGCCGGATGTGATTCCTATGAGAGCAAGCCGATCAACAAAAAGAGACTGCTGGAGATTCTCAATCAAGTGTCGGTTCTGCGTGAAACGGAGTGATGCCCGTTCACGCATCGAGTCGGTTGATGATTTCTGGTTGCCTTCGGTCTCTGCTTCATGGTCGAATGGGTCAAGGCGCGGTGACATTTTCGCTGGTCGATGGCGCGTCACGCGGATTCTTGCCAATCCGAGGAGAGCAAAATCATGCGGGAAGATATTCGTTGGCAGCAACGTTTCGATAACTTCAATCGGGCTTTCGTCCTGCTGCGGGAGGTCCAGGAAAGGGGTATCGATTCCCTCTCTCGGCTGGAGCAGGAAGGAGCGATCCAGCGTTTTGAATTCGCATATGAATTGGCATGGAAAACCCTCAAGGACTATCTGGAGGCACAGGGCGTGGCCATCCGGGAAGCGGCCCCACGCACGGTGATCAAGGAGGCGTTTTCCGTCGGCATTCTGGAGGATGCGCAGGTATGGATGGAGATCCTGCAACAGCGGAACCTTCTTTCCCACACCTATGATTTCAAGACATTTGAACAGGCATTGCAAAAGCTCTCCGAGCGCTATTTCCTGGCGTTCGAGCGGCTGCACACGTTTTTTTTGCATAAATCGCTGGAGCCATGAGCGACATCGGTTTGAGTGAGCGGGAGATGGCGTTGTTGCATGCGGTGTTTCGCCAGGTCCCGGAGATCCGGGAGGTGATCGTGTTCGGTTCCCGCGCCAAGGGCAATCACCGGCCCCAATCGGATGTGGATTTGGCCCTGGTGGGTGTGGACGATCCATGGAAGGCCGAAGCCGTGGCGGATGCGCTGGACCAGTTGCCCATGCCGTACAAGTTCGATGTCAAAGCCTGCGATGGCATCCGCCATCCGCCGCTATTGGAGCATATCCATCGGCTGGGGGTGGTCATCTATCGGCGGGGGGAGTGCGGCCAGGAAGGCCGCCTCTTGACGCAATGCAGCCAAGGCTGTATTGGAATGCCATGAACGACTCCCCCGACCCCCTTGCGCGATTGCTGGCCGACCTGGCCGGGGAGGCCGGTATTGTGCCGTTCTGGCGTGTCATGGAACTGGCCCTCTATCACCCGGAGCACGGCTATTACATGACCGGACGCCAGCGCATTGGCAGGGAGGGGGATTTTGTCACCGCGCCGGAGTTGACCTCGCTTTTTGGCGAACTGCTGACGTTGCAGTGCATCGAGGTGTGGGAACTGCTGGGGCGACCCCATCCGTTCGCCGTCATCGAAATGGGGGGGGGAAGCGGTCGCCTGGCCGCCGATTTTCTCGCCACCGCACGACGCTTTGTCGATTTTTTTCAGGCGCTCGCCTACCGGGTGGTGGAGATCAGCCCCGATTTTCGCGCCCGGCAGCAGGAACTGGTGCATGCACTCGGCTGCGGAGCGGAGAAAATCAGCTGGTCTGCGACGCTGCCGGACCACATCGAGGCGGGAGTGATCCTCGGCAACGAGTTTCTCGATGCCTTGCCGGTCCATTGGGTGGAAATGACCCCGCACGGGCTGATGGAGGTGGGGTTGGTCCCGGATGGCCAGGGAACGTTCACGACCCTGCTGGTGGCCCCGCAATCCCCTTTGGCCCCGGATTATTTCGATAATCTTGGCATTGATCTTGCGACTGGTTATCGAACCGAAGTCGGCCTCGCCGCCGCGCGCTGGATGGAAGGGGCAGGCAGGGCACTGGGCCGGGGTGTGGTGCTGATGATCGACTACGGCTGGCCAGCCTCCGAATACTACGCGCCCCACCGCACCCATGGCACCCTGGCAGGCCACCGGGGACACGAACGGGTGGACGACCCGTTGCGCTTCCTGGGCACAATGGACCTGACCGCCCATGTGGACTTCTCCGCCATGGCGCGTGCAGGGACAAGCGCCGGTTTGACCCCCCTGGGGTTCACCACCCAGGCCTGGTTCCTGATGGGCCTGGGCATCCTGGAACGACTGCAACGGCTGACCGGCAGACTCGCTCCCGAACAGGCCGAATCCTTGCGCCAGGCAGTGATGCGCCTCATCCTGCCGGACGCCATGGGCGAACGCTTCAAGGTCCTGGCCATGGGAAAAGGGGTGTTGCAAGGGGCTTTGTCGGGTTTTCGGTTGAACGATCAGTGGCCGCGATTGTAAAATATTCGGGGCAGTGTCGTGCTGAGATATTAAAATATAAGGAAGAAGCCATGGGAATCCTGACAGGAAAACGAGGTTTGATTTTTGGTCTGGCCAACGAGCGCAGCATCGCCTGGGGCATCGCCCGCGCCTGCCATCGCGAGGGGGCGGTGCTGGGCTTCAACTATCTGGGCGAGGCGCTGGAAAAACGGGTGCGCCCCCTGGCCGCCGAACTGAACTCCGATTTCGTGCTGCCGTGCAACCTCAACAACGACGACGAAATCGACCAGGTCTTCCAGGAGGTCGAGAAGCGCTGGGATGGGGTGGATTTCCTGGTACACTCCGTTGCCTTCGCCAAAAAGGAAGAGTTGACCGGTTATTACTACGATACCTCCCGCGCCGGCTTCATGATCGCCATGGAGACCTCGGTCTACTCCCTGACCGCCCTGTGCGGTCGGGCCGCGCCCTTGATGAAGAACGGCGGCTCGATCCTCACCCTGAGCTATCTGGGCGCGGAACGGGTGATGCCCCATTACAACGTCATGGGGGTGGCCAAGGCGGCCCTGGAGGCGAGCGTGCGCTATCTGGCCGTGGATTTCGGCCCCAAAAACATCCGGGTGAACGCCGTCTCGGCAGGTCCCATCCGCACCCTGGCCGCCGCCGGGATCGGCGACTTCAAGCACATACTCAACTGGAACAAAGACAACGCCCCCATGCGCCGCAACGTCACCATCGAGGAGGTGGGGGAGTCGGCCCTTTTTCTGCTTTCGGACATGAGCAGCGGGGTGACCGGCGAGGTGCTGCACGTGGATGCCGGCTACCACGTGGTGGGGATGAAGGCGGTGGATCACGACCACAAACACGAATCACACCATCACTGAGCGAATCTGACGTGTCGGGTAATGGCATCGGTCTTCTGTTCCGTCTGACCACCTTCGGCGAAAGCCATGGTCCGGCCATCGGCGGCGTGGTGGAGGGGTGTCCCGCCGGCCTGCCCCTGGAGGAGGCCGACCTGCAACGGGATCTGGACCGTCGGCGGCCCGGCCAAAGCCGTTTCACCACCGCCCGCCGCGAACCGGATCGGGTGCGCATCCTTTCCGGCGTGTTCGAGGGGGTGACCACCGGCACGCCCATCGGCCTGCTGATCGAAAACACCGATCAACGCTCCGGCGATTACCGGGAGATCAAGGATCGCTTTCGTCCCGGTCACGCGGATTGGGTGTACCAGAAAAAATACGGCATCCGCGACTACCGGGGCGGGGGGCGGGCCTCGGCGCGGGAGACGGCGGTGCGGGTGGCAGCCGGGGCAATTGCCAAAAAGCTGCTGGCGCAAACCGGGGTGCGAATCGCCGGCGCATTGATCGCCATGGGCGAGGTGACCATCGACCGCGCCAACTGGCGCTGGGAGGAGGTGGAGTGCAATCCCTTCTTCACCCCTGATGCCGCTGCGGTGCCCCGTTTCGAGGCGCTGATGGAAAAGATCCGCGCTGCCGGGGACTCGGTGGGCGCTTTGCTGGAGGTGACCGCCACCGGGGTGCCGGTGGGGCTGGGCGAACCGGTCTTCGACCGCCTGGACGCCGATCTGGCCAAGGCGCTGATGAGCATCAACGCCGTCAAGGGGGTGGAGATCGGCAGCGGCATGGCCGTGGCGTGCGGGCAGGGGTCGCTGATGGCGGATGAGATGGTCCCGGACGCGAGTCAACCGGACGGGGTCGCCTTTCTGAGCAATCACGCCGGCGGCATTCTGGGAGGGATCTCCACCGGACAGCCCATCGTGGCGCGTCTGGCGGTCAAGCCCACCTCCTCCATCGCCATCCCCAAACGCAGCGTCACTCCGGACAACACGGCGTGCGTGGTGATCACCAGGGGGCGTCACGATCCTTGCGTGGGGATCCGGGCCGTGCCGGTGGCCGAGGCCATGATGGCCCTGACCCTGGCCGATCACTGGCTCCGTTTCAGGAGTCGTCCTGGGGCGTGGCCAGCAGGAACGTCAGGGTGTACTTCCCAAGGGTGACGCGGTCCTTGTGTTTGAGCCGATGTTCCCTGACCTTGGAGTCGTTGACGAACGTGCCGTTCTTGCTGGCCATATCCTTGATCAGGTACTTGTCCGGCCCGGCCCGCGTCACCTGGGCGTGAAAGCGGGAGAGCGAATCGTAGGGGATGCGGATATCGTTTCCCCAGCCCCTGCCGATGGTGACGATCTCCTTGTCCAGCGGTATCTCCTTGATGAAGACATCGCTTTGCGTGATGATGAACTTCGCTTCCGCCATGGTTTCAGGCTGCTTGTCTGACCGCGAACCGGGCCGGCGTGCAGCTGGCCAGGGGGCGCATGGCCAGCTGGGTGCCGCCGATGAGGATGTCGATTTCGTCCGGCAGTGGGGCGGCGTATTGCACCTGTTGCCAGATGTCGCGTTCGGAGTCGGGCATTTGGACGTAGGTGCCGTTGGTGCTGCCCAGATCCTCGATCATCCAGAACCCGCGCGGATGGAGGAAGATCCGGCAGTGATTCCGCGAGACCCGCGGGTCTTGCAGTTGAATCCGCACCACCTGCTCCCCGCACTGGTTGGCCGTGCGGCCCAGGACAAACTCCGGTCGATCCGTCTGATGATAGTGGAAGTCGTAACCATTGCAACCCGGCTCCTGGATGTAAAAGCGCAGCTGGGGCACGGGCTTGAGGGATTTGCGCCAGGTGTTCAGGAATGCGTACATGTTTGTATTTCCTAGTGATGCAAGAGGTTTGGTCTTGTCTGGGCCTGAAAGCAAGATGAGTACCAAGTTTGATCCGCCATGATGGAGGCGTTTCTGCACGGCCTGGAGGGGGAGTCCCGCCGGCTGTTCACCCTGCACGCCGGCGTGGATGGTCCGGTCGAGGAGGTGGAGTCGCGTCGGTTTCTGGCCGAGATCCGGCGTTGGGCCATTCGTTTCAGCGGGCGACCGGAGCCGGTGGTGGTGATCTTCGGTCGCATGACCTTCGCCATGACTGCCGCATGGTTCGGGGCGGTCATGGCAGGCAAGCCGCCGGTCTTCATCTCTCATCCCAGCCGCAAGATCCAGCCGGAGGATTACGCCCGCAAGCTGGCCAACTACAGCGCCCGTTTTGCCGGGGCGCTTTTCGTCGGCGAGGAGGTGGACCGGGTGGTTTGTCCTGCTTTGTTGACGCCCGCCGACCCTGTGCATCGTTTCGACCCGCATCCGTTGGCGTTTGCAATGCCGCAGGGGGATGCGCCGTTGTTTTTGCAGTGTTCCTCGGGGACCACCGGCCTGCAGAAGGCGGTGGCCATCACCTCTGCCATGCTCACGGCGCAGGTGCGTTGCCATGCCCAGGCTTTGGCCCTGGACCCGGACCGGGATCGGGTGGTCAGTTGGTTGCCTCTTTATCACGACATGGGGTTGGCTGGGGTATTCCTCTTCGCCCTGTTGACCCGGACCCCTTTGACCTTGCTGGAGACCTTCGAGTGGGCCGCTGCGCCGGGCTGGCTGCTGCGGGTGATGGAGCAGGAAGGGGGGACCTTGTGTTGGTTGCCCAATTTCTCGTTTTCATTGTTGGCCAGGGTGGGGGGGCAGTTCGATCATCGTTCGGTGCGGGCGTTCATCAACTGTTCCGAGCCGGTGTCGCGGGGTGCGTTCGACCGTTTCATGCGGGCGTTCGGGGTTCCCGGGGAGCGGTTGGCGGTTTGTTATGCCTTGGCGGAAAACGTTTTTGCCGCCACCTTGACCCGTTTGGGCGAGTCGCCGCGTGCCTTGCGCATCGACGAAGCGGCCCTGGGACGGCGCGAGTTGGTGATTCAGGGTGAGGGGCGGGAGGTTTTTTCCTGTGGCCGACCGGTTGCGGGGGTTGAGGTGCGCATCGTCACCCGCAATCCTGGTGAGGCCGTCGGCGAGGTGTGTTTGCGTGGCCCATGTGCGATACGTGGTTATCTGGGTCAGCCTCCTTTGGGGGAGGACGGCTGGCTGCCCACCGGGGATTTGGGTTTCCTGCACCAGGGGGAGTTGTATCTGTGTGGGCGGATCAAGGAGTTGATCATCCACAACGGGAAGAACGTTCATCCTGACGATGTGGAGGAGGAGATCGGGCGGCATCCGGAGGTTCATCCGGGTCGGGTGGTGGCTTTGGGTCGGATGGAGGAGGGGTTGGACTCGGAGCAGGTGTTGGTATTGTTCGAGCCGGCCCGTTATCTGTCGCCGGAGGCGTTGCGGGAAGTGGCCGCCCGCATGCGGCGGGAACTTGACGCCCTGTTTGACATGCGTTCCCAGGTGGAAGGGGTGCCGCGCAACTGGTTGCGCAAGACTTCCAGCGGCAAGATGGCGCGGAAGGAGAACCTGCAGCGATTTCTTGCCGCCAGTCAAACCGAACTGCATGTGGTGGGGGACAGTCATGTGCGGATTTTCTGGACCCGTTCCACCAGTCACCACAATCGTTATCGCCGTTTGCATGCCCATTGGGTAGGGGCATTGCGTTCTGACAACTGTCAGGAGACGATTCCTTATTTCGCCAGGTTGGTGCTCGATTTGCGCAATACCGATGGGATCATTGTGCAGTGTGGGGAGCCGGAGTGTCGTTCCTTGTTTGCGGTGGCTGAGGATCCATTGGAGGCCATCCGGTTGGCGGTGGTTTCTTATCGGGCGTTTTTTCTTGCCTTGCGCAAGTTCTGGTCGGGTCGTTTGGCTTACATGACCGGGATTCCCACGCATCCGTGCAACATTGACAATGGTGATTTGCAATGGCCGATTCGTGGCACATCTGAGGACCGTTACCGTTGGCAGCGGGCATTTTATGTTGCCATGCAGCGGTTATGCACCGAGTTGCAGATTCATTTTATTGATATTTGTACGCCCCTGATTGGGGAGGACGGTTTCATGGATGTGGGATTGTTGTGTGACCGGGCGCATCTGGATCCGCGACATATTGGCGTGATTCTGGAGCGGATTGGTGAGACCTTCGGTTATTTGGATCTTTCACCCAATCAGCCGGCTCCGGAGAGTGTGGTTTGGGATGGGAGTTTCAGGCATTTTCAGGAGTTGATGCGTCAAAAAATTCAAGAGGTTCATCCATTTGTAGAAGATGAGGACTGGGAGCGTCTGGTATCCGCTTCGATCATTGATTCGTTGGGGATTGTGGAGTTGATTGCCATGTTGGACAAGACTTTTGGTTTTGAGTTGGATCCTGCCCGTTTGCGGCGTGAGGATTTCGAGTCTATTGTTCGCATGTGGGAGCGGTTCGGGCCGGGTGGTTGATGCTTTGTAATACTAGTATTATGTAAAAATTATTAAGGGTCCAGGTGGATTATCCCCCTGGTGGGATCCAAGGGCGAAGCCCTTGGTGGGGTCCAGGGGCG
>JADGAR010000019.1 GCA_015231915.1 Magnetococcales bacterium
TCCCAGGAGGATTACCATCTGCGCTTCCAGGTGGCTGATCCCGCCTTCAGCGAACAACAGGACCGCATCCACGAGCAGGCCATGCAAACCCTCAAGGAGTCCCTGGCCGGGGGGGACGCCTGGACCGTGGCATGCGGCAAACTCAAGGTGGCGGATGCCGGCTTCAAGGAGGTCATCCTGGCAGACTTCTTGAAGGTCTTGCTGGCGGAACGTCATTTTCAGGGTGGAGAACGGCTCAAGCAGATCGCCAGTGATTTGAGGGTCCCCTTGAACCACCTGGTCACCCTGAAAGAGACCATGATCCGGGAGGTGGCGGAGTCCACGCAACTGGCTTACCGCCTCTCGCAATCTCAACCTGCGGAAAATTGACATGGCCCACATCCTGGTGATTGACGACGATATCAGCATCCGCGCTCTGCTGCGCGAGATCCTCGAGGAGGAAGGCCACGTGGTCGAAGAGGCCACCGATGGCCGCGCCGGTTTGCGGCAATTCCGCAAACAGCGCCCAGACCTGGTGATGACCGATATCCTGATGCCGGAAAAGGATGGCGTGGAGTTGATCATGGAACTCAAGGAACTGAGCGCCCAGATTCCCATCCTCGCCATGTCCGGCGGGGGACGGGGGTTGGATGCCGCCTTCAATCTGCGCATGGCCCAGGATTTCGGGGCCAATCGTGTGCTCGTCAAGCCGTTTTCCCGCAGCCAGGCCCTGGAACTGGTCCAGGAGATCCTCGCCCGGCGGGGGTGATCCCCCCGTCTTGGAAAAGAGTGGCATTGCGCGTGCCGTCTCGCCATTCCGCAGGAGGAGACGCCGCGCATGATGCTCGCCACCACCTTCGATACCCACAGATACGTCAAGGAGATGATCGCCACGGGTTTCACCGAAGAGCAGGCGGAAACCCATGCCCGTCTGTTGGTGGAGATTCTCGGCGATCAACTCTCCACCAGGGAGGAGATGGCCAAGCTGGATGCCAAGGTGTTGGAAATCATCCGCTGGTTCGTCTCATTGTCTTTGGTGCAGCTTGGCGTGATGTGCGGCATCCTGTTCGCCATTCTGAGGCTCCTCCCCGCGCACTGAACAACGCCGCGCTCACCCGGCTCGCAGGGTGGATTTCAGGAATTTCTCCTCCATTTCGGCAGCCGGAATCGGTCGGCTGATCAGATAACCTTGCAGTTCGTCGCACCCCAGGCTGGTGAGCAGTTCCCGCTGGGCCTGCTCTTCCGCGCCTTCCGCCGTGGTGCGCAGATTGAGCGTGTGGGCCATGGTGATGATGGCGTGGGTGATGGCGGCATCCTCCTTGTTGGTGGTGATCTCCCGCACGAAGGAGCGGTCGATCTTGAGGATATGCACCGGCAGACGCCGCAAGTGGGAAAACGAGGAGTACCCGGTGCCGAAGTCGTCCACCGCCAGATGAATCCACATCTCCCGCAGGGAGTGCAGCGAGGACATGGCATGGGTCACGTCGCGCATGACGATCGCCTCGGTCAATTCCAGTTCCAGGGCATCGGGTTCGAGGGCATTCTCTTCCAGGGCGCGTCGGATCAACTCCACCAGATCCTTGCGCCCGAACAGATGATGGGACAGATTGATCGACAGGCGGATGTGGGGATAGCCCGCATCACGCCACTTTCTGGCCTGCCGGCACACATTTTCCAACATCCACAGATCGAAGGATTCGATCAGGCCCAACTCCTCGGCCAAAGGCAGAAAGTCGGCGGGAGAGACCGGTTTGCCACCGCCACGGCGCCAGCGCACCAGGGCCTCGGCGCCCGCCAGGCAATCGCGGTGCAGGTCCCAGCGTGGCTGATAATGGGCCTCCAGTTCGCCGCGTTCGACGGCCCGGCGCAGGTCCGCCTCCATGGCCAGACGCTCGGCCCCTTTCCGGTTCATCTCCGTCGAGAAGAAGCGAAACTGGTTCTTGCCCTGCACCTTGGCATGACTGGTGGCGATGTTGGCGTTTTTGAGCAGTTCGTCCGGGGTGGAGCCGTTCTCCGGGGAGACGCTGATGCCGATGCTCGCGGTCACGAACACCTCCTGGCCGTTGGAGAGCGTCAGGGGCATGGCGATGGCGTGGGAGATCTTCTTGGCGACGTGAATGATGTCCTCTGCCCTGGCCACGTCCATGAGCAGGACGAGAAATTCGTCCCCGCCGATGCGGGCGACCGTGTCGCCGCCGCGCACACAGGCACGCAGACGGTTGGCGGTCTCCTTGAGCAGTTCGTCTCCGGACCGGTGGCCCAGGGTGTCGTTGATGCTCTTGAAGCGGTCCAGGGCGCAGTGCAGCACCCCCACGCTGGTGGTACGCCAGGGCGCGCGCGCCAGAGTCTGGCTCAGGCGTTCCTGCAGCAGGGCACGGTTGGGCAGCCGGGTCAATACATCGAAATTGGCCAGGAAATGGAGCTGTTCTTCATTGTTTTTGCGGATCCGGATGTCCTGCGCCAGGATCACCATCCCGGTGAGGGTTTCGCCATGCCGGAGCAGATTGCTGGAGATGGAGACCGCCACGTCCCGCCCATCCCTGGTGCGAAACGCGGTCTCCTGGGAGCGGAACAGCCGGTTGGCCAACAGATCGCGAAACATCGCCGCGCAGAATTCCGGATCGGGCAGCAGGCTGTCCAGATGACGGTTGAGGAGACTCTCCTCCTTTTCTTCGAGGAGTTCCAGCATGGCCCGGTTGACGCGGCGGATGCGGTTTTCCATGTCCAGCACCAGCAATCCGTCCACCATGGCCCGCAGGATGTTTTCGGTGAACTCCTTGGTATCGGTGGTTTGGCTCAGGGTCAGCAGCATCCGGTTGAAGGAGTGGGCCAGGATGCCCACCTCGTCCAGATTGCCCACGTGTATCCGCATGTTGAAGTCGAGATTGCCGTCCGCGATCTTTTGCGCCGAACGGGCCAGTCCCCGCAGGGGCAGGGCGATTTTGTTCACCTGGAACCAGACGATCAGAATCGTCGCCAACAGGGTGCCGCAGGCGGTCATGGCGAAGGCCAGGCGCACGCTGGTCAGGGAGGTTTTGCCCTGGAGCAGGGCATGATGGGGCCGGATGTGACCGATGCTCCAGCCAAAGGTTTGCAGGGGGCGGAAGGTGACATGCTGCCGTTCCCCCCCCTCTTCGTACCAGTCGGCGCCGCTGCCGCCCTGCCGCATCCGTTCGAGGATCGCCGTGAAACGGGGTGTGGCGTTCAGGGAGGTGGCCACGGGGAGATAGTGTTTCAGCGATTCTTCCTGGGGATTGTTCTTGCGGTCCATGGAGAAGTCCCGCCAACTGTCCGCGATCAGCACCCCGGAAGGGTCCAGGATGAAGAGGCGACTGTTTTTGTCCATGTCGTGTTGACGGATCAGTTCCTGAAACAAAGAGACCGGGATTTCGTTATGGAACATGCCGGCCTTGGTGCCGTCCGGCAGGACGATGGGGGACAGGTATGCAAAAACCCATTTATGGGCGTCTTGAGAGATGTAGGGATATTGGATATGAATCTGTCCTTCGGTCAGCGCCATGGCGGGGGCAAAGAAGGGGGTTTGCGCCTCCTCGCTGGAGAACTCTTCGATGGGGGCGACTTTGCCGAAGGTGATGCGGGCATGCTCCTGTCCGCTCTGGTCGATGAGACAGCTTTCGACGATGGGGAAGCGTTTTTGCATGGAGACGATCCAGGCGTCCAGGTCGGACTTGACGGCCAGTTGATCCGTGGTCAGGACGAGGTGGTTTTCGCTGTCGAAGCGGTTGCCGCGTCGGGTCTCCTGGAGGTTGAAATACCGCTTGAAGGCGGGGTGCTCCAGGGACATGAGGATGTCGCTTTGGATTTTTTTGTGGAACAGGTCGATCTTGTGGAGCAGGTCGCGGTTGGTCTGGTCCATGGTGGTGAGGGCGCTCTCCTCCATGGCCTCTTCGGTGAACGTGAAGGAGACCGTGGAGTTGACAACCAGACCCGTCAGCAACAGGAGGGTAAAGAGCAGAATGAATTTGAAAGGTATGGACATATTGACTACCGCCTGCCGGGCCGAGCTTGCCTGACGGGTTGCATTTCGTTATTTTGGAGGTATGAGACGATCACAAGCCTCACAACCCGATGGAGTATACAGGATGGATGACCGGATTGTAACCGTCTTGATGGCCTGCCGTCAAAAAAAGCCGTTGCGTTGGGGGGTCTGGCTTGCGTTGTTGCTGCCGGTCGGGTTGGCGCATGGCGGGGAGGGGGAGTGGCGGAGTCGGGCGCTGCTTGCCGCGCAGCGGGAGACGGTGTTGTCGGCGCGGCTGACAGGGCGCGTGGAGAAACTGGGGGTGAAGGAGGGGGACGCCATCCGGGCGCATCAACTCCTGATGCATATGGATTGCGGGATTCACGAGGCGCGTCTGGCCAAGGCGGAGGCGGAACTGAGCGCGGCGCGTTTCAAGCTGGAGGTGCAGCAGCGCTTGGAAAAACTGCAATCCGGCAGCGCCCTGGAGGTGGGTTTGGCAGGGGCCGAGGTCAAAAAATGCGAGGCGGACCTGGCCGAGGCGCGGACGGTGGTGGGGATGTGCGTGGTGCATGCACCATTCGATGGCCGGGTGAGCGCGGTCAAGGTGGGGTTGCATCAGAGCGTGACGCAGGGGACGCCGTTGGTGGAGATTCTCGACGACACTGCGTTGGAGGTGCGTTTGATCGTCCCGTCGCGTTGGCTGGCCTGGTTGAAGGAGGGGACGCCGTTCACCCTGCGACTGGACGAGACCGGTCGGGAGTATGCGGGCAAGGTGGTCAGGCTGGCGGCGCGGATCGATCCGGCCAGCCAGTCCCTTGGGGTGACCGGGGTGATGACCGGCAAGCGCGACGGGGTGTTGGCCGGGATGAGCGGGACGGCGGAATTTGCGGCGCCGTCGGGGGGGCCATGAGCGATTCGGGGCGTGGACTGGTCGCCTGCGCGGCCTTGCTGGAACTGGAGAGAGAGGCGCGCCGCGCCGAAAACGTGCAGGCCTTGCGTTTCGTGATGGTCAACCGGACCCGGTTGCTGGTCCCGGCGGAGGTGATGCTGTTTTGGAACGCGACTTCGGGGCAGGTGGAGGGGGCGATGGGGGTGTCGGAGCTCGATGCCCATGCCCCTTTCGTGCGCTGGGCGGGGGGGGTGTGCCGGGAGCGGGCACGGGAGACAAGTGGCGTCGTTGCCTTGCGCGCGGGGGAGGATTGGGACGAGGCGGCGCCGCGCCAGGGGATGTGGGTGCCCTTGGTGGCCCCGGACGGTCTGTGCATCGGGGGATTGTTGTTGTTGCGTACCCAGCCTTGGGGGGATGGGGAGCGGGAGTTGCTGGAGCGTCTGGCCGAGGCCTATGCCCATGCCTGGCGTGCGTTGCCGGCAATGCGCTCGCGCCGTTGGTCCGGGTCGGGCCTGGGGTGGTGGATCGGGGCGGTGCTGCTGGCTGCCGGTTTTCTGCCGGTGAGTCAAACCACCCTTGCCCCCGCCAGTGTCGCGCCGCGTGAGCCTTGGGTGGTGGCCGCGCCGTTGGAGGGGGTGGTGGAGTCGGTGGCCGTGGAGCCGAATGCGACCGTTGAGGTTGGGGATCTCCTGTTGCGTCTGGAGCCGTCGGTGATCGCCAACCGCAAGGAGATGGCGCGCCTGGCCGTCGAGACTGCGCGCGCCGAGTTGTTCCGGGCGCGTCAGTTGTCTTTTTCCGATGCCGACGCCAAGGCGTCCATGCCATTGCTGGAGGCGCGCATTGCCGAGAAAAGCGCGGAGGCCGAGTATGCCGCAGCGTTATTGGAGCGCACCGAGGTGCGATCCCCCCGGCGCGGGATTGCCATTTTCACCGATGCCAATGCCTGGCGCGGTCGTCCGGTGGCGGTCGGGGAGCGTGTGATGCTGATCGCCGACCCGGAACGGGTGGAGATGGAGATTCGTCTGCCGGTAGCCGACTTCATGACCCTGACCCCCGGCGCTCCGGTGCGGCTCTTTTTGCATGCCGATCCCCTGCATCCTCTGGCAGGGGAGTTGACCAGCGCCTCCTACGACGCCGAGACCACCCCGGAGGGGATTCTCGCCTATCGCCTGACCGCCGGTTTTTCACCACGCGTCACCCCACCCCCGCGCATCGGCCTCAAGGGGACCGCCAAGCTTTATGGGGAGCGGGTGACGGTTTTTTATTACCTCTTCAGGCGGCCTTGGTCGGCGTTGCGTCAGGGGGTGGGGTTTTGAGGTTTGCTCCGATGCGATTATTTTTTGAGGTGTCTTTTTATATCGTCTACCATGACGCCTACAGTCCGTACTGCTTCACGCAGTTGCTGTTCTGTGATATTCAGCTTTTCTGTCCAGTATTTTATTTCATGATCTTGGTGTATGTTTATCTTTTTTGGATCCTGTGGAGCCTTTATTTTGAGATTGTCTGGCATGTGCTATCTCCTTTATCTTCAACGTTGAATAGAATGGTCTACAAATTAAGAGTAGCATGATTTTGATTTCAAATCAAGAATTATTGAATTATTTTTAGAAATTTTTATTTAGATTATAAAATACCAATAATATAACCTTTTTGAAATGGCTGCTTTGTGTGGGTAAGGTGGCCGCTTGGTCAAGATCGCTCATAGAGCAATCTTCTTTCCTGCAGGACATGGGCGATGATGTGGTTGGCGGAATCACGCCAACGGGCTACCTCGTCGCGGCTGTATAGGAGGATATCCTTGGGCATGGGAAAGAATGCCACGAGCTTGCGGGTCCGCTGCAACTCCCGCCAGGCTGCGATTGGAAAAATCCTCGTCCACCACCAACAACAGGTCGAGGCCTTGGGCGGTGTTGCGTCAGAGGGTGAGGTTCTGAGACGAGGTTATCGCATATTTTGCTTGCCGAACGTGTCCGGTTGACGGAAGATGAAGAGAAGTCAGGCTTGCATAGAGATTCGAGAGGATGAGCACATGAACCGACGCCGACTGATCAGTTTCGACTGGGCGCTGAAACGGCTTCTGCGCAGCAAGGCCAACTTCGAAGTCCTGGAAGGTCTGTTGAGCGAATTGCTCATGACCGATGTAAAGATTGTCGAAATCCTTGAGAGTGAGAGCAATAAGGAAAATCACCGCGACAAGAGCAACCGGGTGGACATGAAAGTCAGGAACAGCCAGGACGAGCTGATCCTGATCGAGTTGCAATACGAACGGGAATACGATTATTTGCAACGTCTCGTCTATGCGACATCCAGGGCCGTTACGGAACATGTGGCGGAAGGTGAAGCTTATTCCAAGGTTCCGAAGGTGATTTCCATTAGCATTCTTTATTTTGATCTCGGCTGCGGGGAAGACTATATATACCATGGCACGACATCGTTCAGAGGATTGCACACCAACGACGAATTGCAACTCAACGAAGGTCAGAAGGGGTTGTTCCGCCGCCAATCCGTTCTGGAGATTTTTCCGGAATTCTATCTGCTCCGGGTCAAGCGCTTCGATGAAGTCGCCCGCAACTCACTGGACGAATGGATTTATTTCTTGAAAACCGGCGAGATTCGCGAGGAGTTCACCGCGCGCGGCTTGCAGAAGGCCAAGACGCTGCTGGATGTTTTGCAGCTCCCGGAAGAGGAGCGATGGGCCTACGAACATTACCAGGAGGAACTGCACTATCAGGCCAGCATGGTGGAGTCCACCTGGGTCGCCGGCAGACTGGAAGGCCGCCAGGAAGGCCGCCAGGAAGAAGCCGCCTCCATGCTACTGAAACAGATGCACCGCAAGTTTGGCCAGACGCCGGACTGGGTGACCGGGAAGGTGCGGTCGGCGCAACTGGAACTGCTTGAGGTGTGGGGCGAAAACGTCCTGTTCGCCAACTCCGTGGATGATGTGTTCGCCTCGTGACCTGAGTCTGATGATATCCTTGGATATGGAACGGAGAGCACGATCGCGCGGACCCGCTGCACTCCCTCCATCGCTTGCATGCCAGACATTGCCCTTCATGCAATCCGATGGCACACTGAATCCTCGTTCAGGCCTCGTATTCCACAAGCCGGGTCCAAGCCGATGAATTCCATCCTGATCGTCGAAGACTCCAGCAGCTTCGCCGCCCTTCTGAAGAGCCGCATCCAGGCCGTTCTGGCCGTCGAGGTGATGGTGGCGCGCAGCTTCAAGGAGGCCAGGGCGCTCCTGGAACTCAGCGCCGACCGCTTCTTCCTCGGCGTCCTCGACCTCCACCTCCCCGACGCCATGCACGGGGAGATCGTCGATCTCTTTGTCCATTTCAATATTCCGGGGATCGTCCTGACCGGGGCGTACAAGAAGGAATTGCAGGAGACCATCCTCCACAAGGGGATGCTCGACTATTTCATCAAGGACAATCCCAGGGTGGTGGATTCCGTCATCCACGCCATCGAACGGGTCCGGAAAAACAAACTCGTCCGCATCCTGGTCGTGGACGACTCACGCGCCGCGCGGCATGCCGTCTGCCGTCTGCTCGGCAGGTACGGCTTCTCCATCCTCGATGCCGATGGCGGAGTGGCGGGCCTGCAATGCATCGCCCAGCAAAAGGTCCACCTGGTCATCACCGACTATCAAATGCCGGGCATGGACGGCCTCGCCTTCGTCAAGAAACTCCGCTCCGATCACTCCCGCGAAGAACTGGCCGTCATCGGACTCTCCTCCCTCAGCGATGCCGAACTGGCCACCCGCTTCATCAAGGCGGGCGCCAACGACTTTCTCGTCAAGCCGTTCCAGCCCGAGGAACTGTTGTGCCGGGTCTATCAGAACCTGGAAAACATCGAAAGCTACCAGGCCATCACCCGCCTGCTCGACCGCCACCAGGCGACCCTCATCCATGCCCTGGACGCCATCATCACCACCGATTCCCAGGGCCGGGTGCTCGAGTTCAATCCGGCTGCCGAGCAGTTGTTCGGTTATTCCAAAGGGGTGCTCCTGGGCAGGTCGATCGCTGACTTCATCATCCCGGAACCGTTGCGCGCCTTTCATCAGAAGGGCTTGACCACGCAAGCCGCCAGGGGCATCCATGCCCCCAGGTTGCAGCGGCGCATGGAATTCCCGGGCATGCGCGCCGACGGCCAGAATATCGACCTGCAAATCTCCCTGACCTCCCTGGTCCATGAGGGAGAGGTGAATTTTACCGCGTTCTTGCAGGATGTGACGGATAAAAAGCAATTATTGAAATCATTGGAAGAGACCCTCGCGGTCGCGGAGTCGGCCAGCGTGGCCAAAAGCGAGTTCATCGCCAACATGAGCCACGAGATCCGCACCCCCATGAACGCCGTGCTGGGTTTCGCCGAACTGGCCCTCAAGGCCGATTTGCCGCCACGGGTGCGGGATTATCTGGAAAAGATCGACAACGCCTCCCACTCCCTGATGGGGGTGATCAGCGATCTGCTCGATTTCTCCAAGCTGGAGGCGGGCCAGATGTTGCTGGATCCGGTGCCGTTCGATCTCCAGCCCTTGATGGAGCGGTTGGCGGATCTGTTCAGCCAGCAGGTGGCCGACAAGCGCATCGAGTTGGTGTTTCTTCTGGGCAACGCGCCGGATTGCGTACTGTTCGGGGATGTGATCCGTCTGGAGCAGGTCCTGATCAACCTGATTCGCAATGCGGTGAAGTTCACGGAAAGAGGCACCATCTCGGTGGTCATCGATGCCGTTGTGCTGGAGGATGGGGGGGTGCGGCTCACCTGCCGGGTGCGCGACACCGGGATCGGGGTGGAGCCGACCATGATTCCGCAATTGTTCGCCCCCTTTGTGCAGGCCGACGGCTCCACCACCCGCAAGTATGGCGGGACCGGGTTGGGGTTGACCATTTGCAGGCGCCTGGTCACCTTGATGGGCGGGCGGATGTGGGCTGACAGCCGGCCTGGAGAGGGGAGCGAATTCGCCTTCGAGGTGGGCGTCGGCTATCACGGACCCAATCGCCGCGCCAGGCCGGCCTTGCCCGAAGAGATGTGGGGCGCCAGAGTGCTGGTGGTGGACGACAATCCCCTGGTGCGCGAGGCGCTGTGCGGGCAGTTGCGGGAGGTGCTGCTGGAGCCGGAGGCGGTGGAGAGCGCGGAAGCCGCCATGACGCAACTCTTGCGGGCCAATGGCAATGGTGCGGAGGGGCAACCGTATGCCTGCGTGTTGCTGGACTGGAGGATGCCGGACAAGGACGGGGAGGTGTTGGCGGTGGAGATGCGGGCCGCGCTGGATGCGTTGGCCCCGGGGTCGGTGGTGCCACGGATCTTTCTGATGCCGCCTTTCGGTCTGGAGGATCTGCCGGGCCGCGGAGAACGGTTCGGAGTGGATGGTTGCCTGGACAAGCCGGTCACCAGGGCACGTTTGGTGCGGGGCTTGAGCGCGGCGGAGGATGGCGGTGGCGGGCAGCCGGAGCGTCGGCGGGCGCGGGTTTTGGGCCGCGAAGAAGAGACCGGGACCCGCATCGGCGCAGCGCGGGTCTTGCTGGCGGTGGGGAGTGGGGTCACTCTGGGGATCGCCCGCGAACTTCTGGAACGGGTGGGACTGGTGGTGGACGTGGCCAGGGAGGCCAAGGAGGCGCTGGCAATGGCCGCCCGATATTCCCATCATGCGGTGCTGCTGGATTGGCATCTGCCCGGCGGGGAGGGCGCCGGGCTTCTGGCCCGTTTGCGCGAGACCGCCCGGGAGCGGGAGATCCCGGTCATCGCCATGCTGGCCAATGAGGGGTGGGACGAGAAGAAGGCCAGCCGGGATGCCGGGGCGCGGGATCATGTGTCGCTGCCGTTGCGCGCCGAGCGGTTGTACGGGGTATTGGTCAACCGGATCGCCCTGCGCACCGGAGAGGAGCCGGAGATCGTCGAGGAGTTGGCCAGGGTTTCCGGGTTGGATGTCGTGGCCGGGCTGGAGCGGGTGGGGGGCAAGGAGACCCTGTATCGGCGTTTGCTGAGCCGTTTTTGTGGAGAATTCGGCGGGCTGGCCGAGGCGCTGGTCGGGGGGGAGACCGAACTGGCCGAGGCGGTGGCGCGGGTGCATGCGGTGGGGAGCGCGGCGCGTCATCTGGGGGCCATCACCCTGGCCGAGGCGGCTGGCCAACTGGAAGGGGCGTTGCAGGGCGACGATCCGGTGGAGCGTCAGGCGGCATTGATGAGTTTTGTCAATCGGCTGCGGGTGGTGTTGCGCGGGTTGCGGCCAGGGATCGGTGCGGAGGCGGAAAAGCGGGAGCCGGTGCGGGTCATCGAGGCCCCGGACCTGGGGCAGGTGACCTGGCTTTTGACAGGATTGCGGGATCGACTGGTCCATTTCTCCATCGAGGTGGAGCCTTGGTTGCCCGAGCTGGAGGCGCTGCTTGTCCAGACCGGGGCCGCGTTCACCGTGCGGGAACTGGTCAAACAGATCGGCTGGTTTCATTTCGACGAGGCGTTGGCTCTGGTGGAGGAGTTGCGGTTGACCTTCGGCTGCGACTTGCCGCAGGTCTCGGTGGATGACCGAACCGGACAGCCCGAACGGATCCTGATCGTGGATGATCAGCCGGACAACGTGGAACTGCTCAAGGCCATCCTGAGCGATTACCGGCGGATGGTGGCCCTGTCCGGGCAGCAGGCGTTGCGGGCCGTCCATGCCGGCGAGACGCCGGATCTGATCCTGCTGGACATCATGATGCCGGAGATGAACGGTTACGAGGTCTGCCGGCGCTTGCAGGAGGATGCCCGCACCCGTGGGATCCCGGTGATCTTCGTGTCGGCCAAGAAACAGGTGACCGACGAGACGGAAGGCTTTGCCCTGGGGGGGGTGGATTACATCACCAAGCCGTTTCACGGCGAGATCGTCAAGCGGCGGGTGATGACCCATCTGGAGTTGAAGCGCCATCGTGTCGCCCTGGAGGAGGAGGTGCGGGTGCGAACCCTGGAGCTGCAGGCAGCCCGGGAGGAGGCCGAACGGGCCAGGGATGCCGCCGAGTCGGGCAATCGGGCCAAATCGACCTTTCTGGCCCACATGAGCCATGAAATCCGCACACCGTTGAACGCCATTCTGGGGGTCAACGAGTTGCTGGGAGAGACCAATGCCACGCCGGAGCAGCGACAGTATCTGGAGATGTCGCGCAAGGCGAGCGAGTCGTTGTTGGCTTTGGTGAATGATGTGTTGGATTTTTCCAAGATCGAGGCCAATCAATTCGATCTGGAGCGCTCCTGTTTCGATTTGCATGCCGTGGTGCGGGGGGCGGTGGAGATTCTGGCGATTCAGGCGCGGGATCGGGGGTTGCGCATGGGGTGTCGGCTGGCCGCAGGCTTGCCGAGGCATGTGGTGGGGGATCCCAACCGGTTGCGGCAAATCCTGTTGAATGTGATGGGCAATGCGGTGAAGTTCACCCTGGTGGGCGAGGTGGAGGTGCGGGTGGACCCGATGGATGGGGGGCGGATTCGTTTCGCCATCGCCGACACCGGAATCGGGATCCCGGAGGACAAGCTGGAGACCATTTTCCAGCCGTTCCGGCAGGCCGATTTATCGACGACGCGGCAGTACGGGGGATCCGGGCTGGGGTTGTCGATTTGTGCCCTGCTGGTGGAGCATATGGGGGGCCGGATCCATGTGGAGAGCACCGTGGGGAAGGGGAGTGTGTTCGACTTCACGCTGGTTTTGCCGGCAGCCGGGCCGGATCAGGAACTGCCGGTGGTGACCGTGGTGCGGCAGTCGAGCCGGGAGCGCAGCGCGAGCGATGCCGGGGAGCGCTCCTTGTCGATTCTGGTGGCCGAGGATTCGGAGGACAATCGGATCCTGCTGCGCGCCTTTCTGAAAAGCGGGGGCCATCGGCTGGATTTCGCGGAGAACGGGGAGGTGGCCTGGGAGAAATTCCGGCAGCAGCGCTATGACATCGTGTTGATGGATTTGCAGATGCCGATCCTGGATGGCTACGCCACCACCCGCCGGATCCGCGACTGGGAGTTGGAGCACGGGGTCGAGCCGGTTCCGGTGATCGCCCTGACCGCACATGCCATGCAGGAGGCTGCCAGCGACGCCATGGAGGCCGGGTGTGATTATTATCTGTCCAAGCCCATCGCCAAGAAGCGGCTTTTGGAGGTGTTGCGGGAGTTCTCCTCCAGATAGGCCGAGGAAGAAGCATGATGCCGCATCGTCCGGATCACAATCACCTGCTGGCCTTGTCCCATGCATTGACGTTGCTTGCGGCAGGGCGGTTCGAGCGCGCCGAGGGGATCGGGCTGCGGGTGGCCGGGGAGGATGGGGAGTATGCGGACGCCTGGTTCATCGCCGGGGTGGCGGCGGGCCGGCAGGGCAGGCACGCCGAGGCGGTGGAGCGGTTGGAGCGGGCCATCGGGTTGCAGCCGGGGGTTGCTGAGTATTTTAATAATCTGGGGGTCAGCAGAAACGCTCTTGGATTGGACGAGGAAGCTTTAAGGGATTTCGAGACCGCCCTGGCCTTGCATCCGGATGATTATGGCGCTCATGCCAATCGTGCCAGATTATTGCTTAAAATCGGGGATGCGCAACAAGCCTTGTTGGCAATCCGGCGCGCGCGGGCGTTGTGTCCGGGGGATGCGGAGTTGATGGGGGACGAGGCCGTGATCCTGATGGCCCACCGCGAGCTGGAAGGTGCCCTGAGCCTGTACGAGCAGGCGTTGCGGATCGCCCCGGAGGATGCGGAGATTCATTTCAATTACAGCCGCGCCCTGCTCATGGCGGGTCGCTATGCCGAGGGGTGGCGGGAGAACGAATGGCGCTGGCGGGCCAGGCATTACCGGGGGGTGACCCGGGCCTTTCCGGCCCCGGTGTGGGCCGGGGAGCCGCTGGCAGGCAGACGCATCGCGATGCTTTCCGAGCAGGGGTTCGGGGATGCCTTGCAGTTCATCCGCTACGCCGCCGTGCTCAAGGGGTTGGGGGCGGAGGTGGGGGTCACCTGCCGTCCGGAGTTGACCCGTTTGTTCCGGGCCGCGCGGGGGGTGGACTGGGCATGCGAATGGGAGCATCAATTGCCGGAGGTGGATTTCTGCATTCCCATGTGGAGCCTGCCCCTGGTGCTGGGGACCGGGCCGGAAACCATCCCGGAGGCGCGTTGTCTGACCGTTCCGCCAGGGTCTTTCCCCGGAGTGGTGCGGCAAGGTTATCGGGTGGGGTTGGTGTGGTCCGGCAACAATCGCAGGGATTTTCGTTTCGGCGATCTGG
This sequence comes from Magnetococcales bacterium, assembly GCA_015231915.1. Lineage (GTDB taxonomy): Bacteria > Pseudomonadota > Magnetococcia > Magnetococcales > Magnetaquicoccaceae > Magnetaquiglobus. The sequence continues at coordinate 14,062 of JADGAR010000019.1, forward strand.
AGCCGTTGCTGGCCGTGGAGGGGGTGGCGTTTCACAGTTTGCAGTTCGGTCCCCAGGCGGTTCTGGCCAGGGAGCGGGGGGGGGTGCATGACTGGTCCTCCCATTTGAGCGATTTCGCGGTCACGGCGGCCCTCCTGAGCCAAATGGACCTGCTGATCACCATCGACACCGCCGTGGCCCATCTGGCGGGCGGGTTGGGGGTGCCGTTCTGGCTGTTCACCCACGTCACCGCCGATTGGCGATGGGGCTGGCGCGGTGCCTCCACCCCCTGGTATCCTGGGGCACGGCTGTTCCGCCAGCATCGGCGCGGGGTGTGGGCGGACGTGGTGCTGGAGATGGCGGACGCCTTGCGAAAGGAGCTTGCAGATGGATGATGGAGAACCGCAGGGACCGTTGGCCGATCTGATCCAGCGCGTGGCCGGCCATTTTTTGGACCATCCCGCCAGCAAGGGGGCCGGGCTGCATCGGGAGTGGAGCCGTTGTGTCGGGGCGCGGGTGGCGCGTCATTCCGAACCGGTCACCTTGCGCAACGGACTTCTCACCGTGCGGGTGGACTCCTCGGTCTGGCTGACGGAGTTGACCTATCTGGCCCCCGGCATTCTGGAACAATTGCGCGCGCGTCTGCCGCCGGACACCACGCTGCGGGAGATACGTTTCAAGCAAGGCTCACTGCGCACCATTCCTCCCTGGCTCCAGGAAAAGCCCGCTGTGCCAACGCTCCCTCCGCCGCTGCCAGGGGAGCGCGAACGCGCCGTTACCCTGACCGCCCCCATCACCGATCCCGTGTTGCGCGAGGTGATGACCCGGTTGTTCATCACCGATCAGGTGGCCAAACGGTGTCGAACGCCCCGGAAGGAATGAATCGTCATGCGCCAGATGCTCTATCGCCGTTTTCCGGGCCTGGCCCGTCGCCGCTACGCGCGACTCTGTCGCGAGTTGCTCGCCAATGGCAAAACCCGGCACATCTATCTGCTCTCCTTCGACTGCGACAACCCCGAGGATCTTCCGGCCCTGCGCTCCTTGCTCCCTTTGCTGGACGAACTGGCCATTCGGGTGGCCATCGCCGCGCCCGGCGAGATCCTGCAACGGGATCCGGCCTTTTTCCGCCAATTGCATCAGGACGGCCACGAACTCATGGGGCATGGCTGGCGGCAGCACTCGGCCATCCGCGATGGCCAATATCTCAGCACGCTTTATTATCACAACCTGACCGACGCGCAACTGGACGAGGAGATCACCAGGAGCCGTGACGCCGTGGCGTCTCTGACCGGCGCGCCCCCTGCCGGTTTTCGCATTCCCCACTTCGGCCACAGCAATACCCCGGAGGAACTCCACCGGGTCCATTCCCGTCTGCCGCCCCTGGGCATCGCCTACTCCAGTTCCACCCTGCCGCGCATGGCCATCCGTCATGGACCCCTCTACCCGGCGCAAGAGGGTTTGCTGGAACTCCCCATCTCTCCCTCGTTTTGCAAACCGACCGCCATCCTGGATACCTTCAGCCATGGTTTCGACCATCGCGCCAAGCCTGCAAAGAGCTTCCAGGAGTATCATGCGGAGTTCATGCGCATGCTCGAATATGCCGTGCGGAAACCGGCCTGGGTCTGCAACCTCTATTGCGACCCTTCCCAGGCCGTCGGCATGCAAGGGTGGTGGGAGAAAACCGTCCGCGCGGCCCACGCGCACGGTTTTTCCTTCCAAACTCTCGACCAATTCCGTAAACCGTATGCCATCCCCCCTGCCACTCCAGCGATCCTGCGCCCATGAAACTCTTGTGTCTTTGCTTCTGGACCCCGCCGCAACCCCGCCCGCAGGCCATCCTGATCGGCAAGATGATCCCCGAATGGCGGCGCCAGGGGATGGAACCCGTGCTTTTGACTTACGAAAATCATGGCGCATGGGCGGTCGATGCCCCTGTGACGACCATTCCCGTGTTCCAGCGTGACCGTTTGGCCAAGCTGTTGCGAGTTTGGGGAAACTGGCAGGAGCGCCGCTACCGGGAGCGCATTCGTCGGATTGCCGCCCAAACCATCCGTGCGCACGGTCTGCCGTTGATCTTTTCCTTCGCCAACCCCATGGAAAGCAATTTTCTCGGCATCGCGCTCAAGCGGGAGTTGGGGGTGCCATGCATCTCCCACTTCAGCGATCCATACGCCGACTCCCCCCTCAAGGAGATCTCCGCGCGTCAGCAGCGGATCCTGCTGGCCAGGGAGCGGGAGGTGGTGGCGCAAAGCGACCGGGTGGTTTTCGTCAACGACCCGCTGCGCCGTCTTGTCATGGGAAAATATCCGGACGACTGGCAAGCCAAGGCGGTGGTGATTCCGCACTGTTACGACCCCGCCTTGCACCGGACCACGCGGCCCGCCAATGGGCGATTCGTTCTCAGTCATGTCGGGGTGTTCTATCCGGCCCGTCATCCGGAAAGGCTGTTTCAGGCCATGGCCGCATTGCGGGCCAAACGACCGGAATTCGAGCAGGCTTTTGTGTTGCGGCTGGTCGGCGGGGTCAATCCCTATTCCGGGTTTTCGCAAGAGAGGCTGAACGCCCTGATCGCGCAATACGGTTTGGAGCGGATGGTGGAAATCCTGCCCACCGTGGATTATCAGGCCAGTCTGGACCACATGGCCGACTCCGATGGCTTGTTGGCCCTGGATGTGGACCTGCCCGACAGTCCGTTTCTGCCTTCCAAGTTGATCGACTATCTGGGTGCGCGGCGTCCCATTCTCGCCCTCACCCCTCCCGACAGCCCGACCTGGGAGGTGGTGACCCGCGCCGGTGGCATCGCCCTGCCGCACCATGCCACCGACCGACTCGTCGCTGCCCTGGAGGAGCTGGTTTTTCAGCATGCCAGCCAAAACCCGGATGACGCCTATGTCCGGCAATTCAGTGTGGCCAGCACCACCGCGCGTTATCGGGAGTTGTTCGCCGGGCTGCTGGCGGAGAGGGGGGTGTCATGAAAAAGATAATGTTTATTTTTGGAACCCGTCCGGAGGCGATCAAGATGGCCCCGGTAATGATGGCGGCAGCCCGCATTGCCGGCATGCAAATCCGCTGTTGCGTCACGGCCCAGCATCGGGGGATGCTGGATCAGGTGTTGGCGCTGTTTGCCATCCGTCCGGATCACGATCTCGACCTCATGGCTCCGGGCCAGGAGCTGCCGGGGCTGACCGCGCGCATCCTGACCGCCCTCGATGGGGTGTTGCGTCAGGAGCGGCCCGATCTGGTGCTGGTGCATGGCGACACCACCACCACCTTTGTCGCGGCCCTGGCTGCCTTTTACGCCCGCGTGCCGGTGGGACACGTGGAGGCGGGGTTGCGCACCTTCGATCTGACCCGTCCTTTTCCGGAAGAGGCCAACCGGCAGTTGACCGGTCGTCTGGCCGCGCTCCACTTCGCTCCCACGTCCGGGGCCAGGGAGAATCTGCTGCGCGAGGGGATCCCGGAGGGTCGCATCCATGTCACCGGCAACACGGTAATCGATGCGTTGCTGCACGTTCGCGACCGTCTGCCGGTCAGCCATGCGGAGCGGTTGACCCGGTTCGGGCCGGAGTTGGCCGACATCCTGGCCTCGTCGCGGCGGCTGCTGCTGGTGACCGGACACCGCAGGGAAAATTTCGGCCAGGGGTTTGTCGATATCTGCCGGGCATTGGCCACCATCGCCCGCGAGGAGCCGGAGCTGTCGATCGTCTATCCGGTGCATCTCAACCCCAACGTGATCGGACCGGTCACGGAGCGCCTGGGAGGAATCGACAATATCCGCCTGATTCCGCCGGTGGATTACCTTGCTTTCGTGGCGCTATTGGATCGCAGTACCCTGGTGTTGACCGACTCCGGCGGGGTGCAGGAGGAGGCCCCCTCATTCGGCAAGCCCACCCTGGTGATGCGGGAGGTGACCGAACGTCCGGAGGCGGTGGCCGCCGGCACGGCCCGTCTGGTCGGCACCGATCCCGACCGGATGATCGCGGCGGTATTGACCCTGCTGCGTGATGCGACCGAGTATCACCGGATGGCCTCGGTGGCCAATCCCTTCGGGGATGGCCTTGCCTCGGAGCGTATCGCGGGCATCCTTGTTGATTATTGAAATTGCTATAAGTAATTTTTAGTATTCAAATAAATAATCAATATCATCATCCATTCCTGCGTTAGCAATTGGTCCAATATGTCCTTTGGCGCGATCAAGATAATCTCTTATATTTCGTTTTATAATTAATTCATCTTTGCCTTTAAGTTCTTCTCTGATCTTGTCGGCAGTTGCAAGAATTTCAGCTGTATAATTCCCGCTATCTCCAAGATGCATTAATAAGGGTAAGTGTGATTCTTGTGATTTGTCAATTTTGTTGCGATTAGGGCAAAACACAAGATAGTTAACCATAAAATCAGCGCTAATAACTGGCGAATCAGGCGGATTTCCTTTGATTGATTTGCTTAATTTGTCTTTTAAGTTGAAGGTATGTTTGTCAACAGTTAGCCACCATGCGCTATATCCAAAAGGAGAGGTTTTTCTGTTGTTGCGACGTAATATTACGCCGCAGTAACATTCAATATCATGAGACACAAGTTTATCAATTGTTGTGTCATCAATGACAACTCCGTAGCGTTCTTGGCGTTTTTTGTATCTTTCACGCCATATCAATTGTAGCGCATTACGTATTTCTGAAATTTTTTCATCGTTTGAGTCAAATTCTAAATTTAATGTCTTGATATTAAATTTATCTTTAAGATATTCTGAAATATCCTGTTCTGGGCGGGATTCACCTCTAAAATTATCTAACCAGCTTGCAAAAGAAGATGTGCTATTCCCATGTTGAATAAAGCGATCAAACAGATAAGGAAATTGTCCGCTCCAATTGTTGTTTAGGCTTCGTGCGCATCTTAGTGAGCGATTCATGTGTCGTTCTGTTTCTTCTATCACTCCATCGGTTACGAATAATTCGAGACCAATTTTGTTGGCCGCAGAAATCATACGTGTAAAATGTCCAGGCAGGCTATTATTATCAAGAGTTTCAGCAATGAGTGGTAATATAATTGTTGTGTCGAGCCAAATCTCACCATCTGAAAACATTTTATTGACGGCGCTTTGGACGTCAGGGGTTTGACGCAAAAAAGCCATTAATGTGTAAGCGTCAGCTTTTGATCGCATATATGTTTGAATTGTTGGGTTGTTACTAAGTAATATGGATCTAACGCCTCTTCTTATTGGTTGAGTCCAATCAATATTAGGAATTTTTGGTAAATTTGAGCTTAAAATTTGAGAAAAAATAATTGATTGAAAGTCAGAATCTGCCAATGTTACTAATGACCCTTTTTTTACTTCCATTGCAAAAGTTTGACTACGGTTAAACATGACTGATTCTGTTGTTTTTCTCAAGCATATAATAAACTCATTTTTGTATTTTGTTATATTATAAGATAATAATACCTGATCGCATATTTCTTCAATGGCTTTGATTAAACTTGCTTCTAATAATGCTAATTTTGCTTCATAGTCAATTAATTTTAATTTTTCTTCGTGTGATAAACAAAATTCATCTTCTTTTTGCCAGTGTTTTATGGATTTTTTTGTAAGTCTTTTTAAAGCAGCGTCAATTAAGATTTTTACATCATTATGTGCATGGTCTGGTAGTAGTTGATAAATGGTTGAGTGTATTGTATTGCGGGGTATTCTGTTGTTGGTGTCAGTGTTCGACAAAACAGAGTGAACCAGGGCTTCAAAAGCAAGTTTTGTCAATCCTTTTTCGCGTACATCATCTTGCCATTGAAGACCTAATAAAGTGACGGCGGCGACAGCCTCTGGCGATGACAGTTCCGAAGGAACATGAGATTTGATGCCTTTTGATGATAAATAAGGATCTACAATGATTTGTGAAAATTCTTCTGATGCATTTTGTCGAGTTTTGTCTGTGGCGCATCTTTCGATAAACCAATTTCTATCTCTAATATCTAAAGTTAAACAATATTTCTTTCTTAAAAAATTTTTAATATTATCACCCAAAGCTCCTATCTCTTGGTTGCTAACATAAATTAAAAATGTTGTGTTTGGAAAATTCTCGTTAATTTGTTTTGCTGATGATTTGATTTTTTGTTCCCATTCTTTTTGCAAAGAATACTGAAGCATTATGTTTGGTTCGTTGTCTACTAGAAAAAGTTCAGCGTCTCTGCCAGCATCACCTGATAATGATGCTGTTGTTCTTAAATTTTCAAATTCTGAAGCCAGAAACGAAGAAGAAAGTTTTTCAAAGATCTTCCAGTCAGTTGGTTTTATCAGTTCGAGTGCTAGTTGTAATCTGTTTGTAAGCATATAGTTCTCCACTGCAACTGATCAATCAATAGCGGGTATGAATAAGTAAAGATTGCAAAAAATTTTCATTGATGTCAAGAGAAAAATTGATAAATTCTTGTTATATTTCATTATATGCTTAAGATGCTGTAATTATTTGACTTTTTTAAGCAAGAAAAAAATATGTTATATATGCTGTCTTAATAACTGTGTCGTAAATTAATGCGTCCCAATCATGATCCATAATTGGAAAATCCGGGTAGAAACGCCTGACGCAGCTTTTCCACCACCATCGCCTCGTAGCCTTCCGTCATGCCGGTTTGGAAGATCCCGGCCAGTTCTGCCTCGCCGGCCTTTGGCAAGATGTTTTCACCGTTTGCCATGCGGCCAAGCAGGTCGTCCGTCTCTTCCCGTTTGTGGCAGAAGGGGCTGTACATCAGCGAACAGCCATAGCGGGCCGTCCATTCGTCCAGCAGGATGACCGGCTTTTGCAGCCAGAGCAAATGGGGCACGAAGGTGGTGCAGGAGGTGACCATGGCGTCGCTCGAGCTGGCCAGCAGCGCCGAATCGGTTTCGCTCTGGAAGAGGGTCACCCGGTCGCCGTGGGGGGTCAACTGGTGAAAATGGCGGTAGCGGCCCCTGGTCTTGGGGTGGGGCTTGACGATCAGGCGCAGGGTGGGGTGGCGGTCCAGCAGGCCGAAGACAAAGCGGTCGTCTGCGCTCAGGTCCAGGCCGGGGAAGGAGGCGTTGCTCCCCTTGGAGGGCAGGAAGAGCAGCACCGGACCCTGCGCAGCTCCCCGCAATTGGGGGCGCGGGAGGGGCAACCGGTCGAGATGGCGGGTCCAGTAGCCGGAATAGCGCGGCGCGCCGATGGCCAGGGTGCGGTCGCGGGGGATGGGGGCATGGAGCTTGTTCCAGTCGCCCCGGCTCAGGAAAAAATCCGCGTGGACGGTCAATTCCGCGCTGCAATCGAGGAACTCGTCCACCTCGTGGAACTGGTCGAAGGTTTCGGTGGAGAGCAGGCGGCGGATTGCGGGCCGGGTGAGCAGGGGGGAGAGTTTGCCCGGCAGGTCGCCGGAGTCGTGAAAGGCGGCGGACAGGGTATTTGCCGTCAGGTGGAGGATGTCGCACCGTGACATGGCCTCCTCCTGGAAGGCGAAGTGGCCCAGGACGATGCGCAGGTAGTCCTTCTTGCGGACGTTGGCTGCGGCGAGCAGGGAGGTGACGAGGCGTCCCCAGGGAGGGCCATTGAGAAACTCGTGGGGGAGCAGCACCGGGATGCCGGCCAGCAGGTGTTGCAATATCGGGGTTTGCACCGGTTCCCGGTTGGGATGCAGGAGCAGGATTTTCTGTTCGATGTGGGGCAGGTGGTTGGCGATGGCGTGGATGACGGGCAGGGCGTTGTCTGTCTCCACGTAGTTGCGCAGCAGATGCCAGAGCCGGAGGGGTTTCATGATGGCGTGCGGGTGGCCAGCAGCCGTTCGGCCAACAGCAGGTCCGGGGGTTCGTCCACGTCCAGGGAGTCGGCGTATGGCATTTCCGCAGCCACGATCTTGCCGCCGAGGCGGTTGTCATGCTGCCGGAGCACCCAGGGTTTGAAGAGAAAGAAGGAGCCGTTTTCCAGGAGTTCTTCCGGCATGTGTTGTCTGGGTTGGCGGTTGCGGTAGTCGTAGGAGACCGAATCGAGGAGGCCCTGTGTGCGGTGCCAGAGTTTGCCGTGCATCTTGCAGTAGGAGAAGGCCGAGTCGGCGTTTTCCCGGATCAACAGGTCGATGGCGTTTTGCAGGTCGCTGGGTTGGCGCAGGGGCGAGGTGGCTTGCAGGAAGACGACCAGATCCGGGGCATACCCTTCATTGGCGGTCAGGGTATCCAATACGTGGCGCAGGGCCGATTCCGAGGAGGCCGCGTCACCGCTGATTTCCGTCGGTCGCCACACCACCTCCGCACCGTGTTGTTGGGCCACCTGGCCGATTTCCGCATCGTCCGTGGAGACGACGATCCTGTGGATGGCCGCGACCTGCTGGCAATGTTCGATGCTGTGGACCAGCAGGGGTTTTCCGCCCAGCAGGGCGAGATTTTTCCTGGGGATGCCTTTGGAACCCCCACGAGCCGGGATGATGGCGAGAATTTTCATGTTGATGACGACCCGATCCGGTTCTGGATGGTTTATACGTGAAAGAGCATCGATTTAACCAGCAACCAACATGCGCCGTGCGGCTTCGGCCAGATAACCGGATCGGCTCATGCCGATCTCCCTGGCCGCCTGGTCAATCCGGGTGACCAGGTTTTCCGCCATGGACAGGTTGATCCGGATCAAACGTGTCGGGATCTCGACTCGCACCAGGCAACGTCCAACCTCTGCGGAGTCTTCTGGATCAGGGGCAACCTCGTCCAGGCGTTCCAATGGGGTTGGTTCCGGCAAGGGATCGCCGTCACGGATCATGAGGGCGACATGTCCGGCAAGGGCCTCTTCGGCCTGCATTGCCGCATGTTGAGCCGTTTGGCCAAAACTGACACACCCCGGAATATCCGGGAATCCAACCCAGATCCCTGCGGATCCACGGTACAGGATTGCTGGATAATGTCTGATTTCCATCATTTCCCGACTGCTCATGCTCTTGCCCATCAGTGGGTGCTCCAGGATGTGGCCCTTACAATCCCTTGATCAGCCAGCCGCCATCCACGTAGAAATCCTGGCCGGTGATGTAGGCCGAGGCGGGGGATGCGAGAAAGACGATCACCCCGGCCAGATCGCGCGGTTCACCCCAGCGGCCCAGAACCGTCCGCTCGCGGCGCTGCCGGTTGCGTTCGGGATCGGCGTAACTCTTCCGGGTCATGTCGGTGTGAAAATAACCCGGTCCCACGTTGTTTACCCGAATCCCGAATGGACCCAGATCCATGGCCAGTGATTTTCCCAATTGTTTCAATCCGCCCTTGCAGGCCACGTAGGCGGGATTGTCCGGAAAGGCCAACTCGGCGTTCAGACTGGTGATGTTGATGATGCTCCCGGAACCCCGCTCCCGCATGTGGCCTGCCACGGCCTGGGCAATGCGAAACGGCGCCTTGAGATTGATGCGATAGGTGGTGTCCCACGCCTCCTCGGGATACTCCAGAACCGGATGGGAAAAGGTCACCCCGGCATTGTTGATCAGCACGTCGATCCTTCCCAGGCCGGTCGTTGCCTCCCGGACCAGTTGTTCCGGGAAGTCGGCCTGGGTGATGTCGGCGGCCAGGCCGGATGCGGCCAGCCCTTCGGCCCGCAATGCGGCGACACTCGCCTGCAACTCCGTCTCCAGACGGTCCACCAGCAGCGTGGCGGCCCCGGCCCGCAACAGCGCCTCGGCCATGGCCAACCCGTTGCCACGCGCCGCGCCGGTCACCACCGCCCCCATGCCGTGCAGCGAAAACAGGGATTCCAGATAACTCATCGAATCACCACCCGATTCAAACGCACCTCTTCGGAGACCATGTTGCCGCTCCCGGAGAGCAGGAACAGCAGATATTCGGCCACCTCGGCAGGATCGATGAACGTGGAAAAATCCTGCCCCGGCACCTGCCGCCCCATGGGGGTTTGCAGGGAGCCGGGGGAGAGGCAGATGCTGCGCACGCCGCTCTCCCGCAGTTCATCGTGCAACGAGCGGGAAAACCCCAGCAGGGCATGCTTGGAGGCGCAATAGAGGGCCGTGTTGCGAAACCCCGCGTAGGCCGACGACGAACCGATGTGCACCAGGCGTCCCCAACCCCGCGCCACCATCCCCGGCAACACCAGACGGGAAAGCCGGATCGGCGCCCGCACGTTGACGGCAAAACAGGTTTCGTACAACTCCGGGTCGCTCTCCACGAACGGACCTACCGGAAAGATCCCCGCGTTGTTGATCAGCACGTCCACCCGTCCGAAGACCCGTTCCGCCTCGGCCATGATCGCCTCGCAGGCGTCGGGCGCGGCAAGATCCGCCGCCAGCCAGGCGCTCTCCGGCAGGGAGCGGCTCATCAGGGCCAGGGGGTCGGCATGCCGACCGGTCAGAAACAGACGGCATCCGGCATCGGCCAGACACATGGCGAAGGCACGACCCAGCCCCCCCGTGGCACCGGTCAGCAGCACCACCCGTTCGCGCAACCCCCCGTTCATGATGCCACGCGGAACGGATTGTTCGGGTGGTCGAGGGTGGGATCCAACGACCACGGGGCCAGCTTGGCGCGCACCGCCCGTTCCTTGTCGCCCAACCGCTTCACCCCGTCACCCATCGCCGCCTCCACCGCCCGGATCATGCGCACCAGACGCACGAAGCCGACCACCTCCACGGAGGCCGCCTGATCCGATCCGTACATGGCCCGATCCAGGGTGAGGTGACGCTCGATGGAGGTGGCCCCCAGCGCCGCCGCCGCCACCGATATGGTCAAACCCACCTCGTGACCGCTGTAGCCCACCGGACAACTGAAGAGTTTCTTCAGGGTGGTGATCACCCGCAGATTGGCATCGGTCTCTGCCATGGGGTAGGTGGCGTTGCAATGCATCAATTCGAAGGGACAATCCTTTTTGCGAAACAGTTGCACCACATGTTCGATCTCCTCCAGGGTGGACATCCCGGTGGAGATGAAGGTGGGTTTTTTCTCCTCGGCCACCATGTTCAGGTATGGCTCGTGGGTCAACATGGCCGAGGCGACCTTGTTGTGCCGGAAATCGAACTGTTGCAAAAACCGCTGCGCCTCCACATCCCAGGCCGAGGCGAACCACTCGATGCCCACCTGTTTGCAGTGGCGGTCGATCTCCTGAAACGCCTCCAGGCCGAACTCCAGGCCGGCTTTCTGTTGCCGCTGCGTGGTGCCCCAGGGGCTTTCCCGCGGGGAATCCAGCAGTTCTTTGGTGTAGACCACGTCCAGAGTCCGTTTCTGGAACTTGATGGCGTCCGCGCCAGAGGAGGCGGCGGCATCGATCAGCTTCTTGGCGATCTCGATATCGCCGTTGTGGTTGATGCCGGCTTCCGCGATGATGAAAATGGACATGGCTGCTCCTTGGGTTTGGGATGACGACCTGGCTTTGGGCAGCATGGCGGTAAATATCGTTAATGTCAAGACGGCTTGCGACCGGGTTTGTGGAACGCTGCCAAGGCGTGCTATGCTGACCAGTCATGAACGCGCCCGATTCCAGACTGGTGGTCTACTACTCCGATCAGGTGGTCGGCTCCAACCACGCCTCGGTGGAGTCGCTCTTCCACCGGCATCTGCACCGGCATGTGCCGGTCCTGGTGGTCTACTACGACCGGCAGGCCGAGCGTACCGCCTGGCTGGGAGAGCGCCGGGTGGTGATCCCCTATCGCCGCCGGGGGCGCATGCTGGAGGAGTTGTCCACCCTCTTTCCCCTGTCCACCATTGCCTGCGTGATCGTCCGCAACATCTTTCCGGTGTGCCGCAACGCCTTGCGCCATCGCCCCCGTTACGGGTTCAAGGTTTTTTTTCACTACTCTTTTCCCCACACCTACCGGCACTATTTCGCCCAGCCGGGATTCGGCCTCGCCAAGGCGCGCAAATGGCTCAACTGGCGGGTGCGCCATTATCTGCAATTGCGGCTGTTGGCCTGCACGGACGGCATCCTTGCGATCTCCGAGCGGCTGCCTGCCATGCTCGGACTGCCGAAAGGGCTGCCGGTGCTGCCGATTCACAGCGGCGTGGATTTTTCCACCTTGCCTGCGCCTGCCGCCTATCCCATCCACGCGCAGCCGCGCCGGTTTCTTTATGTGGGCACCATGGATGAACAGCGGCGCATGGATGTGGTTCTGCAGGGGTTCGACCTGCTGGAGCGCGCGGATTGGCATCTGGACATCCACACCGCCCAGGAGACGTTTTCCCGTCAACTGGTGGGTAACGTCATGTCCCGTCATCAGGCGCGGGTCACGGTCCATCCCGCCATCCCCCGCGATGCGCTCTATGAGGTGATGCGCGGCTATCCCATCGCCTTGTGCCTCATCCCGCCCAATGCCCTCTACCAGGTCTCCTCCCCTTTGAAGCTGATGGAATACTATGCCATGGGCGTTCCCGTGGTGATGTCTTTGCTGCCGGAGTGCCTCAACCTGTTCGGCCCTGACCGGTGCGGCTGGTTTGCCCGGTTTGCGCCTGCGGATATCCGTCGCGCCCTGGAAGAGGCCCTCGACACCCCCCCCGCCACCTGTCATGCCATGGGTCGCACCGGACGCGAGATCGTCATGCATGCCAGAAATTACGCCACCATGGCCGAGCGGCTGGCCGGCTTTTTGTTCGGAGGAGCGCCTCCCGCATGAATTCGTCCATGGGGGAGTATCTCGCCGCCCTCGAACGGCTGGACGAACAAGACCAGGTGGACGAGTTGATCGCCTGTGCCCAGACCCGTTCGCCAGGGGCGGACGGGATGGTGATGGCCATGGCGACGTTTTTTCGGGCAGGGAGGCTGCGACCGGCCTTTCTGCTCGCCATGCTGCTGGCCAATGGCGGCCTGACTCCCCCGGTCGTCTTTCTGGTGCTGGCCGTCGGTGGCCTGGTGTTCCGGGTGGACGGGGAATACGCCAGGGGCATGGCGGGGCTGCGCGCCTGCGGGGATGCGGAGGGGGTGCCGGGGCTGATGCGCTCCTTTCTGGCGCAGTGGCCGGGCGGGGCGGAGCGGGGCGGGATGCGGGCCATTCTGGCGGTCATGCGTTCGCACGGGGCGCTGGCAGGCGCGGAGCCATCCTCTTCCGGCATCCTGCTGAGCATCTGTATACCGACTTACAACCGCTGTCATCAACTGGCCGCAACCCTCGACCATCTCGCCTGGGTCGAGGCGTGCGACCGCACCATCGAGGTGATCGTGTGCGACAACGCCTCGGAGGACGATACCCCACGGGTGGTGTTGGAGAAGGGCGGCTTCTTTACCTGTTTCCGCTACATCCGGCAGCGTCGCAACATCGGTTCCAACCGGAACGGACAGGCGGTCATGCGGCGCGCGCGGGGCAAATTCTGTTTGTGGATGGGGGATGACGACCGTCTGGTACCGGAGGTGGTGCTGGAGGAACTGGCGTATCTGGAGCGTCATGACGACATCATTGTCAGTTATGCCCCGGCAGAGATGTGGAGCACCACGGAGAACGCCAGCAGGGGGCGGGTCTTCACCCTGGAGGAGGCGGTGACCTTCGACCGCTCGGAAGGGGCGACCCTGTTCAACTTCATGATGCACCATCGGGTGATTGCCGAATGGTCGATCAATCGCACCGCCATCTATACGCGGGTGCAGTTCGAGCCGCATACGTTGTACGTCAACCCGGTTCTGCTGTTTCATCTGTTGGAATACGGTCGGGTCCGGTTTCAGCCGCAGCCCTTTTTTCGTGTGGTGATCGAATCCCCCCTGAGCGCAACCGATCGCAATCCGGATCATGAGGGGTGCAAGCAACTTTTCACGCATTTGGATCGTTACCGGGGCGGCATGGAGTTTGCCGCCGCCATGGCATTGGCGGGCAGTGGCCAGAGCGGTTTGCATGCCGACAACCGGAACGTGGTGATGAGCACGATCAACGATTTCGTTCTGGGGCGGATCAGCGCCTTGTTGCGGGTGGGGCAGGGCATGAGGCGTTTCATCGTCGCCTCCCTGGCGATGCGGCGCTTGCGGTTTTGGTATCCGGACTCCGAGGCGGTTTTGGAGGTGATCGGGCAGGAGGAGGCCAGGCTGCTGCTGGGCACGGTGTTCGAGGCGATGGCGGCCATGCTGCATGCCATGCCCGGGGCGCCCAGGCTGGTGTTGTTCGGGATGGTCGATCCGGAACTGGTGCGCCAGGGGTTTGCCCACATGGATGCCGACGTGTCGGTGGTCAGCGCGGACCTGGCCGGAATCACGGCGGCAGCGGACTGGCGGGAGTCGCTCTATCTGACCGATCACGAGGGGGCGCGCGAGGTCCTGCTTGGTCTGGGCATCGACGCGGCGCGGGTTTTTCTGTGGTCGGAATGGTACTCTTTGTTCCGGATCAACGGTTTGCCGGAGTGGGGCATGCGGGCGTCGGGCGCCTCTTGTCGCTTGAGCATTGGCGTCGTGGTGGACGGGGATGCCGGCGAGTTCGCCGCCCTGCTGGACCATCTGGCCTGGAGCGTGGCCCATGGCGCAGGGCTGGAGATCCTGGTGGTCGATGCCGGTCAGGACGCGGGGGTCGAGGGGGTGGCAAGGGAGAGGGGGGCCGGGTTGCCCGGTTTCCGGTATCTGCGTCGGCCCCCTGGCGAGGAGGCCTGGCGATGCGAACTGGTCGCGATGCAGGCGGCCCGGGGGAGATATGTGGTACGGATGGGGGTGGGGGACCGGTTGATGCCGGAGGCGCTCATGGCCGAACTTGCCCATCTGGACCGGCATGGGGAGATCCTCGCCAGCCATGGGGTGGCTGGTCTGGAAGAGGGGTGGCTGTTCGGCGCGGCGGAGGCGGTCGAGTTGTTCAATGCCATGGTGCATTGGCGTCTGGATTTGGCGCGGGGGATCTTGCGCCGGGAGGCCTTTTGCAGGGTGTTGTGCGGGCTGCCGGGCCACCATGCCCCCTTCATCGTCCATTTTCAGGTGTTGGCGCAAGGCAAGGTCCGTTTGCATCCTGGGAGTTGTTACCGGGTGATCGGGGCCTGCCGGGCGGTCGTGGACCCGGAGGGGTGGAGGGGCGCCCTGGATGTGGCAGCGGCTTTGGCCTTGTCCCACATCGGGGGGGAGGGGATGACGGAGGCGAGCAAGCCGGTTTTTTTGAACATGGTCAACGCTTCGGCGGTTGCCGTTCTGGAGGACAACGCCCGCGTTGCCCAGGGGGCGGGGGACCGCATCGCCCTGGTGGAGACGCTGCGGCGTTTGATTTTGTGGGAAGAGGACGCGCAAAGAAAGGACCAGTTGCGCGCCTGGGCGCTGGCTGCGGTCGGCGCGGCGGTGATGCAGGCCGTGGGGGAGATTTTCGCATTGTTCACCGATGCCCGGCGGCTGGTGTTGTGTGGCCTGGCCGAACCGGACCCGGTGCGGGAGGCGTTGCTGGCCTGTGATGCCTCCCTGCCGGTCACGGTGTGGGATCCGGTTGCGGCGCTGGCGGCTGCGGACTGGGAGGGGAGCGTCTATGTCGTGGAGAGCGAGTCCGTCCAGCGCCTGCTCCTGGCCGCCGGGGTGGAGGCCGGGCGGGTGATGGTGTTGTCCGACCTGATCTTTCTGTTCCGGTCCGGGGTGTTGTAGACCTTGCAGAACACCTTGACATGTCATGTGAAAGCGCGGAATCTGGCGTCGCCGGGCCTGAAAAGACGCAGCTTGCACGCCGCATCAGTACCATTGACCAACAGAGGAATGCTCCACATGGACCGTGAAAGGCTCTTGCGCACACTCTATGACTGGGAAGATGCGCTGTTCGCATGGCGTCACGGGTTCGATCTGGGCGGAGTGATTCCGCAAGAGCGCCTGCTGCAGGTGGACAGCGCATCCCTTGCCCATGCCACGGCCTATCATGCCGTCTGGTGTCGCAACCTTCGGGAACTGTTTGCCGAGGCACACAAAACCGGCGTGACCTTCGAGCACTTCATCGACATTGGCTCCGGCAAGGGCAAGGCATGCTTTTATGCGGCCTTGCATGCACGGTTTCCCAGCATCCTCGGCATCGAATTCTCCCGGGCGCTGCTCGATATTGCCGCACAGAATCACCAAAAACTCTCCGCCCGTTCGGGCGGTGCCAGGATTGCCTTCCTGCATGCCGATGCCGCCACGGTTCGTTTGCCGACTGGAACCAGTCTGATTTTCCTGTTCAACCCGTTCGATGCCATCGTATTGGAGCATTTTTTGCGCAACAACATGGAGCGCATTCAAAGCGATGGTTCCTGTATTGCCTATGCCAACGATCAGCATGGTCAAACGCTGGCCAAACTGGGTTTCGTGACCCTGTTCCGAAATCAGACCCGCAAGCTTTCACTCTGGCGGTTCATGAAATGATCGGTTTGGTGTGCAAACAAAAAGTGCGACAAGGTGCAAAAAGCCTTTGCAAATTCTGTATTGTCTGGTGTATCATGGGGCATTGTTTAAAATAAAGGGTGCCTCTTGTGCCTGCCTGCCCATGAACCGTTCAACCGGGTCAGTCCGCAGCAAATTTGATGGTTTGTCATTATTTTGAGCGCTGTTTGATTGCAAAAAAGTGCTTATTTCCCCCGTAAACGTTTAGCAAAAGGATCAGAAGAGAATGGCAGGTCGTGAAACAGGAAAAGTGAAATGGTTCAATGACAGCAAGGGCTTTGGCTTCATTGAGCGTGATAATGGCAAAGGTGACGCATTCGTCCACCACACCGCGATTTCGATGAGTGGCTTCAAGACGCTTGCCGAGGGGCAACGGGTGGAGTTTGACATCACCAAGGGCCAAAAGGGTGATCAGGCTGCCAACGTGATCGCCTTGTAAGCCATTGCATGACCGCCGCCGTCTGGAAACGGACGGCGGCGCCTCGCCGGAATCACGGTGCTCCAGTTGCCGATTCCGGACGCTTTCTTCGAGACGGTCTTCGGGAATCCCTGGCAGACCATCCAGCATGGCCTTGTTCTGCAACACGGTATTCCTCTCGGCCAGTGCCGCATACCGATGGCCAGCCTCGCATTTCTTTCCCGCTGCCCCGCAACGTTCAATGTCGCGACCATGGAACGTCTCTATGAGTTCTGATCGGGAAATCGTCCTGGCCGTTTTTCTGCCATCCGCCGCCATCTCCAGGTTGCGGGAGTGGCAGGAGGAGTTGCCATTCGTTCTGGTTGCCACAGGCGAGGACGAGATGGAAAACCTGACGGAAAAACTCGTCCGCATGCCCGGTTTGATCCTGCTGGGAGAGGCGTGGATCGCGGCACAGCAACCGCTCGCCCCGGAACGGATCCGCATGGAACTGGCCACGGGGGAGATCCCTCTGATCGTCCTGGGCCACCCGGAAACCGAACCGTCCCGGCAATGCACCTTGGCCCAAGCCGGTCTGGAGTATCTTCCAGGATACCTGTGGCCCGATCTCCTGCGATCCAGATTGCGGCATCACCTGCTGCGCCAGCGCCCGGCCCCCCCGTCGGAACTGCCCGACCGGCAACGCCTCCGGCAGGCCACCCACGATCTCAACAATCTCCTGGCCGTGATCCGCGGCGCCAGCGACGTGATCGCCACCTTGGCCCCGACCGACGCCCCCTATGCCGCAGAGTTGCAAGCGCTGCTTGCGGCATGCGACACGGCCAGAAAACAAACCCAAACCCTGCACGACCTGCTGAGCGGATCCCGTCAGGCAGAAAGCAACCCCGTCTGACACCTCATCCGGCGCGCGGCGCGACGCCAGCCAGCGCCTTCTCCAACTCGGAGATGGAAAAGGGCTTCTTGAGCGTGCCCGTCAACCAGGCCAACCTTTCCTGGTTGAGCATGGCCGCATCGATGAACCCGCTGCACAAGAAAACCGGCAGGTCGCCGCGCAAGGCATGCGCCCGGCGTCCCACCTCCTCGCCGCTCATCGCGGGCATGGAGCGATCCGTCAACAGGGCGACATAGACCGCAGGCTCCCGCGCCAGCCGCTGCAAGGCCAACTCGGGATCCTCCTGAGCCTCCACCTCGAACCCGATCAGCTCCAGCATGCGCGCGGTCACCTTGACCACCTGGGGTTCGTCGTCGATGAGCAATACCCGCCCGCGTCCCGTGCGGGCCTCGCGGCGCGACTCCGATTGCGTCATTTCGCCAGTCATCGTCCTGGCCATGGGGAAATAGACCCGAAAGAGCGTGCCGCCATCCGGCGTGCTTTGCACCTCCACGCCCCCTCTGGCATCGTGGGCGTAGGTCTGCACCATGGCCAGGCCCAATCCGGTGCCCACGCCGGATGCCTTGGTGGTGAAAAAAGGATCAAAGATCCGCGCCCGAATCTCCTCCGGGATGCCGCAGCCGTTGTCGCTCACCGTCAGGCATGCGTACTCCCCCGCCGCCACATTGAGCTGCACGGCACGTGTCATGTCCAGGTGCTCCGGCTCGATGCGCACCTCCATCCGGGGTGCGGGTCGGCCATTCATGGCATGCAAGGCATTGGTGCAAAGATTCATCACCACCTGTTGAAACCCGACCGGATCCCCGAAGATGGCATGCGCATGGGGATCGATCACGGAGGTGATCTCCACCGTGGCGGGAATGGTGGAGCGCAACAACCGCAAGGTCTCCTTGAGCACGGCGCGCGGCTCGAAATAGTGGAACTCCCCGACATCCCGCCGGCTGAAATTCAGCAGTTGCCGGACCAGATCGCGTCCCCGCGTCGAGGCCTGCATCATGTCGCCGAGCAGTTCCATCAGCGCGGGATCCTCCCTGTGGGAGACCATGCCGAACTCCGCATTGCCCATGATGATGGCCAGGATGTTGTTGAAATCATGCGCAATCCCCGCCGCCAGCGTGCCGATGGCCTCCAGTTTCTGCGCATGACTCAACTGCAACTCGATGCGGCTTTTTTCCTCCAGGGCGCGTTTCTGACGGATGGCCAGTGCAAAGAGGTTCCCCAGACGGGTCAGGGCATCCACATCCCGTTCGCCGTACCCGGAGGGGGCATTGATCAACACGATTTGCCCCACTGCCCGGCTGTCGAGCAACACGGGTACGCACAGCAGGCAGCGCATCGGGATGTGCCCGGGCGGGAGATCCAGGGTTAGGGGAATGTCCGTGGCAGGATCGTTGCTGAAAAATCCCCGCGCCAAAGAGAGGAGGGGTTGGCCATGGGAGACCCCGCAGTTGGGCATCGTCCCGCCGAGGGAGGCGATGATGCGGTAATCCGGATCGATCTCGGCCACATAACCGTACGGGCTGGCCGTGAGTTCTCCGGCAATGGCCAGCAGCTCCCGCGCCACATCGATGATCCGGTAATCCGTGGCGATGAGCAGGCGGGAGAGGCGTTGCAAGGCGAGATTGATGGCCGATTCCCACTGGAGATTGGCCTGAATCCGTTTGAGTTCCGTGATGTCCGTGGCGATGCCGCACACGGCGAACGGATTGCCATCTTCATCCTTGAGGGCAAACTTCAAGGCGAGATAATCCCGGTGGGAACCGTCCGGCAGGGGGATCCGCTCTTCCCGCTCCACCCTGCCCAGCGCCAGGGTGTCCTGGTCGTTGGCGCGCAGATGCTGGGCCACATCCGGTGGGAAAACGTCCGTGTCTTTTCGCCCGCGCAGCTGTTCGTTGCTGAGGTTGAGGAGCTGTTCGCAACGACGGTTGACCAACAGGAACCGACCATCCGGACTCTTGATGAAAATGATGGCCTGGGAATTGTCGATGATCGCATCGAAGAGTCGTTGCGTATCCAGCAATCGCTGCTCCGCCTCCCGCCGTTCCGTGATGTCGATGCCATGGCTCAGGGAGCGTGGCGTCTTGTCGAACAGCAGGCGGTTGTGCCACAGGATGTGACGTTGGCTGCCGTCCTTGCGCCGGATCGCGTTTTCGAAAATCGAGGGCAGGGAGGGGGGCGACAAACCGTCCAGGTATTGGTGGAATACCGCGCGCATGGCCGCGCGGTTGTCATCGGGCAGAAAATCATCGAACCAGTTGCGTCCGAGGATCTCCTGTTCTTCCTGATGACCCAACAGTTCGCAACCGGCCCGGTTGATCAGGGTGACCCGTTCCTCCCGGTCGATTTCGACGATGATCCCGCCCACCAGATCCAGATATTGGGTGGCCCGGTCCCGTTCCTTTTGGATCGTTTGAGTGGCGGCATGCAATTGCAGGTAGGAGACGCGCAATTCGCTCACCATCTGGTTGAGGGCCATGGCGAGGTGATCGAGTTCGTCCAGAACCGTGGTACTCCCCGGTCGGAGCGGAAGGGGTTCCAGATGCGTCAGATGCTTGAGTTGAATGTGATGGGCATAGCTGGCCATGAACCGCAGTCGCCGGCCAACCAGGACGTGGAGCAGATAGAGAATGAAAAAGCCGGTCAGAAAGATCTGCACCGCCTGGGCGAGCAGGATATGAGCCGCTTGATGCCGCAATTGCAGAAAAATCTCCTCCCTGGAGATGGCCACTTCCAGGGTGCCCAGGTCCACGCTGCGGCCATCGAACGCTGCGTGCAGGGGAAAGCGATGCACATCGACCTCCCCGGCGCTGGCGTCGCCCCGGACGATCTCCTCGTGATCGTGCAGCCGCACCCGGACGTAACGGACACCCGGCAGATGGACCAGCCCCTCGATGTGGAGCGCCACGGCATCGAAGCGGGTGAGCCAGATGTCCTGGCGCAAGGCCGGCAGATGGTTGGTTGCGATTTCTTGCAGACGCGCCTTTTCCATGGACAACTGGTGGCGATATTCGAGGTAAACGTGGGTGAGCGTGGCCAGAAAAGTCGCAAACAGGCCAAACAGGAGGATGAGCACCACGATGCGACGTCCCAGTCGATGACGCGGGAAGGCGGACGCCTCCGGGGTGTCGGTACCATTCATTCCGTGCCGCTCCGGTCGGCCTGCATGATGCGTTGCCAGGTGCCATCCTCCTTCATCCGGCGCAGTTCCTCGGCCATGCGCGGCGCAAGACCGGCGTGATTGTGGTGCAGATAGGCAAATATCGGACTTTCCGCCAGGGGAGGTCCCGCGATGCGCGCCTGGGGGAGGTCCAGAACCCGTTTGAAGTGTTCTCCCTGCAGATCGTCGTAGAGGATGACATCGACCCGTTGGCGTTTGAGAAGTTCGAAGAGTTGCAAGGCATCATCCGTCCTGACGAGGGTAGGCGTCTTGGCGAGATTGCGTTCGAACACCTGCCATCCCCGGATGAAGGCCACCCGCCAGGGCGACAACGCCTGCCAGGAGGCGATGGCGAGATCCGTGCGGGTGGTGAAGGCGACGAAGCGCATGGTGAGCCACGGTTCTGGAACCATCACCAGCGTGGGGAATTTCTCTTCCAATCCGGCGATGCGAAAGAGGTCGCCATCGGCCTCGCCCTGTGCGGCCAGGCGCAGGGCGCGCTCCGAGGGCAGGCGTGTCAGGCGTGCGCTCCGCCCCAGGCGTGCGAAGAGTTCCCTGGTCAGGGCATCGAGGATTCCGGTCCCCGCTGCATTGGCATAGACCGGATTGGCGTCCGACACCACCAGGGAAAGACCCGGCGGTTCCGCACCTGTCCCTTGCCCGGCGCCCAGCACCAGCAAGAAGAGCGCGATGAAAAATCGTAGCCTGGACATGCCCACCCCCGTTGCCATCCCCGGCCCCGCCGGAATCGTTTGGGACTCAGAGCACTCCCCATTTTTTTCATGTTACTGCGGTTTCGATAAAATTGTCAAGCAATTGGTAACATTTCAGGCCGGTCATCGCCGAGTGCCCATCTGCCTGAGAATCTCACGCAACGGCCAGGGGGGAGGGCCTTGTTGGCAGACCTGTTCGTGAGGGGTTGCCACCGCCAGGAAATGGATGCTCTTCGCCCTGGAGACGCGCTGCAGGGAATCCGACCAGGGTTGACCCCTGGCCTGCAGTTTTTGCTGAAATTCCAGGCTGATGGGCGTGGTGGAGGCAGCGTGAAGATTGACCAGGAATTTGCGTCCCGGCCTGCGCAACCAGCGGTCGAACTTGTCCAGGTCGCCATACAGGGCATCCAGCAGGATGACCCCTTGCAGCCGGCCACGGCGCTTGCGGTCGAAGCCCCGGTCCAGGGCGAACGCAGCGGCCCGGTAGCCTCCGCTGTAGGCGGCCAGGATCACCGGGGCCTTCTGGAACCTGGCGGCGAATTTTTTTCCCATCCGGTTGTGCAAGACCCGGTTGACATCCCCGAGCAAACGGGCAAACCCCAGGGGGCGCCAGAGTTTGCCGGGGCTGGAGTCCGCCGCCTCCAGGGCCATCTGGGGGGCCACCAGCACGAGATTGCGACCGCTGGCATTGACCTGACGCAACAGCTCCATCTCCTCGACCAGGGTGCGATGGATCTCGGCGCCATGACCATGAAAAAAGACCAGAATGGCGAACGGCTTGCGGGGTTGAAAGGTGGGTGGCAGATGGATCAGGACCCGATCATCGCGGTAATGGGGGGATTCGGGAAAGAGGTCGCCAGCGCCGGTGGTATGAAAGCGCTGGCCGCTCACCGGATCCCGGTGGTCGAAAAAGGGCTGATCCGAGTCCCCCGCCATCCCCTCGTAGGGAAAAGGGGCATTGGGCAGTCGGGCCATGACGGTGAGCAGGCACTCCG
Source organism: Magnetococcales bacterium (assembly GCA_015231915.1). Taxonomy (GTDB): domain Bacteria; phylum Pseudomonadota; class Magnetococcia; order Magnetococcales; family Magnetaquicoccaceae; genus Magnetaquiglobus. The sequence goes on from JADGAR010000019.1 coordinate 36,457, forward strand.
GTGATTTGCGGCAGGTCACCTCCACCCCGGCGCTCCCGGTCCCGGGGTGGAGGATCAGGGTCATCAGCGCGCCAAGGCGAAGGAGCCGGGGGAGGGACGCAGCAAGGCGAAGAAACAGGGCCATGCCAACAGGTAGAGCGCAGCCGCCAGATAGAGATTGGCGGAGAGTCCCACGCTCACCGAGACGAGCGGCACCAGCACTGCCCCCATGACGGAAAACATGCCATTGATACCCCATGCCCACAGAAAGAAACGCTCCTTGCCCAGGTTGGCCAGCCAGCTCATGCCGGTGGAAAAGGGAAAGCCCATGAGAAACGCCAAAGGGAACAGCAGCAGAACGCAGGCGATGGTACGCCAGGAGAGGGCGCCAATGAAAGGCAGCCATGTATCCAGTGCCATTCCGTAGAGCACCAGGATCCCGGCGATGGCAATGAAAACCCGTGGCATGACCGTGACGGCCCGTGACAGGTAGCGCCCGGAGACCAGGGAACCCAGACCGGTGCTGATCAACATCCCGGTGATCAGGACGCTGGTGGAGATCACCGGATTGCCCAGGGCAGTGATGAATTTGCCGATCAGGGAGACCTCCACCAAAATGTACCCCAGGCCCAGGGCGAAGAAGTAACCGAGAATTCCCAGCTTGCCCGGTTGCGGGGCGAAGATGGTCCGCCAGCCGAAGAGGATCGGCAGGGAGAGCAGGATGACCCCCGCGATGGCCGCCTGTCCCAGGGTCAGCCACAGCAACAGATAGCCCCACTCGTCGGAGATGACCTCCAACCTGCCGGCAAAGGCGGGCAGGTCCGGCAACCGCACGAACCCGGCGAAATAGGGCCGGTCGTCGGAGAGGGGGGTGATGTCGAAGGGATAGGCGGTCACCACCTCCCCGGCATCGCCGTGGATCATGCGGTCCAGCATGAGCCGGTAGAGGGCGGGCACGGAGAGGTCCGGCCCATCCACATCGTCCGGGGCCTCCTGATTTTCGGTTGCGCCACTGCCCAGCACGACCCGGCGATAGCCGGCGAGCATCTCCGCCGCATCCCCCTGGAACCGTTCGCCTGGCCGGTAGACCACGTCGAAGGCCATCTCCCTGGCGTGGTTGTCCAGTTTCGCCACCTCGTCGGGGGAGAAGCCGCCTTTTTTGTAGAGCACGGTGGTGGTGGAGAGAAACACCTGCACCACATAGAAGGAGTCGGGGGCCGCGGTGGCGGCGTCGGTGCGTCCCGCTGCCGCCATGGTGGCGAAGAGGCGCAGGGTGGATTTGGGGGGATCCTCCTTGTTCCACATGGTCACGGCCAGCACGCCGCCCGGTTCCAGGGCGTTCATGTAGGCCTGGAAGGTCTCCTGGGTGTAGAGGAACTTCTCGGTGACCGCGAAGCCTCCCGGACTGGAGAGGCCGGAGGAGTCCGCCAGGCTCAGATCGATCACCTGAAAGCGCCGGTCGGTGTTGCGCACGAACAGATGGCCATCCATGGGCATCAGGGTGATTCTGGGGTCGGCGAGCAGATTGCCGGTGAGTTGCTTGACGGCGTCGCTTGCCATGGCCGCCGGGATCATGGGATTGCCCTCGGCCACGGTGATGTGGCGTGCCCCGTTGGCCAGGGCCGCACGGGTGGAGATGCCGCCGCCGAACTGGACCACGAAGACGCTGTCGGGTTGCGGCTTGAGCAGATAGGGCATGGACATGGGGAGGAAATGGAAATACGCCTGCTGGTCGGGCGGGAGGGGTTTCATGATGCCGATGGGTCCATCGCTGTCGATGTACATGCCCAGGTAATGGTTTTTCGGCAGTTCGCCCATGGTCAGGGAGGCCATGTCGCTCAGGCCCGGTGCGAAATGGAGGTAGGAGCTGGAGTAGATCTCCAGCAGCCCGTGGGCGCCCGCTGCGTGGTGGATGCGTTGGGCGTCCGGGAATTTGGTGGCGTAGCTCACCCCCTTGTAGGGCGAGACGTGAATCTGGGGCAGCAGGAACAGCATGAGGAACGCCGCGATGGCGGAAAGCGAGACCAGCCACGGGGAGCGCCGGTCATCCCAGGCGCGAAACCAGGCGATGGCCCCGCCCCACCAGAACAGCAGGGGGACGGCCAGGAGATATTCCGGGGGCAGCCACAGCATGGCGTTGAGGCAGAGGAGTCCGGCCATGCCGGACCCGACCATGTCTGCGGCATAGGTCAACTGGAAACGGCGTCGCCCGGCGAGAAAGGCGATCCCCAGCAGGAGCGCCGCGAGCAGAAAGGGAACGGCATAGGCGAGGAAATTGACCAGCAGGTTGAAGAACTGCTGCGGGTCGGCGAGCAGGAAGATGGGATTGAAGCCGATCTTCTGAGCCGCCACGTTGCCCAGCACGATGGTGGGGCCGAGCAGCAGCAGGCAGGTCCTGGCAATGGCTTGCATGTGGCGTTCGAACCACGCCTGACCGAGACACATGGTGGTGCTGGAGAGGCCGAACCCGAACATGGCGACGCTGATCACCATGGAGCCGAAATGGGCCCAGCCGGAGATGGCGTAGAGCCGCATGACGGTGATCTGCAGGGCGATGATGGCGCCGGCGATGAGAAAAACCGACGCAAAGAAGGGAAAGCGTTGGTCCGGGGATGCCGGACCAACGATACTGCTTGTATTCTTGTTCAACGCAGTCCCTTTCCGCTCCAGGTGCCGCCTTCGGCTTTGGTGAAGGGGACGAAGGAGACGGTGCGCCGTCCGTTGTAGACATCCTGACGGTTGAAGGTGATCTTGCCGTCCGCATCCACCACCTTTTGCACCTTGAGCAGGGTTTGCTTGCCAGGGGGGCCTACGGGGATCACGATGACGCCGTTGGGGGCGAGTTGTTGCAAAAGGGGCGGCGGGATATGGTCGATGGCGCAGGTGACGATGATCTTGTCGAACGGGGCGTTTTCTTCCCAGCCGTAATAGCCGTCTCCGGATTTGAGGGAGACGTTGGTATATTCCTTGTTGCCCGCCTGCACGAGATTCTGATAGACCCCCTTGGTGCGGGTGTGCAGGGGTTCGATGATTTCCACGGTATAGACGTGATTGGTGAGATGGGCGAGGATGGCGGATTGATAGCCGGAGCCGGTGCCCACCTCGAGGACCTTGTCCGTGGGTTTGATGTCCAGCGCCGAGGTCATGCGCATGACCAGGTGCGGGCCGGAGATGGTGACGCCATAGCCGATGTCGAGGAAGGCGTGCTCGTAGGCGCGGTGTTTGTTCCTTTCCAGGGTGAACTCCTCCCGGGCGGTGAGCAGGAAGGCCCTGGTCTCCTTGTCGCCGGTAACGTCCTTGTTTTGCAGCAGGCTTTGCAGGCGATCGAAGCGCCAGGCGAGCATCTTTTTGTCCTGGCCGAAGGTTTTGTTCATGAATTCCACGAAGGCGGGCTTGCTGGAGGTCTCCGGCGTGGGCATGGTGGACATGTCGAAGGAGACGTTCTGTGCAGCGCGCACGGCGACCGGGATGCAGCAGGCCAGCAGCAGAAGGGGCATGAGCATTCGTTTCGTTGGTTTCAACATTGACATTCTTTCCTTTGCGGATGGAGGAGTAGGCATGGATCGGCAATCGACAAAAGAGGAAGCGGATGTTGCTTGAAAGCATTTATCGCGCCATCCTTGTCCGGATTGGAGCGTCAAAAAAGGTGCTGAAAGCGGGAGAGCGGCGGTTGCCGGCAGGGATGGGCGCGCTGCTCTTTTTGGACAAGGCGGGCCTGTTTGTATTGTGGAGAGGAGATTGAAAATGGAAAAACACAGCGTTTCCACCCTGCCGGCCACGGTCTGGCTGCTGGGTTTGATCAGCCTGGTCAACGACGCCGCCGGGGAGCTGGTTTACCCTTTGGTGCCTCTCTATCTCTCCTCGGTGCTGATGGCGGGTCCCCGGGCCATGGGGCTGATCGAGGGGATCGCCGAGATGGCGAGCAGTCTGTTCAAGCTGTTTTCCGGGGTGATGGCGGACAGATACCGTGCCTCCAGGTGGATGGTGACCGTCGGGTACGGAATGGCGGCCTTGGCGCGTCCGCTGCTGGCCTTCGCCAATGGTTGGGGCTTCGTGCTGGCGATGCGTTTCGTCGATCGGCTGGGCAAAGGGTTGCGCTCCTCGCCCAGGGACGCCATGATCGCCGCCGTGGTGCCGGTAGAGCGGCGCGGCATGGCCTTTGGATTGCAGCGTGCCATGGACAACCTGGGATCGGTGATCGGTCCTCTGTTGGCCGCATGGATGCTGGCCAGCGGCATGCCGCTGCGGGAGGCCTTTTTGTGGGCCATTGTGCCGGGCGTGGTCACCATCGTGCTGGCGCTGATGATCCGGGAGCCGGAGCGCCCGCTGGTGGTGGATGCCAAACCCTTTTCCTGGGATGTGCGCCGTTTCCCTGCCGCCTATCGCCGTTATCTGATGATTCTGGCCCTGTTCACCCTGGGCAACTCGTCGAACATGTTTTTGCTGCTGCGTGCCCGTGAGGTGGGCGTGCCCGAGTATCAGGTCCCATTGCTTTGGGGGGTGGTCTCTTTGGTGGCCGCTCTGTTCGCCACGCATCTGTCTGCCCTGTCCGACCGCTGGGGGCGGCTGCGTTTGATCCGGGTGGGCTGGATGGTGTATGCCGCCTTTTATCTGCTGCTCGGCTGGAATGCCGTGACCTGGCTGCTTTGGCCGTTGTTCGCCTTTTACGGTCTGTTCATGGCCGCCACGGAAGGCGCGGAAAAGGCCCTGGTGGCCGACCTCGCCCCCCCCGAACAACTGGGGGTGGCCTATGGATGGTTTCATCTGGTGAGCGGGTTGATGCTGCTGCCGGCCTCCCTGTTGTTCGGCTGGTTGTGGCAGAGCTTGCAGCCGGAGTTCGCCTTCGGCTGGGCCGCCGCCTGCGCCTGCGCGGCTTCCCTGCTGATCGGAACCGTTACCCTGCCGGCTCCGGGGAGGCAATGATCCTCCTTGCCGGGAGAGGTTTTGATTTGCTGGTGGACGGGATCGTCCGGATCGGTTAAAGTATTGGCGTAATTGCAACCCGCCTGTCAGGAGTCAGTCGCATGACCACCGTTGCCATTCCGTTTGACACGCTGGCCCTGGCCACGAAGCAGGATCTCAAAGAACTGGAACTGCGCATGGTGATCAAGACGGGTGCCATGATCCTTGGCGGGATCGGTCTTCTTTTCGGCCTGATGCGGGCATGGCCGCTACCCGTGCAGTATGTCCCGCCGCTTCCACCCGGCCAGATGATGCCTGCTCCGGCACCTCTCCCCGCTCCTCCTGCTGCAAGATAGGGCTTCCTCAAGCAAGATGGAAGAGTCGCGCCTCGCGGAGTTGGCCACCAAGGAAGATATCCTGCGTCTGGAACGCGATATCGAGATTGTCAGGAAAGAGATCGAAGCCGCCAAGGGCGACACCATCAAATGGACGGCAGGCATGTTCGCGGCGCAGACCGCGTTGATCGTCGGCGCCATGTTCGCGGTGATGCGGATCAACCAGTCTGCGCCGTTGCCACCACTCCCGGTTGTCCAGGAGATGCGCATGCCCGCTCCGCTCCAGCCGGCGCCGCATGCACCCGGTCAGGGCGTGCCAGTTCCCGCGAGATGATGCTCGTTTAGGGCAAGGATGGCGGTTTTCAGCGCATCCCTGCCATTTTCGATGGCCTCTTCAACCGTGGCCCCATCGGAAAAGCATTCGTTGAAATCCGTGAAGGTGATCAGGAATCCGGTTCCTTCGTCAGGACGCATCGGCCTGATCTCGAACGGGTAATCGTCAAGATTGTGCATGGGGATTGTGTTCAAAACGATCAGAGTCGAGGAATCGCTGCAACATTCCTGCCCCATGTATGCCAAAGTCCCCGCCATCGACAGATAAATGCCTAACGGCAATTTCTTCGCACCCAACCATGGGTTTGACAAAATCAGTGAAGGATTTCTTGTTGTTTCTGGAATGGAGATTTTTGTAAAAAATTGGTGCCCAAAGGGAGAGTCGAACTCCCATGTCCTCTCGGACACTAGAACCTGAATCTAGCGCGTCTACCAATTCCGCCATCTGGGCTTTGTTCCAACATCATAGCAACTCGCGCGGCGCGTGTCAATTGCCAAAATGCGATATTCCATCGTTTCATGTCGGGCGGGTGCGTTCCTGGAATTTTTGCACGGTATAGACCTGGATTTCCGCGCCCTGGCGCCAGCAGGAGCCGTCCAGTCCGGCCTTGCGGCACAGGTGGCCGAGGAATTCGAGGGGGTCGGGGAGCTGCTCCCAGACCTGCGGGAGAAAGGTGGCGCGGCGACCGTTTTTGGCGAGGATCACCCCATGCACGCCGGGACGCAGTCTGGCCAGCAGATCCTCCGCGTCCCGGTGGGGCAGGGGTTCGGGAGGGGTGAGCAGGGAGACCTCGATGTCGATGAGGGGCAACTCCTCACGGGCCAGGGGCGGAAAACGGGGATCCCGCAGCGCGGCGGAGAGGGTGTTCTCCAGCAGATCCTCTGCCAGGGGACGATGGGGGGAGAGCGTGCCGATGCAGCCGCGCAGTTGTCCCTGCTTTTTCAGCGTGACGAAGGTGGCGCCGGGTTGGGCCAACTCCGGCCAGCGTCTGGTCAGCACCTCCCCGGAGACCCCGGGTTCGTTGCGCAGGGTGCGGATCAGATGTTCCCGCGCCACTCCGGGCAGGGCCAGGCCCAGGTCGCCGGGTGTGGCTGGCGTCTCCCGCGTTGCCGGCGCGGCTTCCGGGAAGAAGAGATAACTGGCGTACCCCACCACCCGCTTGCGGTCCCCGGCGGTGTCGCCGGAGTTGCGCAGATCCGCCAGCACGGGCCGCCAGTGCCGGCGCTTCGCGGTCTCCAGCAAGGCCTGCACCCCCAGGTTGCCACAGGCCTCGCAGCGGTCCATCGCCTCCGGATCCAGGGCCATCACCGCCGCGTGGCTTTGCGCATCCCGTTCCCGCGCCAACGCGTAGGGATGATAGTGGGAGAGATCCGTGGAGATCACGATCAGATCCTCCGGTTGCATGCAACTCTCCAGCAGGTCCGCCAGTTCCCGGCCCGTGGTCTCGCCGTAGACCATGGGCACGATCCGGAAATGGACCAGGGTCTCTTGCAGAAAGGGCAGTTGCGTCTCCAGGGAGTGCTCCATGCGGTGGGAGACCCCGTCCTCGGAGACGCGCGGATGCCGGGTCAGGCATTGGACCGCCTCCCGGTCCACCTCGATGCGTCCCAGCGGGGTCAGACAGGCGCTGTAGTTGCCCACCGACACCCCGTCCAGCCGCACCCGATGGCTCGGACCCAAAAGGAAAACCCGGCGGGGCTTCCCTGCCGGGGCCGGTTGCAGGGCTTTGTAGGCATGAGCCGCCGTCAGCCCGGAATAGACGAAACCGGCATGCGGGGCCACCAGCGCCACCGGGTCGGCGGGCGGGGCAGGGGCGCGGTTCAGCAGGTCGCGCACCATGGCCCGCAACTCCCCGGCATCGCCGGGATAGAACATGCCGGCCACTGCCGGCGTGCGCACGCGTTCTGCGTTCATTGTCACTCTCTCCCGCCCAGGTTGGGATGGTCGCTTAAGGACTGATTTTCCATGATCTTACTGTATCACATTGCCGAGGTGGTCGTCACCCCCCGTGCCGGGGGGAAAAAATGTTCTGGTCAATACAAACCATTCTCGCTAAACTGTTTAAAATTCCTGATTCCATATCCAGTGAGATCCGCCCGTGACGCAATTCGTCTTCGCCTTTTTTTGCCTGTGGTTGCTGTGGGCCTCCCCCCTGATGGCCGCTCACGGACTGAGTCTGGATGGAACCCTGAAATATCCACCCGACTTCAAGCGTTTCGATTACACCAGTCCCGACGCGAAACCCGGCGGCACCGTCACCCTGCACGCCCTGGGGAGCTTCGACAAGATGAATCCCTACACCCTCAAGGGGTCGGCCCCCGATCACCTGGAACCCCTGGTCTTCGAACACCTGATGGTCGGTTCCATGGACGAACCCTTTTCCCAGTACGGCCTCCTGGCCAGGGATGTGGAGGTGGCCGCAGACGGCCTCTCCGTGACCTTCCGCCTGCACCCGGATGCGCGTTTTTCCGACGGGTCGCCCCTCACCGCCGAGGATGTCAAGTTCTCCCTGGAGACCTTGCAATCCGACAAGGCGCACCCCTTTTATCAATCCTACTGGCGGGACATCGTGGGCGTCGAGGTGCTTTCCCCCCAAGAGGTGCGCTTCCGTTTCCGTCAGGTCAACCGGGAGTTGCCCCTGATCGCCGGGCAGATTCCGGTGTTGTCCAAGGCCTTTTTCGCCAAGAATGTTTTCGGTCAGGAGGACCTCACCCCGCCTTTGGGTTCCGGCCCCTATGTGGTGGAGGAGTTCAAACCCGGCAAGATCCTGGTCTACAAGAAAAATCCCGCATATTGGGGGGCACGCCTGCCGGTCAGTCAGGGATTTTACCAGTTTGATCGTATTGTCATCAAATATTACAAGGACCCGGTGGTCGCCCTGGAGGGGTTCAAGGCCAACGAGTACGACTTCATGCCGGAAAACAACTCCAAACAGTGGGCCAGGGACTACGAGGGGCCGAAATTCGCCGAGGGGCTGATCAAAAAGGAGACCCTCCCCCACAAGCAGGGCGCCGGGATGCAGGGGCTGATCTTCAATCTGCGCCGGTCGCTCTTTCAGGATATCCGGGTGCGCAAGGCGCTCTCCCTCGCCTTTGACTTCGAGTGGAGCAACGAAAATCTCTTCTACGGCCAGTATACCCGTTCCAACAGTTACTTTTCCAATTCGGAGATGGAGGCCACCGGCAAGCCGGGTCCGGAGGAACTGGCCTTGCTGGAGCCGCTGCGGCCCCATCTCGATCCTGCCGTTTTCGACGAGGCCGTGCTCGCCCCGACCACCAAGCCGCCCGGCTCCCTGCGTCAGAACCTGCGGGATGCGGCGCGGCTGCTCAAGGAGGCGGGCTGGACCCTGGGCGAGGACCGGGTGCTGGTCAATGCCAAAAAGGAACGGTTCGAGATCGAAACCCTGCTTGCCTCGCCCCCCTTCGAGCGGATCCTGGCCCCTTACGCCGCCAACCTCGAGAAGCTGGGGGTGATCCTGAAATACCGTACCGTGGAGCCTTCTCTTTATCAAAGCCGGGTCCACGATTTCGATTTCGATACCATCATCAACGGCTTCGGGCAATCCCAGTCCCCCGGCAACGAGCAGCGCGACATGTGGTCTTCGGAGAGCGCCGGCATCAAGGGCAGCCACAACCGCATCGGCATCCGCGAGCCGGCGGTGGACGCCCTGCTGGAGAAAATCGTCGCCGCCAAGAGCCGCAAGGAGCTGGTCACCGCCTGTCGCGCCCTCGACCGGGTGTTGCGCGCCGGCTGGTATCTGGTCCCCAACTGGCACATTCCCTATCATCGTCTGGCCTACTGGAACCGTTTCGCGCGGCCCGACACCCTGCCGCTCTACTACTCTCCCGACAGCTGGCTGATGACCTGGTGGGTGAAGTGACATGACCGCTTATGTCATACGGCGTCTTCTGCTCATGTTGCCCACCCTGCTGGGGATCATGGCTGTGACCTTTGTGGTGATTCAGTTCGTGCCCGGCGGGCCGGTGGAGCAGATGATCGCCATGATCGAGCAGCGCGGTTCCGGCGGTGGCGGCGAGGTTGCCGGCGGGGGGGGGTCGGTCTCCGGCGGTCTCTACCGGGGGAGCAAGGGGCTGGATGCCGAGCAGGTCGAGGCCCTCAGGCGGCTCTACGGCTTCGACCGCCCCGCTCATGAGCGGTTTTTGCTGATGATCGGCAACTATTTGCGCTTCGATTTTGGTGAATCCTATTATTATCATCGATCAGTGACTTCTTTGGTGGTTGACAAGCTCCCTGTTTCAATATCGCTCGGCATCTGGACCTTTCTGATCACCTATCTGGTCAGCATTCCCCTGGGGATCCGCAAGGCGGTGCGTCACGGGGACCGTTTCGATGCCGTCACCTCGGTGATCATCCTGGCCGGCTATTCGATCCCCGGTTTCGTGCTGGGGGTGTTGTTGATCGTGCTGTTCGGCGGCGGGAGTTTCTGGGATCTTTTTCCGATTCGCGGCCTGGTTTCCGATCACTGGGAGGCGCTCTCCTGGCCGGCGCGGATCATGGACTATCTTTGGCACATGGTGCTGCCGATCACCGCGTCGGTGGTGGGTTCCTTCGCGGTGATGACCATGCTCACCAAGAACAGCTTCCTGGAGGAGATCGCCAAGCAGTATGTCCTCACGGCGCGGGCCAAGGGCTTGACCGAACGGGCGGTTTTGTACCGGCATGTGTTCCGCAACGCCATCATCCCCCTGGTGACCGGCTTTCCCGGTTCCTTCGTCTCGGCCTTTTTCAGCGGCAGCCTCCTCATCGAGACCATCTTCACCCTGGACGGTCTGGGGCTGTTGGGTTACGAATCGGTGATCAACCGGGATTATCCGGTGGTGTTGGCCACGCTCTATTTTTTTACGCTGCTCGGTTTGATAACGAAATTAATTACAGATTTGACTTACGTAATTGCTGACCCCCGCATCACCTTCGAGAGCGCCCATTGAACCATGCCGAGATTATACTCCTACCTGAATCGGGTGCGTGTCCGTGGTAAAACCATGATTCTTGTTGGTTTTATGGCGCTCGGTTATCTGTTCGTCGCCTTGATCGTCGGTCGCCATATCGCCATTCTGGAGGAGGCGCTCGGGGAGAAAAAGCGACTCAATCAGATCTCTCTGCTGATCAATCAGATGACTTTTGATACATTCGATTTGCATTTATTGATGTCTAAAATTATTGCTTCACCGCTGGATTCGCACAATGACCAGGATCAACTGGCAACATTGTTCGAGCGCAAGAATGCCGACATCCACAAGACCCTGACAGACTTGCGGAGTCTGACCACCGGGGAGAACGTCCATGCCATCGACGCGGTGCGGGAGATGGGGTCAACCCTCTCCAGGATCGAAACGTCGCTGCGCCGGTTGCAGGACCTCGACACCAGCGCCCTGCGTCTCGTTCGCGAGATCGGTCACACCGAGGAGCAGGGATTGCAGGGGAGTCTGCGGGGCCGCATGCATCTGCTCGAGGCGTGGCTGGGAGGGAACGACGATGCGCGGGGCATGGTCAACCTGCTGCAATTGCGCCGCCGCGAGAAGGATTTCCTCATGCGCGGCCATCCGGAGAGCTTGCAGTTGTATCAGCGCGCCATCCAGGGGGTGCGGGAGTACCTGGACGCGCTCCAGGGACCGGATGCCGGGGAACTCGACCGGGTCCGCGCGACGTTCGCCGCTTATCAGATAGAGGCCGAGCGGATCCAGAAGCTGGTGCCGCTGTTCAACGCGGACCAGTTGGAACTGCTTGCGGTCAACAACGACATCCTCTCCAACACGACCCTGTTGACCCGTACCAACCAGCAATTGACCCTCTTCAAGACCAACTCCCTGGAGTTGACCTTGCGCAGGACCTCCATCAGTCTGTTCCTGTCGCTGACCATCACCCTGTTGCTCCTGGGCTGGATCACGTTTCTGTTCTTTCAGAGTCTCCTGACCCCCATTCGCCTGTTGAGCAACTATGCCAACCGGATCAGCAGCGGGCAGTATGGGGTGCGCATTTCCCTGTACGGCAAGGACGAGATCGGTGAACTGGCCGCCTGTTTGCAGAAGATGAAGGAGTCCATGCTGGATCAGCAGAGGGCTTTGGAGCACCAGGTGCGTCGCCGCACCGAACATCTGGAGATCACCAACTCGGTGTTGCAGGAGACGATTCAGCAACTCAACGAGACCCACCGCGAGCTGTTGCACAGCGAGAAGATGGCCTCCCTGGGCCGGCTGGTGGCCGGCTTCGCCCACGAGATCAACACCCCCATCGGCATCGCCATCACCACCATCTCCAATCTTCCTGAGCTGACCCGCTACCTCAACGAGATGCTTTCCAGGGATGAGGTGGACGAAGAGGAACTGCACTCCACCCTGACCCAGTTGCGCCAGACCGCCGATCTGGGGTTGTCGAGCCTCAAGCGGGCGGCCAATCTGGTGACCCGCTTCAAGCGGACCTCGGCGGATCAGGCATCCGAGGAGTTGCGCACGTTCAACATCCAGGAGGTGATGCAAGACATCCTGGCCACCCTGCACTCCACCTTCAAAAAGAGCCGCATCGCCATCACCCTCGATTGTCCTAACGACATCACCCTGCACTCCCGACCCGGCCTGATCGGCCAGGTCATGACCAATCTTTTGACCAACAGTCACAAACATGGTTTCGCGGACGGGACCCGCGAGGGTGCCATCACCATCCTTGTCCGGCTCGAGCGGGATGGCAACCGGTTGCATATCCGCTATCGGGACGATGGCGTCGGGATTCGCCCGGAGGATTTGAACAACATCTTCGAGCCTTTTTTCACCACGGCGCGGGAGAGTGGCGGCTCCGGATTGGGGTTGACGATCTGTTACAACATCATTACCAGTCAACTGCGCGGTGAAATCAGCTGTCAGAGCAAGCCGGGCAAGGGGGTGGTGTTCGATATTCGCGTTCCGATGAAGCCAGAAGGGGGGATGGGATGATCAGGAAAATTGCCAAGATGCAAAGAAGCGAGCCGCGCAGCGAAGAGAGCGTCCGCCAGGTTTGGAAACTGCTGGTGGTGGATGACGAACCCGACATCCATGCCGCCACCCAGTTGTCGTTGGCCCGTTTCGCCTTCGGCGAGGGGCGGTTGCAGTTGCTGCACGCCCACTCCGCCGCCCAGGCGCGGGAGGTGCTGGCCGAGCATCCGGATGTGGCCGTGGCGATGATCGACGTGGTCATGGAGACCGATACCGCCGGGCTGGATCTGATCCAGCACATTCGCGACGAGTTGAAGAATCTCTTTCTGCGCATCATCATCCGCACCGGCCAGCCCGGCATGGCCCCGGAGCGGTATGTGATCGAGCATTACGACATCGACGATTACAAGGAGAAGACCGAACTCACCTCCCAGAAGCTCTACACCGCCATTCGCAACGCCATCAAGAGCTATCGGGATCTGCAGATCATCGCCCTGCGCCATCTGGAGGTCATGGAGGCGCATCATCATGCCATTCACATGTTGGCCCTGGCCTCGGAGTTGAAGGATCGGGAGACCGGCAATCACATCAACCGCATCCGTCATTACACCGAAAGCCTGGCCCGGCGGATGGGGCATGGGCCGGAGGGGGCGGAAGCCCTGGGGCTGGCCGGGATGCTGCATGATCTGGGCAAGCTGGGCATTCCCGATGGGATCATCCAGAAAACGGGCCGGCTCACCGAGGAGGAGTTCGCGGTCATCAAGACCCATCCCGAATTGGCCTTGCGGATTCTGGGAGAGAACCGCTGGTTCGAGACCGCGCGTCAGGTGGCCTGGTGCCATCACGAAAAGTGGAACGGGAGTGGTTATCCGCAGGGGTTGCAGGGCGAGGAGATCCCTCTGGCGGCGCGCATCGTGGCGGTGGCGGACGTGTTCGACGCCCTGGCCAGCGATCGGCCCTACAAGAAGGCCTGGAGCGTGGAGGAGGCGGCTGCCGAGATCATGCGGTCCAGCGGTTCCCACTTCGATCCCGCCGTGGTGGAGGCGTTTCGGTTGTTGCTGGAGGAGGGGGAGATTCAGGAGATCCGGCGCCGATTTCCCACCTGAGTGGGCCTCAGCCGGCGGCCTCCGGTCCGGAGTGGGTCCAGTTGAAGGAGACATCCACGCTGGCGTGGGGGGTGACCAGGCGGTCGATGAGGATTTTGATCAGTTTGTCCTTGAGCTTTTCCCGGAGCGGGCCATCCAGGGAGGCGAAGGCCTCCTGGTCCAGGCGGATGACGATGATTTCGCCGTTGGAGACCACATCGGCGGTGCGGGCGCGGCCCTGGGAGAGGAACGACACCTCGCCGAAGACATCCCCGCCCTTGAGAATGGCCAGGGGGATCGAACGGTTGCCCACCACCGTCGCGGTTCCCTTGAGGAGGATGAAGAGGTCGCCGTCCAGGTCCCCTTTGCGGATGATGATCGATCCGGGGTGATAGCGAAAGATCCGCATTTGCAGTCGGCTTACGGTCTCCTTCTCCTCGTCGGTCAGCCCCTGGAAGAAAACCAATTTGTCCACGATTTCCAAAGTATGCATCGGTATGGCTCCTGCCTGGTTCGGGGCATGGCCTCCCCGGGAAAATTTTGTTCTGGCGCGTGTGTGCGGTAAACGGTACCATTCTAGCATGAATGGTTCACGACAAAACCCTTTTTTTTCAAGGAATCTTCTCAATGACATGCCGAGTCGATGAAATCCTGCAGGACTCACGCGAGATTGTCCGCGAGACGATCCTGCGTTTCGCCGAGGATCTGACCACCGATTTCAACCTGGAACCTGCCGACCCCGCCCGGTTGTTGGAGAGCGAACCCGCCCGGGCGCTGCGCGGGGCGCTGGAGAGTTTCGCGGTGTGGCATGTCGGCAAGCGGGTCTGATTGCCGGCATGGCTGACTTCTCGCGTGCGACATTGTTGGACGGCGGTGAAAAGCTGCGTCTGCTGCATGTCGATGTGGGGAGATATCTCGATGAGATCGTCGCGCATTTCGTTGCTTCCATCCCGGCCCGTCTGGCGGCGTTCGCTGCGGCCCATGCGGATCATGATCTTCCCGCCCTGCGGCGGGAGGCGCACAAGCTGAAAGGGGCGGCTGCCACCCTGGGGGCCACCCGACTGGTGGAACTGTGCGTGGAGTTGGAGTCCCTCTGCAAGGCCGGGCGCCTGCCCGCTGCCAATCTTTTGACCGTGCTCGGCGATGACGCATGGGAGAGCATTCGTCTCATGCATGGCGTCCTGGATCGGCTGCGTGACGAACGTGGTTGAAGGGTGTTGCCGAATTGCAATACCCGGCATCTGCCTGTTTCCGGCATGGCATCGGGATTGCTATCCGTCCATTGATGCTTGATTCGGTATGGATAAAATATTTACGTAAGTTTATCGATTGTTTTTTTATGCGGTTTTGTCTTGACATGCTTGGCACGTATTTGGTATATTTGCAACAGTGCAGCAATTGAGTGATATAAATAACACATTGCAGTGTCCCGTCTGTGATGACGGTAACCTGACCATACTCTAGCGATGCAAGGAAGAAAAAACATGACCAAATTGAAAAAAGCCGTGGCCCTGCTGGGCGTCTCTGCGGCCCTGCTCGTGAATGTCCCGGAAGCGGGCGCAACCAGCTACACCTATGCGGGCACCGGGGAAACCCTCAGCTGGTCCACCTCGTCGACCAACTTCTCGGTGACCGGCAACATGGGGAGCAACTTCACCTACGCCTTCAACCCCTCCTATACCCAGCTCGCCTTCTCCGGAAGCGTCTACACCGGGAGCAGCGGAGGCGTCGTCACCATCCCCAGCGGGTGCTATATCGACCTGACCAACTATCAGTTGAGCAGCGCCTGTACCTCGGCATTGAGCGGGATCATGTCCGGCAGCAACACGGTCTCCTCTTCCAGCGTCGGCGGCGTTTCCGAGGAGGAGCGCAAGGCGCTCCAGGAATACAGCACCACCGCCGCCCCGGCCATGCGTGCCGAGACCAAGGCCACCGTCACCCAGATCTCCAATCGCGTCTCCACCATCATGCGTCCTGCGGCCTTCTCCAAGCAGAAGACCGCCCAACTGCAACTGCACAACGAGCAGATGGGCCTCTCCTCCGGCAGCGCGCCTGCCGCCAACCGGTTCGGGGTGTGGGGCAACACCCGCTACATCAACAGCCAGAACACCTTCTCCGCCAGCAAATACGACGGCTCCAACATCAGCTGGCTGGTCGGCGCCGACTTCCGTCCCATCCAAAGCCTGCTGGTGGGCATGACCGCCTCCAAGGATCATGCCGAATTCGACCTGGCCAGCCAGTTGCGCGAATCCGATACCACCACCGTGACCCCGTATGTGGGTTACATGTTCAGCAACAACTTCGGCATCGACGCCCTGTTCGGCTATGCCTGGCTGAACAACACCCAGACCGCCAAGACCGGATTCCCCCTCATCGGGACCTACCCGGACGCCGAGCGTTGGTTCGGCTCGGTTTCCGCCAACGGCTTCCTGCCCCTGGGCAACGATTGGCTGGCCTCCGGCAAGTTGGCCTACATGTACTCCCGCGAAAATCCGGATACCGGCAACGCCATCAAACTGGGACAGGTCTCCGTCGGTGCCGAGTTGAGCTACCTGACCTCCTTCGCGGAACCCTATCTCGGGGTCACCTATGCCTACGATACCACCACCAGCGCCTCCTCGACGGTCGGCGTGACCAACACCTCGGACCGGGATGATTACCGCTGGGCCGCTGGCGTGCGCGCCAATTTCGACGCCTCCTTCAAGGGCGATATCGCTTTGGAGAAGACCGTGGGTCGGCAGAGATACGAAGAGACCTCCGTCACCGCCAACCTGCGCTACGAATTCTGAGCGCCCTCGGGGACGGTTCGTGAAGTCGAAGGGGTGGACAGCGATGTCCACCCCTTTTTTTTTATGTGTCTCCCGGTACGTGGCAAGCTATACTGCCAGCCACCGATTACGGTTCGCGATCACGCCTTGCCGAAAGGAGACCTCCCGCATGCCTTCCATTCTGTCGCGCCTCGCGTTGGCGCTCGCCTGTCTTTACGCTGCGGATCTGGCTGCCGGGCCGATGCCGGGGAGCATGCGCAGTGTCGTTTCCGCCATCCAGACCAATGTCCGCATGGCCATGCGCCCCTCGTTCACCATCCGCTCCCGCCACGCGGCGGCGGTCAACGCGGTGGTCTTCGCGCCGGGTGGGGGATGGTTCGCCGCCGCCTCCGAAAACGGCGGGGTGCAGATCTGGGAGACGGTCACCGGACAGAAGGTGATCGATCTGGCGGGCAGCGGCCCCATCGAGCAGTTGTTGCTGTTGTCGCCCCGTGGCGGGGATGCCCGCGCCTTTTCCCGCGCCGAGCCGCAGGCCGAGGCCCCCCCCGCCAAGGCCAAGAAGGCCCAGCCCGCCGCGAAGGCGAATGCCGCGCCTCCTCCTCCGGCCCCGAAAGCGAGCGAGGCGGACAAACGTCCCGCGCTGGCCACCGTGGATGGCAGCGGGGTCATCACGGTATGGAACACGGTGACCGGATCCCCCCGGCACCGCCTGAGCGGCCATGCCGGCCAGGTGGCGGGTCTGGCGCTCCTGTCGGGAGGCCAGATGCTCTCCGCAGGCCAGGACGGCCTGTGCATCCGCTGGAACCCGGACAACGGCAGCGAGACGGGTCGTTTCCAACTCCCCGGACGGGTGCGCCATCTGGCCACCTCCCCGCAGGGCGATCGGGCCGCAGTGGTGCTGGATGGACGGTTGATGGTGGTGGATGCGACCACCGGCGGGACCCTGTTCACCCTGGCCGAGCGGGACGCGGTGGCCGTGGCCTGGAGTCCGGACGGCGCCATGGTGGCCGCTGCCCTGGAAGGCGGCAGGCTCGCCGCCTGGCAGGCGAGTGGCGGCCAGCCCCTCTGGGAGGTGCGCGGCGGTGACTCCGATCCCACTGCCATCACCTACAGCCCGGATGGCCGCAACCTGGCGGTGGCGGACAAGGAGCAGGTCATCCGCGTCTGGAGTCTGGCGGGCGCGGACGGGGCACGCGCCTTTGCCCGCACCCAGCCTGCCGCTCCTGCCGCTCCTGCCGCCCCCGTCGCGACGCCACCGGGTCCCCCCAAAGAGATGCGGGTGGCCAATGGCAAGATCAATGCCCTGGTCGCCGCCCCGGGCGGCAACAACGTGATCGCCTCGGCGGGCGACGACAAGATGGTCCATTTCTGGAGCGGAACCGCCGGCAACGAACTCATGCGGCTGGTGGCCCTGCGTTCCGGTTGGGCCGCCGTGGCCCCGGAAGGGTTCTTCGACGGCACCCTGGACGGCGAAACCGAGGACCGCATCGATGCGGTGAGCTGGGATGTGGAGAATCGCAGTTTTTCGGTGGACGGTTTTCTGGAGAATTATTTCCGGCCCGGCCTGCTGGGGCGTGTGCTCTCCGGCGAGCGGATGAATCTGGCGGGCCGCCCCAATGTCCAGGAAGGATTCCCCCTGCCGCCCAAGATCTCCCTGGAGGTGGGGGATACCGACCCGGCCACCGGCATGGTCTCGGTGATGGCCACCGTCGAGGATCAGGGCGGCGGCGTGGGAGAGGTGCGCCTGTTTCACAACGGCAAGGTGGTGGATGCCGCCCGCGCCGAGGAGTTGGGGGCCACCCGGGGCGGGGCGCGGCAAATCCGCTTCAAGGTCCCGGTGATGGACGGCGCCAATTCCATCCAGGGGGTGGCCCTGAGCAAGGACCGCATCGAAAGCGAACTGGCCAAGGTGCTCCATTCCCACTCGGGTGGCGGCAACGCTCCGGCCACCATGCACATCTTTGCGGTGGGGATCAACAAGTACAAGAATCCGGAGATGAATCTCAACTTCGGGGTGCCCGACGCCAAGGGGGTGCGCAATTTCTTCGCCGCCGCCAGGCCTGCCACCGTGGCCCGTTCCATGGTGGACGAGATCTACGACGAGCGGGCCACCAGGAACGAAATCCGTGACCGCCTGTCCGTGCTCAAGAACAGCGCACCCCAGGACACGGTGGTCGTCTATCTGGCTGGCCACGGCGAGTCGATCGAAGATGCCTGGTATTTCATTCCCAACGAGGTGGACATGGGCGATGTGGACCGTCTGCATCAGGTGGCCCTCTCCTCCGGTCAGTTGCGGCAGGCGATCTCGGAAATGGGCGCGCGCTATATCCTGTTGTTGCTGGACGCCTGCAAATCCGGGGCGGCGATCAACCAGTTCGCCAAACTGGACAACAACCGCACCCTGGCCGTGCTCTCCCGTTCCACCGGCATCCATGTGGCGGCAGCCACCACCGGCGAGCAGTACGCCAGCGAGTTGGGCCAGTTGGGCCACGGGCTGTTCACCTATGCCCTGCTGGAGGGGTTGAAGGGGAAGGCGGATACGGCCCCTGTCGATGAGCGGATTTCGGTCAAGGAACTGCTCGACTACCTGCGCGTCCAGGTCCCGGCGCTGACCCGGAAGTACCATACCGACATGCAGGATCCGGTGATCAGCATGCGGGGCGACGACTTCGTCGTGCTCAACAGGCGGTAAGCCGCAGGGGAAAAAATGGGGATGGGGCCATTCTTGAATTGAAATCACCCCCATAAAGGGATAAATTCATTGTCAAGAATGCCCCCCTCCCCAACATCGCCAGAGGCGTACCCCTTGGAGGTTAGATCCATGTCAGTCGAACGGTTGCGGAGTGTCCGCCGGGGAACCGGTTTGCTGCGTTGCTTCCTGTATGGCATGGCCATTGTGCTGTGTCTGGGATGGCCAGCGCCACTTCGGGCCGCAGAAACCCCGGAGTCGCTCTTTGCCGCCACCCAGCGTGCGGCCACGAGCGGAGACGCGGAAGCCATGATGCTGTTGGGTCATCTCTATGCCCGCGGGACCGGGGTGGCGAAGGATGCGGGCCAGGCCATCAAATGGTACAGCCTGGCCGCCGGGCGTGGTCATGCCGAGGCCGCTGCCGCGCGTGACCGCCTGTTGGCCGAAACCGGACGCGTCTCTCCCCTGCCGATCATCACCGCCTACGAGGAACCCCCTCCTGCCCCCGCGCCGTCGTCCAGGGCCGGAGCGCAATCGTCGCCTCCCTTCGAGATCGTGCCCTATTCCCCGGACGGACCCCCTCCACTTCCCGTGGCCGCTCCCGTTGCCGTGCCGTCATCCGATCCCCCCCGGCGGGTGGAGAGCGAGAGCGCCCCCGTCCGTCGCGCGGTGGCCAGGCCGCAACAACCAGTGTCGCCACGGGCAGCCCGGAACGCACCCGTCGCCAAATCGCCACGGGTGAGCAGGCCGCTCCCCGCCAAGCCCTCCCGGCAGGTGGTGGCCAAGGCGGAGCAGGCGTCACCAGCGCCAACCCGTGGTCGCCGGAGCGCGCAACCGGCCCCTGGAGCGGCGGAGCAGGCGACCGGCAAGGAGGCAGCCGCCGCCCCGGAAAAGCCCGAGATCGATCTTGCCCAGTTGTGGGCCAGGGAGGGTCAGGAAGGGGTCATGGCACCAAAGGCCGTGCCCCCCTTGCTGACGCCGCCCGCCCTGCCTGCGGTCGATGCCGCGGATGCGGCTGGCGCAAAGGAGGCGGAGGCCGCCGGCAAGGCCTTGCAGGGGAACCAGCCCAGAGAGTCCCTGGAGCGCTACCGCAAGGCGGTGCTGCTGGCGGTGGCGGCGGGCAAGAGCGACCTGGCGGGAGCGTATGCGCAAGAGATCACCAATATTCTCAATCTCCCCCCCGCCTGGGCGGAAGAGGCATTGAACCAGGCCAGCGCCGTGCCCCAGGAGAAGGCCGGGGCGGCAGTGATGTGGTCCAAGGCCAGGGAGGGCGCCCTGGAGGCTGCGGGCAAGGGGGATTTCGAGGGGGCGATCCGACTGGGAAAACAGGCCCTGGATCTGGCGCGGGAGAATCTCGGGGCGCGGCATGCCGCCTCCTTCATGACCGCGCGGGAGTTGGGGAGGGTTTACGCCATGGCGGGCAAGCCGGCAGAGGCCGAGCCGCTGTTGCGGCAGGCCGCCGACGATGCCAGGGCGATCCTGGGCGGCAACCACCCCGAAACCGTCAACGCCGACAAGGCCCTGGCCGAGTTTCTGGAATCCCGGCTCAAGTTCGCCGATGCCCAAGAGATCCACAAGAAGTCGCGTCCGGCCATTGCCGGGAAACTGGGGGCCGATCATCCCCTGGCGCTGGACAACGAGATGGCGTTGGCCCGGGTGCAGGTCAACCTCTCCCAGGCCGACGAAGCGATCCGGCAGTTGACGGCGACTTGTCCCCGCGTGGCGGCCACCCATGGCCATCACCATCCGGAGACCGCCAGGTGTCTGGAGCAGTATGCCACCGCGCGGATGGCCCGGGAGGCGTTCCCCGAGGCCCTGGCGGCCTACGAGCAGGAGGCGGCGATTCTGGCCGGGATGACCCCCGACGGGGATCCCGCGCGTTTTCCCGCCCGCATCGGCATGGCCGAGGCCAACCGGAGGATGGGGCAGGCGCAAAAGGCGCGCGAGATCCTCGATGCCCTGCTGGGCGAGGCGGCCAGGGGGCAGGCCGGCAAGGATCCTGCTTTGCTGGAGGCCAGGGCCGGTCTGGTGCGCGCGTTGACCGATCTGGGAGAGTTCCAGGCCGCCGAGACCACGGCGAACGCCTTGCTGAAAACCATGCAGGAAAGCCTGGGCGCGGAGCATCCGTCCACCGTGGCCCTGCGCGCGGACCTGGCCGGGATTCACCAGAAGCTCGGGCGCCTGGCCGAGGCGGAAAAGGAACTCAAGGAGATCCTGGAGCAGTACCGCAAGGCGTTCGGCGAGGCCCATCCCACCGCCATCACCACCATGAACAACCTCGGCCAGGTCCTGGAGGAGGCGGGCCTGTACGACGAGGCCGAACCGCTGTTGCGTCAATCCCTGACCCTGGCCCAAAAGCATCTGGGCAGCGCACAGCCCTTGACCTTGACCACCATGAACAACCTCGCCCTGCTGCACGAGAGCCAGGGCAATTTCGACAAGGCGGAACCGCTCTATCACAACGCCATCGACCTTTCCCGCAAGCGGTTGGGGGAACGGCATCCCGACACCGTGGCGGTGATCAACAATCTGGCCTATCTGCAACTGCTGCGTCAGGACTACGCCAAGGCCGAACCCCTGTTCAAGAAGATCGCGGAGATCTGGCGCAAGCATCTGGGTGACAAGCATCAGCGCACCCTCAAGGCCATGAACAACCTGGCGCGGGTCACCCACCACCTGGGCAGGCACAAGGAGGCGGAGGCGCTTTTCGTCAAGACCCTGGATCTGCGGCGTCAAGCCCTGGGCGAGCGGCACATGGATGTCATGCGCTCCATGCACGACCTGGCCCTGCTCTATCGGGACATGGGCCGGATGAAGGAGTCCGAGGAACTGCTGCGCAAGACCCGCAGCCTGGACGAGGAGGTGCTTGGGCCGTTGCACCCCTATACCTTCGAAACCATGAACACCATGGCCTCGGTGCTGGAGAAGGGCAAGAATCCGGAGGCGCTTTCCGTGCGCAAGGAGATCTTCGCCCGCCGCACGGCCTTCTTCGACCGCATGCTCTGGTCCACCGGCGAGAACGCCCGCGAGGGGTACATCCGCCTGCATCAGCCGGAGTACGACGATCATCTGGCCCATCTGGCCCGGCTGGATGGGAGCACCGGCGGACGCGAGGTGCTGGAGGCGGCGTTGCAACGCAAGGGGATTCTGCTCAAGATCGCCTCGGAGATTCGTCAGGTCGTTCAGTTGGGCAAGGATCCAAAACTCACGGTCATAGGCGAGCGCCTGACCGCCACGCGCAAGCAGTTGGCGGCCCTGACCCTCTCCGGCCCGACCCAGGAGAGCGGGGAGAAGCACCTGGAGGTCATCCACGGCCTGGAACAGGAGGTGGACCGCTTGCAGCAGGAGCTGGGGCAGGCCAGCAAGCGTTTCCAGCGCACCTCAGGCAACGTCTCGGTGGCGGAACTGGAAAAACATCTCCCGGAGAAGGCTGCGTTGGTGGATTTCCTGGTTTTTCGTGACGGGCAGAAGACCAAATTGCTGGCCGGCATCCTGAAGAAGGAACAGGGCCAGCCGCACTTCGATCTCGTGGTCTACCCGGACATGGAGGCGATCCAGAAGGCGGTGACCGACTATCGCGGCATGATCCAGGACGAGGAGGCCGAAGAGGAGGCCATGAAGAAGATGGGCCGTGCGGTCTACGACCTGGTCTGGGCGCCGGTCAAACAGGCCATCGGCGGGCGGGAACAGGTCTATGTGGTCCCGGACGGCCTGCTCAACATCCTGCCGTTTCCGGCCCTGGTGGATCCGGAGGATGTCTATCTGGCCCGTGGCACGGATCTGCACATGCTCACCTCGTCGCGGGATCTGCTGCCCTCCGGCCAGCCGGAGGCCACGGGGAATTATCTGATCATGGCCGGTCCGGATTACAACTCGGACAAGGTGAGCAGTGCCCAGACCCAGGCCCTCAAAGAGGCGGAAGGGCGTCGTTCCGCCGATTTCAAGCAGGGTCTGCGGGCCTTTTCCTCCGGCATGCGCGGGTTGCACTTCGATCCCCTGCCGGGGGCGGAGAAGGAGGGGAAACTCATCGCCGGGCAGGCCAGCGACAAGAAGAAGCTCAATACCATTCTGATCCGGAACGAGGCTCAGGAGGCAGCGTTGCAATCCCTCGCCGCGCCGCCGGAGATCGTGCATATCGCCACCCACGGCTTTTTCCTCAAGCCGGACGACAGCCTGAGGAAGCGGCTGTTGAAGCTGGCGCGCGGTGGGGATCTCAAGCTGCCGCCGCCGGGTGACAATCCCCTGCTGCGCTCGGGTCTGGCCTTTGCGGGGATCAACGCCAACGCCAAATTCCTGGGCGAACTGGATACCGGCAACGACGGGGTGCTCACCGCCCTGGAGGTGCTGGGTCTGGATTTGACCGGCACGCGTTTGGCGGTGCTTTCCGCCTGTGAGACCGGTCTGGGCGAGGTCCACGAGGGGGAGGGGGTGTACGGCCTGCGCCGTGCCTTCCAGGAGGCGGGCGCCCAGGCGGTCATCTCCTCCTTGTGGGAGGTGAGCGACGCGGGCACCCAGGCCCTGATGACCAACCTCTATGCCCGGCTCGGCGACGGCATGACACCCCATCAGGCGCTGCGCGAGGCGCAACTCGACCTGTTGGAGTCCGAGGAGTGGAAACATCCCTACATCTGGTCGGCGTTCATGATGGTGGGGCAGTGAAGCCGCGTGCGTGGGTCGTGTGTCTGGCGCTGCCCGGCTGGCTGATCGCGGTGGCCGCGCAAGCTGCGGACAGCGCCCTGACGGTGCTGGAACAGAACGAAAAGCGGCTCGCCCAGGAGGCCGCCGACGCGGCGGGACGTTTCGGAGCCGACAGCCTCAATACCGCCACGGCCCGGCTGCATCTGGCGGAATTTCATATCGCCGGGGGACGGGACAAGGAGGCAAGGACCGCCCTGCGCGAGGTGGTGGCGATTCTGATCAAGCGGCATGGGCCGGATCACCCGGATGTGGCGGACCTGCATACCCGGTTGGCGGGGATCGAGTTGCGTCTGGGCGACATGCAGGCCGCGCGGGAATTGCTGGAAGGAGCGACCGCTGCCCTGGAGCGGCGTCTGGGGGCCGGGCACCTGAATACCGCCAGCGCGCGGATCAATCTGGCCCGACTGCTGTTGAGCGAACCGGACAAACACGAGCGCGCGGCGACTCTGCTGGAGGCATCGATTCCGGTGCTGGAACGGACCCTGTGGCCGGAACATCCGAGGGTGGCCGATGCCTGGATGGTCCTGACCCGCGTTCGTTTGCTGCAGGGCCGTTTGGAGGAGGCCATCGAGACCGTGGGCAAGGCGGCGCGGATCCGCGAACAGGCCCTGGGTCCGGATGCCCCCCTGACGGGCGAGGCGCTGCGGGAGCGGGGACGGATCCTGGCGATGCAGGGGGAACACCAGGCCGCAGAGGTGTTTTTGCGTCGGGCCGTGGAGATTCTGGAGCCGTTCGCCAGGAACGAACCTTTGGAACTGGCCGAGAGTCTGGAACGCCTGGGCGAGTCCCTGGTGGCGCGGGAGCGCCACGGGGAGGCCGAACCACTGTTTGCGAGGGTGCTGGAACTGCGCGAGCGGAAGTTGGCCGGGGATCACCCCTTGGTGCTGAAGTCCGTGAACGATCTGGCACTGCTGCATTTGACCAAACGGGAGTTCCCGAAGGCTGCGGCTCTCTTTCGGCGTGCCCTGGAAGCGACCGAAAAGCGTCTGGGCAAGGATCATCTCCAGGTGGCTTTCATTCAGAACAATCTGGCGGTGGTCGCCTGGCAGCAGGGGAACAAGGCCGAGGCCGACCCCCTGTTCGAGCGGTCCATGGCCACGGCGGAACGCCATTTCGCCAAGGATGCCCTGGGCCTGTCGGATTGGTTCGCCAAGTCGGGGGCGATCCTGCTCAAGGAGGGGGTCACGGAGCAGGGGAAGCGTTTTCTGGAGCGCGCCGTGACGCTTCTGGCCACTGCGTATGGCAAGAATCATCCCGGCGTGGAGAAGATCAGGCGTTCCATCGAAGCGCTGCAAAGCGCAGCACCCGTCGCCCCGGTTGTCCCAGTCGCGGCGCGGCAACCGGCACCCGCACCGGCACCCGCACCCGCACCCGCACCCGCACCCGCACCCGCACCCGCACCGGCACCCCCCCCCGTTCCTGTCTCCGTTCCGGTGCCCCTCGACCCGGCCCCTTTGCCGGTGGCCATGCAGGAGGAGGTCACCAAGGCCCTGCTTGCCGCAGCGTCGGCCCCATCCCCCGTGGAGGCGGTCAAGAGCGCACAGGTCAAACGGCCCTGGCCATCGGACAAGGCGAAATTCGTCCTGCATCTCAGTTGTCTGGCCGTCAACTCGCCGCATCTGCCGCGCATGGAGGAGAAGATGACCGCCCTGAAATTGCCGTTTTACCGCAAGATCATCCAGAATGGGGAAAACACCTTCGATTGCGGTTTTTCCGGACCCTACGCCGAACAGCAGGAGGCCGAGGAGGCCATGG
Organism: Magnetococcales bacterium; assembly: GCA_015231915.1. Taxonomy (GTDB): domain Bacteria; phylum Pseudomonadota; class Magnetococcia; order Magnetococcales; family Magnetaquicoccaceae; genus Magnetaquiglobus. The sequence goes on from JADGAR010000019.1 coordinate 61,928, forward strand.
CGCGCATCAAGACCGAGGGGGTCAGCCCCGACCCCATGCTGAAACGGTACACACGCTACTAGAAGACCGTTTCCGTTGCCGTGGCGATGGTCATCACCACCCCCTCGATGGCCGAAAGGGTTTCCACCAGCATTTCGTTGGTCCGGTCCAGGCGACCGACCAGGATCTCGATCAGTTGATCCTTGATCTTGTTTTGCAGGGGCAGGGAGAGATTCTCCAGGGTCATCCGCGTCAGGGTGAAACAGACCGTCTCTTCGGTGGCGATCACATCGCTGATGCGGGGCCGGTTGGTGAGAAACGAGATCTCCCCCACCACCATGCCTGGGGTCAGCGTCGTCAGGATCATGCCTGGCTTGGCCTTTTTCGTGACGATGGCCGATCCTTGCAGGAGGATGAACAACGTGCCGTCGATCTCCGTCTCGCGGATCAGGTAATCCCCCTGGTGGTATCTGGCGAAAAAGTGCTCGGAGCAGAGAATCTGTTTTTTTTCCGCGTCGCTGAAGCGATCGAAGAAACGGATCTTGTCCAGAATGGCTCTTTCGTCCATGTGCGTCCCCCTCGTCTGCTGCCGTCGTGGATCACCAGGTGCGCGGTTCGAAGTCTGCGGCATTGGCCATGCGCAACGTGTCGCCGGTCTGCTCGATCACGAACAGGCCCTGGTTGATGGCAAAGCGCATGATGTTGTCATCCATCACCATGGCAGCGACCGCGCCATAAACACGGTAACCGGCAAAGCGCGGAAAAAATTCCTTGAAATCGCCCAGGCGCTCCAGATGTTCCCGCACATCTCCGACTTCCAGTTTGCTCTTCACTTCCACCAGGACCACGGAGTCGGTATTCACCACGAACAGGTCGATTTCCATCATGCGTCCGTCCGGCAATCTGGCCTTCACGCGCCGGCTGACCTCATGGACCGGAATGCCGCGTTGCGTAAACAGGGTCTCGCAGGCCGGGGCCACCAGCCCCTCGACGAATTCGCCCAGACGCCCGCCAAGCCGATCCAGCTTGCGGTCGGTCTCTTGCATTTGTTTGGAGACCGCTGCGATCTGACGATCGGTCTCCTCGCGCATTGCACGGAAATAGCGGTCGAGTTCTGCCCGACGCTCCCGGTCTTCTTGCGCCAGTTCCTGCAACCGGCGATCGAGTTCCATCCGACGTTCCCGGTCCTCGCGGGCCATCTCCTGGATCTGGCGGTTGGTTTCCCGGATCATCTCCCAGACATCATCGATGGTGGCGGTTTGTGGCATGGCGGTTCTCCCTGGTTGCGACATCATTGGTCACAGCATACCCTGTTCGCCTGGCGAATGAAACAAGAAACGCCATTTTTGAGATGTCAAAGGTCCGGAGCGGGGCGTTCCAGTTTTTGCAGGATGTCGTGATAGTGCCGGATCCGCTGAACGTAGCGCACCGGTTCTGAGCCTCTGGCGTAGCCGTACCGGAGGGTCTTGTAGTACCGCTCCATGGAGAGCAGCGGCAGGGCCTGCTGGAGGTCCTTCCAGGAGTCCGGGTCCAGGTCCATGCGGCGGGCCAGTTCGCGGGCGTCGAGGATGTGTCCCATGCCGACGTTGTAGGCGGCCAGGGCAATCCAGGTGCGATCCGGCTCCTGAATCGTCTCCGGCAGCCGGCGCAGCAGATCGGCCAGATACCAGGCCCCCCCCATGATGCTCTCCAGGGGGTTGCGGCGATTGCGGATGCCCACGTCGTGGGCGGTCATCCGGGTCAGCATCATCAGCCCCTTCACCCCGGTCATGCTCACCGCCTCCGGGTCCCAGTGGGACTCCTGATAGGCCTGGGCCGCCAGCAGCATCCACGGCGCGCCGTATTTCCGGGAGGCGGTTCGGAACCACTCCCGGTAGGCCCCCAGCCGTTCCTTGATGCGTTGCAGGAACAATTGGTTGTCCACATAGTCGTACTCCATGTGGTCCTGCTCGACGAAGCTGTAATAGCGTTCGCGAATCTTCTCCAGTTGTCCGTTGGCGCGCATGACGCGGAACCAGGCGTCCACCTCCCGTTCCAGAAGTCGTGCCTGTTTGGGCAGCATCCAGGCGAGGGAGTGGGGGGAGCCGAGGGTGAATTTGACCACCAGTTCCGGAAAATAGCGCCGGTTGATGGCCACGATGTTGGAGTCCGCGATGGCGCATTCCACCTCCTTGCGCCACACCTGCTCGAGAATCTGTTCCGCGCTGCGCTCTCCGTCCACGGTCCATGTCAGGTTGGGGACGATCCCCACCAGTTCCCGCAGTCGTTCCTCCACCCCGGTCCCGTCCTGGATCGTCACCCCCACCTGGGCCAACTGCAGCAGGTTGTTCGGTCGGCGCCCCCCGCGCCGGCAGACCACCTGATGGTCCACCTCCTGGTAGACCGGGCCGAAGAGGAACTGTTTTTCCAATTCCGGCGTGATGGCGATCCCGGCGGCGACCAGATCCCCCTCGTTGCGTTGC
>JADGAR010000001.1:0-55183 GCA_015231915.1 Magnetococcales bacterium
CGGGGCCGGTCGCCGGGCGAGGATCTCCGGGCGGCTCTCCCTGGTGAAGCCCTGGGAAAACCGTGCCTGGTGCTGCTGCCCGGCCACGGCGCCGATTGGCGCTGGCTGACGGAGCGCAGCGACTCGCCATGGTATCCGCATGCCATCCAATTGTTCCGTCAAAAAAGACCGGGAGAGTGGGCCGAGGCCGTGGCAGAAGTGGCCGAGGCACTCAATAGGTTTGCAGCCAGCGTTCCACCAGGGCGTTGATGTGCGCGGTGGCCTGGCTGTTCCAGGCGTTGCCCTGGGCGATTTCCTCGCGGGAATGTTGTCGCATCTTGGCATCGAAGGTCTTGCGCTGCTCGAAGTCGCTGACGAACACGGCGAAGACCAGACGGGAGGTCCGCCTGGTGAACAGATAACCCGCCAACCCCTTGCCGAACACCACCGTGCCGGTCTTGGCCCACACCCGGAAGGTGGAAGGACCGGTGAAGCGTGTGGAGAGGGTCCCCTTCCAGCCGGAAAAGGGCAGCAGGGAGAGATAGGAGCGCTCGCCGGCCAGGGAGGTGTTGGCCCATTGCAGGATCTCCACCATCTGCCGCGGGGTGACCCGGCTGGTGGCCGACAAGCCGCTGCCGTTGGTCAGGTGATAACCGCTCCAGTCGGTTTGGGGCAGCTTGTTGGCGAGCCATTCGGCCAAAACCTTGGCGCTGCCGGAGACGGATTGGGGCTGTTTCGTCAATCTGGCGGCGGCGGTCATGCCGATCAGTTCGGTCCAGAGGTTGTTGCTGTGTTCCAGGGTGGGGTCCACCAGATCGCTCAAGGGGGCGCTGGTGCGGCTGGCCAGGGTCGTGGCATTGGCCGGCGCCTGGCCCGGGGCGGGAACGGGCAGTGCGATGCCGGTTGCGCTGCCCATCTCCCGGAAGAATAACGCGGCATGCCGGGCTGGCCGCTTGATCGGCACCCACTCCCAACCGGATCGGGCGTTGCGCGGATTGAGACGCCAACGTTCCGTCCGTTCCCCGCCAAGATAGACCAGCGTGGGACCGGTCTTGGCAGGGGGACCGGGCAGCACCTCGACGTTGCCGAGCGCCGGGGTGAAACGGCTGGTCAACGAACCGTTCTGGGCCTGGGACCATTGGAACTGCACCCGGTTGAACTCCATGGAGAGGGCCGAAACCCCCTGATTATAACTTTCTTCCTCGTTCTGTTCTTCGGTGATGTTCTCGGCAGGCAGCAGGGCGGATTCATCGAACAGAAAACGCCCCTGGATCCCCTTGACCCCCTTGAGCTTGAGTTGCATCAAAAGGTCCATGACCCCGGCGATATTGAAGGAGGGATCCCCGCTGCCCACCAGAATCAGGTCGCCCTTGACCACGCCCGACTCCAGCGGGCCGGTGGCCTTGACCGAGGTGACGAAGCGGAAATCGGAACCCAGGATATGCAGCGCGGCCAGGGTGGTGGGGATCTTGGCGACCGATGCGGGGAGGAACGCCTCCCGCTCGCGGGAGGCGTCCAGCACCTTGCCCGACTCCGGATCCATCAACAGATAGCCGATGCGGGCGGTATCTTCCGTTTTGACGACCCGCTGCTTTTTGGCCGACGGGGCGGCCTGCACCAGCAGCGGGTGGAGCAGCAGGAGACAAAGCAGCAGGCGGAAAAGGTGTTGCATGCAAAGACGGCGTCAGGCCAGACCGGCGGCGCGGGCGAACTCCCTGGCGCCTTGCGAGACGGCCTGGGCCAGGAATGCCTGATGGGAGGCCTTGCGCATCAACACTTCCTCGTTGCGGTTGCTCAGGAAGGCCATCTCCACCAGGACCGAGGGGATGTTGCGATTGCGCAGCACGGCGAACCTGGCCTGTTTGGTGGCCTTGAAGTGAACCGCAAGGCCGGGGGTCTTGGCGATGGCGGAGAGCATGATTTTGCCCAGTTCCATGGAACGGGGATCGACCGAGCCGTTCTCCTCCTCGCAATCGGAATGGCAGTAGACCGAGGCCCCGTGCGCCGAAGCGATGTGGAAGGCGTCGGCATGCAGGCTGATGAAAAGATCGGCGCCATAACGGTTGGCCATGGCACTGCGGCGACTGAGGGCCACGAAGCGGTCTTCCTGACGGGTGAGAACGGCGCGATAGCCCGGCAGGGCATTGATCTCTTTGGCCACCCGTTTGGCGACTTCGAGGGTGACATCCTTTTCCCGCAAACCGCGCTTGCCGATGGCGCCGGGATCGATCCCGCCATGTCCCGGATCCAGGACGATGGTGATCGGCTTCTTGCGTTGGGACTTGCGGGCCGGTTCGGCATCGTCGTCGGCTTCATCGCGTGCCTGTGCGGCCTGGCCGGAGACCGGGATGAAATCGACCACCAGACGCGGATCCCCGCCATGGGGATCCTTGAGGATGAAGGCTCGCGTGCGGGCCGGCTGGGCAAGCTCGAAGGTGGTGCGCATGGAGCCGTTGGGCAAGGGGCCGGTTTGCACCCTGCGGATGATGGAGTCGGCGTAGGAGAGCAGCGTGGAATGGTGCGTGGCTTCCGTGTTCGCCAGTTCGAGGACCGCGCGGTGCGGATCGCTCTGGCGGGTCAGGGTATGTTTCACTTCCTGATTCAAGGAGAGCACGATGCGGGTGCGACCGGGTTTGCTGGAAAACCGGACATCGGTCACGCGGGGTTTCATGGCCGCATGCACCAGGGAGGCCGGAATCAGGAGTCCACCCACGGAAAGGCCCAACGCCTTCAACACAAATCGCCGATTCATCATTGCCATCATCTCCGCGTTGAAGAAGAATTGAATCCGTCAACAACCAAAATTATTACCATCGGTTCGCACCATCCTAAGCAACCATCATGCCGTGTTTGAAAATCAATAACGAACCCTTGCCTGACAAGCTCTTTCCCCGTCCGACGGCGATTGCCCATGGCGGAATCCTGACGAATGCCACTCCTGACATCCGATGCTTGTTGACGGTGCCTCACCTGGTATAGAATGCCCGCTGACAAAAAGGCATTCCCCTCGCGCAAGAGGCACCCATGAAACCTGTCTTGGCCAATGCCATCATACCGGTCGGTACGCTGATCCTGTCGCTCCTGGGTCTGACGGGATGCGCTCCCGGTCGCGAGGACGGACCGGAATTCGGTGCAGCCGGCCTGGAGGCCATGCGGCAAGGGGAACCCTGTTACTTTCGTGGGGAGGTGGATTTCTGCAAGCGACCTGCTGCCCCGCCATCCCCGCCCCTGCCGCAGGACAGCGACGGCGACGGGGTGATGGACGACAAGGATCAATGCCCCGGCACCCCGCAGGGGGCATGGGTGAACGAGGCGGGATGCTGGGTGCTGGAGGATCTGCCGTTTCGATTCGACCAGTACACTTTGGAGCCGGTCTCGTATCCCTTGCTGGAGCGGGTCGCTCGGGTGCTGCGCGACAATCCGGGGGTGCGTGTGGAGATCCAGGGACATACGGACGGCATCGGCACGCCGGAATACAACGAAGAACTGTCGAAAAAACGGGCCGCGTCCGTCATGCGCCACCTGACCGGGCAGGGGATTGCCCCGGAGCGTCTGAGCGCGGCGGGATTCGGCATGCGCAAACCGGTCGCCTCCAACGAGGATGACGCCGGTCGGGCAAGGAACCGCCGTGTGGAACTCAAACCCATGCCGTAACCATCAGGAGAGGAAGAGATGTTGAAGGTAAACGAGTATTTCGAAGGCAAGGTCAAATCCATCGGCTTTGCGACCGCGACCCTGCCTGCGACCGTGGGGGTGATGCTGCCTGGGGAGTATGAATTCGGCACGAGCCAAAAGGAGACCATGAGCGTGGTGAGTGGCGCCCTGACGGTCAAGCTGCCGGGGAGCGACACCTGGAAAACCTATGTCCCCAACGACCGTTTCGAGGTGGAGGCCAATACCCGCTTTCAGCTCAGGGTGGAGGTGGCGACCGCCTATCTGTGTCTGTACGGCTGAGGCAGCCCGTGGTGCAACTCCATCCCCGTCTGGCGCAGGATGGCCTGGAGGTGGCCACCCTGACCTTCTGCCGGCTGTTGTTGATGAACGACAGCCGGCACCCCTGGCTGATCCTGGTGCCGACGCGGGAGGGGTTGCGCGACCTGGACGAACTGACCCCGGAGGAGATGGCATCGGTGTGGGCGGACATCCGTCTGGCCAGCCGTTTCCTGCGAGGCCACTTTCACCCGGACAAGCTCAATATCGCCTCCCTGGGCAATCTGGTGCCGCAACTCCACATCCACGTCATCGCCCGTTTCATCGATGATCCCGCCTGGCCCCACCCGGTGTGGGGCCGCAATCCCCCCCTGCCCTATCCACCCCAGGAAGCGGAAAAACTGCTAAAATCTCTGCAGGATTACCTGCGTGACGCCATACCTGCCCGGCACGAGTGAATCGCAAAACAATTTCTCGCTCCCGGAGAAATCTGTGATATGCTGTAGGCATGCACAACCTTGACCGGAGAATCCGTCATGACCGCCATCACATTCGATACCTTGAAATTTGAGGAAACCCTCAAGGCAGCCGGATTCGACGAGCCGCAGGCCAAGGGCATGGCTGCGGCAATCCAGGAAGTTCAGAAAGCCAATCTGGAGGCGCTCGTCACCGAAGCCAAGCTGGAAAAAGAACTCGCCCCCATCCGCACGGATCTGGCCGTTATCAAATGGATGCTGGCGCTGATCATCATCGTGACCGTCCTCCCTGCCCTGAAAACCCTGCTGGGGTGATCCATCGTGAGAACACCATAGCCATTTGCTCCACCAATCCCGGTGCCATCAGAAGCCAATTTTTCGAGGAGGAATTGCCATGATCGGCGAGGATCTCGTGCAAAAGATCGGCACCCTGTTGGCCGAAGCCGCTGGTCCCTCCCGCATCATCCTGTTCGGCTCCCAGGCCCGAGGTGAGGCCGGGGAAGCTTCCGACCTGGACTTTCTGGTGGTGGAACCGGAGGTAAACAATCGACTGCTGGAGATGACCCGCCTGCGCCAGGTGGTGCGACCGCTGCGCATCCCCGTGGATATCCTGGTCTGTTCCCGCCTGGAAATGGAAGAGCGCCGCCAGACTTCCAGCAGTGCCATCCATTGGGCCTTGCGCGAAGGGAGGGTTCTCCATGATTCCCTGGGATGAAGTCCACCGACTGTTGCGCAAGGCCGACCAGGACCGGGCGGTCTTTCATGCCATCAAAAACCTGCCCGGCATCGACGCCGCGACTGCCTGCTTTCACGCGCAACAAGCCGTGGAAAAATGTCTGAAGGCGGTGTTGTTGCGGCATGGAACAACCTTCCGGCGCACCCACGATCTGGATGAACTCGTTGATCTGGTCATGGATCATGGCATTCCCTTTCCCTTTGCCGTCGATCATTTCAGCCTGCTCAATCCGTTTGCCGTGCTGTTGCGTTACGAGGAACTGGATGTGGCGGGCTTGACCTCAAAGGAGGCGGAAAGATTGATGGAGGATGCACGTCGTTGGGCCGGGGATCGATTGGAAAATGAGGTGGATGCCTCATAAACGACCCATACCGGGACCACGGAGATGTCCCCACCATGCAAACAGACGTAACCCTCCACCTTTCTGCATACATTAACTTTAACCTCTACCGCTTCAACCCCTCAAACTGCTCCTCGTAGAGCAATACCTGATTCCTGCCCCGCGACTTGTTCGCTACAAGGCGGTCACCCACCAAACACTTCCTCACGCAGTTCTTCCTCTGTAACCTGGACAGCAGAAATGCGTCTCCGATACAACTCGTCCAGGAATTCGGCCCGGCTCACCGACGCGAACTCAGCCGCCTTGGACTGGGCAATCCACCCCAATGCGTACCATTGGGTGGCCGCTGCCAACCGCAATTCTCGCATGAACTCATCTGGCGACCTGCGGAGAAGCGACAACATATCTTCAGAAATTTCCATCGTTACAGTTGTCATCTCAATGTCTCGCTCCTGACACTATTGTACAAAACCCTCCGCCTTTCTGCATCCATTAACTTTAATCCCTACTCCTTCAACCCCTCGAACTGCTCCTCGTAAAGCAATACCTGATTCCTGCCCCGCGACTTGACGGCATACAGGGCGCAATCGGCCTTGTGCAGCAGCAGATCCCCCGCGACGCCATGCTCCGGATAGATGGCGCAGCCGATACTGACGCCGATCCCCACCTCCTGATCCGCGATGATGAAAGGCTGATTGATCAGATGAATTATCTTTTCTGCAACAAACTTGGCGCCATGAAACTGGGAATTGGGCAACACCAAGACAAATTCGTCCCCGCCGATGCGACCAAGGGCGTCGGTCTCCCGCAAAATGCCGGCAATCCGCTGCACCACCTGCACCAACAACTGATCCCCGGCCTTGTGCCCAAGCTGATCGTTGACCTGCTTGAAACGGTCCAGATCCATATAAAGCAAGGCAAAAGCGTTCCGTTCGCGCTTGGCCTTGGCGATTTCCAGATCCAAACGCTCCATGAAGGCGCGACGATTGGCCACGTTGGTGAGACTGTCGGTGTTGGCCATCAATTGAATCCGCTCCTCGGCTGCCTTGCGCTTGATGATGCCGGCCAGGGTGCTGGCCACGGTATGCAGAAACAACTCCTGCTCCGCATCGTTTTCGTGACCGCAGGCGACATAGAGATTCAACACCCCCAACAACTCCCCGTCCGCCATGATGGGCAGGCAATAGTGACCGTGATCGCTCATCCCCTCGAAACGCACATCATGGCGTTCGTCCAGGCAAGAGGAAAAAACGAGCTTCCGCTCCTTGGCCGCCCGACCGCACAGGCAGTATCCCGATTCGATGGTCGCGCACATCTTGAGCAACGGCGTGGAAAGACTCCGCTGCGTGACCATCCGCAGGCGATCGTTGCCGGAGTCGTACAAAAAGATCGCCCCCTTGGAGACGATCGATACCCAGGGAATGGAGAGGATCAACTCCAGACAGGCCTCCAGCATCCGTTCCAGGGTGATCGGCTTGAGAGAGGTCTCCAGCAGGTTGGAAATCACGATCCGGGATTGATATTCCAGCTTGTTCTTCTTTTCGAGCATGTGATTGCGATGGGATTTGCGAATCGACAGCATCCCGTAGGCGATATCCTGCGCCATCCGGGACAACAATTTCACCTCATCGCTGTTGAAAACGAAACGATCCCGCGAATAGATGTTCAACACCCCCACCTCATCCTCCCCATCCAGGAGAAGCGGCAGGGAAATCGACGCGGCATAACCCCGCTTCAGGGCCTCTTCGCGGCAGTAGAGATAATCGGGATCGTTGGCGATGTCGTTGGCCGCCTCGGCGCAACGGTTGCGGATCGCCCGGCCAGCAGGACCCCTCCCCCCGGCGTCGTTTTCGTCCCAGGTCATGCGCAGCCGATCCAGGAAACCATCCGCATGGCCATAATGGGCGACCGGCCTGATGCGCTTGTCCGCGTCGGTCTGAGCGAAACCGATCCAGACCAGTTGATAATCACCGCTCTTGACCACCATTTCACACACCTGCAACAAGAACTGAGTCTCGGAGGTGGAACGGACCAGTGCCTCGTTGCAACTGGTCAAGGCATTGGCGATACTCTTGGAACGCTTCAACTCGCTATCCAGGGAGGCAATCAGATCGTTCTGCCGGGCGATGATCAACTCCTTTTCCTGGCGTTCCTTGTAGGCCACCCCGATCATGGCGTGCAGCAGCGATTCGATCTGATCCAGCCTGGCTTTCATCAGTTTGCCCATGCGAGGATACTCCTGGTGCGAGTTGGCAAAAGGCATGACCCATGCGTATTGCAAACGATATTATCTCTTCTCATTGACGGATGCGTCAATCGGAAATCGGCCCATCACAAAAAGGAAGACATCGCGTGAATGCCCTGGAAATAACGAATGTAAGCCTGCGCCTCGACCAACGCCCGGTGCTGGAGCAGGTGTCGTTGACCATCCCGGCGGGCAGTTTCTTCGGTCTGGCGGGAGGCAACGGGGCCGGCAAAACCACCCTGCTCAAATGCATCCTGGACCTCGGTCGCCCGGATCAGGGCGCCATCACGATCTTCGGTGTGCCCTCCACCGTGGATGCGGCCCGGCAGGGCGTGGCCTATCTGCCGGAACGGTTTCTCCCCCCGCCCTATCTGACCGGCGAGGAGTTTCTCTCCAGCCTGCTGAGGCTGCATGGCGCGCCGGTCACCCGCAAGGGAGTGGAACAGACCCTGATCGACCTGGACATGGACCCCGCTGCCCTGCGCAAACCGATCCGCACGCTCTCCAAGGGCATGACCCAGAAACTGGGCCTGGCAGGCTGCCTGGCCAGCGGCAAACCGATCCTTTTGCTGGACGAACCCACCTCCGGCCTCGATCCCGTGGCCCGGTCGCTTCTGAAGAACCAACTGCTGCGCCTCAGGGAACAAGGCGCCACGGTGTTCATCAACACCCACATCCTCAGCGACGTGGAGCGACTGTGCGACGCCATGGCCATTCTCCACCAGGGACGCCTCCGCTTTCACGGCAGCCCCGCCGCCTGTCTGGACCGGTTCGGCGGTCCCTCCCTGGAAGAAGCCTATCTCCAGGCGGTCGCCGGGTGAGCCATGGGCAACGGTTTTTTGTAAAAATCATTGGCGTTAGGGCACCAAATCGGATATATAAACCGAATGAGCGCCTACTCTTCCTCCCTGCCCACACCGGAAGCCTTTCTCCAGATGACCCGTCATCTGGAAGAAGGCATGTACATTCTGGACGCGGCAGGCAACCTGCTCTTTGTCAACGAAGTGGCGGAACGCCTGCTGGGCTGGAACCAGGCGGAACTGCTGGGCAGGAATCCCCACGGGATCTTTCACTACCAGAACGCCAGCGGCGATTGCGTGCCGGTGGAAGCCTGCCCGATCCTGGCCAGCGTCCAACGGGGCGAGACCTTCCGCTCCCAGGAGGATGTCTTCACCCACCGGGACGGCCACATGATCCCGATCTCCCTGATCGCCTTCCCCATCCTTGAAGAAGGACGCATCACCGGCAGCTTCACCCTGTTCACGGATCTCAACCGGCGCCGGCAGTGGGAACGGGATGTCCGGCAGGCCCGGGACATCGCCATGGAGACCGCACGCCTGAAATCGGAATTCCTGGCCAACATGAGCCACGAAATCCGCACCCCCATCAACGGCGTGATCGGCATGGCCGATCTGCTGCTGGACACCAAGATCAACAAGGAACAACGGGAACTGGCCACCACGCTCCGGGAGTCGGCCCAGGCGCTGCTGACCATCGTGAACGACATCCTCGACTTCACCAACCTCGAGGCGGGCCGCCTGGAGAGCGCGGCGATGCCCTTCAATCCCCTGAAGGTGGTGGAGGAGGTGGCGGAACTGATGGCCTCCCAGGCCCAGCAAAAAAATCTCGATCTGCTCACCGATGTCAGCCCCAAGCTGCCGAGCATCCTGCTCGGCAATCCGGCGCGTCTGCGTCAGGTGCTGTTGAACCTGGTGGGCAATGCGGTCAAATTCACCCGCAAGGGGGAAGTGGTCATTCAGGCCCGGCTGACGGAAAAACTGCACCCCCCCCTGGTGGTGCGGTTTTCGGTGACCGACACCGGGATCGGGATTCCCAAGACCGCGATGCATCGGGTGTTTCAGCCCTTCACCCAGGTGGACGGCTCCAGCACGCGCGCCTTCGGGGGGATGGGACTGGGGCTGTCCATCGCCAACCGCCTGGTGGAACTGATGGGCGGCGAAATGGGCATGAGCAGCCGGCGTGGCAAAGGGTCCACCTTCTGGTTCACGGTCCCCTTCCCCGTCGCCTCCCAGAACGAGGCAACGGCCACCGTCCCCCTGACCCCGACCCAGCTGAAAGGCATCAAGGCCCTGGTGGTGGACCCCAGACAGACCAGCCAGACCATTCTGCTCAATCACCTGCTGAACTGGAACATGAAATGCGCTGCGGTGGAAAACCCGGCGGAAGCACTGGTCCATCTCAAACACGAGGCACAGGCCGGGGCGCCTTGCGACATCCTGCTGCTGGCGGCCACCCCCATCCCCCTGGAGGAGTGCATGGCGCTGGGCCGCAACATCACCGACGATCCGGAACTCCCCCCCATCGGGCTGGTGCTCATCACCGGGATGCACGAAAAAAATGCGTTCGAGGAGGCCCGCAAGGCCGGTTTCGTTGCGCATCTGACCAAACCCCTGCACCGGCATCAACTGCTGGATTGCCTGCTGGCGCTCCTCAACCCGGCGCCGCCCCAGGAACAGGATGCCACGCCTGCGGAGAACGTCCAGCAACCGGCCATCGTCGCCCGCCCCACGCCGCCGCCCCACGCCGAGGAACGACCGGAACGCCTCATTCTGCTGGCCGAGGACAACGCCGTCAACCAGAAGGTGGCGCAAATGCAGATCAGCCGCCTGGGCTATGCGGTGCATACCGTGGCCAACGGCAAGGAGGCGATCCACGCCCTGCAATCCGGCGCCTATGCCCTGGTGCTCATGGACTGCCAGATGCCCATCCTGGACGGTCTCCAGGCCAGCCACGCCATCCGGCAGCAGGAGAGCGCGGAAGGTCGTCCCCGCACCCCGATCATCGCCCTCACCGCCAACCCCCAGCCAGACGACGTGCAGCGCTGTCTGGCCCACGGCATGGACGACACCCTCAACAAGCCGATCCGCATCGAGGACCTGGCGGAAAAACTGGATCAATGGCTCCCCGGACGCCAACCCGCCGCCCCGCTCCCGGATGGCGCCGAGACCCAGGCAAGCCCGCCCATCTCCCTGGAACAGTTGAAGAACAGCTTCGGCTCGGATCCCAAGGTGCTCATGGAATTCATCGACACCTATCTGTCCAGCGCTTCGCTGATCATTGCAAAATTGAAGAAAAACCTTAAGATCAAGGATGCGGCGCTCGTGGGGGAGAATGCCCATGAACTCAAAGGCGCCAGCGCCAACCTGGGCGCCAACGGCATGCATCACCTCTGTGTGCAACTCCAGGAAGCGGCCAGGGGGAGCGACCTGGGACAGTGCCGTGCGCTGATCGATCAGATTCAAAAGGAATACCGCCGATGCGAGAGCTTCATCAAGAAAGCGTGACACCCATCCCCCACGAGGAGCGCCTCCAGCGTTGGCTGGCCATCGCCAAGGAACGGTTTCCGGAACAGTTGGCCGCCCATCTGGATCCCCACCCGGCGCGCTGGGTTGCGGTCACCGAAAACGGCCCGCAAGAAGACCGGCAACGCTGCACCGCCTATCTGCGCGATCCCCTCGATCTCCCCTATTGGGCCTTCGTTCTGGCCAAGAGCTACCTGGACGACGTGGGCGAATGGCCCCTGTTCGGCATGTTCGTGGAACAGGCCCTGAACCAATGGGAAGAACATGGCGATCCCCAACGCGCGGTTCGGGAGATCCTCGCGCAGGTCAAGCCGGTCTGGTCCGATCTGGATGTCATCCATGTGGGCGAGGAAGCAGCGGAATAACGCCATGACCGATCTTTCCATCCAAACGCCACGCCATTGGAGTCCTCCATGAAGGTTCACAGCATACGTCTGCGCGAAAACAAGCTGCTCCCCCGCCAGTCCGCCGAAGTGGACCCGCTGGCCCGCAAACGGCTCAGGGAGCTGCGCGCGGAAATCATTGCGCTGCTCAGCCGGCAACGGTTCATCTCCTTCATCAAGCAACCGAAACTCCATTTTGACAATCAGCTCAACTGCCTGTGGCTGCTGCACGAGTTCCTCACCACCCCGGAGCAGATGTTTCAGCATGTGGCGCGGCTGCAAATCTACGCCTTTCGTCACTGGGAAGTCCCCTCCATGGAGGCGCTGCGTTCCATGGCCCGCGAGGATCTCATTCGCAGTCACGAAAAATTCCGCCGGGCCACGCTGCTCTCCTCGGACCCGGTCCCGAACGGCAAGGGTTACCGGACCATCACCATCGGCGGGGGGAGCGAAAACGACGCCACCACCGCCGAGCATCTGGTGCTTCCCATGCATCGGGTGGCGCAACGGGACATTTTCGCCTTCATTTTGAGCCACGGCCTGATCCCCCGTGACATCGAAGGGGTGGGCGAGAAGATGCACGAACTCTATCGCCTGACCAAGGAACTGAATCAACAGCAACGCACGGCCCAACCCGCATCGCCCCTCTCCCAGGATGCCCTGCGCAGTCGTCTGCTGGAAGGGGACTGGATGCGCGCCCGCCTGCCGATTCTGGAACCCTCCTGCCTGACCGACATGGAAAAAGGGGTCTGGGAGCTGTATCAACCCACCGTGCCCACGGGCAAGGGTTGGGTCGAACTGGCCCTGGACCCGCCGTGGGAGGCGCGCAACCCGGAAATGGACGTGCGCAAGGGGGTGATCGCCATCGACTTCGGCACCAGTTCCACGGTGGTGGCCTGCCGGGAGGACGGCAAGACCTCGCTGTTGCGGGTGGGGATGTCCGATTTCTACCGCAAGCCCGTGCCTGCGGACTACCAGAACCCGACGATTCTGGAATTCGTCAATCTGCCGCGCTTTTTGAGCGCCTGGACCAGCGAGGCCCATCAGCCCATGACCCGCTGGGAGGATTTCCACTTTTCCCACGAGGCCCTCAAGAACTTCCGGGAGAACGAAGGGAATCAGCGCATCGTGGCCAGCCTGCTGACCAACATCAAGCAATGGCCCCTCACCCCGCCGGAATACCGCAACCGGCGCATCACGGACCAGACGAGCGGCATGGAGGTGGAAATCCGCGCCACGGACGCCCCGATGCCGGTACGCGGTCAACCCATTGCGGTCTCCTGGGAGGATCCCTTCGATCCCATCGAGCTGTACGCCTATTATCTTGGCCTGTTCATCAACCATCGGGCCAACGGGTTGTTTCTGGAGTATTACATGACCTTTCCGGTGACCTATCCCCGTGAGGTCAAGCGTTCGCTTTTGACGGCCTTTTCCCGCGGACTGATGCGCAGCCTGCCGGAAACCCTGATGCTGAGTCCGCTCATGGAGCGTTTTCACGTGCGGGAGGAGGCGTCCGAACCGGCGGCCTACGCCGCGTGCGCCCTGGAGGAGTTGGCCATTCCGGCCACCACCGATGGGACGGCCTACGCGGTGTTCGACTTCGGCGGCGGGAGCACGGATTTCGATTTCGGACTGTACCGCAGCCCCACGCACCAGGAGGTGGCACAGGGCTACGAACGGGTGATCGAGCGGTTCGGGGCCAGCGGCGACATGTATCTGGGCGGCGAAAACCTGGTGGCCAATCTGGCCTATCTGGCCTTCCAGCAGAATCTGGATCTGTGCCGGGAGCATCAGATTCCGTTCACGCTGCCGCCGGAGGCGGAGCGGTTTCCCGGACACGAGATGTTTCTGGACAACTCGCACGTGGCGCAGACCAACACGGCTTTGTTGACGGCCAAGGTCCGCCCCTTGTGGGAGAACTTCCGCTGGGATCTGGAGCCGATGCCGGGCGCCGCTCCCGGAGAGAAGAAGCCCGCACGGCGGCAAACGGACCGGATTGCCGATGCCTTGAGCGAGTACCTGACCGGGACGGACTTCACGCTGCTGGCCGGGACGCAGACGATTCGCGCGCCGGACAACATCCTGGAGGTTGCGGTGGAGTTCTTGAACCGCAACCGGGAGAAGGTGCCGGTGACCATGCGGATCGATCGGGACGGGATCAATCATTTTCTGGTGCGGCGCGTGGGTCAGGGGATTCACCGGTTTTTCGTGGCGATGAAGCAGGCGTTTGCAGATCGCGGGGTCGTGCCCGAGGAGGTGCATGTGCTGCAGGCCGGCAACGCGAGCCGCGCCCTGCTGGTCCAGGCGTTGTTCGCGGCCTTGCTGCAACAGAAGATGTTCAAGTGGACGCCGCCGCCGGAGGGGGTCTTGAAGAATCTGGCCCTGGAGGAGATTCAGCACTCGGTGGCGTTCGAGCATTTCATCGTGCATCGTCCGCCGGTGGGGGATCCGGAGAACCCGTACCGACCGACGGCCAAGACCGGGGTGGCCATCGGGCTGCTGAAGCTGATCCCCGGCGAGAGTCTGCTGGCCATCAGCGCCACGCCTGCCGGGGAGCACGACGAGGCGCCGTTCCGGCTGTTCGTGGGTCGTTTGCATCAGGGGGTTTTCCAGCCGGTTTTGACCCAGAACGGGGCCTATCGGGAGTGGCGGGAGGTCGGCGTGCCGACGCGTGGAACCTTTGTGTTGCTCTACTCCTCGTCGCCGTTGGCCGGGCTGGGGACGTTGCCGCGCGGGGCGCAGGAGTTGCGGGAGAAGAGTCTGTTCTTTGGTCCTGGTCTGGTGAAGGAGAAGCGTCTGTACATTCAGGCCGTGGCCACGACGGAGGTGGAGTTGTGTCTGGCCGACTCTTTGGAGCAGATTCTGTTGCGACCGGAGGATGTGTTGCACCGGATGCGTGTGACGTTGCAGTAGGGATTCATGCCGGCAGGGCCTTGATGTTGCTGAGCTGGTCGAGGGTCCCCAGCAGCAGGAGGCGGTGCTCGGCGAGCAGCAGGGTATCCGGCGGTGGGTTGAGGAGGATTTTTTCCCCGGTATTGCGTGCGGTCGGGGGGATGCGCAGACCGATGAGGCTGACGCCGAAGCGGGTACGCAGTGTCAAGCCGCTCAGGGTATGTCCTGCGAAGGGTGCCGGGCAGGGGATTTCGATCATGGCGACGTTGAAGCCGAGGGGGATGCGTTCCGCCAGGTCGGGATGGAGGAGTTTGTTGGCGATGCGTGTTGCCATGTCCCGTTGCGGAAAGATGACCTCGGTGGTGCCGAAGGTCCGGATGGCGTCGCCCTGATTGTCGCTGTCCACCTGGACGAGGATGCGCGCCACGCCACGTTTATGGAGTGCGTGGGTTGCCAAGACGGTGACATCGAAATGTTTGCGGATGGCCACGATGGCGCAATCCACATCGAAGGCGCCGATGCTTTCCATGGCCTCGTCGTCGAGGGCGTCGCAGCAGACGGCACGGCTCACCTCGTCGCGGACCACGGCGACCCTCTCCTCGTCGCGATCCACCGCCAGGACCCTTGCCCCGCCTTCACTCAGCGCCCTGGCCGCCTGTCTGCCGAAGGTTCCCAGTCCCACTACCAGAAAATGGTTTGCCATGGTTGTTGTCCCAACGGTCGAGATGAGATCTTGATCGCGCAAGGCGCATGATGGTGACAGTGTAGAACACCCCCGCGCCCAGGAAAAGGGGCACTCGCAGAGAAGACAATGCGCGATGCATATTCATCCCTGCAGATAACCGCCGCTACTTCTATATTTTATTGTTTTTGCATTAAAATTTATACATATCAATATTATTTTCGATAAAATTATAACTTAAGACAAAAAAAAGAAAAAAAACGTCTTGCAATATATTTTTTTCGACTTAAAATACGCATTCCAGTTAGCAGGAGACCACAAAAGACCAGGGAAGCAGTCGGCATGGATTCGTGATGAACGTACCAGAAATTGCTCTCAACAATCATATACTTGCCATTGCGAGCGCCTTCTTTGGGGCGTTGTCGAATCTGCTTGCCAAGACCATATTGCAGGATGTGACGGCCAAGGACATCCTTGGGGTCAATTTTCTGATCATGACAGGAATCATGTCGCTTTTGTCTCCGGCGTTTTTTGAGATCAAAGGATCCTTGAAAATTGTTATCCCTCTCGTCTTACTGATCTCCGTTGTTGATTTTTTTGCCAATTATTTTTTCTTTAAATCCTTTGAAAAAAGCGATGTATCGGTCGTCACGCCGATGTTGGCGCTGGCCCCTGGCTTTACCTTCTTATTTGCCTGGTTGTTGTTGGGGGAATCGGTGACATGGATGCAGTTGATCCTGTCGATTGGGGTGGTGGCTGGGATCGTGGCGTTTTCGGCGGATTTTTCCAAATTGCGGGAGTCATTGAACAACACGTTATTGCCGGCACTCACGGCATCCCTGTTGTTCGGTTTTTCGGCCATACCCAGCAAGTATCTTTTATCGAACGGTCTCATGAACGCCCCCACCTTGTATGAACTGCGAGGAGCGATCATCGGCTTGAGCGCCATTTTGATCTTCGGTGCCGGGATCAATCAACTGACGGCCAATCATTTCCGGAAAATCCTGGTGCGGGGGATTGTCGTCATTGTGCAGTGGCTGCTGCTTTACCTGGCACTCACCAACGGAAAATCTGGGGTGACCTACACTCTGGGCAACATCACACCAATATTTGTATTTTTATTAGGAATACTCTTTCTAAACGAAAAAATCACTACAAAAAAATTAGCCGCCGCACTGTCTGTTATTATTTTATCATTACTGGTAATCAAGCCATCATAAAGATTCTATAATACGGAGACAAGAAAAAAATGTCTGAATTTATTGACAATATATTTAAAAACAAAACAGAAAATCATGTGAAAATGCAAATTCTGTTTCTCGATATCGTTGCCTACTCGAAAAGAAACACCGCGAGACAATTTGAACTCATTCAATCTTTTCAAAAAATTGTCAGAGATGCGCTCCATGAAATCCAGGGTCAAAATTTGGAGCCATTCAAAAAACGCAATTTTGACATGCAAACAGATACCATTCTTCTGCCAACCGGGGACGGGTTGGCAATCGGCATTCCGTATCATGAAATCACAGAACTGGCACTCGAGCTTGCACTCGCAATCCTGCAAAAAGTCTCCAGACACAACTCTAGGCCAGCGTGCAAATCGTTTAAAAACGACCATTGGTGCAACTGCCATAATAAATTTACCCTTAGATGTGGCATTCACTCAGGAAACATCGTCTTGTATCGCGACCTGTTCAGCGATCGATTCAACCTGGCAGGAAGTGTCATCAATCTGGCCTCCCGCATCATGAATGCAGCCGGCCCCAACCAAATTTTTCTACACCCCCATATCTACGCAGAAATTATCGATGCTAAAATAAGCTTTCCAAAAGATCATTTTCATGAATACGACAAAATAATCATAAAGCATGGCGAATCGATTGCCGCCTATCAATATATAAAGCCAAGATCACCAGGCCTCAATACTGACATAAACCAGGAAAAAAATTCATCCATTTTGAACGACGCCAAGCCAGCACAACCCACTCCCCAGGCCAGGCCGCGCACAAAGCCTGCACCCAACAGGAATCGACAACCACCCAACATTGCCGCATTGGAACAAAGAATGGTGCATGTGCCGAAGGCATCATTTATAATGGGAATTGGGTCGCAAAAACAATCCCAAGTATACCTGACCCGTCCATTTGCAATCGATCCTTATCTTGTCACCCAAGAATTTTATCAAGAGATCACCGGCACAAATCCGAGTTGCTTTACAGGAACCAGGCTCCTGCCCGTTGACAGCGTCTCGTGGATGGATGCAGTCCAATTTTGCAACAAACTTTCTGCAATTGCTGGCTACACACCCGTCTATCAATTCGACGGCAATAATTTTATTTCCGACATCAAACAAAACGGCTTTCGTCTGCCCACGGAAGCGGAATGGGAATACTGCTGCTGGGGCTGCAGCAAGGGCGTCATCCCACCCCAGGCGACTGATGCCATCGCATGGTTCATGCGCAATTCCCAACAAACCACACATCCTGTAGGCACGAAAGAACCCAACCCATGCGGCTTGTATGACATGCTTGGCAATTTATGGGAATGGTGTCACGACTGGTTTGCACCCGACCTTGCGACATCTCCGGCCAACGACCCGTCAGGTCCCCCTGACGGTCTGGAGCGGGTGTTGCGGGGCGGATCCTGGATTGATATTGAAAAAGTGCTGACACCAATCTATCGCAACCGCACAACACCAAGAACGGGGAAAAAGACATTCGGATTCCGTATTGTCCGAACGTTAGATCACGACAACACCTGAGAACCTAATGGAGCGCAAAATGCCTAAAAAATATAGAATTCATCTCATCACAACCGGAGGCACCATTGCCGGACAGGTCGCATCCGACAAACAAGATGAAAGCATGAAGCGTAGCGCGGGTGACTTCGCCGCCCTGATTTCTCCTACCCTCGACTATTTAAACAGGCACCATGATCTTGAAATTGATCTGTCAACTCATGAAATTGCAGACAAAGACAGCTCAAATATAAAGCCAGATGATTGGATAAAACTTGTAAATCATATTAAAAGCGAATACAATAAACATGAAGCATTCATCATCACGCACGGCACAAATACTTTAGGCTATACATGTGCCGCTCTTTCGTTTGCAATCGCCAACCCCGCCAAACCCATTCTGCTGACGGGATCACAGGTTGCTGCGGGCTTACCCGGGTCCGATGCATTGACCAATCTGGAAAACGCCTTGAGGCTGGCGGCATGGCCGCGCGAAACAAACCCGATCAAAGGGGTCATGGCCATATTCGGCAGCCACATTATTACGGGAACACGGGTAAAAAAAGATACGGAGTTTGATTACGATGCGTTCAAATCTTTCAGCGTTGGCAGCATTGGACGTATCGGTCGTATTATCAA
The DNA here is from genome assembly GCA_015231915.1 of Magnetococcales bacterium. Classification (GTDB taxonomy): domain Bacteria; phylum Pseudomonadota; class Magnetococcia; order Magnetococcales; family Magnetaquicoccaceae; genus Magnetaquiglobus. The sequence goes on from JADGAR010000001.1 coordinate 18,363, forward strand.
TATCGAAGAAAGAAACCTGCAAAAACATTTAAGCTATCTTAAGACAGGACTGTATCCTGAAGCCAAGACAGCAGAACAACTAGTATGCGAAAACGAATTCGACATGCGCATCGTTTCCCTGACCGAATTTCCTGGCATGTCCTCCGATCTATTCAAAAGTCTTGTCGAAAAAAATGATATTCAAGGCTTTATTCTCCGCGCATTTGGTGCCGGCGATCCATGCATGGACCACGCACGAGCATTTGAATACCTGCAAGGAAGAGGGATACCTATTGTTGTAACAACCCAAGCGCCAAATGGTAACAGCAATTTCCAGGTCAACGACCCTGGAAAACTGTTGCGAGACAAAAATCTGGCCATCCCTGCCTATGATATGAGCATTGAATCCATGACCACAAAATTAGCATGGCTGCTTGCAAAAAAGAGCAAAGGTGAGATCACCTACAAAAATCTATGCACTGAGATGGTGCATGATATTCGCGGTGAAATTAACGTACTTTGGGAAGTAGGAGCTTGATGATACGCAACAGCTACACAAAAGTACGACAGCCATGAGCATAAAACCATGAATATCAAACCCATCAACCCAGGCATCACCCCCCCTGCACCGCCAGAAAGGGTGGCCAGGACAGTACAACTCCTGCAGAAACTGGGTGTATGGCATATTGTCAGCATCAACTCACCTGCCACCAGTTGCCGGGATGCGGCGCAACGCCGCTACCGGCTTGGCAACACGGGAATCCCTTTGCATGACGAGGTCAAATCCCTGCATATGGTTGGCCATTATGCCGATGGTCAGACCCGTCACATCCTGCTGCATGCCCGCGCCCATTGTCAATTCGATCTGGACGCAGCACGCAAAATCGTGGGGGCAATCAGGCTGGAGCGGTTGTCACCAGAGGAACTGGCGCAGTGCTGCGGGGCACGGTATGGAACGGTCAACCCCTTCAGCGAAGCGGAACGCTGGATCCAGATCTTTGACAAAGGCATGCTGACGCGCTATCTGACGCCGCACACCATGATAACCAACGCCGGGGATTTGAATTGGGCTGTAGAGTTCCATCCACGAGACATGATTGCTGCACTACAAAAAGTTTCGCAGCAAGTAAAAATTGCTGATATTGCTGTGCAAATCAAACAAATTCCAAGACAACTACCTGTTTTCGGCATTCTGACAGGCAATGGTCCTGACAGCGGACAACTGCTCTGGAGACTGCTCAATGCAAAAATCAGTCAGGCATTGGGTGAAAAAAAAAGGTTCCTTGGCGACCTCTCCTATCCGCGCGTCGTGATTGACTCCACACCGGAAATGGGACTTTCCATGGAACTGCAAGAGCGCTGCCGTGATGTGGAAAAGATCGTATGCGATGGCGTTGATAATCTATTGAAGGCAGGTGCCACCCATATCGCCATCGCATGCAACACGACCCCCTATTTTCAACACATATTAAAAGAAAAATGTAACAAAAATAATGCAAAATTTATATCTATCGTTGACACAGTGATTGAATATATTAAAAATAACAACATGTCTGAACTTACCTTAATGGCAATTCCGAAAGTTGCAGAAATGGGAGAATTCAGTGCTTACGCCCCATTAAAAAATCATGGCGTTTCGCCAATGGACCCAAAAGCAGAACAAACACTGCAAGAATTAGGATATATGATAAAAAATATAGGGTCTAACAGCGAGTTAAACAAGGAAAGAAATAAACTAATTCATGCGACAAGAATTGGAGCAAAAACAAAAACAGTATTAATAGCATTAACAGAAATTTCTGTTTTACTTGAACGCTTTCGCCAGCATGGGCAAAAAAATTTTGCTGAAAAACAAATAGTTGATACGCTCGAAATCTATGCAAGCCATTTAGCGAATTATTATTTAAACGTTTTAATTCACGATGAAAATCTTGAGCAAGAAATTTGGGAATAACATGAAACTATCTATAATGAAATGGCTAGCCTATCAAATTTATCAAACAAATCATTTCTCAAAAATTTTAATATAGACATATTTTCTTGCCATAATAAAAATAATCATAAAGATATTCTCTAAACCATCTCGCAATATTCAAAACAATTTATTGTTTGACAGATTTCTTTTCAAATTTTCAGAACACCAGGAAATAATCTTTATATGCGATAAAAATGATATTCAAAATCCCGGCTTTTGCGCAAAACTCGGCGCGGCCAGTGCGCTTGGAAAGCCAATTTATGCGATCTTGGCGCAGAACCTGAACGAGGAGGAATTAAACCACCTCCCCATCCCTTTACAAAATCGTGTCCGCATCGATAAAAAAATCAAACTAGAGACATTAATAACAAAAATATATGAAAAATTTAATCAATAAATAATCGATCATCACTCCTGCGCCATCAGCGTGCGGATCAGGGCGCTGGTCACGGCGCACCAGCCTTTGCCGATGTTGTGCGGATTATATCCGCCGCCGCCAACCGCCAAAAGACGACCATGGCCCAACTCCTTGGCCATGGTGACAAAACACCCCGTCCCCATGATGAGCATCGATATCGATATAGGCCACACGCCGAATGTCGTACTCCTTACGCAGCGAGCGGATCACCGCCCCGATGCCGTTGAAAACACAAAATCCCCCGGCACGCTCCGGACAAGCGTGATACAAACCGGCAATCGGCACGAAAGCACGCCGGCACCCGCCGGACATAATAGGCACCCAAGCGAAACGTCCCGAAGGGATGTCCGTCGGGAAATCCGTATCCCGCGATTTCCGGACCAATGCACCCCCGGCGGACTGCACTTCGGGTTACGAATCAGCAAACAGTCTTCGCAGAGAACGCACCGGCAGCCACAAAGTCAAGGGTTGGTCGGGCAGACAGGTAAAATCATAGCGCGCATAAAAGGACCGCACCTGTTCGTGTTTGGCGTCGATCACCACCGCCACCAGGCCCACGTCATTCGCAACCCGCAGACATCGAAAAAGGGCGTCCATCAACAGATGTTCCCCCAGTCCCTGGCCCTGCACCGTTTGATCAACTGCCAACCGTGCCACACGTACCACAGGGAGGGGAAACGATGGAAACCGTTTGGCATGCTCCGGCGAAAGGTGAATTCTTGCGATACTACCCACGGTCAATGCGTGATATCCCAACACCCGTTCTGGCTGGGCATCGCACACCGCCACAAAAACGCGAGCCACCCCCGACTCCTGGTGCTGCCGGGCATATAAACCCAAATAATGATCCAGATCTGGTTCCCCACACACGAACCGCTTCCTCTGGTGGTGACGCGCCAAAGGCTCGATACGCCAATCAGGCAACATCGCTTTGCCGTTTGAGATAGGTTTGAGCCGCTTCTTGCAACCGTGGGCCGGGTGGGTCGTCACGATCCAAAACGGCGAGGAAAACCTGCCAATCTTGTGGCGTAAGGGTGATCACCTCATGTTCCGCCAGAATTGCCTTGGCCCTGTCCGATGCGGCGGAAACCAAAAAACCGGAAACGGACATCCCCGCCAAGGAAGCTGCCCGAGCCAGCATGCTTTTCAGCTCCGTCGTGACGCGCAAATCAATGCGTTCGTTTCGTGGTGTTGTGATCGCATGGTTCATCGTGGTCATTGACATACCCCTTATTGAATATGCTGACAATTTCTATTGACATCACGACTGGTTGCTCACGCAATCTTGAAAATTGGCCAATCACTCCTGCGCCATCGGCGTGCGGATCAGGGCGCTGGTCACGGCGCACCAGCCTTTGCCGATGTTGTGCGGATTGTATCCGCCGCCGCCAACCGCCAGAAGACGACCATGGCCCAACTCCTCGGCCATGGTGACGAGACGCGCGGCGACCTGACCGTGCAGCGTCGCGGAGAGACGCAACTGGGTCAACGGGTCGCCGGCAATGGAATCGGCGCCACACTGGAGAATGAAAAACTCCGGCTCGGCCTCCTGCAAAAACCGGATCCCCTGGGGCCAGCGCTGCATGAAATGCACATCCCCGGCGCCAGGAGGCATCGGCACGTTCAACTTGGTGCCCAACGCGGCACCTTCCCCGGACTCCGACGCATCGCCGGTGCCAGGGTACAACGTGCGACCATCCTGATGATAATCCAAAAATCGCACATCGGGATCGGTCTCGAAGGCATAAAACACCCCGTCCCCATGATGGGCATCGATATCGATGTAGGCCACGCGCCGAATGTCGTACTCCTGACGCAGCGAGCGGATCACCACCCCGATGTCGTTGAAAACACAAAATCCCCCGGCACGCTCCGGACGGGCATGATGCAAACCGGCAATCGGCACGAAGGCACGCCGACATCCGCCGGACATGATGGAACGCATCGCCGCCAACGCCGATCCCACCACATGGGCAGCCGCTTCGTATACCCCACGATAGGCGGGGGTGTCCCCGTAATCCAGATAACCGGCCCCGCTCACGGATTGCTCACGCACTTTGCGCACATACTCCGGTGTGTGAAACCGCAACAACTCCTCCTCCAGGGCCAAAACAGGCCGGTCCACCCGCACCTGCCGGTCCAGCCCCTGCACCTGGGCCTCGTCCCAATAGGCACCCATGCGAAATGTCCCGAAGGGATGGCCGTCGGGAAATCCGTATCCCGCGATTTCCGGACCAATGGTGACCGAAACAACCGGAGAGACAGTGCTCATGACATCACCTTGCAGGCAAAATTACCGGATGACGACAATTTTTTGATACAACCCGCCGAAAAAGGTCTCCTTGCGCACCTCGCGCACCCCCATCTCCTGCGGAATCCAGGCGGCCAACTCCGTTTTCCAGGTGTCCATGGCAAACGGCTCCAGGGCGGTCAGAATCGGAATCATGATGTACCGGAATGGATTGATGCGCTTCGGACAATGATAATCGACAAAAATCGCCTTGCCCCCGGGACGCACCACCCGCAACGCCTCGGCCACGGTCTGCTCCCGCACCCCGGCAGGCTGCTCGTGCAACAGGAAAAAGACCAGCACCTGATCGAAACTCCCATCCGGAAACCGCATCTGCGTGGAGTCCTGATGGTGCAGTTGCACATTCGCCCGCCCCCCCAGCTTGCGGGCCAGATTGTCGAGTTGCACCGGCGCCACGTCCACCACGTGCAACTTGGCCCCCGGCGCCAGACGATCCGCCAGCTTGGGGGTCAGATTGCCGTAGACACAGGCCACCTGCAACGTCTTGCCCTGAATGGGCGTCCCCATCTCCGCCAGCGCCGCGTTGCGCAAACGGGCGAAATTGCCCCACAAAATGCAATTGACCAGCCACTGCCGCTCAAAAAAGCGCACCCCGGAAGGATGGATGTAGGCCCACCAGTAGGTCTCCTGCAAATAGGCCGGAAGCGCCAACTCCGGAGAAACGGAAGCGCTCGGGACTGCCATGACCGGGTATTCTTTCATGATGTTCCACTCGCAAGGTGCCATATAGAAAAAGACACGTCAGAATACCCGATTTCCCGGTCCATGACAACCCGATACGAAACTCACGGAGCGCTTTTCATTTGCAAGCGGTAGAGTGCATAGCGGTACTCCTTCTCCCGGTACTCCAGGACCACCTCGTGATCATACCGATCCAAGGCATGCCGGCAAAAGAGATTCTGCCCAGGATCCGGAATGTTGCACCAAAAATTGTAATGCAGATACACCCCGCCTCCATAACGGGGAAACAAAACCCGCTCCACATACTCCGGGGAGGCTTGCGCCAAAGACATCTGGGCGGCATGCACCCCCCACACCTGAAACATGTTGGGATTGTGCGTCAGGACCAGCGATTCGGGGGGCAAAGCGGCTGCCATCCGCATCGCATAACGATGGTCGGCCCGCGCCGCCCACGCCTCGCTGGTGGTGGCGCGCACCAACGGCAGAAACGGCAGATGCAGACAGACCAGCAGCGTCACCACCACCGCCCCACCGATGCGATCCGCCAGCCACGCCGCCCCCACCCCCGCCAGGACCGCGAGCGGTACATGCGACAGCAGGGAATAGCGCATGTCGGCCCCATAATGATACCCCCCGGCATAAAAAAATAAAAACACCCCCCAAAACAACAAAAACCACAACCCCATCACCCCCCGCTCCCGGCGTCCCGCCCCCGGAACCAGCAGACCCGCCAGTGCCAGCAGGGCATACGCTGCCGGAAACTCTTTATTATTAATATAATGTAAACCATTGTCTGCCAGATTCGCAAAAAAATAACGCAACGCGAACGGCTCCCCCGCGCTCCCCCAGGGATGCTGGCGGAACAACTCCAGATGCAGCCACACCGGCAGGGTCAGCAGCCAAAACAACAATAAATGCAAAAACAGGATACGGGGGGTCCGCACGACTCCCCCCCAGACGATGAGCAGCGTCAACGGCAGCAGCAGCAACGATTCGGGCCGGAATTGAACCGCCCAGGCCGCCAATGCCGTCAACAGGGTCAAGGTGGCGACGCTCCCCTGCCGGCGATACCACAACCCGACCAGCACCGTCAGTGCGCCGAACAAGGCGGCAGAGGGTTCGGCAGCCGTGGTGTTGAACCAGTGGGCATTCTGCGGTATCCACAAAAACACCAGCCCCGCGCACCCCCCGGCCAGCCAACCCCAGCCGATCAGCCGGGTCAGCAGCGCCGTCACCAGAACCGACAACCCCATCAAGCCGTTGTTGAGATAAAAAACCGCCTCCTCGGAGTCGCCGAACAGGCGATAGACCAACCCCACCAGAAACGGAAACCCATTGGGCTGCTTGTTGTACTCCCACTGGTCACAACGGAGCATGCCATGCTCCACCCCCCCGGAATGACAACTCTGCGCGCGACCAAGATGGGCCAGGTTCTGGCCGATGGCAAGATAGATGGTCTCGTCATAATAGATGCGATGGGTCCGGGGCGCCACCGCTCCGGCCTGCAGCATCCCCGCCACCGCCAGCAAGGCCAGACTCCAACGCAGCGGCCTCCCCATTGCGCGCACCGCGTCCGCCAACTCCCGTGCATGCGTTGCCACACCCACCGCGACCAGCATGGCAGCCACTCCCATGAAGGCCCCGCTCCAGGCGATCAGCCACTCCCTGGCCTCCCCCTCCGGCATGCCGAACAGATGCCCCTGCCAGCCCGCCGTCACGGCCAGCCCCAGCCACAACAAGAACCACGACACCCTGCTCAACTGCGCCACCGTATCGTCCCTATCGAAGAGTCACCCTTGACCAACGCCGTTCCCTCTGTATCATGAATCGTGCAATGATCTACCCGCAAACCGCCCAGCCATGAAGAGGCCGCATGAAGATCTCGCCGAACCGGGAGCAACAGATTCTCCTTATGCTCATGAGCGGCATGATTCTTTTTATTGCCATCATTCTGGTGTTCGAGCGCTTTCTCTCGATCCCGAAAAAGAGCGCCGCGCTCACGCCCCCTGCCGTGGTCCAGCCGAAGGAAACCGCCCCTCCTGCCGAACCCACTCCGGCCCCGCAAGAGGTCAAATTGTCGCCCAATGCGGTCGCGTTGCCGGCCATGGACGGCAAAAAGCCCGGCGCCGAAGAGCACCCCGGCCAACCCCCGGCCAGGCCGGACGCGGCCAAGGGCAAACCGCCCATGCCGATGCCCCACCCCGGCGCGGCGACTCCCCCGCCCAAACCGCCCAAACCCGAAGACGAGGCCAAACCGGACAAACCCGCTCCCACGCCGGAAGGTGGGTATTCGGTACAGTTGGGGGCCTTTTCCAGCGGCGACAAAGCCGCCGCCCTGGTCGCCAGGATGTCGGCCATCCGCTTCGACGGCAGGCCCATGCCGGTCGCGCAACAAAGCATCAAATCCGGCAATCAGGTGTTGTACCGGGTGCGACTCGGTCCCTTCCCCTCTCCGGAAAAGGCCAAAATGGCTGCTGCCATGGCCCAACGCGAGGCGGGTGTCGGCGGCACGGTGCTGCGCCCCGGACAGTGACCCCCGCCCTCTGGCCATGGCGACCTATGTGCTGATCCTGCATTGCGCCGCCCCCTGCCGGGTGACCGTGGGCGCCTGGGGCGATGTGACGCTTGCAGCCGGTGTTCATCTCTACGTCGGTTCCGCACGCCGCGCCTGGCGCGCGCGCGTCAACCGCCACATGCAATCGACCAAAAAACTCCGCTGGCATATCGATTATCTGCTGGCCGTACCGGAAATGCAGATTGCCTCGGTCTGGCTGACCCAGGAAAACCGGGAGTGTCCCACCGCGCAAACCCTGGGATCCCTGCCGGGCGTCACATTGCCCGGCAGGCGCATCGGCGCATCGGACTGCCGTTGTCCGGGCCACTTCCTGCGCCTGGACTCCCCCCTCCCCGTGATCGAGGCCCCCCTGCGCGCTTGGGGTTTCGCGCCCCTGGCAGACGCGAGCGAGACTACTTCTTTTTCCTGCCGGCGTGCCAGGCGCTCAGGAGTTCATGCGCCATGGTGACGTTGTTGGCCTCCATCAGCAGTTTCAGCACGGCCAGAAACACCTCGTCGGTCAGGGTGCCGCTTCTGGCCGCATTGAATACTTGCGTGATGACTGCTGTGGTTTGTGCGTCGCTCTGAGCCATTTTTGTCGTATCCTTATGCCGGTGCAAAAGAGACCGGCCCATGGGGGCCGGCAAATTATCGACAGCATGCTAACAGATCGCTCCCGGCTGGGCAAAGCCCTTTTTCAGCCATTGGCCGCCAGCCACTCCCGCCACATGGCGCGGCAGGCATCCTCCACCTTGCGCGCGAAACCGGCCTCGTCCATCAAGGGGGAAAGGCGCATGGCCTCCCGCAGTCCGGCGCGCAGTCGAGCGAGCCTCGGCAAATCCGCAGCCAAACCCACGGCCAGTTCCACGTACTCCTCCTCCGTGCCGGCGAGCCATTCGGGGTGTCCCAGCGTGGTCAGCATCACCCGCCCCAGTCCCCCGCCCGCGAACCGTTCCATCAGACAGACCATCGGCAGCCCCATGTACAAAGGTTCCGCCAGGGTGATGCCGGCGGTGAGGGGAAAGCCGTCCAGGCCGATGTCCATGCCCCGCAGCGTCTCCCACGGGGGCGCGGAAAAACCGATATCCAGCCGTTCCCGGCCAATGCCCAGCGCCGCGAACCGGTCGTACAGGACGGCGCGCGCAGGCGCATCCCGGTAATTGGCGCTGTGGATCACCAGCCGCGCCCCCGGTACGCGATGCAGGATCGCGGCCCACACCCGCAGCACCCGGTCATTGTGACGCAGGGAGCGCCCCAGGTTGCCGAAGGTGACGTACCCCCGCTCCAGGGCGGGCAACCGGGAGACCTCGCCCATCCCCTCGGCTGGCCGGTAGGCGAAGGCAGGGGCGGGAACGCGCCACAGTTTCTCCACATACAGGGCCTCGGCCCCGGGAGGATCGGTCAGGGCATCGGTCAGGAGGTAATCGATGGCCGAAACCCCGGTGGTGAAACCGTACATCCAGGTCACCGACAGGGGCGCGGGTTTATGGGCGAACAACCGCAACCGGTTGCGCGCGGTATGCCCGGACAGATCCACCAGCAGGTCGATGCCATCCTCCCGGATGCGGGCGGCCAATGCCGCGTCGCTCATCCCGGCGGTGGCCACCCAGTGATCCGCGTACCCTTGGTAGCGGCGGGTCACCTCGTCCTCCCGCGTCCCGTCGGCATAGGCGTGGATCTCGAAACGGCTCTTGTCGTGACAGGCCAGCAGGGGTTCCAGAAACCCGCGAATCGAATGGTTGCCGAAATCCCGCGACACATACCCCACCCGCAACACCCGCCGGGGATCCGGGGAGACGGGACGACAGGGCGCTTCCGGCACCACGGGCCGGATGAAACGGGTGTCGTATTCCACGTGCAACGCCCGCAACTCCTCCAGGGAGCGGTCGGGATGGTAGAGCATGCCAAAAAGCAGGTTGCTCATGGCCAGCGCCCCGTCCGGGTGCAGGGCCAGTGCCCGGCGGCAACACGCTTCCGCCTCGTCCAGACGGCACTGCGCGGTCAGGGTATTGGCCAGGTTGCTCCAGGCCTCGGCGTAATCCGGCTGCAGGCGCAGGGCCTCCCGCAAGCAGGCCTCGGCCTCGATGAGGGCGTTGCGTTCGTGGAGCACAACGCCCAGATTGGCATGGGCCTGGGCGTGTTCCGGACGCAGACGGATCGCCGCGCGAAAGGCGCTTGCGGCCTCCTCCGGGCGCTCCAGGCCGTGCAGCACCACCCCGAGATTGTAGTGGGCCAGCGCGTAATCCGGTCGCAGGGCGATGGCCTCCCGCAGGGCGGTTTCGGCCTCGTTGTCGCGATTGCAGTCATGCAACAGCACCCCCAGATTGGCGAACAGTCGCGCCGCCTCCGGCAAGCGACGCGCCTCCTCCCTGGCGCCCAGCAGGGTGTCGATGAAGGCGAGACGGTGATGCTCCCCGCCGGGATCCGCCTCCAGGGCACGCATCAGCCAGCCAATGGCCGCTGCCACCCGTCCCGACTGCGCCGCCACCAGCCCCAGGCCATGACAGGCCTCCGGATGACCCGGCACGGCCTGCAGAATGGCATGAAAGAGCGCTTCCGCCTCCTCCCACGCCCCGGCGAGGCGATGGGCAGCGGCCCGCCGCAGGGCCTCGTCCAGGGTCAGGGTTTCCAATGTGGCGCCTCTTCCCCGCTCGCCGGGCCGGTGATCTCGCGGAAACGCGCAAGAAACGCCCGTTTTGCCGCGACCGGATCCCAGGCGCGGATCATGGCCGGGTCCAGGGCGGGGGGCAATGGCTCCCAGGGGGCCGGTTCCGGCCCCATCAAGGCGGCCTTTTCCGTGGCCAGAAGGGTGCCATCCGCCAGCTTGACCGTTGCCGGAATCGCCTCCGGCAGGCCGAAACGCCGCGCGATCACCCGCGTCAGGGCCTCTTCCTGCTCCCGGTACGCGGGCATCAGGCGTTTGAGGGGACGGGGCAGATCGGCCAGGTAGGCCTCGCTGGCGTCGTGCAGCAGACCCCACAAGGCATCTTCCGGCGGCACGATCCGCGAGACATGCACCGAGTGTTCCGCCACGGAATAGAACCGCATACAGTGACCATTGAAACGACACAGCATGGCCAAGGCATGGGCGATATCCCGGATCTCCACCTCCTCGGGACGGGCGTCCGTGGGCCAAAAACGCAGGCCGGTACTGGTTTGGATCCATCCCCCTTGGCGTGATTCCCCCATGCTGTCGCCTCCTTTGCCGCAAGCCGGGCGGCCCATTGACCGTTGTTTGCCGACAGGTTACCCTGCTGGTGGTTTTCATGTCCAGATGCATTGCGGGAGTACGCCTCATGAATCGTCGCGATCAACGTTGGGTCGGCCTCTGGCTGTTTCTCTGCGCCGCCATGGTCTATGCCATGCTCGCCCTGGGCGGCATCACCCGTCTGACCGGTTCCGGTCTCTCCATGGTGGAGTGGCAGCCGGGGACCTTCTTCCCGCCATCCACCCAGGCCGCCTGGGAGGAGACCTTTGCCAAGTATCGGCAGTCCCCGGAATTCCGCCACATCAATCCCCACATGGATGTGGAGGGATTCAAAGGCATTTTCTGGCTCGAGTTCTACCATCGTCTGACCGGTCGCATGATCGGTTTCGTCTTCCTGTTTCCGTTTGTCTGGTTTTTATGGCGCCGCATGATCGACCGGGACCTGGCCAGGCGCCTGGCGGGCATCTTTCTGCTGGGCGGCATGCAGGGGGTGATGGGATGGCTGATGGTGGCAAGCGGGCTGGTCAACGACCCCCACGTCAGCGCCTACCGCCTGACCGCCCATCTGGGTCTGGCCTTCCTGATCTATGGGCTGCTTTTGTGGACGGCCATGGATCAATTCATCGGCGAGGAGGGACGCCCCACCGGTCAGGCCCCCGCCGCCATGCCTCTCTTTTCGCTGTGGGTGCTGGGCGTGCTCTCCGTGACGGTACTCAGCGGCGGATTCGTGGCCGGGGCCAAGGCAGGTTACGGCTACAACACCTTTCCCCTCATGGCCGGCCAGTGGATCCCGGACGTCTACTGGGAACTGCAGCCGGCCTGGAAGAACCTGTTCGAAAACAATGCGGCCATTCAATGGAACCACCGCCTGATGGCGACCATCACCCTGATTTCCGTGTGGGGATACTGGTCTTACGCCCGCCGCCAGGAAGCGCCTCCCCGGATCCGGATCGGGCTGCATCTGCTGTTTCTCGCCGCGATCGTTCAGGTTTCCCTGGGCATTGCCACCCTGCTGATGCTCGTTCCCATACCGCTGGCCTGGACGCATCAGGTCTGGGCCATGATGGTGTTCACCATTGCCCTGTTCGTTCACTTTCATCTGCGTACCGGCACTGCGAGGCAAGGATGGAACTGATCCCGGTTCTGCCCCATTTTCAGGCGGCCCTCAACCTGACCTCGGCAATCCTGCTGTATGCGGGTCTGCGCGCCATCCGCCGCCGTGACCGCGCCGCCCATCAAAAATGGATGGCCGCCGCCCTCCTCGTGTCGGCGGTCTTTCTGGTCTCCTACCTCTTCTATCATGCGGCGGTGGGCAATGTGAAATTCGCGGGCACGGGTTGGATCCGTCCGGTCTATTTCACCATTCTCATCGCCCATATCGCCTTGGCCGCCATCTCCCTGCCGTTGATTCTCCTCACCCTGCGCCGTGCCCCCTGGCAGACGCCGGGCACCTCCTGCCCCCCCCACCGCCGCATTGCCGCCAGGACCTTTCCCGTCTGGATCACGGTCAATCTTTCCGGTCTGGTGGTCTACCTGCTGGCCTTTCATCTCTTCCCGTAGGCACAAAAATGGGTGTTGACTCGTTTACTATAATGCCGTATAGTGAATGGATTCCATAATTACAAACACAACTCGCCACTTTGGAGGGGAAGTGATGGCCAAACTGACATTGATCCGGGAGCAATCCCTGACCGCGCCGTTTTGCGACCAGAAAAAGCTGGAGGCAAGCGGTGTGGCGGTCAAGGGAGAGACCTGTTGGGTGATTTTCGACAACCTCACCTCGGTTGCGGAGATTACGTTGCAGGAAGACGGCTTCGGCATCTGCCGACTGCATGAACCCGGCAAACATGCCGGCATCGAAGGATTCGAGGCGATCTCCTGCCACGCCGCCGGGGAGACACTTTACGTCGCGGTGGAAGGGGTCAAAATCGGCAAGAAATATTATCCAAAGATTGCCGAACTGGAAAAAAATCTCAAGCCGAAGCCCTTCAAGCTTCTGAATGTCCCCTTCATGGGAGAGAGCAAGGGATTCGAGGGGATCGCCGTCATCACCCGTCCATCGGATGAGGCCGTGCTCCTGTTCGGCTTGTGCGAGGGGAACTTCTGCGAGCAAAACAAAGAACGCGGCAAGAAAAAAGGCAACGGTCGCCTGCACGTCTTCATGCGTGACAAGCGCGAATGGCGGAACCTGAAGATCCTTTTACCCATTCCCCCTGCCGCCGACTTCCGGGATTACTCCGACATCGCCATGCGCATCGCAAACGATGGCCGGAGTGCCAGGGTGGCCATCACCTCTCAGGAGGGGAAGAGCGTCTGGATCGGTCACATCGATCTCGACAGATTGGGGTTCATCGACGACGGCGAGGTTCTCCCCTTTCCTGGGGACGATTACTGCAATGTCGAGGGGGTGGACTGGATCAGCGACAACACCCTGGTCCTGGTCTCGGACAAGGCAAAATCCGATTCGCCCAACGGCTGCAAGAAAAAGGAGATGTCCATCCATCTCATGAGGATCGAGTAAGCAGATCAGCCCGCGTCGGTCGCCTGGATCATGCGCATCAACCTGACCCCCTTGTGTCCCCCGGTCTCGGATGCCTGCGCCCGGCCTTCCACCAACAGGCATCCCAGCCAACCGCGAAAGGAGGAACCGCCGCTGGCATCCGCCGGATAGTCGGTCAATCGGTCGATGTGCAAAAAAAACTCCAGGCTGCGCGTGGCATTGGCCGGCAGGGTCCAGGCAGGCGTTTCCTCCGCCCCGCCACTGTCCGTCAGCCAGGCCTCCTCCCGGGTCGCAACATGAGGCACGCGGCAGATCCTGCGGCCCTGGGCATCGATCTGGCCGAAACCGACGGAGAGATTCACCTGCAAATCGATCGGCTCCTCGTTGCGTGCCTGCAGGCAGACGGGATAACGTCCCCCCGCGCGGACATCCGCGATACGCAAGGTCCGCCCGGCCCCCTCCCCGCACCACTCCACATCGAACCGCACCGGCTTGCCGCCAGGCCCATGCGCCCACGCCGGGCCGATCGCCCACAGCAACATCCCTCCCAGCAACCCGGCAACAATTCCGGCCAACCTGCCGCTCACTTGCTGCGCTCCGCCTCGCGGATGGCCTGGTCCACGGTACGCCGCGCCGAGGTGCCGGACTGCAGCAGGGGTTGCAGCCGTTTCCAGTGGGCCAGGGCCGTGGCGCGATCCCCGGAGCGCATCGCCACCCCTCCCAGAACCCACAACGCCTCCGGACGATCCGGCGCGGAGGCGAGCACCCCCTGGAACCGTTTGACCCCTTCTTCCTGTACCCTGGGGTCGTCGCTTTGCACCTCCAGTTCGGCCAGACCGACGACGGCATCCATCGTGCCCGGATGACGGGAGAGGATCATGGCATAGGCGGCCATCGCCTCCGCCGGTCGGGAGAGCACCACGTAGGAGCGCGCCAGCCGCAGCCATCCCTGCAGGTCGTCCGGGGTGTCACGCAGTTTGCGGGCCGACTGCTCCACCATGGCGACGAATTCGGGGGGGAACGCCTCGGCCTGGGCAGCCGGTTCGATCTTTTCCGTGGTGCCCAGCACCAGATAGGAGCCGGCAGTCAACACCCCGATCAGCAGCATGAGCGACAAGGCAATGGAAATCTGCAGGGGATTGCGCGGCACGATGACCATCTCACGGGTATGCGGGGCCGCTGCCAGTTGATCCAGACGGGTCAGCACCGCCGCCAACTCCCGTTCCATGGCCGCGCGCGCGGCCATGCTCTCCTCGTCCCCGTCAGCCGTTGTTTCCAGATCCTTGATCTGCACCAGCAGGGCATCGCGCTCGGCGGCCAACTCCACGCCCGGATCCCCTTCCAGGCCGATGGGCAACGGCCCTCCCCCGCGCCTGCTGAACACCGGATAAAAGACGCCGGCAAGAACGACGACCAGTATGACAGGCAGAAACCAAATCCAGTTCATGGTGCGCATCCCAAATAAAATGCAGATATTTTCATAAGTTATCCTATCCCTGACCCGTCCTGATGTCAAGCGATTCCGCGCAGACCCGCCAACAATTGCTGAAAATCCTCCGGGGGCGCGGCGGAAAAACGCATCTCCAATCCCGTGACCGGATGGGTGATGGTCAACTGCTCGGCATGCAGGGCCTGACGCCGAAAACCGGTCACCAGTTCCCGCAGCGACTCCGGCCAGGCGGTCGGGGGATGAAAGGGACGGGAGTACAGGGGGTCCCCCAACACGGGATGACCGATATGCGCCATGTGGACCCGAATCTGATGGGTGCGACCGGTCTCCAGCCGGCAGGCGAGCAACGTGCAACCGGGCAGGGACTCCAGTTTTTGCCAGTGGGTGACGGCGCGCCGGCCATGTCTGGGTTCCACGGCCATTTTCTTGCGGTCGCGGGGGTTGCGGCCAATGGGGGCATCGACGTTCCCGGAGGCAAGCGCCGTATGGCCCCTGACCAAAGCCAGATAACGCCGATAGGCGGTATGGGCCTCGAACTGGCCGGCCAGATGACGATGGGCCGCGTCGTGCTTGGCCACCACCAGCAGCCCGCTGGTGTCCATGTCCAGGCGATGGACGATGCCGGGACGCAACGCCCCCCCGATACCGGACAGCCCGCCCGCCCGCTCCGGCCCGCCACAATGATGCAGCAGGGCATTGACCAATACCCCGGAGTGGCGTCCGGCCCCGGCATGCACCGCCAGACCCGCCGGCTTGTTGATCACCAGGATGGCATCGTCCTCGAAGACCACCTCCAGGGGGATCTCCTCCGGCTGGGCCTCGATCGGCTCGGGAGGCGGAATCGCCAACAAAAAGATCTCGCCCGCGCTTGCCTTGTCGTCCGGTCGCGGTATACTGCCATCAGGACGGGTGACCCCACCCTCCTTGAGCAGACGCAAAACCGCAGACCGACTCAACGCGCCATCCGCCTGGGCGATTGCCTTGTCCAGGCGTTCCCGATGCGGCGTCTCCGGGATGCGGACGGTGCGTATCTGCATGCTCATCACACCCTGGCCGAAAGAACTGCGAACGGTACCAACATGCGCGCCATCAAAATCTTTGTGATCGTCAGCGCCCTGCTCCTCCTGGCGGGTCTGGGAGTGCTGGTGGCAACGGCACTGCAACGCTCTCCGGCCAAACCGCCCGCATCCCCGGCCATCGTGGAAGAGACCATCTCCCTGCCCTCCGGATCAAAGGTGACCCGCATGACCGGCATGGGCACCAGCGGGGTCGCGCTCCTGGCGCGCCAGGAGGATGGCGGGGCGCAACTGCTGCTCTTTTCGGCCCATGGCCAATTGCAGCGCCGGATCCGGCTCACCCCTGCGTCTCCGACCGTTCCATCCGCAGACCATAGCCAAGGTAATTGACACTGGCATCCCCCACCGCCAGTTCCCAGGCATCCCGCCAGGGGACATAGCGCATCCCCGTCACATCACGCATGGCGACCCCGGCCCCGCGCAACCAGCGCCCCAGATCCGACGGTCGGATGAACTTGTCGAAATCGTGGGTGCCCCTCGGCAGCCAGCGCAGGATGTACTCTGCCCCGACGATGGCCAGCAGCCACGCCTGGGGGGTCTTGTTGAGGGTGGCGAAAAAGAAATGGCCCCCCGGCTTGAGCAGGGCCGCGCACTCCCGCAGAAAGGAGGGCACATCCGGGACATGCTCCAGCACCTCCATGGCCAGCACCGCGTCGAAGGACGCCCCCCGCTCCCGCGCCAGATCCTCCAGGGTTTGCACCCGGTAATCCACCTTTGAGCCGCTCTCCTTCTGGTGACTCCTGGCCACATTGATGATGGTCTCCGAGCGATCGATGGCCGTCACCCTGGCCCCCAGTTCGTCCAGGGCCTCGGAAAGGATCCCGCCCCCGCAGCCGATGTCGAGCAGTTCCAACCCATCCAGCCGGGACTGGGCATCCTGACCCAAACGGGTGCAGATGTATCCGGTTCGCAAGGGGTTGATCCGGTGCAGGGGTTTGAACTTCCCATCCGGGTCCCACCACTCGTGGGCCATCCTTTCGAATTTGGCGATCTCCTCCGGATCTTCCATGGACATGATGCTCTTCTCCCGTTGTGGTTGAACAAGGCCTGCTCCCATTGCCCACATCATACACCAAAAACCAGGCCATGCCATCCGCCTGCGTCAAAAAATGGGTTCTCAATTCGGTACGGGGTTTGCTTGGAAAGGCTTGCCGGGGGGGATGGAATCAGCCGGCGACAACCGACTCAATTTATTGAAATGAATCGGAAATTTATCCATGAAACCCGCACGAACCGTCAAAAAATTGTTGTTTGCACGGAGAAAAGTCATGATAGATCGTCGCACCCTGCTCAAGGGCATGGCCCTGACCGCTGCCAGCGCACTGCTGCCCACTTCCCTGGCCCATGCCGGCATCGACCCAACCACCCGGTCCTCCAGTCGGGGGGTATTGATCGCCATCGATCCCGGGCATGGCGGATCGGATCCCGGGGCCATCGGCTTCGGCGGGCTGAAAGAGAAGGATGTCACCCTGGAAGTGGCGAAACGGGTGGCCGACATGATCAACCGCACGCCCGGCTTCACGGCGATGCTGACCCGGACGGACGATTACCATGTCCCCTTGCAGCAGCGGGTCTCCATGGCCCGCAAAAAGCAGGCAGACCTGTTCATCAGCCTGCATGCGGACGCCTTTCGCATCTCGTCGGCGCGCGGGGCATCGGTCTATTGTCTGTCGGAAAGCGGCAAGCCCTCCCCGGACAAGGCGATTCGGCAACTGGAAGAACGGGAAAACAGCGCAGATCTCATTGGCGGCGTGGACCTGAACGATGTGACGGATCAGGAGGTGAAGGGCATTCTGATGGATCTCTCCCAACGGGATTCCCTGAACCGTTCCCTGCTGTTGGGCAGCACCCTGCTGAGTTCGATCTCCCGGACGCCGGCCCTCTCCTTGCACTTCCGGACCATCAAACAGGCGGGTTTTGCGGTTCTGAAGGCGCCGGACATCCCGTCGGTGCTGGTGGAGATGGCCTTCATCTCCAACCGGCAGGAGGAGAAACTCCTGCAACAGGCCTCGCATCAGGATTCGCTGGCCATGGCACTCACCACGGGGGCGCACCTCTTTGCCCGCAACTCCGGGCTGGTGTGACGTTCCGGCTCAACCGATATTGACGTTCTCCTCCGGACAGGTGTAGCGCAGGCGACGCACCTGTCCGACGAGGACTGCGGCCAGCAGAAGCGGGCCGACCCGGCCCATGAACATCAAGGTGATGACCACCAGCTTGCCCGTGGTGGTCAGGTTGGGGGTCAGGCCGGTGGTGAGGCCCACGGTGCCCAGCGCCGAGACGCTCTCGAACAGGCACGCCAGAAAGATGTTCCCCTGGGTGGCGTTGAACGGCCCCCCTCCCCCTTCGGTGATTTGCAGCAGCAGGGTGCCGACCACCGTGGCCAGAAGATAGGCGGCGACGATCAGCATGGCGCGGGTGACGGTCTCTTCCGGGAGGCTGCGCTCCAGGCACTCCACCCTGGGCCGATTGCGCGCCCTGGAGCGCAGCAGATAATAGCAGACCGCCGCCGTGGTGGTCTTGATCCCCCCCGCCGTGGAACCGGGCGAACCGCCGATGAGCATCAGGAACACGACCAGACAGAGGGTGGTATTGGTCAACTGGTCCATGGCCACGGTATTGAACCCGGCGGTACGGCTGGAAACGGAGAGAAAAAAGCTCTCCATCAGGAGGGTGCCGGGCGACTGGCTCATGGCCACCCGCCCCCACTCCGCCCAGGCGATGGCCACCCCCCCGGCGAGGATCAACACCAGGCTGGTACGCAGCACCAGCCTGGCGTGCAAGGAGAGCCGCACCGGCAGCCCCCCCTTTTTGCCCCGGAACCAGGCGTTCAGGTCGGCCACGACGACGAAGCCCAACCCCCCCAGCACGATCAGTCCCATGACCACCAGGTTGACCAGCGGATCGGCACGATAGCGCGTCAAGTTGTCGGACAACAGGCCGAAGCCGGCGTTGCAAAACGCCGAGACGGCATGAAACACCGCCATCCACCCCGCCTCCCAGCCGGAAAAATCCCCGGCGAAGCGCCAATAAAGCAAAACGGCCCCCACCGCCTCGGCCAGAAAGGTGTAGCGAAAGACGATGGCGAGCAACTGGCGGGGCGAGACATGCTCCATGACCCCGTGGGAGGTTTCCAGCAGCATGCGCTGCGCGATCTCGATGCGCTGACGGGGACGGGCCATGAACCAGGTGGAGAAGGTCAGAATGCCCAACCCCCCGATCTGGATCAGCACCAGGAGGATGACCTGTCCGGTCAGGGAGAAGGAGGTTCCGGTATCCAGCACAGTGAGACCGGTGACGCAGACCGCCGAGGTGGCGGTGAACAGGGCATCCACCCAGGAGATGGCGGGGGCGCCGGCCATGCGACTGAAGGGCAGGAACAACAACAGCCCACCCACCAGGATGGCGCCCGCGAAGGAGAGCAACAGCAACCGGGAGATGGCGTATTCCGTGATTGCGGGCCGCATGTCGGGGGTGGTCGGCTACATGGTGTCGTGAATCAGCCAGTAGATCGCGCCGTCGTGGGAGATGGCCGGAGAGACGGCCACGGATAGCGGCAGACCGCCCTCCCTGTCGTTGGGGGCGCCGATCAGGGGCTTGACGGAGCGCAGGGCATGGGGGGCGTCCGGGGTGAAGCGCAGGGCCATCTGGACCCCGTTGCGGTCGATCAGGGGGGGGAGTCCGGACATGATATCGACGCCGGTGTTCTTGAATTCCAGGACGCGCAGTTCCTGGAAATAGCGGAACGCCCCCAAATGGAGGGGAGCGACCAGCCCCTCGAAGAGGGCTTTGGGGTTGGGGACCTCGATGTCTGGGTCCATGCGCTTGAAGCGATAGAGTTTTTCCACGATCGATTTGGTGAGGGTATAGATCAGTTCCTCGGGGACATCGGCGGTGGACATGAGGGTGGCGCGCACCCCAAGGGAGGGGATGTCCTGCTCGACCCCCGGATACATGCCGCCGGGAATGACGGTCTTGACATAGTGGCGGTTGGAGAGAATGGAGTCCAGGCAGCCGCCGACCAGTTGCACGAAGGAGATCTTTTCGGTGGTGGCGAGGCTCCAGACGCTTTCGTTGGGGTGACCGACCACATAAAGGAAGGCATCGATCTCCTGTTTTCTGAGGGCCTGGATGGCCGCCTCCTGGCTGAGGGTTTTCAGGTTGGCGTCATCGGGCTTGAAGCCGCAGGCCGCCATAAGCTCACGACCGGTGCGTTCGGTCCCGGAACCGGGGGATCCCAGGTTGATCCGTTTGCCTTTCAGGTCCTCCATGCGTTTGATGCCGGAGTTGGACCGGGTGACCATGGTCAGGGTTTCGGTGTAGAGGGAGAGGACGCTGCGCAGTTGCTTGAGGGGGGTCTGGAAGGGTCTGTCGCCGCCCCAGGCCGCGCTGACCACATCGGATTGGGCGATGCCCAACTCCACTTCCTGGTCGGCCAGGGTCTCCAGGTTGTAGACCGACCCCACCGTGGGTTCCACGCCGCAATGGAGATGCGCGACCCCCTGTTCGGCGTAACTTTTCTTGACGGCCTGACAGATGGCCCCGGCGGTGGGGAAGTAAACCCCGCCCACGTCGCCGGAGGCGATGGTCACGGTCGGGTGCCCCGGCTTTTGTTCCCGCATCGCCCGAGGCTGGGCCGGGGAGGACGAATCGGCCCAGGCCGTCGAGACCAGCAGCGCGACGAGCGCTCCGAGCATGAATTTCGTCATGATGTTCATCGATCCCGACTCCCTTGCACCGTGACGGGCGGCATCAGCGCGCCATTTCCCCGTTGTCCCACTGACCGCGCTGCCGGACACCGTTGGCGAAGGTGATGGTGCCCTGGCCGTGCTTTTTGTTGAGCCACCACCCGCCATCGTAGCGTTGACCATTTTTGAAAACATAAGACCCCTGGCCGTGTTTTTGATTCAAATACCAGTTGCCGGCATAATAGTCACCGGCCTTGAAGACGTAAATCCCCTGGCCTTGCCGGTTGCCTTCCACCCAACCCCCGTGATAATAGTCGCCTGACGAGTAGATGTAGACCCCCTTGCCGTTTTCGCAATCCCCCTGGACACAGCCGGTTTTGCCTTGCTGGATGGCCTGTTCGATGGTGAGTCGGCTCTGTTGTGCCTGTTTGGCCTGTTCCTCTTCCGCGCGGAGACGTTGTGCTTCGAGGTCGCGGGTCTGCTGCTGGCTGGAGAGGAAATCGGCGAACAGCAGATACCGGGTGCCGGGGCCGAATTTCTTGTCGTTGCGCCAACTGCCGACAAACTTGTCGCCGTTGGCCTGGATGAGGCTCCCCTGGCCATGACGCTGATTGTTGCGCCACTCCCCTTCGTAGCGTGAGCCATCCAGGTAATGAAAGGTCCCCTTGCCTTCCATCCGGTCATCGCGCCAATCCCCGCGATATTTCTCGCCATTGAGATAGGTGTAGGTCCCCGTGCCATGACGCTGGCCATTGCGCCACTCGCCCACGTACTCCTCGCCGTTGTCGAACCGGTAGGTTCCGGTCCCGTTGCGGCAGTCGCCGGACCTGCAGTTGGATTCCCGGGGAGGCTTGCTCCTGGCCATGGCGAGGCGCTTGTGCTCCTCCTCCTGTATGGCGTTCGCCTTGCGGATTTCCAGGATGGCCTGATCGGCTTTCTGAATCAATTCCGCGCGCTTGACCACCTCCTCGGCCCAGCGATCCATCTCCCGGTCCATGCGGCGCTTTTCCTGCTGCTGCAGGGTCTCCTGCTGCACCAGAAGCGGTTCCGCCGGGGCGACGGGTTTGATCTCCCCGGCAGGGGTGAGGAGGCGAGGCCCGGAGGTGCCGGAGATCGGCTCCGGGGCCGGTTCCGGATCCTCTGCCAGGAAATGCCGGGCAGCCCAGGCCCCGACCAGCAGGGAGACGACGATCACCCCGGCAAGGGCGATCCTGCCGCCCGACCCGACCCGCTCCGGCGTCGCGCCGGGCGGGGCAGGCACGGACGGCGCCTGTGGGGGAGGCAGCGGGTGACTGGATACCAGCCCTTTGCGCACGAGCACGCCATAAAAGCGCTGCAGGATCTCACGGGACTCCTCCGGGTGCGGCTCGACCGCCAGAAAGCGCTGCAACACCTGGCCGGTGGCGTCTTTCAGGGTGGTCCCGTTTTCCCGGAGCCACTCCTCCAGCAGGAGCATGGCTTCCAGTTCGTGTTTGCTCAGGGAGGGAGCGCCGGTTTGCTTGAGATCCAGAATAAATGCGGCGATTTCCGGGGCAAAGCGCCCCTGATAATAGTCGTCGGATTTCCACATGTGGAGGGTCTGCCCGCACAAGGGACAGGGAGAGGCACGACCATGATCGGGCACATTATCCGTGAGGGCCTTGAATTTCGCCCCACAGTGATGACAGGCAACGACGCTCTTCATGCCGAATGGCTTCTCCAAGAATGCGCACCCCGAGGGGAGGATCCATGATCCCAACCAACATCGCGCAATATACCCGGAATCTTTCTCAGCGTCAAACCGGATCGCTGCGCGGGGCTTGCAGGGCGCTTGGGGTGATTTATTGATTTGGTTTGTTTTTTGATTTTAATCATAAATTCTCAATAATTCAATGAAAAAAATATAGATAAAATAAAAAAAATTTTTAACAATAATGATTAATATCGAAAAAATTTTTTCGCAAATGCGAAAAAAAAGATTGACCCGACGCCCCAACCGCTTTATGCTGCATCGCAACAAAGCATTAAAGCAAGGCAGATGGAACTGCCTCACGACAGGAGGACGACCCATGGAAATGCTGCACAGAGAATATTCCGTGATACCGACCGGCACCTGGACAGGCATCCGGGGAGAATGGCCGTTGATTACCGTCGATGAAGAACCGACACGCCGCGACCCTGCCCCGCCGATGGGTCTGTCTGGGGATTTTCTGTTGGACCTGTTCCGTTTTCACATGGCCTGGCTGCGCGAAGCATCGGGATTGAACGAACCCGAGGCGAAACGCCGGGTCCTGAGCCTGCTGAAGGCAGGACGCATCGGCTACGAGGACGAAAGCGGCAAGAAACGGACTTTGCCGGTCGCGGCGATCCACTGGGTGCTCAGACATGCCTGAGACTCAGGAGATCATATCGAGATAGATCGCCGCCTCGGACAGAGAGATGCGGCCCTGGAGCACCTTGGCCACACCGCTGGCCACAAGAGGACGATAACCCTTGACGCGCGCGGCGGCGCGCAACTCCCCGGCGCTTGCCCGCCGCGCGATCATGCCGCGCAACTCCTCATCGATCACCATCATTTCATACAACACGGTACGGCCCTTGTAGCCGGTGCGATTGCATTGCGGGCAACCGCCGGGATGCAGGAGCGTCTCGGGAGGGGGACCGTCGTGCCCCATGGCGGTCAACAACTGCAATTCGACATCGGCAGGGGGAGCGGCACGACGGCAGTGGTGGCAAAGCAGACGCGCCAGCCGCTGACCAATGACCAGCGAGACCGCCGAGGAGACCAGATAGGGTTCCGCGCCCATGTCGAGGAGCCGGGCGACGGCGCCAGGGGCGTCGTTGGTGTGCAGGGTGGAGAGGACGAGATGGCCGGTGAGGGCGGCCTGTACCGCGATGTGGGCGGTTTGGGCATCGCGGATCTCGCCCACCATGATGACATCCGGGTCGTGACGCAGGAAATGACGCAGGGCGCGGGCAAAGGAATAATCGATCTTCTCGTGGACCCGGACCTGGGTGATCCCCTCCATTTTGACCTCCACAGGGTCCTCGACGGTGAGGATGTGACGGTTTTCGTTGGCCTGGATGAAATCCAGGGCAGCGCGCAGGGTGGTGGATTTGCCGCTGCCGGTGGGGCCGGTGAGGAGGATGAGGCCATGCGGCAGGGATGCGGCGCGCCGCAGACGCTCCTGATCCGCAGGGAAAAATCCCAGATCCTCCAGTTTGACGATCCCCACCTGGAGATCCAGCATGCGCAAAACCACCGCCTCGCCACGAATGGCGGGGATGACGGAGACGCGGATGTCCATGCCGCGATCCGGCAGACGGGTACGGATGGCGCCATCCTGGGGCAGGCGGCGTTCGGCGATGTCCAGGCCGGCAAGGACCTTGATGCGGGAGACGATGTGGCCGGCCAGGTTGAGGGGCAACTGGGCCTGGGGAAAGATCCTGCCGTCGAGACGGAAATCGACCCGCAGAAAGCGCTCGTCCGGGACGAGATGGACATCGCTGGCGTTCATGCGGGCGGCGGCCAGGAGGATGCGGTTGATGAGGGTGGTGGCGTCGTTGCCGGAGATGGGGGGGGCGTTTTTGTCCGGGGGGGTGACCGAGCGCAGATCGAGTTCGCCGATCAGGGAGTCTCCGATGCGCAACCGCGCATCACCGTACCAGGTTTCGATGGCCCCGCGCACGGCCCCCGCCGGGGCGACGGCCAGACGGACAGGGTGATCCATGAAGGTGGCGGCCTCGGCGAGATCGATCCGGCGCGGGTCGACGACGGCCAACAGGATGGCCTCCCCCTCGAAGCGGACCGGAAAGGCGCGCCAGGCGTTGGCGGTGGTGACATCCAGGCGGCGGGTGGCCAGGGCGTCCACCGCCTCGGGACGCAGGGCGAGAAAGGGATGACGCGAGACCACGGCCAATGCCATGGCCAGCCCGGTATCTCCCAGGCAGCCGGCGTGGATGATGGCATCGGCCAGGGAGAGGTCGGGCTGTTGACGCTTGTGCTCCTTGGCGGCTTTCAACTCCTCGGGGGTGACCAGCCAGGTCTGGGTGAGAAACGGCACCAGGCCGATCTCCTCCTCGCCGAGGGGGTAGCCCAACAGTTTGGCCAGCAGGCGGGGTTCCACCAGGTCGTGGCGGGCGAGGTGCTCGCGCAGGGCCTGGTGGCGCGGGTGTTCGCGCAGCCTCTGGTCGCTGGGCGGTTCCGTGGTCGTTGCGGGGGTGTCGTCGTCCGGAAAGAGGGACATGGCGCGTCATTCTCTTGGCAAGCGATGAATTCCGCTCCCAATATCCGCGTATTTTCCCTCCGAAGTCAAGCAGGACGCATCGATCCGGATCCCCCGCGCGTCCGATGGACGAGCGCGCGGGGGAAAACGGGTGCAAAGCAATCAGGAGCCGGCCTTGCTCGGCGCATGGACACCCGCCGGGGTCTGGTCGGCAGGGGCAGTGTGGTAGCGATCCGCCGTGGGATGCCAGCCCAACAGGGTCAGCATCACGAAGAAGCCGACCACGTAGGCCAGCGTAACGTGCCAGCCGTGCCGCAGCCAGTTGCCCACGGAGCGTGCCTCGTGGAAATTGTTGGTGATGGCGACCCCTGCCGAGGAACCGAACCAGATCATCGATCCGCCGTAGCCGACGGCATAGGCCAGCACGCCCCAGTCATACCCACCCTGCTTGATGGCCAGGGCGGTCAAGGGGATGTTGTCGAACACCGCCGAAACGAAGCCCAGGCCGAAGGCGGTCTGCCAGGAGGCCAGAGGGAGCCGTTCCACCGGCATCAACGAGGCGCACACCACCAGGGAGAGCAGGAAGATGCTCCCCTTGAAGGTCTCCGGCATCAACTCCCAGGCCGGACGGCGGATCGGCGTGCAGATCAGGATCGCCACCCACACCGCCACCCCGATGAAGGGAAAGGCGTCGGAGATCTCGTTGTATTTCACGTTGATGATGACATTGCTCACGATGGCCATGATCAGGATGCAGGCCACGATGGCCACCCGGGCATAGTCGATCACGACCCCTTCCGGCGGGGCGGCGTTGATCGGGGAGTGCTTGTGCTGCTGAATCGCTGCCGGAATGCCGGAGATGACAATCGCCACCAGGGCTGCGGCGTAGGCGTGCAACACCGCCGCCGGGCTGATGCCGGCGATCCACATCATGGTGGTGGTGGTGTCCCCCACCACGCTCCCGGATCCTCCGGCATTGGAGGCCGCGACGATGGCGGCGATGTAGCCGATGTGAACCTTGCCGCGAAACACCACGTTGGCGATGCTGCCGCCGATGAGCGCCGCCGCGATGTTGTCCAGAAAGCTGGAGAGCACGGCGATCAGCACCAGCAGAACAAACCCGCCCATCCACCCTTCCGGCAGAAAACGGGGGAGCAGATCCGGGACCTTGCTGTGTTCGAAGTGATTGGACAGCAAGGCAAATCCCATCAGCAGGCAGAAGAGGTTGGCGAGGATCACCCACTCGTGCTGGAAGTGGGCGATCAGTCCCGCCATGCCCGCCCCATGCTTGAAGCCGGTTACAAAAAATTTATATAGGGTGATGGTGACCACTCCAGTCAATGCAACCTGAAGTGTGTTATTGTGAAACAGGGCCACGCCAAGAAGCACCAGGGCAAACAGAATGAAATCTACCGGTATTCCGAACAGGGCAGGCAAAACTACTGTCTGCTCTTGTGCTGCCAGAAGTGTATCAGGAAAAGCTAAAGCCAACAGCAAAAGGATGAGAAAACGTTTCATGATGGTGTAACCTGTCAGGTTGGGGGTTGAAAAGTGGCGAAAGATAACGGATTGTCACAGGTCCGTCAAGCGACTTCGTCATACCCCGCCCCGGCCAACTGGCCGCAGGCCGCGCCGACATCGGCGCCCCGGCTGTCCCGGACCACGGTCACCAGTCCGGAAGCCATGACGATTTCCTGAAAACGACGGATCTTCTCCGGTGGAGAAGGGGCGAAGGGAGCGCCGGGCCAGGGGTTGAAGGCCAGCAGGTTGACCTTGGAGGGGATGCCCCGCAGCCAGGCCACCAGTTCCCTGGCGTCCTGTTCCGAGTCGTTGATCCCGTCGAGCAGGACATATTCCCAGGTGATGCGGCCCCGGGGACGCAGGGGCCAGGCGAGGGCAGCGCGACGCAAGGCGGTCAGATCGAATTTCCGGTTGATGGGCACCAGCTGGTCCCGCACCTCGTCACGCACGCTGTGCAGCGAGACGGCCAGATTGATGGGCAGGTCGCGACCGGCATCGGCCATGCGCGGGACCACCCCAACCGTGGAGAGGGTGATCTTGCGGTTGCCGAAGGCCAGGCCGTTGGGATCCATGAAGATGCGCACCGCCTGGGTCACCGCGTCGAGATTGTACAGGGGTTCCCCCATGCCCATCAGCACCAGATTGGTCACCCGCATGCCCCGTTCGGCCAGTTCGGCACGGGCGAACGTGACCTGCTGGACGATCTCGGAGGCGGTCAGGTTGCGCCGCAAATCCAGCGTGCCGGTGCGGCAGAAGGGGCAAGCCAGGCTGCACCCCGCCTGGGACGAGACGCATACCGTCCCCCGCCCGGTCTCCGGGATGAAGACCGTCTCCACACTCACCCCGTCGGCAAAACCGAGCAGCCACTTTTCGGTGCCGTCTGCGGAACGACGATGATCGAGGGGCCGGGGCCGCAAGGGGGTGCATTCTGCGGCGAGACGGGCGCGAAACGGCTTGGCCAGATCGGTCATGGACTCCACGTCGCCAGCGAGCTTGACATGGAGCCAGGACCAGATCTGGCAAGCCCGATAAGGCTTCTCCCCCCATTGCGACATGAGGTCGATCAACTCCTGGCGGGTGAGGCCGGTGAGCGTCACAGGCATGGGGGGCGCGCGGGATCAGCGGGGGCAGATTTCCAACTGATTGAAGAAGAAGGCGATCTCCACGGCGGCGGTCTCCGGGGCATCCGAACCGTGCACGGCGTTGGCCTCGATGCTGGAGGCGAAATCGGCGCGGATGGTCCCCGGCGCGGCATTGGCCGGATTGGTGGCCCCCATCACCTCGCGGTTTTTGGCAATGGCGTTCTCGCCTTCCAGGACCTGGGCGACGATCGGGCCGGAACTCATGTAGGAGACCAGGTCGTCGTAGAAGGGTTTGCCCTTGTGCACCCCGTAGAAGGCCCCGGCCTGCGCCGGGGAGAGATGCAGCATCCTGGCCGCGACGATGCGCAATCCCGCTGCCTCGAAACGGGCCTGAATCTGGCCGATGACGTTCTTGGCCACGGCATCGGGCTTGATCATGGAAAGGGTACGTTGAATGGCCACGGGAACAACTCCTTTTGCAGTTGAATTTGGTTGGGCTTGCACACCGGATCGACGACAGGTTAAGATTACCGAAACCGGATGCACCGTCACCCCCAATTTTCCATGAGAGGCGCCCGAATGTCCATGTTTCGCTTGTTTCCGATCCCCGTTTTGCTGGCCATGCTGGCCCTGCCGTTTGGTGCGGCGCATGCCGCCAATTGGTACAACTCCCCGTTTTCCGCCGACATTCTCATGACCAACCCGGAAAACCCCAAGGACCAGGCCAAGGGCAAGCTCTTCGTGGGACCGGATCGTTTCCGCTCGGAAGGGGTGTATCAGGGCACCAAAAAAGTCCTCATCATCAATCTGGCCGACCGCAAGGCCTTCACGCTCCTGCCGGACAAAAAGGAGTACCATGAAGGGATGAGCGAGGCGCTGATGCCGCCCAAGCCCGATGTGGAACTCATGCCCAGCGATCCGCAAGGGCCGTGCAAGACCGACACGCAACTGAGCTGCACGCCGTCTGGCAACGAGACCATCAACGGCATCGCCACCGAAAAATGGACCGTCAAGGCCAGCGCCAAGGAGGTGGCCTATCAGGTCTCCCTGTGGATCGAACCCAAACGGCGCATCGTCATCAGACAGCAGCCCGAGAACGGGCCGACCATGGAGCGCAAACTCCTCGGCGTGGAAAAGGTCAATGGCCGCGACACGGAAAAATGGGAATTCACCCACAGCTTCAAGGACAAGCGCAACAGCTACCTCCAGTGGATCGACGTGAACCTGCGCATCCCGGTGCGCATGGGCGAGGGACGCAACTCCCCCATGGAGATCTCCAACATCGTCGAGGGCAATCAGGACGCAGCCCTTTTCCAGGTCCCCAAGGATTTCAAACAGGTGGCCCCCCCGGCCCCGCCCAGCCCCCTGCCGGACGAACCGAACGCCAAGGGACAACCCCCCGCTCCCGGGCAGGGCGCGGACCAGAAAGCCCCAGCCAAGTTTCAATAATCCAACAGAAACCGCCCGTCTTCCTCGCCATCGCCCCTGTCGCCAGGGGCGATGGCGTTCATGGGGCCAAAAATTGCCCGACAAGGACAGGACATCAGACAATCCGATGCGACAAGCCAACCCTCCCCATGGCGCCAACCGCATTCTCCTGCTTGCGCAACGGCTCGTCGCCTTGTCCCAGGAGTCGCGGCACGAGGAGATGGCCACCCTGGCCAGGGAACTGGTGGCAATCGCGCCCGCACACCCCTTTGGCTGGAAGGCGCTGGGGCTGGCCATGCACCGGCAGGGTCAGGCAAACGCGGCGCTCGATGCCATGCGCGAGGCGCTGCGTCTGGCCCCGGAGGATGCCGATACCCACTACCATGCCGGCTGCCTGCTGCACGCAATCAGACGGCTCGACGAGGCCGAGGCCTGTTATCGCCAGGCGCTGGCCCTGCACCCCAGCTGCGTCGATGCGGCCTTGAACCTGGGCAACCTGCTGCGGGAGAGCAACCGGGGCATCGAGGCCGAAGCGGCGTACCGGGAAGCCATCCGCATCCAACCCGACTGCGCGGCGGCCCATGGCAATCTGGGGGTTGCGCTGCGGGAGCAAAAACGCCTCCCGGAGGCCGAAGCCGCCCTCCGGGAGGCCATCCGCCTGACCCCGGACGACCCGGAAGCACACAACAATCTTTGCCTGATCCTGCAGGATCAGGGTGCGTCGGAGGCCGCCACAGCCGCCTTGCGGGAGGTCATCCGCCTCCAACCCGACAACGCACAGGCCCATTACAAGCTGGGCATTGCCCTGCGCAAACAAAATCGCCTCGAGGAGGCCGCAACCGCCTTGCGCGAGGCGATCCGCTGCCAACCGGACTTCGCTGCGGCCAGCAACACCCTGACGGAAATGCTCATCGCCAACGACCAGAAGGTGCTGGCACTCGACAATACCATCGAACTCTTGAAAATCCGTAAAGATCCCACGGCCCAACAATTTTTTGTCCAATTGATCCAATCCGTCAAACCGCTGCATCACTTCCCCGACTGCATGGATTTTTTGCCTGACGCCTTGACGGCCCCCTGGACCGACCCGTGCAGACTGATGCCTGCCGGCATGAAAATTTTGCAATGCGATCCTCATTTGCAAAGCGTCATGCTCCATCTGCTGCACATGTGGCCGCAGCGTCCCACAAGGTCCGACCTGCCTGATCCCGACGCATTCGCAACCGCTGTCGGCCAACCGGTCCTGCATATCCTGCTGACCTCGGCCCCCATTGCTTCCTGGTTTGCCGAACGCTTTTTCACCCAGACACGCCACATGCTGCTCGCCGACGCCAGCCAGAAGATCCGTTTAAACGATCTCCCAGAGGATATCTTTAAATTCTACGCGGCATTGGCACAACAGAATTATATAAATGATCATGTCTGGGATTGGCAGGAGATGGAAAAAGCGCAAGCCTGTGCCTTGCGTGACGCCCTGGACGCCACCCTGGCCGGTCATGCACAGCCCGCGCCCCTGATGGTCCTGGCGGTGGCCGCCTATTTCCCCCTGCACGCCCTGACCCATCACGCAAAACTGTTGCAATGGACCTGGTCGCAACCGATGGAGGCCGTCCTGACGATGCAGGTGCGCCATCCCCTGGAGGAACGACGCCTCGCCGCGACCATCCCCCGTTTGACCCCCATCGACGATCCACTCTCGCGCATGGTGCAAAAGCAGTACGAGGAAAACCCTTATCCGAAATGGCAACGGCTCCCTCGCAGTGCGCCCATGGCCTTGAATGACTATGTAAGACAGTCACTCCCGCATGCCACCTTCCAGCCCCTCGACGACACAGAGGGCCACGATTGCCTGATTGCCGGATGCGGAACCGGCAAGCATGCCATCCTGCGGGCGACCGAATTGCGCAACGTCCGCATACTGGCCATCGACCTGAGCATGAGCAGCCTGTGCTACGCCAAACGCAAATCCATGGAACTGGGCCTGAACGGGATCGATTATGCCCATGCCGATATCATGGGACTGGACCGACCGGGTCGCTTTTTCGATCTGATCGAAGCCGTCGGAGTCCTGCACCACATGCGGGATCCGTTCGCGGGCTGGCGCATCCTGCTGGGATGCCTGCGCCCCGGGGGATTCATGCGTCTGGGATTCTACAGCGCCGTGGCAAGAGAAAACCTGACGAGACACCAGGTTCACCTGAAAGAACATGCCAACCTCTCGTCCGATGCGATTCGCCAAATCCGGCAAGAAATCATGCACTCATCTTCTCCCCTTGCCAAGGCGGCCAGCGCCGCCGCCGATTTCTATGATACCAGTTCGTGCCGAGATTTATTGTTTCACGTCCAGGAGCACCGCATCTCCCTCATGCAGATCAAGGCCTTCATCGAAGCGCAGGATTTGCGCTTCCTGGGGATGGTGACACCTGGCGCAACCACCCTGACGGAGTACCATAGACTCTTTCCGGACGATCCTGCCGCAACCGATCTGGATCACTGGCAGGAATTCGAAACCAGAAACCCGGCAACATTTCGCACCATGTACACCTTCTTCATCCAAAAGCCCACCAACGCCACCCATGCGGCTGCGTGAATTCCCCAGCCGCAGGCGATGCATATACATAGGTCCAAAAATTGCATTCCAAGGCGCAGGTTTGCCATCCTTTCGGAGCGCGTGACACGCGGGAGTGGATTCGATCATGGAAAAAGGGGTCAAAAAGCAAGTCGATGTCCTGGGAACCCTCCAGAAGGCCGTATCCGAAAACGCGCTGCTGGAGGTCGTCATCGAGGGCGAAGAGAAACGTTATGGCGCCCGCCTGTTGGAAATCACCGATACCGAGCAGATGAAAAAAATGGCCGCCAACGCCATTCTGAACCGCTTTGCGGCAGGGGTGAAAACCCAGTCGGAAGCCGAACCGGGCGAAAAACAGGAAGATACGCGCTGGATCCGGATCACCCCCCTGGAACCCACGGACGGCAACATGAAGATCCGCAAGGCCAACAAGGTGATCCTGAGCTTTTATCTCGGGCTGGAATACTATCGCACCGTGGTCGCCTTTCAGCGCGTGTTGCGCATGGAAGCCGGCCAGGCCATCGAGCTTTCCTGGCCCCCTGCCATCATCAGCTCCCCCAAACGCCAACAGATTCGGGTGGACATCCCGGAGGAGATCTTCCTGGAGGTCCAGGTACAAAAGAAGGGGTCCGAACCCTTCATGGCCAGGGTGGTGGATCTCTCCTCCGGCGGGCTGTCGTTCGCCTGCCAGGAAAGCAGCACATTGCTGGAGATCGGCGACAAGGTGGGGCTGGCCGTGCGCGGCGAGATCCTCATGGGCACCCCCATCGTCACCTATGGCTCCGTCATGACCATGGCCAGGGCGCGCGACCCGAAGGAGATCGACGTGACCTGGCTGCGTTACGGGGTGCAGTTCAAACTCCTCTCCGTGGCCGACGCCATGACCGTGGACCGCCTGGTCGAGACCGTGCTGACGGGCGGCAAAAGCGGCATGCGGATGGATCGGAAAAAAACAACTTAAACCAAATATCCGCATACCATTTTCTGAACGCCGTCAGACAAAAACCACATATTGACCTCGGCCAATGCCGTACCGATCCCCACTTGCCTTGCCGACCATGTTTGGACTGTCCATAGCACTGGGCATCGACTATTCATAAAGCCACTGCAAAAAAACGGAACCGGTCCACCTCACAGATTGCCCAGCATCATCAAACAACTTTCCTCTTTCTCAAGATCGCTTCCACAAAGGATCGTCGGAGTCCAGTACCCGATGAAATCGCTTGACAGGATATTGCCAAGCCCCTTATTATAGTAAATAAATTTTATTTAGGAGGGTATCATGAAATCATTTGATCGTATCACCCAACACCCGGACGTGATGGGCGGCAAGCCGTGTGTCCGTGGCATGCGGGTCACGGTGGGCATGCTCGTCGGGCAAATCGGCGCGGGTCACAACATCGAAGACATTCTTGCCGACTATCCCTATCTGGAACGCGAGGACATTTTGCAAGCCCTGCGCTATGCCGCTTGGCGGGTAGAGGAACGTGAGATCGTGCTGGCCAGCGCATGAAATTTCTCGTCGATATGAATCTTTCACCACGCTGGGTCGAGGTGTTGACCGATGCCGGTTTCGAAGCCGCCCATTGGTCAACGCTTGGTGCAACCAACGCCCCGGACTCGGAAATCATGGCATTCGCCAGGGCCAACCACTATGTGGTTCTTACCCATGATTTGGATTTCAGCACCATTTTGATGATTACGCATGGTGACAAGCCCAGCGTGGTGCAAATCCGTTCCGAAGATGTCAGCCCGGAAAAGATCGGCAGACCGGTCATCGACGCCTTGCGACAGATGACCACTCATTTGGATGCAGGTGCATTGCTCACGATTGATCCGCATCGTACACGGTTGAGACTTCTGCCACTATAACAACCGGATGCGCCCCTCCGGAACCCCGTCGAAGGGACGACCCAACCTGATGAGATGCATCGCCACCACCTCGGTGATCAACTCCCCAGCCGTGGCGGAGACCAGACGCCGCAAGCCCTGCAGGACCTGATAGCCATCGCCCCCATCGGCCAGAAAATCGGTCGTCGCCAGGGTGTAGACCCGCGCATCTTCCAAAGGGACATCCCCGACACGAATCCCGGAAACCCGACGGCCCACCGGGGCGGCAAGGTCGAATTGAAAGCTCATGCCCGACACCTGCGGGAAACGCCCCTTGATGTTCTCGGCCTCGCTCACGCCGTGTTCCAACGCCTCCCGCAGCGAGCGACCGTCAATCTCCAGGCAGACCACGGTGTTGCCGAACGGCAACCACGACTGGATCAGCCGTTTGGTGATGGCCCCGGCGGGCTGCAACCGGTTGGTGCGGATGCCACCCCCGTTCATCAACCCCAGGTCGCTCTTGCAGTACGCACGCATGGCGTCGGCGATCAGATTGCCGGTATTGGTCTCCCGCGACCGCACCGCCGCGTTGGTGGCCTCCAGGGGGACGACCGAAGCGACGACATCCTGGTCCAGCGCCTTGGCAAGCCGGCTTTCATAGGTTTGCACCCATGCCGCCATCTCCGGATCAACGGGCACCGAGGCGTCCACGTCGAAAATTTCCACCATGTCGAGGCTCTTGGGCACACCGGGCGCCAGGGCGATTCGCGCCAGGACCTGGAACTCCAGACCGGCCTCCACCAGCAGCGTGTCGCCGATCAACTCCTTGACCACCACATGGTCGTCCCCGGCCAGGATCAGGTCGATGCCCGGCACGTTTTTCGCCAGTTCCCGTTCCACCGGCAGGCTCATGTGGGTCAAGGCAACCACCAGCTCCGCCCCGGCAGCGCGCAGGGAGGCCACCCGATCCCTGGCCGCCTGGAAGGGGTCGGTGATCACCACACCGGGCGGAAAACGCACCACCCGATTGAAAACCGGATCCAGCAGGCCAAAAATGCCCACAGACACCCCATTGACCCGCCGCAACCCTTCATGGCGCATGCCGGGATAGAGGGCGCCGTCCTTGAGCAGGTTGCTGACGATCCAGGTGAAACGGCTGGCCGCGATATTGCGGTCCAGGCTCTCCAGACCGCTGTCGAACTCGTGATTGCCCGGTGCTGCGAAGTCGAGGCCCAGGCGGTCGAGCGCCTCCACCATCTGCGCGCCACGAAAGAGCGGGGTCATGAGCGAGGGGGAGAGAAAATCCCCCGGCAGGACGAAGAGCGCCTCGGGATCCTTCTTGCGCTCCCGTTGCAGCAGGGTGGCAAAACGGGCCACGCCACCCTTTTCCGTCAATGGAGAAAGATTATACACATCACAGGCATGCAGAAAGGTCACCACCGGACGCTCTCCGGCCCTGCCATCCAGGGCGCAGAGCATCATGGCGATGCACACCACGACCAGCCGGGCGTGGTGAAAAAAACCGGTCATGCGCGCCCACCGCCAGGGGTGAGGACCTCCCGCTTGCCGGCGTGATTGGGTTCGGAGATCAGACCGTCCATGGCCATGCGCTCCACGATGCGCGCGGCGCGATTGTAGCCGATCTTGAAATGACGCTGCACCATGCTGGTGCTCACCTTGCGCGCCCGCACCACCACCGCCACGGCCTGATCGTAGAGGGGATCGTACTCGTCGGCCAGACCATCCCCGTACCCCTCCTCGCCATCCTCGCCGGCGGTTTGCGACAGGATCGAATGGTCATACTCCGGACGACCGGTGGATTTCAGAAATTGCACCAGCCGGTGCACCTCACTATCCGCAACGAACGGGGCGTGAATGCGCTGCAAATGGACCGTCCCCGGCGGCTGAAACAGCCCATCCCCCATGCCCAGCAGACGATCCGCGCCCATGGCGTCCAGAATGGTGCGCGAGTCGATCTTCGAGGAGACCTGAAACGCCAGACGGGTGGGGAAATTGGCCTTGATCAGACCGGTGATCACATCCACCGACGGTCGCTGGGTGGCGATGATCAGATGCAGCCCGGCGGCGCGGGCCATCTGCGCCAAACGCGCGATGGCCGGTTCCACGTCCTTGCCCACCTGAATCATCAGATCCGCCAACTCGTCGATGATGATGACGATCAGCGGCTTGCTCTCCAACGGAATCGGCTCCTCCTGCTCCACCGGACGACCGCTTTCCGGATCCACCCCCACCTTCACCCGCCGGGTCGGCTCCTCCCCGGATTCGAGACATTCCTGAATGCGCTGATTGTACCCGGCCAGATTGCGCACCCCCAGATCGGCCATCAACCGATAGCGCTCCTCCATCTCCCCCACCGCCCACTTGAGCAGAGAGGCCGCCTTGTTCACGTCCGTGACCACCGGGGCCAGCAGGTGCGGAATCCCCTCGTAGATGGACAACTCCAGCATTTTGGGGTCCACCATCAGAAAACGCACCTCGTCGGGCCGGGCGGAAAACAGCACCGAGCAGATCATGGCGTTCACCGCCACCGACTTCCCGGAACCGGTGGTCCCGGCCACCAGCAGATGGGGCATCTTGGCCAGATTGCCCACCACCGGCTTGCCGTTGATGTCCGAACCCAACGCCATGGCCAAAGGGGCCTTCAACTGACGAAAGGCCTGGGAATCCAGGATCTCCCGCAAATAGACCGTGCGCCGGTTCGGATTGGGGATCTCGATGCCGATGACGTTCTTGCCGGGGATGTTCCCCACCACCCGCACGGATACCGCCGACAGGGAACGGGCCAAGTCGTCGGCCAGCACGATCACCTTGGAGGCGCGCAGACCAGGCGCCGGATCCAACTCGTAGGTGGTGACCACCGGGCCGGGATGGGCGTCGATGATCTGGCCGCGAATTTTGAAATCCTCCAGAATCTGCTCCAACTGACGGGCCGTACTGGTCAGATCCTCGCGGGAGGGTCCCTGAGGACCCGTTGCCTCCGGCAGGCCGAGCAGGGTGATGGGAGGAAGCGGTGACGGTTCGTCCCCATGACCCGCACGCGGTGCAGCGACCACCTGTGGCGACATGGGCGGAAAATCCATCGCCAGGTCCGGTTCCTCCTCTTCCGCATCCTCTGCGTCGTCCTGGTCCACCTCGAACTCGACGGGCATGACAACCGGAGAGACCGCCTGGACCGGAACCGGCTCAGGCACCCGGACGGGTTCCGGAGTCGGGAACGGCTTCGCCCACTCCTCCGGCATCTCATCCTCCTCGTCCTCATCCGCAGTGGCCCAGTGGGGTATCGGCGCAGGCTCCGGAGTGGGTGCCGGTGTGGGTTCCGGTGTCG
>JADGAR010000001.1:55283-144624 GCA_015231915.1 Magnetococcales bacterium
GTGCCGGCGTGGGTGCCGGCGTGGGTGCCGGCGTGGGTGCCGGCGTGGGTGCCGGCGTGGGTGCCGGTGTGGGTGCCGGTGTCGGTGCCGGCGTAGGTGCCGGCGTGGGTGCCGGGACCTCAGGAGGAATCGTCGCTTCTTCCGGTTCGGAAATCGATTCCGGTTCCGGAGGCGCGCTCTTTGCCAAAACGACGCGCGGGGCCGGGGTGGGGATCGGCTCCGACTCCGACTCTGGCGGATCCACCACGGGCGGGAGGGTCGCGACGGGCCGTGACGGCAGGTCGATGGAGGGTTCCAGGCGATCATCCAGGCCGGCGATATACGGCTCGGCCTCGGTCGGCGACTCCGGGACCGGATGGGACTTGACACGACGGCGCTCGAACCACGCTTGCAACGCGGCAAAGCCAGCGACCATCAGACCCGCCAATCCCGCCAGGACCGTGCCCACCCCTGCCGCCAGGGAGAGCACCTTTTCCCACAACGGGCGCCTGGGCACAGAGGCCCCTGCTTCCGGTGCGGCTGCGGCCTTGGAGGGGCGCGCGCTTTCCAGCATGCCGGGAAGCTGCTCCGCAATCCCGGACCACGAGAAACGCACCAGGATCATCAGGGCCAGCAGGATCAAGGGCAACAACAGCAGCAGCGTCCCCCAGAAACCGAAGGCCCGCTGCATCACCTCGGCCAGCAGACTCCCCACCACCCCGCCCGGCCCGGTCGGCGGAAAGGCGTCGGGTGCCGGGGTCCCCCGCGACAGCAGGGAGACGAGCGTGGTGACCACCAACGCCAATACGGGCAGGGCGATGATCCGGTCCAGATAGAACTCCGTGACCGTGGATTTGCGCATCAGGCGCACCCCAGGCACCACCAGAAACACCACCAGCCAGACGGAACCGTACCCCAGCGCCTGGATCAGGGCATCGGCCAGGTAGGCGCCCGTCTTGCCCGCCATGTTGTGGATCACCTGGCTGCCGCTCGCGTAGTTGAACGACGGATCCTCCGTGTGATAGGAGAGCAGGGTCACCACCAGAAAGGCGGCCAGAGAAAGCAGGATCGTGCCGACGGCCTCGCGCACCAGCAGTCGCCGGCGCAGGATGGCTTCCTGGGCTTGCAGCAGGGAAGGAAGACGACGCTTGGAGGTGGCCATGGGCTACATCTCCATGACCAGGGGAAAGACAGCCGGGCGTCGTCCCAGGCGCTTCTTGAAGAAACGCCGCAGGGCGCGCTGTGCCAGTTCCGGAGCGCCGACCGCCTCCTCCTCGGCAAAGTCCATCCCCCGGGCGCCAATGCGCAGGGCATCCTCCACGGCGTCCTTGGCATCCTCCAGCAGGGCCTGGCTGGCATCGGCATACACCACCCCGCGGGTGAGCAGTTCCGGTCGCTGCAACACATTGCCGGTGGCCTTCTCCACGATCAGCACCACCACCACCATCCCGTCTTCGGAGAGGTGTTTGCGGTCCCGCAGCACGATATCCCCCACGTCGCCGACCCCCTTGCCGTCCACGAAGACCCGGCCACTGGGGATGATGCCCTCCTGGCGCAGGGAGTCGCGTTCCAGAACGGCCCGTTCGCCGTTCTCCAGCACCAGGGCGTTCCCGGGGGCCACTCCCATGCTCACGGCGAGATCCCGGTGACTGTGCAGATGCCGCCGCTCCCCGTGAATGGGAATGAAGAAGCGGGGTTTGGTCATGGCCAGCATCAGTTTCAGGTCTTCCAGAGGAGCATGACCGGAGACGTGGATCTCCGGCATGTTCTTTTCGTGGATCACCTCGGCCCCCTTCTTGAACAAAATATTGATCAAGGTCCAGATGGTGCGTTCGTTGCCGGGAATGAACCGGGAGGAGAAGATCACCATGTCGCCGGGCAGGATGTCGATCTCCTGGTGCTCCCCGGAGGCGATGCGCACCAGCGAGGAGTTCGGCTCCCCCTGGCTGCCGGTGGAGATCACCAGCAGACGGTTGCGCGGATATTTGTCGAAATGACGGATATCGACGAGGATATCATTCGGGATGTCGATATACCCCAACGCCCTGGCCACCTGGACATTGGCGATCATGGAGCGACCGTTCAGGATCACCTTGCGCCCGACGACGGCGGCGGCGCGCATGGCCTGCTGGATGCGCTGGATGTTGGAGGCGAAGGTGGCCACCACCAGCAACCCGGCGGCCCGGGAAAAGATCTTGTCGAAGACGGCGCTGATGCCCTGTTCCGAAATGGTCGCCCCGACGCGATTGATGTTGGTGGAGTCGGACAAAAGCGCCAGGACCCCCTTCTCCCCCAGGCTGGTGAAGGTGTGGAGATCGGTGGGGCGCTCGTTGACCGGGGTGTGGTCGATCTTGAAATCCCCGGTATGCACCACCGTGCCCAGCGGGGTGCGGATGGCCAGGGCCGACGAATCGACGATGGAGTGGGTCACATGGATGAAGGTGAGGTTGAACGGTCCCGCCTGGAACGACTGGCGATGCTTGACCTCGATCATTTCCGCCTGGCCGAGCAGACCGTGTTCCCGGAACTTGCCCTCCAGGAGTCCCAGGGTCATGGCCGTGGCGTAGATGGGTCCCTCGATCATCGGCCAGATGTAGGGCATGGCGCCGATATGGTCCTCGTGGCCATGGGTGAGGACGAACCCCACCACCCTCTCGCGGTTTTCCACCAGGAACTGGACATCCGGGATGATGAAATCCACCCCGGGGGTTTCCGGCGACGGGAAGGTCAGGCCGCAATCCACCACCAGCAACTTGTCGTCGTAGCCGTAGACCATGAGATTCATGCCGATCTCGCCCAGGCCGCCCAGGGGGATGATCTCGAAGGGGGTGAGATGGGTGCGGCTCATGATTCACCCGCTCCCATGGCAGTCGCCGCATCCCGACGGCGTTCGATGCCGCGACCCAGGAAAATGGCGATTTCGTACATGATGCACATCGGCACGGCCATCATGATCTGGGAGATGGGGTCCGGCGGGGTGATGATCCCGGCGACCACAAAGGAAAAAACGATGTTGTATCTGCGCTTGTCCACCAGCCAGGCGGTGCTCAACGCCCCGGTCTTGATGAGCAACACCAGCCCGACGGGGATCTCGAACACCATACCGAAGGCGAGCATCAGGGTCATGATCAGTCCAAGGTACTCGGAGACCGAGGGCATGGCCGCGATATCCGGGGTGGAAAAGCTCAGGAAATACTTGAATGCCAATGGAAAAACAAATAAATATGCCAGGGAGGCCCCCAGAAAGAACAAAGCCGGCGTCAGCAACAGAAATGGCAAAAAAGAGCGCTTTTCCGACTCGTAGAGGCCCGGGGCCACAAACAGCCAGAATTGCGTCAGGATCACCGGCAGGGCCAGGACCAGACCGGAAAAGGCCGAAACCTTGAGATAGGTGAAAAAGGCCTCGTGCAGCCCGGTATAGATCATCTTGTCCTGTGGCCCCATGATCTCGCGCAACGGTCTGGTGAGAAAGGCGAAGATCTGCTCGGAAAAGCCCCAGCAGAGCAGAAAGCCGACCAGGACGGCCAGCACGGAGATCATCAGGCGGGTGCGCAGCTCGATCAGGTGGCTCAGAAGCGGTGCCGTGTCGTCGGGTCCCATGGTGGTCATGATCGGTTCGGATCGTTCGGGTTGAGGATGGGCGCAACGGCGGTCGATTGGGGGTCCGCGCGCGTCCCGTCGCCGGACGCGACCGGATCCTTGCGAGGCGCGACCGGGTCCTTGCGGGCGTCGGGCGGCGTGTAATGGGAGCTTTCCCGCATCCTGGACTCGAACTCCTCCAGATTGACGCTCTCCCGGACATCGTGGACGATCCGCTGGATTTGCCGGATCAGCCGGGCAAAGCCCCGCGCCACTTCCGGCAATTTGTCAGGCCCGATGACCAACAAGGCGACAACCAGAATGATGAAAATTTCGATCCAGCTCATGCCAAACATGGCAAAATGGCTCCCCCGGCATCGCCGTTCAGGTGGCGTCCCTCTTGACCTGACCTTCCAGGGTGGGCGGGCTGGCCACTTTTTCGTCGGGCTTGGGCAGGTCCTCGGGAGGGTCCTTGTCGTTGTTGCCGCTCATGGCATCCTTGAAGCTCTTGACCCCCTGACCCAGGTCACGCATGACCCCCGGCAGCTTGCCGGCCCCGAACACGACCAGCACGATCACCAGGATGATGAGTAGATGCGAGGTGCTCAATCCCATGACAGGTTCTCCCTTGACTCGAATGGATGAATACCGACAAATTGTGGATTATATCTGAACGGCACGTGGGACTCCAGGAGTCACGGCACTTTTTCGCGGGCGG
Organism: Magnetococcales bacterium; assembly: GCA_015231915.1. Classification (GTDB taxonomy): domain Bacteria; phylum Pseudomonadota; class Magnetococcia; order Magnetococcales; family Magnetaquicoccaceae; genus Magnetaquiglobus. Next base: position 59,560 of record JADGAR010000001.1, read on the forward strand.
TTGCGGCATGCAGATCCTTTTTCTGAATCCTCACTACATGGGACGCTTTTCCCGCGCTTCCCGCAGCCCGGCGGTCGCCAAGGGCGGAACCCTCTATTATCCGCTCTGGCTGGCCTATGCGGAAGGATGGGCACACAAGAACGGCCACGACACCCGACTGTTCGACGCCCCGGCACGCCAGGCCACCCTGGAAGATCTCGACCGCTACCTGGAGGGGTGGCAGCCCGACCTGACGGTCGTCGAAACCAGCACGCCCAGCATCCACCACGACAGCGACGTGGCGGTTCGGATCAAGGAACGCTTTCCGGAAAGTTTCGTCCTGCTGGTCGGCACCCACCCCTCCGCACTGCCGGAAGAGAGCCTGAGCCGGCATCCCGCAATCGATGCCGTGGCCATCGGCGAGTACGACGCCACGGTGACGGAACTGGCCGCAGCGCTGACAAACCGCCAACCGACCGGCGAGGTCCCAGGCTTGGCGATCCGTGACGGCACCACCATCCGGCGGACCATGCCCAGGGAAAAACGCCACGATCTCGACGCCATCCCCTTCGTGTCGGAGGTCTATGCCCGCCATCTGAACGTGAACGATTATTTCTTCGCCGCCGCCAACCATCCCATGGTGATGATCATCACCGGTCGCGGCTGCCCCCACCAGTGCTTCTTCTGCGTCTATCCCCAGGTGTTCCACTCCCATCGCTACCGGGTGCGCAGCGCCACAAACGTGGTGGACGAACTGGAATACATTCAACGCCACCTCCCCATGGTCCGCGAGGTGGGCATCGAGGACGACTGCTTCACCGCCTCCCCCAGCCATGTGCGCGGCATCTGCGAAGAGATCCTGCGGCGCGGCATCGAGATCCAGTGGTATTGCAACGTGCGGGGGGATGTCAAAAAGGATCTGCTCGCCCTCATGAAACAGGCCGGATGCCGCCTGGTCACCGTGGGCTTCGAAAGCGGGGATCAGGCGCTCCTCGACAGCATGAAAAAAGGTATAAAATTAGAAAAATATCACCAGTTTGTCCGCGATGTCAAGGAGGCCGGCATCCTGGTCCACGGCTGCATCATGGCCGGCAATCCGGGAGAGACGCGCAAAAGCCTGGAGGCCAGCTACCGGTTCGCGGTGGAGGTCAACTGCGACAGCATGCAGTTCTACCCGCTCTACCTCTACCCCGGCACCGAGGCCTACGACTGGGCGGAAAAGAACGGTTATCTCTCCACCACCGATTTCTCCCAGTGGCTGGATGGCGAAGGACAGCACAACTGCGTGCTGAATACCCCGGAACTCTCCTCGCGCGAATTGGTGGCGCTGTGCAATGAATACATGCGTCGTTACCACCTGCGGCCCCGCTATCTCCTGATGAAGGCCTGGCAAGCGTTGCGTTATCCCCGGGAAGGATATCGCAGCCTGGTGTCCGCCAAACAGTTCTTCGGCAACATGCTCCTGAAGGGAATCCGGGAGCGGCTGACATGATCGATGTCTCGGTAGTGGTGGTCTGCCTCAACGAGGAACGCCATATCTTCCCCTGCCTGGAGTCCCTGCTCGCCCAGCGCTATACCTTGGGAGAATACGAAATCGTCGTGGTGGACGGCGGCTCGCACGACCGCACCGCCGAGATCGTGCGGGCCTACACCGCCATGCACCCGCATGTGCGACTGGTGATCGAACTGCGCAAGGGCACGGCCATCGGACGCAACGCAGGCGTGACCGCAGCGCGCCATGCCAATGTCGCCTTCATCGACGCCGACTGCGAAGCCCCGCCGGAGTGGCTGGAACGCCTCGCCGGGGCCTTTCGGCACCATCGCGACAAGGATCGAAACGTGGTGGCCGCAGGGGGGGGCAACGTCCCACCGAAGGATGGACCCCCCTTCATGCAGGCGGTGGGGGTGGCCATGGACTCCTTCGCCGGGAGCTTCAACAGCGCCCAGGGACGCCGCTTTGCCGAGGCCCGCCAGGTCCCCAGCCTGGCCACCCTCAACGTGATCTACGCCAAGGCCGCGATCCAGGCGGCAGGAGGCTTCGACGCCACCCTGGGCAGCGAGGCGGAGGACGCGGACCTCAACCATCGTCTCACCCGCCACGGGGCGCGTCTGATCTACATTCCCGACCTTCCGGTCATCCACAAGTTCCGCCCCACCCCGCGCATCTGGTACCGCAACATGGTCCGCTACGGTCGGGGCCGGGCGCGCCTGCTCAAACGCTACCCGGAAATGCGCACCTGGCAATACGCCCTGCCGCCGGTGTTTCTGCTCGGCATGGCCACCCTGCTCCTGGCGCCGTTGCATCCGATCTTCTGGGCCGCCGCGCTCTATTTTCCGGCCATTCTGCTGCACGCGACCCTGCTCTGCCTGAAAACAGACCGGATCGCCCTCGCCTTGCATGTGACCGTGGTCTTCGTTGTGCAACACTTCGGCTATGCCATCGGCGAGGTGACCGGCTGGCTGGATTCCAAGGTCCGCTGAAACAACAAAATCCGGAATACGTCGAAAAACACCGGAATGCTCTCCTGAAGGGCAAAGCCGTGCTTTTGAAACACCTCGACGAAATCCCGCATGCGATAGTTGTATTCGAACACGATCTCGTCGCCGCGCAACAGTTCCGCCAGGTACGGCAGGGTCTTGCCGACCAGCGAGCCGTGGTTGGGCTGGATGATCAGCACGTGCCTGCGGCTGAGCCGCATCAGGTGCTCGGCCATGGGTTCGAAATGGAGGAAATGTTCCAGCATGCCGTCGCTGGAGACCAGGTCATACCCCCCGGTCTCCTCCTCCACGGCGCGCAGGGCGACCGTCAAGCCCTTGTTATGACAGACGGCGACGGCAGTGGGAGAGATGTCGATCCCCTGACACGGCCACCCCTCCCGCTGATAGATCGCCAGGATATGCCCCAGGCCACAGCCGACCTCCATGACGCTGCCGGAAGGGATGCGCCGCAACAGGTCCACCATCGCCCGCTCCTTGGCGCGAAACATCAGCCGTCCCAGCAGGGTCAACCGCTCCTTGACATCCGATCCCTGCCAGCGCCGTTCCCAGATGACCCGGTCATCGCTCATGGCCATTCTCCCCGGAACAAGAATCCGATTTTGCCAGCAACTGTTCCAGGTCCGCGACCCGCGCCTCCAGCAGGGCCACCTGCTGGGCGATCTCGTTGCGCTGCCGATGCGACCTGGTCAAAGAGAGGGTGAACTGCAACGCCAGCAGAAACAGGGTCAGGATGGCAAAAAAGGTCAGGATCGAAATCGGATTGACGATACCGAACCATGACCCGATCGCCACGTACTCGTCCAGCAGAAACGGGACGGAAAACAACAGCACCGACATGCCGATCCACAGCAGACTGTATTGCTCCCGAATATGACGCTGGCGCACCAGTTGCACGAGACCGGCCAGGAACAACAGACTCAATACAATGAGGAACAAGGATTGTTTGAGTGTCATTTGCGGTGTTCCGTCGGCAGTTTGAGCAACAGGGCGATGAAGAACGACAAGGTCATCCGGATCATGTAATACATGGGCCGCAACAGGCCGGAGTGCATGGAACCGGTCTGGCTGGCATGCATGCGCACCGGGACCTCCCGCACCCGGAAACCCTGTCTGTGCAACAACAGGAGAATATTGGCGTCCGGGAAGTCGTTGGGATAAAGAGGCGTGCAGTAAAAACGCATCACATCCGCCGTCAGCGCCTGAAACCCACTCGTAGGATCGGTGAACCGCCAACCGGTGAACAGGCGCAGCAACAGGATGAAATAGTTCTGTCCCAGGCGCCGCATGCCGGAAACCCGGTAGCTTTGGGCATGCAGGAAACGGCTGCCGAGCACGAGATCGCACTCCCCCGTCCGCAGGGCGTGCAACAACGCCACCGCCCCCTCCGGGTCGTGCTGTCCGTCCCCGTCGAGTTGCACCACGTCCTGGTAACCGTTGAGCAGGGCATAATGGTAGCCGGTTTGCAGACTGCTCCCGTACCCCAGATTGGTCGGGTGACGCAACACCACCGCGCCCGCCTGCCGGGCCACCCTGCCGGTCTGATCCCTGGAGCAGTCATCCACCACCACCACCCGAAACCCCAGGACTCGTGCCTTGGCCACCACCCCGCCAATGGCCTTCTCTTCGTTGTAGGCTGGAATGATAATCAACGACTTCTGATCACGCATCGCGCACTCTATTTTCTTCCAAAGCGTTTTTCCAGTTCATCGAGGCCGATCTCCACGTAAGTGGGCCGGCCATGTCCGCATTGTCCGGCGAACGTGGTGGATTCGATGCGCCGCAGCAAGGCGTTCATTTCGTCCAGGGTCATGCGCCGTCCGGCGCGCACGGAGCCGTGACACGCCATGGTGGTCAGGAGATCTTCCAGCCGCGCGTTCAGTGCGCTGCTGGCACCGAAGCGCTCCACCTCCATGGCCAGATCCAGCACCAGGGAGCGCGCGGAGACATCGGCCAGCATGGACGGGAGTTCACGCACGGCAAACGCGTTGCCGCCAAAGGGTTCCACCACCACCCCCAGCCGTTCCAGGGTCTCCAGATGCGCGCTCACCACGCGCGCTTCCACGGCAGAATAACTCAATACCTCGGGCATCAAAAGGATTTGCCGCGCGATCCGGCGACTGGCGAAATCTTTTTTCAAGGCTTCAAAGACGATTCTTTCGTGGGCGGCGTGCTGATCCACCACCACCAGCCCCGCCTGGGTCTGGGCCAGGATATAGGTCCCATGGATCTGCCCCACGGCCTCGCCAAGACGAACCGTGGTCTCCGGCAGGGTGGGCATGGGCGGGGCAACGACCGGTTCCTGCCGGCGCGGGACTTCGGAGACTTTGCACGAGGTGGTAGGCTCCGGCGGGGCGGTCCAGGCGACCGGACGGGAGACCGCCTCCGGGAGACGGACCCGTTCCGGAATCACCTCGTCGGCGGAGCCGTCGTCCAGCGGATGCTCCTGGCCTTCGCGCGGGATCGCGGCGGGGAAAAGGGTGGTCCGGGTGGCGGTGGCCCCCATGGAGGCCAGGGCGTCGGCCACGGAGCGCCGGATCCAGGAGTAGACGAAATCCTGTTGTCCGAAGCGGACCTCCTCCTTGGTGGGGTGGACATTGACATCCAGGTCACCGGGGGGGAGTTCCAGAAACAGGGCCACCGCCGGCCAGGTTTCCTTGGGCAGCAGGCCGCGATAGGCCTCCCGCAGGGCATGGTTGACCAGTTTGTCCCGCACCCAGCGACCGTTGACGAACAGATGCATGGCCGCGCCGTTGGCGCGATGCAGGCCCGGCAGACCCAGCCAGCCGGAAAGCCCGGCCCGTTCGTGCTCCACGTCCAGGCGGATGCAGTTGGCCACGAAATCCCCGCCGAACACGGCGGTCAGCCTGGCCTCGGTCTGGCGTTCCTCCTCCCCGGCGCGCAGGTCGAGGGTTTCGGTGCCGTTGATCACCAGTCGGAAGCCGACATCCGGGCGGACCAGGGCCATCCGTTGCACCAGGGCGGTGACGTGGCCGGTCTCGGTGCGATCCGAGCGGAGGAACTTCAGACGGGCCGGGGTATTGAAAAAGAGATTGCGCACCGTGATCCGGGTGCCGGGGGGAGTGGCGACGCGGTTTTCCTGGAGATCCTTGCCCCCCGCCAGACGCAGGCGTATTCCGTCCGGCTCGTCGGCCACGCGGCTTTCCATTTCCAGGTGGGAGACCGAGGCGATGGCGGCCAGGGCCTCGCCGCGAAATCCCAGGGTGCGGATGGCGAACAGGTCGCGCAGATTTTGGATCTTGGAGGTGGCATGACGCGCCAGGCTCAGTTTGGCCTGTTCGGCCACCATGCCGCAGCCGTTGTCCCCGACATGGATCAACTGACGCCCCCCCCCGTCGATGCGGACCTCGATGCGGGTGGCCTGGGCGTCGAGGCTGTTTTCCAACAACTCCTTGACCACCGACGCGGGGCGCTCCACCACCTCGCCGGCGGCGATCTGGTTGATCAGCACCTCGGGCAGCAGACGGATGACGGGAGTGGATGACGGATCGGACATGCGCTGCGACTCATCGTGTCGGGAGCAGGGTGCTTCATAATGCCTCGCGCTCGCAAAAACCGCAACGATTTTTCAGGGATGAGAGGTTGTCGCGTGCTTGACACGACTTTTTTTTTGCTAACATCAACCTGTTGACTACATATTTTTATGGAGAATCGGTCATGCAACAGTCCGGACGCCCTGTGGCGCCCCGCATCGAACGTGTGACGGTCAAGAATTATCGCGCCCTGCAGGATGTCACTTTGCGGAATCTGTCCGCCGTGGCCGTATTGCTGGGAGCGAACGGCAGTGGCAAATCCACGGTGTTCGATGTATTCGCTTTCCTTTCCGAATGCTTCCAGGAGGGCGGACTGCGCCGGGCATGGGAAAAGCGTGGCAGGTTCAAGGAACTGCGCAGCCGAGACCAGGAGGGCAACATCCTGATCGAACTGGCCTATCGGGAGCAGGCTGACGCGCCGGGAACGGCTTCCCCATTGATTACCTACCACCTTGAAATCCGCGAAGAAAAAGCACGCCCGGTGGTGGCATGCGAGTGGATGCGCTGGAAACGGCAACATCCTGGCGCGCCCTTCCATTTTTTGGAATTCAGGGATGGCAGCGGATCGGTGATCACTGGGAAACAACCTGAGGCGAAAGACCAACGCATCAGGCAGACCCTCGTCTCCCCCGACATCCTGGCGGTCGGCACGCTGGGCAATCTGGCGGAAAATCCCAGGGTGAAGGCGCTCAAGGAGTTCATTACCGGATGGTATCTCTCCTACCTGTCTGCCAATAATACCCGCAGCCTTCCCGAAGCAGGGCCACTGGAAAAATTGTCCCAAACCGGGGACAATCTGGCCAATGTCATTCAGTACCTCAAGGAACAACATCCGGACAGAATGGATCGCGTCACGCGGACATTGTGTCGTCGTGTTCCCCGACTGGAGGGGGTGGATGCGGACATGCTCGCATCCGGGCATCTTCTGCTCAAGGTGAAGGATGCCCCCTTTTCCAGCGGCGTGCAGGCCAAATACATCTCCGATGGTACGCTCAAACTGCTTGCCTATCTGGTACTTCTCAATGATCCGTACCCGTCGCCTCTTATCGGGCTGGAGGAACCGGAAAACCACCTCCACCCCAAATTGCTCATCGAACTGGCCGAAGAGTGCAACCAGACGGCAGGAGAGTCCCAGATGCTGGTGACGACCCATTCCCCGTTTTTTGTCAATGGCATGCAACCAGAGCAGGTATGGGCTTTGGGCCGGAGGGAGGATGGTTATACCCTGGCCAGACGTACCGCCGACATGCCAGGCATCCGGGAGATGATGCAGGCGGGCGCCAGGCTGGGCGACCTGTGGATGGAAGGTTATTTCGATATCGGCGACCCACGGTAGAGCAACGGATGCGCGTCATTTACTTTGGATATCTCCGCACTCCGAGGGGCCTATCCACGCATCCCGGAGACCTTGGAGCAGCAACGGGGCTACCGGGATCCTGACGCGATACGTGGCGGGACCTGGGAGGCCCTGCATCGGGAATTGCAAAGACGGAACTATTGCAACGATGTATTTCCAAAGATAGAAGTGGCCAGGAATATCGCCCGATCCATGAATCCGAACCACAACCGCTCCACCAGCTTCGCGGCCTTTCGAAGCGGCCTCGAAGCACTCCTCTCCCAGCCTTGACCTCACGACAATCTGCGGGATCTCCTCTCGCGAATCTTTGCGCAGCTTGATTGACGATCCTTTTTGCCAATGCGCCATGCAGCACGATAAATTTTGGCACATTTATTTCATACAACATTCTCTGTATCTGAAATTGCACATCTTTCCCGTCAATGGACTTGAGCAAGTGGCCACCACGACTTTAAGCAAGAAGATCCAAGCTTCCGGGACGCGCACCGCCCAGCGCGCGGGGCAGGCTGCGGCCACCTTGCGGCGTGCCTGGGAAATCGCGGCCAGGGGGATGTTCAAGGAAGCGGTCCTGCTGTGGGAACATGCCCAGCGACTGGGCAGCGAGACCGCCCCCCCGCCGGAACTTCTGCTGACGTGGATGATCAATGCCCGGCAGTACAACAAGGGGATCCATTTCTTCCTGGACAACGAGGCGGCCATCCGCTACGCACAGCCACGCGTCTGGACCACGGCGCGCGAGGTGTTCGCGGTCGTCGCTTTGACCAACGCTTCCGACAGTCACCCCCTGCCCCCCTGGAACCTGCCGCCGTGGAACCAGGCCGTCAACGCGCAAGGGGCGCTGCAGGCTTACTGCCGCAACGAACCACGCACCCTGCGCACCTGCCTGGTCCCCATCGATGCCACCTCCCCGTTCCGACCCCTGCGGGCGATCCTGGAAAGCCTGCTCCTGCCGGCAAGCGAAAAAGAGCGCATCGACGCCCTGCTGCACGACATCCCCGACCACTCCCCGTTCGCCCCGCTGCGGGTGATCGCCCAGGCGCGCACCCTCGACCCCATGGAACTGGCCCAGACCCTGCGCCGCATGCCCCCCATGGACCGTATCCCGACGGCCTTGCTGTGCGGCGTGGAGGAAAAACGGCTCAAGCTGTTGATCAAACTCAACGAGACCAGTCACCCGTGCCAGCAACTGGCCCTGATGCTCGGCCATGCCGATCTGCTGCCGTCCGCTGCGCTGCGCGCCGCCCTTTGGCCCATGCTCCCCGACTGCATGGAAGAGCGCGGTCGATTCGAAAAAAAATTCGGTCCCATACCGGAATTCGACCGCGAACGGCTCTTCGCCCTCCATCATGAGCGCCAGCAATCCAACTCGCGGGCCATCCACTACTGGCGCAAATGCATTTTGTTGCTGGAAAACGCCGCAGACGGGGACGAAACCCGCATCCGGCTCTCCCTGCTGTATCATCGCCTGGCCACCATCGAACAGCGATACGCCAACCCCTCGACCCCCCAGATCGTCGAATTGCTGGAAAAAAGTCTGGGCTACGATCCCGGCAATCAGGCCATCTGGCTGGAGCTTTTGCACTGGAGAAACCGTCTCAAGCGCGACCGGCAGGGATTCTACCGCAGCGCGGATCAGGCGGCGCGACGCTTTCCCGGCAGCGTGGCCGTTCTGAGCATCGCCATGTCGGCGGCCATGGAAAAGGGGGCCTTCAAAAAGGCCTCGGGCCTGGCCAGACGGATACAGAAGTCCAACGCCGCGCCGGATGATCTGCAGGAGACCCGTTTGACGGCCCTGGCCAATCATGCGCGCAAGCGGATCCTGGACGGTCATTTCGACCTGGCGCGCCGGGAGTTGACACGCGCCACCCGGATCCGTCCGGAAAAAAACTGGCGGTTGTGTCTGCTGGAGGCGATGCTGCATTTTCTGGAGGGCAATCCGCAACAGGCCGAATCCAGCCTGGAGGAGAGCCGCGCCAGCGCCGGTCCCCGGCAGGTCATGCATGCGGTGCGCGCCTTTCTGGAGGCGGTGGGATTGCATTTGTCCCCCTTGCTGCTGGACCGTTTCCGGCACGCACTGGTCCGCTGCGATGCCCTGCCACCGGTGCGGGAGGAGGTGATCGGCATTGCCGACCTCATTGCCGGGATGCATCCCGGACAGCCGGGCGTCAGCGTGGAGATCATGGCGTTGCTGTCGGGATATTTCCGCAAGGCGGCGGTACTGGTCTACGACCAGGAGGAGATGCGCAAGGTGTGCCGCACCCTGGCCATGACCAAACGGTATCCCCTGTTGGCCCTGTACGGCAGGCTGGCCGAGACCCGCTGGCCGACGGAAGCGGTTTTCACCTATTTCCGCGCCTGCGGCCAGTGCGAGGGGGATGCCTGGCGTCTGAGCGACCGGGATTTCCATCTCCTGTTGCAGGCCGGGGAAGACCTGCTGGAGCAGGATCCGGAGGGTGCCGCCATGATCAACGGCCTGCTGGCCATTCCCGCCTCGCAGCGCCCGAGCGGACCATGGCACTCCATCCCGCTGTCGCCGGCCAAGATCCCCCGGCCCCTGGAACACAAGCTGTTGCGGGAGCTGCGCGCCCGGGTGCAGGAGGCCATGCGGGCCTATCCGGACGAGGCCGACACCCCGGCATTCCGCAAACGGATGATCGATGTCCTGCTCCCCACCCCCTTCGGGCAGCGGGGACCGCTGGTGCTGGGCTATCTGATCGATCGCGTCTGCAAAGGCAACAACCGGGAGACCCTCCGTCCGGCCCCACCCCCTGGCCCCCATCGCCAACTGGAACTGGATCTGTCACTGGAATGAAGACCCCGCCATCCCCCCCCGCCCAGGAACACGACGACCCCCTGCAACCCCTGCGGGAACGGTTGGCGCGTCAGCTTTTCGAGACCGAAACAATCGATTTGACCCCGCTGGTGGCCCATGGCCTCCTGAGCGCCCCGCCCACCATCCCCACGCCCGACCAGTTGTTGAAATCTTTGCAGAATGGGCTGAAGCCGTTTCAAATCGACCAGCCTTGACCGGATAAAAATTCCATCAAAACGGTTGCGTTATTGATATCCATTCCGTATAATCAACACATCACCAAAAAAAAATCAGCGTATTTGTCAATACGGAAATTTCAGTCATTGAATGGGTGCCATGAATATGTCTGTTCGGCCTTGGCAAACCCCTGCTTCCAGCCACGCCGTGGAACTTCCCGACGAGAATTTTCTCTTGCGCGGGGAGTTCACCAGGCTTGGAGAGGACCTGATCGTCACCAGCCCGACCGGCGAACGGATCGTGATCGGCGGCTATTTCAGCAGCGACCCGCCCCCCGGCCTGACCACGGCCAACGGGTCGATCCTGTTGCCGGATACCGTCTCCCTGCTGCTGGCGCCCGATCCGACCCCGCAGGTGATGGTCGCCGGACCCACGCCGATTCCGGGGGCCAAGCCGATCGGCACGGTCAAATCCCTGGTCGGCAAGGTCACGGTCAAGGGAAGCGATGGCACGGATCGCACCCTGAACGAAGGAGAACCGGTCTACGCCCTCGATCACATCCGAACCGGCGAGGACGGACTGCTCCTGCTGACCTTTCTCGATGGCACCGAATTCCAGGTCGGACAGTCGGGCAGGATCACCCTGGACGCCTACCAGTTCGATCCGCAGGCCAAACAGGGAGCGTTCGCGGCCACGGTCGTACAGGGGGTGTTCCGTTACGCCAGCGGCGACATCGCCCATCTGCGGCCCGGCACCCACTCCGTGATCCGTACCCCGAGCGCCGAGATCGGCATCCGCGGCTCGGAACTCTCCGGCGAGGTGACCGGCAACGGCTCTACCACGGTGGTGCATACCCATGGGGTACTGGTGATCTCCGATCTCCAGGGCAAGGGTGCGGTGACTTTGCTCAATCCGGGCACGGCCACCGCCGTCTCGTTCGGCGGGGGCGCGCCGGAACCGGTGTTCCAGGCCCCGCGTCACCTCATGGAACGATTCAATGCCCAGTTGGACATCCAGGCGGTCAAGCAGCAGCGGGAATCCGCCACGGACAAACCACCCGCCACCGAGGAGAACAAGCCTCAGGAACCTCAAAATGCGCCGCCCGCGCCTGAAGATGCCAATCCGCCCGCCGAAAACAACGCAGCACCACCCCCCGCCGCCAACCCGGACCAGCCGGCCCAGGACACGCAACCCACCGGCGACCCCCCTGGCCAGGCAACAAGCAATCCGCTCCAGGACCTGGTGCTTTCGCAACCCTCCCCACCGGTCGATCCCTCCCCCGCCAGGACGGTCGCCCCGGATCCCCCAGCCGCGCCTTCCCCCCCCGTGCTTCCCCAGGTGCAGACCACGCCACCCGCCATCGTCCCTCCGGTGGTGGTGATTCCACCGGTCAGCGCGGTCGCCACGCCCCAGCCGACACCACCCGCCACGACCACGACGGAACCGGTCTTCACCCCGACCACGACCACCACGACCACGGCAGAGGTCCCGACAACAACGACGACAACCACGACGACAACGACGACGACAACCACCACCCCCGTCACAGTCACCGTCACCACCAATGCCGCGCCCGCCGCCACCAATACCAGCACGGCGGAAAGCTTCACCGAGGATGCCGCCTCCGTGGCGCTGACCGACATCGTGATCACCGACGCCGACAGTGCCAGCGTCACCGCCACCCTGACCCTCTCCAACACGCAAGCCGGCACCTTGACCACCGCCACCTCCGGGGCCGTGACCTCCACCTTCGCCGCCGGCGTCTGGAGCGCCAGCGGCGCGCTGGCCGATGTCAACACCTTGCTGGCCGGGGTGGCCTTCGTGCCGGCGGCCAACCATGATCAATCCTTCACCATCGCCACCTCGATGAGCGACGGAACGAGCAGCGTGACCGGCAACAAGGTCATCACCGTCACCCCGGTGGACGACCTGCCCACCGCAACCAGCCTGAACGTCGCGGAAAGCTTCACCGAAGACGCCGCAGCCGTTGCCCTGACCGACATCGTGGTCACGGAGTACGACAGCGCCGATGTCGTCACCGCCACCCTGACGCTCTCCAACACGCAAGCGGGCACCCTGACCACCGCCACCTCCGGGGCCGTCACCTCCACCTTCAACGCCGGGCTGTGGAGGGCCAGCGGGGCGCGGGCCGATGTCAACACCCTGCTGGCCGGGGTGGCCTTCGTGCCGGCGGCCAACCATGATCAATCCTTCACCATCGCCACCGCGGTGGGCGACGGCATCACCTCCCTGACGGGCAGCAAAAGCATCACCGTCACCCCGGTCAACGACGCGCCTGCAGCAACCAACCTGAATACGGCACAAAGCCTCGACGAGGACGCCGCATCCGTCGATCTCGCGGACATCTGGGTCTCCGACGTGGACAACGCCACCGTCACCGTCACCCTGACACTCTCCGACACGACTGCCGGCACCTTGACCACCGCCACCTCCGGGGCCGTGACCTCCACCTTCGCCGCCGGCGTCTGGAGCGCCAGTGGCGCGCTGGCCGATGTCAACACCTTGCTGACCGGGGTGGCCTTCGTGCCGGCGGCCAACCATGATCAATCCTTCACCATCGCCACCTCAGTCAACGACGGGATCACCGCCGTAACGGGCAGCAAAAGCGTCACCGTCACCCCGGTCAACGACGCCCCCGCCGCCACCAACCTGAACGCGGCGCAAAACTACACCGAAGACACCCCCCTCCTGCTCACCCCCATCGTGATCACGGATGTGGACAGCGCCAACGTCACCGCCATCCTGGCCTTCGCCTCGCCAGGGATCGGCACCCTCTCCACCGGAACCGTCAACGGCATCACCGCCACCTTCGACGGCACCACCTGGACGGCCAGCGGCCCCAAGGCCGATGTCACGCAACTGCTCGCCGCAGTCACCTTCACGCCCACGGCGGATCATGCAGCCGATTTCTCCCTGTTGACCAAAATCGAGGACAACGCCACCGCATCAGTCACCGGCAGCAAGAACATCACCGCCATCCCGGTGAACGACGCCCCAGTCGCCTCCGCATCCTCCTCCAGCCTGGAGTATCTGCAAGGGGATGCGGCAACCGTGGTGGACGGGGCATTGACCCTCTCCGACATCGACTCGACCCATCTGGCGGGCGCCACGATCACCATCAGCGGCTACGTCGCCGACGAGGATCACCTGGCATACGGCGCCACCAACGATATCAACGGGGTGTTGACCCTCTCCAGCACGGACACCATCGAAAATTATCAGGCCGCCCTGCGCACCATCACCTATTACAATTCGAACCCGTCGGCCACACCCTCCGCTCGCTCCATCCAGTTTACGGTCACCGACAGCGGCAGCGCGAACAGCACCCCGGTGACACGCACCTTGAACATCACGCAGGCCATCCAATGGGGTGGCGGAACCGGCGACTGGTCCGTTGCCACCAACTGGACCCCGAACAGCGTGCCGGGCAGCGGACAACGCGCGGTGATCCCGTCGGGAGCGGTGACCCACTCCGCCGGCACCACCTCGCTCTCCTCCGTGGGCATCAACGGCGGCAGCCTCACCCTGAGCGGCGGCACCCTGTCGCTCTCCTCGGCCTCCACCCTGGCCTCCGGGGCCTCCATGACCCTCAGTGGCGGCACCCTCGCCGGCAGCGGCTCCCTGACGGTCGCGGGCGCCTTGACCTGGAACAACACCTCGCCCGTCTCCATTGCCCGGGTGCAGATCAACAGCGGCGGCTCCCTGACCCTCCCCGCCGCCACCACCCTGGCCGCCGGGACAACCCTGGCCCTGAACACCGCCGTCAGCCTGACCAACCTGACGGTCAACGGCACCCTGGAATACAACGTCCCCACCACCCTGACCGCCACCAGTCTGGCCGGAACCGGAAGCTGGGTATTCCAGAACGCCACCTCCCTGCGCAATTCCTCCACGGTCGCCCCGGCGGTGACCGTGCAATCCGGTGCCACCTTGACCCTCGATGCCAATACCGCAGCAGGCACCAATGCCACACCAACCTTCAACGCCGATTTCACCAACGCCGGGACCCTGATTCTCGCCAGCGACGCCTACAGCGCCATCCTCACCATGGGCAGCGGCAAGACCCTGACCAACACCGGCACCATCACCCTGTCCGGCAACACCAACGGCACCGACACCATCGCCGGCGCGATCCTCAACACCGGCACCATCGCCGTCACGGTGGACGATCTGAGCGTGACCAACACCGGCGTCACCTTCAACACCGAAAACGGCACCCTCGACGTGGCCTCCGGTCGCACCCTGACCATCGCCAACGGCACCACCCGTTTCGGGGCGAACACGACCCTTTCCGGCACCGGGACCGTCAACCTCACCGGCACGCATACCCTGGATATCGGCGCCGGGTACACCCACGTCACCAATGACACGTCGCTCCGCTTCGACGGCAGCGTCACGGTCACCGGAACCGGTTCCTTCACCAATACCGGCACCCTGGTGCTGCGCGGCGGCGGTGACGCTTTCAACGTCCCCTTCGTCAATGCCGCCGGGGCTTACCTGATCCTCAACGCCAATACGGCTACCGCGACCAACACCACCCCGACCTTCAATGGTGACATCACCAACGCCGGCACCCTGACCCTGGAGAGCGACGCTTACGTCTCCATCCTGACCCTGGGCAGCGGCAAGACCCTGATCAATTCCGGCGTCATCGACCTGGCCGGCAACACCAACGGCATCGACACCATCGACGGCTCGGTCACCAATACCGGCACCATCGATGTCACAGCGGACGATCTGAACATCACCAACACCGCCACCACCTTCAACTCTGCCGACGGGACCCTCAACGTCGCCTCCGGTCGTACCCTGACCATCGCCAACGGCACCACCCGTTTCGGAGCGGGAACCACCCTGACCGGGACCGGCACCATCAACCTCACCGGCACCCACACCCTGGATATCGGCACCGGCTACACCCACGACACCAACGACACGACGCTCCGCTTCGACGGCAGCGTCACGGTCACCGGGACCGGTTCCTTCACCAATACCGGCACCCTGGTGCTGCGCGGCACCGGCGACGCTTTCAACGTCCCGGTCGTCAATGCCGTCGGGGCCTCCTTGAGCCTCAACGCCAATACGGCTACCGGGACCAACACCACCCCAACCTTCAATGGCGACATCACCAACGCCGGCACCCTGACCCTCGAAAGCGATGCCTACACCTCCATTCTGACCCTGGGCACCGGCAAGACTCTGACCAACACCGGCACCCTCAACATGGCCGGCAACACCAACGGCACCGACTCCATCGACGGCTCGGTCACCAACACCGGCACCATCGATGTCACGGCGGACGACTTGAGCATCACCAACACCGGCACCACCTTCAACTCGGTCGGCGGGACCCTCAACGTCGCCTCCGGTCTTACCCTGACCATCGCCAACGGCACCACCCGTTTCGGAGCGGGAACCACCCTGACCGGGACCGGGACCATCAACCTCACCGGCACCCACACCCTGGATATCGGCACCGGCTACACCCACGCCACCAACGACACGACGCTCCGCTTCGACGGCAACATCACCGTGAGCGGGAGCGGTTCCTTCACCAATACCGGCACCCTGGTACTGCGCGGCACCGGCGACGCTTTCAACGTCCCGGTCGTCAATGCCGCCGGTGCCTCCTTGAGCCTCAACGCCAATACGGCTACCGCGACCAACACCACCCCAACCTTCAATGGCGACATCACCAACGCCGGCACCCTGACCATCGAAAGCGATGCCTACACCTCCATTCTGACCCTGGGCACCGGCAAGACTCTGACCAACACCGGCACCCTCAACATGGCCGGCAACACCAACGGCACCGACTCCATCGACGGCTCGGTCACCAACACCGGCACCATCGATGTCACGGCGGACGACTTGAGCATCACCAACACCGGCACCACCTTCAACTCGGTCGGCGGGACCCTCAACGTCGCCTCCGGTCGTACCCTGACCATCGCCAACGGCACCACCCGTTTCGGAGCGGGCACCACCCTGACCGGTACCGGGACCGTCAACCTCACCGGCACCCACACCCTGGATATCGGCACCGGCTACACCCACGCCACCAACGACACGACGCTCCGCTTCGACGGCAACATCACCGTGACCGGGACCGGTTCCTTCACCAATACCGGCACCCTGGTGCTGCGCGGCACCGGCGACACCTTCAACGTCCCGGTCGTCAATGCCGCCGGTGCCTCCTTGAGCCTCAACGCCAATGCGGCTACCGCGAACCACACCACCCCGACCTTCAATGGCGACATCTCCAACGCCGGCACCTTGACCCTGGAGAGCGACAGTTATGCCTCCATGCTGACCCTGGGCAGCGGCAAGACCCTTACCAACACCGGCACCATCCGCATGGGCGGCAACACCAACGGCACGGACGTCATCACTGGCACCCTTGTCAACAGCGGTTCGCTGCTGGTCGATCTCGACAGCCTGAACCTCGACGGCACGGTCACCTCCAGCGGCATCATCGAGATCGCCTCAGGCCAAACCCTGGCCCTGACCGGCACCAGCAAAGACCTGACCATCCAGTCCGTCGGCACCCTGCGCGGCTCGGGAACCATGACCGTGGCCAACAACAGCGGCTCCAGCATCGATGGCACGATCCTGCCCGGCACCGATGGCACCGCCGGCACCTTGTCCATCACCCACAACAGTTCCACGCTCACCTTCGCACCCACCACAAACCTCAAAATCGACCTGGGCGGCACCACCGCCGGCACCCAATACGACCAGCTCGCCATCACCGGAACCGTGGTCCTGGATGGCACCATCCAGCTCAATCCGATCAACGGGTTCACCCCCGCCAATGGCAACACCTTCACGGTGCTCTCCTACAACGCCACCTCATCCGGCTCGGTGGACCGGATCGACGGCCTGCTGGCCAGCGCCGACATCGCCCTGGATCCGCTCTTTTCGACCACCAGCCTGACCCTCACCGCGCATACCGTCGATACCCAGGGAGATACGGGCAACAATACCTTGAGCGGAACCACCGGCCAGGAGGTCATGCGGGGCGACGCGGGGAACGACATGCTCACCGCCAGCGGCACCGACCTGCTCTTCGGCGAGGACGGGGACGACACGTTCATCATCTCCGACACGAACTTCAAGGTCATCCAGGGCGGCGCGGGATCCGATACCCTGCAGGCGCAAAGCCTCAACCTGAATCTCACCACCTTGCCGAGCTATCGCCTGGGCGATCTGGAGATCATCGACCTGAGCGGCGGCAGCAACAACACCCTGACCCTCAAACTCGCCCAGGTCAGGGCCATCACCGATGGCAACGACACCTTGCTGGTCAAAGGAGGCGCCGGCGATGCGGTCGCCATGGAAACGGCATGGAGCGGCAACGGCGCGGTCACCATCGACGGCACACTCTACAACCAATGGCTGCAAGGAGGTGCCACCCTCAACATCCAGAACGGCATGACCGTGACCCAATCCGGCGATCCCATCATCATCGACCTCAACGGCGACGGCATCCATCTGGTCACGCCGCCCGCCGCCATCCCGTTCGCGATGACCCCGGACGGCGCGTTCCAGCCCCTGGCCTGGGCGAGCGCCGAAGACGGCTTCCTGGTCATGGACAAGAACGAAAACGCCTTGATCGACGACATCACCGAGCTGTTTTCCGAATACTTCCAGGCAGGCGCCTCCTCCGGGATCGAGGCGCTGGCCACCCTGGATGTCAACGGAGACGGCCAGGTGGACAACAACGATACCGATTACGCCCGCCTGGCCGTCTGGCAGGATGCCGATCTCGACGGGACCTCCAACTCCGGAGAGATCCGACCCCTGGTGGAGTGGGGCATCACGGCGCTGGATCTGGTCATCCAGCCCCTTGACACCCCCCTGGAAGGCGGAACCCTTGTGGCTGGCGGCAATCTGCAGGGCGATCCCGGGGCACCGACCGGTTACGGAGAGGTCGAAATCCAGGTCCAGCCGACGGCCACCTCTCCCGCCCCGGATGCCGCACCCGTGTTCGAAGCGGCGCTGGAGGATCTGCAGGCACTGGGTGAATGCGTGCTGGAACTGACCGGCGTCGCGCCAATCTCCGGGCAGACGTTGGCAGAAGAGGAAGACGCCACACCCACCGATGCGATCCCGCCGGCCCCCCTGCCTCTCCTCGGCCTCATGGAACCGCCCACCGGCATGATCGAATCCGATCCCCTCCAACCGGTGGCCGGATGAACACCAGGGAGTCCCCGCGTTCCGCCGCGCTCCCGATCCCCGGCCTGCTCGAGCGGTTGCTGAAGCGGCCACAACTGGCCGGGCAGATCCTGATGGCGACCCTGGTGATCAATCTGCTGGGCCTCGGCTCGTCGCTCTATGTCACGCAGGTCTACAACCGCTTCATGGCACACGGGATCGACGGCACCCTGATCACCCTCTCCACCGGCATGCTCCTGGCGATGGTCATGGAATTCCTGATGCGCAGAATGCGTCACCGCCTCGCCGAGGCCGTGACCATCCGTCCGGAACGGGAGTTGAAGGAGGCGATCTTCGCACGCCTGACCCGCGTCCGTTCCTCCGCGCTGCAGGGCTTGCCGGACGGTCATCATTTGGAGCTTCTGCGCGGCGTGGATGCCCTGCAGACGGCCCATGCGCCGGGCAATCTGCTCATTGCGCTGGATCTGCCGTTCGCGCTGCTGTTTCTGGGCGCGGTGCATCTCTTTCATCCCGCCCTGGGCCTGGCCACCCTGGTGATCCTGCTGATCGCCCTGCTGGCCACGATCATCGGCGGGGCGCGGGTACGCCTCGCCACCCGCGCCGTGACCCTCGCCCAGGCCAGACAGGGATCCCTTTCCGCCACCCTCGGGGATGCGGACACCGTCCGCGTCTGCAACATGGCCCCGTTGCTGCTGAACCGCTGGCGCAGCCAGAGCCGGGAAACCCGGCGCTTCCGCTACGACGCGGAACGGGGCCAGATGACCTCGCAAAGCTGGATGCATGCCCTCAACGCCGCCATGACGTTGACCGTCACCGCCCTGGGCGCCAGGCTGGTGGTCACCGGCACCCTGGACATCGGCACCCTGTTCGGGGCCAACATCCTGGCCACACGGGCGCTGGTGCTGATCTCCCGCTTCGCGCAACTCGGTCCTGTTCTGGCCCAGGCCAGACAGGCCAGGCAGTTGCTGGAGCCATTCGCGCGCCTGCCGCAAGAACCGGTCGCCGGGACCATGCCCCCCGCCTTTTCGGGACGCATCGAATTCAAGGATGTGGCCTTCCAGTATCCCGGCGCCCCGACCCCCTTGTTCGAGTCCCTCTCCTTCACCCTGGAACCAGGGTCCATCCTGATGGTCACCGGGGACAACGGCACGGGGAAGAGCACCCTGGCCCGCCTGTGCGCCGGGCTGCTCGAACCGACGCGGGGTCTCGTGCTGGCCGATGGCATGGACATTCGCCAGTTCCATCCCGAATGGTGGCGCAGACAGCTGGTCTATCAACCCCAGGAGGCCACCCTGATTCCCGGCACCCTGCGGGACAATCTCGCCGTGCTGGCGCCAGGGGTCACGGACGCGGTGTTGCGCGACGTGTTGGAACGGGTCGGCCTGGCCCGATTCCGCGACGAAAGCCCACAGGGATTGGATCGGCTGCTGGCAGGCAGGGACGGCCATCTGGCCCCCGGCATCCGCCGGCGTCTTTCCCTGGCGCGCGCCATGCTCACCGATGGTCCCCTCGTTCTGCTCGACGAACCCCTGGAGGGCATGGATCACGCCGGCAGGGAACTGGTCACCCGGCTGATGCGGGAGTGGAACGCCCAGGGACGCACGGTGATTCTTCTTTCCAGTGGCGGGACGCTCAAGGCCGATGGCGCCACCCTGGATCTCAACAGCAAGCCGGTCCCGACGCTGACCGCCGTTGGCGCACCGCGCCCGATCTCCGCGCCGCATCGTCCGCGTCCCTTTGGCGATCAAAACGTTGCCGCTGCTCCTGGCGATGGCTTGGAACCAGGCGAGTCGATCCCCGGCGTCACCCATCTGTTTTGGCTGTTGTCCATCGTCTTGTTGGCCGGTTTCGGCCTGTGGGCCAATTTCAGCATGCTGGATGTGGTGAGCATCGCCAGCGGCGAGGTGGTGCCGGCAGGGAGGGTCCAGCAGGTGCAGCATCTCGAAGGGGGCATGGTGCGCGAGATCCTGGTCAAGGAGGGGGATCGCGTGAACAGGGATCAACCCCTGGTCACCCTCGACGCGATTGCCAACCAGTCCGACGTGGAGACCATGCGCATGAAAATCCGCGCGCTGCGGGTGGACCTGCACCGGTTGCACGCCGAGGCGGAAGGGCGGGAAAACGTGGATTTCGAGGCGTTGCGCGCCTCAGCGACCGCCGAAACGGATGCCGACGGCTGGGAGCGGCTGTTGCAACAGGCGCGCGAACTGTTCGAGGCGCGGCGCAAAAGTCTGGCGGTAGAGTTGCGCTCACAGCGCGAGCAGATCGATCAGCGGGTCCACGAAATCGCCGAAATCGAACAACGGGTCAAGGCCACGCAATCCAGACTGACGTTGTTGAACGAACAGATCGCCATCAGCGCCAAGTTGCTGGCATCCGAAAACACCAGCCGCTACGAGCACCTGAATCTGTTGAAGGAGCAAGGCGCCTTGCGCGGCAGCCTGGAAGGGGACGAGACCGCCATCAAGCGGGGCAGGGCCGCCTTGAAACAGGCGGAAGAGGGTGTCAACGTCCTCCTCAACCGGCACCGGCAGGAGGTGCGGACCCAGCTGGTGGAAGCGCAACGCACCCTGGACGAGATGACGTTGCGGCTGCGCAAATTGGCCGACAGCGCCCAGCGAACCGTGTTGCGCGCCCCGGTCAACGGGACGGTCAAGACCTTGCGGGTGACCGGCGCCGGCGGGGTGGTCCCGCCGGGGGGCACGGTGCTGGAGATCGTCCCCGGCGAGGATCGGCTGATCGTGGAGGCCAGGCTGCCCCCCCAGGATGTGGGACATGTCCGGCTGGAGCAGCCTGCCGTGATCCGGCTGGCGGCCCGTGACGGGGACCGCTTCGGCAAGCTCGATGGCCAGGTGCGTCACATCAGTCCCGACACCCTGATCACCCGGGAGGGCGCGCCTTATTATCTGGTGCGGGTGGTCACGCCACGAACCTTTTTTGCCAACGGCCCTGACCGTTACGAGCTGGTGCCTGGGGTTGTGGTCACCATCGGAATTGTGACCGGGAAACGATCCGTGCTAGAATATCTACTGGAACCCCTGTTGCACGGAATGCGTTTTGCCATGAGCGAGCGATGAGTCACATTATATTCAAGCGTATCACAAAATACCTTCTGCTCCTGACGGTCATGGGGATACCGGATGGCCAGGCGCAGACCCTGAGCGAAGCGGTGAAAATGGCGCTGCAATCCAACCCGGAGTTGCTGGCAGCGGTCGACAACCTGCGCGCGGTCGAGGCGCAGGTCACGCAAGCCCGTGCCGGCGATTTGCCGGTGCTGGACCTGAACGCGGGTTATGGCCGGGAAAGAAGCGACAATGCCACCACCCGCGCGGTGACCGACAGGCCGGGACACGCCCTGAGTCTGAACCGGTCGGAAGCGAACCTCACCTTGACCCAGAACCTGTTCAACGGTTTTGCCACCCGCAACCGGGTGGCCAGGGCGGACGCTGCCTCCAGGGCCGCGGGATTCGGCATGGAACGGGTGGCGGAAACCGTGGCCATGAGCGTCGTGGAGGCCTATGTGGAAACCGTGAAGCGCCGCGAACAGTTGGAGTTGACCCGCGACAACCTCCTTTTGCATCAGCGCGTGCTGGAAAAGATGCGTGCGCGTCACGAAGCGGGTGGCGGCGAGAGCAAGGCCGACGTGCAACAGACCGAAAGCCGTCTGGCCCTGGCCTCGGCCAATCACGCCGCCAATCAAGGGGCGGAAAAGAACGCGCGATCGCTCTTCTTGCGTGTCATCGGCCAGGCGCCGGAAAACACGACCCGCCCGGAGCTGTCGGCCAGCGCACTCCCGGAGTCGCGGGAGAAGGCGGTGGAAAGGGCCTTGGCCGGGCATCCCGCCATGCTGGCGGCCCAGGCGGAACTGGAGATGGCGCAAAAGGAGCTGGAGGAGAGCAAGGCGGCCTTTGCCCCGCAAATCTCCCTGGAGTTGACCTACGGCCAAAGCGATGACGTGGGGGGCAGCGCGGGCCATGGCAACAGCGCCGCCGCCATGGTGCGCATGAAACAGAATCTCTACCGTGGCCAGGCCGACAGCGCCCGCAGCAAGGAACTGAACGAACGGGTCTCCCAGCGCCGGAATCAGTTGGAGCAAACCCGCCGCACGATTCAAGAAGGGGTGGAAGCGACCTGGGACCAATGGCAGGCCACCCGCGACCGGGTGACCTACCTCAAGCAGCATACGGCCATCAGCAAGGAGGTCACCGAATCCTATCATACCCAGTTCAAAATGGGCAAACGCACCTGGCTGGACGTACTGAACGCGGAAAACGAACTGTTCGTCGCCAAAAGCTCCCTGGTGGGCGAGGAGTTGAACGAGATCAAAATCCTCTGTCAACTCCTGGCCAACATGGGTCTGCTGCGGCCCTTTCTGACCGCAACCGGTGCGCCATGAGCCAGCAAAACGCGCTTCTTCCCCCCGTCACACGGCCACCCCGACCGGACAAAACCCCACCGGACAACCGTCGCAACGGGGCTTGACCCGGCAGTGCTCCTTGGCATGCCGGACCAGCAGGGCATGCAACTCCCCCAAAAGATGGGCGTCACGGGGGAGATGGGCGTGAATCAACGCCTGCATCTCGTCATAGCCGGCCTTGGGACCCACCCAGCCCAAACGGGAGAAAATCCGCCGGGTGTAGGCGTCCACCACGAAAACCGGACGCCCGGCGGCATAACAGACAATCGAATCCGCCGTCTCCTTGCCCACCCCGGCCACCGTCAACAGTGCCCGGCGCAAGGCGGCGGTCTCCAACCGGAACAGCCGCTCGTGCTCCCCGCCATGGGAGACCATGAAGGCTGCCAACGCCTTCAAACGCACGGTCTTGACCCGGAAATAGCCGGCGGGACGCACCAACTCCCAGACCTGCTCGTCCGGGGCAGCCAACAAACGCGACCAGGAGTCCAGCAAACCCGCCTCCCGCAACCGCTCCACCGCCCGCGCAGCCCCGGTCCAGGCGGTGTTTTGCACCAGCATCGCCCCTGCCATCATTGCCGGAACCGTCGGTGCAGGCCACCAGTGCTGCGGGCCATGCGCCCCGAACAGCGCCTCGTACAAGGCCATTGGGCCGCCGCGCACAAACACCGTCAACGCTGACGCAACTCCACCCGGTTGTTGGCGGCCAGCCCCCCAGGGGTCTCATTGTCGCCGAGGGGCTTGTCCGCCCCATACCCGGTCACCAGCAACATGTTCGGCGCAACCCCGCGATACACCAGATAATTGGCCACCATCTGCGCCCGACGCCGATCCAGACCGGTAAAATAGGCATCCATCATCCGATTGTCCGTATGCCCGGCCAACTCCAGCTTGAAGGGTCTTTGCTTCATCTGTTCGGCCACTGCGTCCAACTCCGCGTAATAGGCCGGCTTCAACTCCGACAACCCAGGCTCGAACAGGATCACCAGATGCAACGCCCAGCAGCCATGCTCGTCCACCTTCACATGGATCGGCGAATGGGGACAATCGTCCAGATAATCCGGCACCCCATCCCCGTCCTGATCCACCGGGCAACCGAAATGATCCACCTTCACCCCACCCGGGGTGTCGGGACAACGATCCAGATAGTCCGGCACCCCGTCCCCGTCCAGATCCATGGGACAACCGCTCCCGTTGACATCGACGCCCGCCGGGGTGCCGGGGCACTCGTCCTTGTCGTCCGTCACGCCGTCATGGTCCGCATCCGCCGGACAACCATCCTTGGACACCTTGCTCCAGGCCGGGGTCTTCGGGCAGTAATCCTTGTAATCCGGCACGCCATCGCCATCGGTATCGATGCAATAATAATGGTTCAGATTGACCCCGCCCGGTGCACCGATACACAGATCGAAAAATTTCAACAGAACGTCATTCCCCCAGTAACGGGTCCAAACATGGTCATCCAGCCTGTCCGGCTTGCCTGGCTCGCCTGCCATCGGCAACCCGGGCAGCAGCATGCCGCACACCACTGCCACGACCCATCCGGTCCATTTCATGCCGTCACCCCCAGAGTGCATTCCTCGCCATCACGCGCCACGTCGCCCGGAAACCGCTTCCAACAACTGCGCCACCTCGCTCCTGGTCAGAAATCGCCACGCCCCGGCAGGGGTCTCCCCCAGCAACACGCCTCCATAGGCCACGCGAATCAACCGCGCCACTTCCATGTCGAGGGAAGCGAAAATCCGTCTGACCATACGGTTGCGCCCCTCCCGCAACGTCAACATCACCCAACTGTTGGCCCCCACCACCCGATCCAGCTTCGCATCCAGCGGGCCGGTAGGACCATCCTCCAGGAGCACCCCGGCACGCAACCGCTCCATGACCCCCTCGGAGACCCGGCCATGCACCCGTACCCGGTAACTCCGGGGCACGCCGTAACGGGGATGCGTCAAACGGTTGGCCAATGCCCCATCGTTGGTGAACAGCAACAGCCCTTCCGAGTTGTAGTCCAGGCGCCCCACCCCCACCAGCCGCGGCCCCGCCCCCTCGACCAGGGAGTAGACCGAAGGCCGTCCCTGCGGATCATGCCGCGAACAGATCACCCCCACCGGCTTGTGCAGGGCCAGAACCACCCGGCCCTGCCCGACCTCCGGGGTCACGGGACGACCATCCACCGTCACCACCGACCCCTCCTCCAGCCGCACCCCCTGGCGGGTCACCACCTGGCCGTCCACGCTCACCCGGCCATCGGCAATCCAGCGTTCCCCCTCGCGCCGGGAACAAAGACCGGCCTCCGCCAACCATTTTTGCAGCCGCATGCCGGTCACTGGTCGGACAATCCCGTGGCAAAACGCCGCCGGTTCAAGGGCATGCCCAGGGCATCCATCACCTTGCGCATGGTCCTTTCCGCCCGCTCCCCGGCCAGCATCCCCCCCTGTTCGAGGACCGCATCCAACGCCCCGGCGTCGGCGCGCCACTCCCGAAACCTGAGCCGCACCGGTTCGAGCAGCTCGATCACCGCCTCGGCGGTCTCCACCTTCAGCCGTCCGTATTGATTGTGCGCAAAATGAGCCAACGCCTCCTCCATGGTGGCCCCGCGGGCCGCGCGCCAAATGTTGAGCAGATTCACCACCCCAGGCTGATTGGCCTCGTCATCGCGCACCACCCCCAGCGAGTCGGTCACCGCCTTCTTGAATTTTTTCAAAATCGCCTCCGGCTCGTCCAGGATCATCACCTTGGCCAAATCCGCTTCCGCGCTCTTGGACATCTTCTTGGCCGGGTCCTGCAAATCCTTGATGCGCGCCGCGCCACCGCCGGTCACCAACGGCTCCGGCACCACAAACAGCGGACCATGAATCCCATTGAAACGCATCGCCACGTCCCGCGCCAGCTCCAGGTGCTGCTTCTGATCCTCCCCCACCGGAACCTTGTTGGTGCCATACAGCAGGATGTCCGCCGCCATCAGCACCGGATAGGTGAACAACCCCGCATTGACATTGTTGACATGCCGATGCGCCTTGTCCTTGAACTGGGTCATTCGTTCCAGTTCGCCCATCATGGTGAAGGTGGAGAGCAGCCAGGCCAACTCCGCATGGGCAGTGACATGGCTCTGGATGAAGATCACGCTGCGCTGCGGATCGATGCCGCAGGCCAGATACAGGGCCGCCAGATCCAGCACCCGCTCCCGGAATTCGACCGGATCCTGACGCACGGTCAAGGCATGCAGATCCACCACGCAAAACAGGCAGTCGTGCGCCTCCTGAAGCCGGGTCCACGGCAACAGCGCCCCGAGATAATTGCCAAGGGTCAACTGTCCGGTGGGCTGAGCCGCGCTGAAGACGATGGGACGGTGCAAGGCAGACATGCAGGGGAACTCCTGACGGCGTCAAGTCAAACCTGCCAAACGCAGGTAGATATGGTTCAAAAAGGTCATGGCCGGCACCAACAGATGCCCGAGCATCCCGGTTGCCGCCAGCACCAACACGAGTGGCAGGCCAAAGCGCTCCAAACCGGCCAGATGCCGGTCCAACGGGTACGGCAGCAACGCGCCCAGCATCCGTCCGCCATCCAGGGGCGGAACCGGCAGCAGATTGAAGATCGCCAGCAACACATTCATCTGGATGGCCGCCACCAGCATGTTGGCCAACGGAATCATGAAATAGTCCGGCAGCAACATCACCGCGCGAAACACCACGGCACAAGCCAACGCCAGCAAAAGATTCAGGAACGGACCCGCCGCCGCCACCCAGAACATCGCCTGCCGCATCGAGGCGCCCGGACGGGAAAAATTGCCGGGATCGATGGGAACCGGCTTGGCCCCGCCAAAGACGAACGGCGTTCCCGTGGTCATCAGGGATCCCAGCAGCATGACGCCAGGAATGATGATCGTCCAGACCAGATCCACATGGGGGAGGGGATTCAGGGTCAAACGCCCCATGAGCGCCGGCGTGGGATCGCCAAAATAGGTCGCCATCCGACCGTGCGCCCACTCGTGCATGGTGATGGCGAACAGGATTCCGGGCGCCCAGATGATGATCCCCTGCAGCAACTCCATCACGCCCCCATCCCCTCTTCCATGAGGAGACCCTCCTCCAAATGCAAGCGGCGATCCAAATCGGTGGCCAACTCCGGATTGTGAGTCACCATCAGACAGGCCAAACCCCGCTTGCGGTTCAACTCCCGCAACAGATGAAACACCTCCAGCGCGGTCTTGCGGTCGAGATTGCCGGTGGGTTCGTCGGCCAGCAACAGGTCCGGCCCCATCACCAGGGCGCGGGCAATGGCCACCCGCTGCTGCTCCCCCCCGGAGAGCTTCCCTGGACGATGCGCAAGCCGATGCCCCAACCCCACCTCTTCCAGCAGGGCCTCAGCCACCCCCCTGGCCTCCCTGCCGGAGCGGCGGGCAATCAGCAGCGGCATCATGACATTCTCCAGGGCAGTGAATTCCGACAACAACCGGTGCGACTGATAAACGAAGCCGATGCGCCGGTTGCGAAACTCGGAGGCCCGCCCGGAGGACATGGCATACAGATCCTCGCCATCCACCAGAACCGTACCGCTGCTGGGATGATCCAACCCCCCCATGATCTGCAGCAGGGTGCTCTTGCCGGACCCCGAAACCCCCAGCAGGGCGGCCATCTCCCCCTGACGCAGCAGGAGATCCACCCCCTTGAGCACCTCCACCTGCCCGGATCCCCCACCGAACCGCTTGCTCACGCCCCTCGCCTCCAGGAGGATGGCTGCGTCATTCATAGCGCAAGGCCTCCACCGGATCGACGCGCGACGCCCTCCAGGCCGGATAGAGCGTGGCGGACAAGGTGATGAGCAGACTCAACCCCGTGACCCATGCCACGTCGGAGGTCAACACCGTGGCAGGGACGTGGTCGATGTAATAGACCTCGCCGGAAATGAGCTGAATGCCGAACAGCTTCTCGATGCCCCGCAAGGTCTGCTCCAGATTCAAGGAGAGCAGCAGCCCCAGCGCGGCCCCCATCAGGGTCCCCACCACGCCGATCACCCCGCCGTTGATGATGAAGATCGCCATGATCCCCGACGACCTGGCCCCCATGGTCTTGAGGATGGCGATCTCCCGCCCCTTTTCCATCACCACCATGATGAGACTGGAAATGATGTTGAACGCCGCCACCAGCACCACCAGCAGCAGGATGATGAACATCACCGCCTTCTCCATTTTCAGGGCGCGAAAGAAATTGCTGTTCATCTCCATCCAGTCCTGGATCCAGTAATTCTCACCCAAAATCCCCTTCAGCCGTTTGTTCACCTCGAAGGCGGTGTCCGGGGTGGTGGTCATCACCTCCAGGCCGGTGACGACCTCCTCCAGCCGCAACAGGCGCTGGGCATCCTCGAAATGGATATAGGCCAACGAATTATCGTATTCATACATGCCGGAATCGAAAATCCCCACCACCTTGAACCGCTTCATGCGCGGCAGGGTGCCCACTGCGGTCACGGAGCCTACCGCCACCGTGACGGTCACCGAGTCGTTCAATTGCACATAGAGATGTTGCGCCAACCGCTTGCCCAGGACGATACCGAAGCCCGGCAGCCGTTCGAGACTCCCCAGCTTGAGATTCTTGCCCAGGGAGGAGACCTTCACTTCTCCTTCCGGATCGATCCCCCGCAACAGCGCCCCGGCAGAGCGCCCCATGAAGGAGACCATCGCCTGATTGGTGATGTAGGGCGAAACAGCGGTCACCCCCGGCGTCTCCCCGGTTCTGCGCATCACCTCCCGCCAATCCTGGAGGTTCCCCGCAGAGGCCCGCACCGTGACGTAGCTGGTCACGCCCAGGATCTGCCTTTGCAACTCCTCGCGAAACCCGGTCATCACCGCCAGGACCGTGATCAAGGCCGCCACCCCGAGCGCCACGCCACCCATGGACAGAAAGGTGATGACGCTGATGAAGAACTCGGAACGTTTGGCCCGCAAATAACGGATCCCGATCAGCCATTCGTAGCGCTCACCCAACATGCGATATGCCTTTCAATGAAAATTCACCCATTCCGGTCGATGGACCAGAAACGATCGCGCCACATGAAAAGAATGACTGGCAAAGCATTTTAGAACAACATCGTTTGGTTCGTCCATCGATCACACACACCATCCTGCGGCCCGCTCAGGAACGCAGCACCGGAAAAAGAATCACATCACGGATGGCGGCGGAATCGGTCAGCAGCATGACCAGCCGGTCGATGCCGATCCCCTCGCCGGCGGTGGGAGGCATGCCGTATTCCAGCGCCCGGATGTAGTCGCCATCGAAGTGCATGGCCTCCATGTCGCCCTGATCCTTGGCCGCCACCTGGGCGCGAAACCGTTCGGCCTGATCCGCCGGATCGTTGAGTTCCGAGAAGGCATTGGCGATCTCCCAGCCGCCGATGAACAGCTCGAACCGCTCGGCGATCTCCGGATTCCGGTCCGAGCGCCGCGACAAGGGGGAGACAGAGACCGGATAATCCACCACGAAGGTGGGATGGAGCAAATTTTCTTCAACCAACACCTCGAAGAGTTCCAGTTGGCGCTTGCCAATGTCCCAGGATGGTTTCAACAAAATTTTGTGTTGCGCGGCGAACCGGTCTATATAATCAAGATCATTGATGCCAACAGGATCGGCCCCGGCATGGCGGACCAGGGCCTCGGCCAGGGTCAGGCGCGGCCAGGGCGGGGTGAAATCGATGGTGCGTCCCTGATGCTGCACCACGAGTTGACCATGAATGGCGCCAGCCACATGGGTCAACAGGGTCTCGGTGAGATCCATCAGATCCCGATAGGTGGCATAGGCCTGATAAAACTCCATCATGGTGAATTCGGGGTTGTGACGGACGGACAACCCTTCGTTGCGGAAGTTGCGGTTGATCTCGAACACCCGTTCGAAACCGCCGACGATGAGCCGCTTGAGATAGAGTTCCGGGGCGATGCGCAGAAAGAGGTCGCGATCCAGGGCGTTGTGATGGGTGATGAAGGGCCGGGCGACCGCGCCACCGGGAATGGGATGCATCATCGGGGTTTCCACTTCCAGGAAGCCCCGCGCCTCCATGAACTCCCGGATCAGACGGATGACGCGGAAACGGGTTTTGAACACCTCCCTGGTCCCGGCGTTGACGATCAGGTCCACGTAGCGCTGACGGTAGCGCGCCTCCACATCCTCCAGGCCGTGGAACTTTTCCGGCAGGGGCCGCACCGCCTTCGTCAGGAGTTGGAAGGAGGCGACGCGAATCGTCAACTCATTGGTTTTCGTGCGGAAGAGGGTGCCTTCCACCCCCAGGAAATCGCCCACCTCGATCTTGCCGAAGACCGTGCGGTAGCGTTCCTCACCCACCTCGTCGCGCTGGACGGCGATCTGCATGCGCCCGGATTCGTCCGCCAGGGTGGCGAAGGTGAGTTTGCCGAAATTGCGCAGCAGCAGGATCCTGCCGGCGCAGCGCACGTTCGCGGCGGCGAGCCGTTCCGGATCGGCAACGTCGGCGAACCGTTCGCGCACCCCTCCCATGGGATCGGCGGGGGTAAAACCATTGGAAAAAGGGTTGACTCCGGCCTCGACCAGCGTGGCCAGTTTGGCCTTGCGGGCCAGGATCTGTTGGTTTTCTTCCTCGGACATCGACTGCTCCTTGTGAATGGTCAGGCGGATCCCTCGCCGATCCGTTGCGACAGGGCCGCCTTGATGAAATCGTCCAGGTCGCCATCCAGCACGGCATCGGCGGCGCCTTTCTCCACGCCGGTGCGCAGGTCCTTCACCATGCGGTAGGGGTGGAGGACATAGGAGCGGATCTGGCGCCCCCAGCCGATTTCGCTCTTGGCCTCGTTGACCGCCCTGACCTCCTCGGCGCGCTTGTCCAATTCGAGTTGATAGAGACGGGCCTTGAGCATGCCCATGGCATCGTCCTTGTTGCGGTGCTGGGAGCGCCCGTTCTGGCACTGCACGACGATGCCGGTGGGGAAATGGGTGATGCGCACGGCGGAGCTGGTTTTGTTGACGTGCTGTCCTCCTGCGCCGGAGGCGCGGTAGGTATCGATGCGCAGGTCCTTTTCGTCGATGGCCACCTGGATGCTTTCGTCCACTTCCGGATAGACGAAGACCGAAGAGAAGGAGGTGTGTCGCCGGGCCGAGGCGTCGAAGGGGCTGATGCGCACCAGGCGATGGACCCCGCTTTCGGTTTTCAGGCGACCGTAGGCGTAAGCCCCCTCCACCCGGACGGTGACCGATTTGCAACCGGCCTCGTCGCCGGGCTGGTAGTCGTTCATTTCGGCCTTGAGGCCGTGGGATTCGCACCAGCGCAGGTACATGCGCAGCAGCATCTCGGCCCAGTCCTGGGATTCGGTGCCGCCGGCCCCGGGATGGATTTCCAGGAAGGCGTTGTTTATGTCCGCCTCGCCGGAGAGCATGCGTTGCAGTTCCAGGGCATCGACGCGGGCCAGCATGGCGACGGCCTGACGGGCGGTTTCGTCCAGCATGGCCTGTTCCTGCTCGTCGCAGGCCATCTGGTGGAGTTCCCGCGCGTCCCGGAGTTCCTGGTCGAGGTGGTCCCATTCGCCGATGGTGTTTTCCAGGCTGCTTTTTTCCCGCATCACTGCCCTGGCGCGGTCGGGCTGGTTCCAGAGGGCCGGATCCTCGGAGAGGGCGGTAAGCTCTTCCAGCCGTTTTTTGCCGTGATCGTAGTTAAAGATGCCCCCTCAGGAGAACCAGCTTCTCCTGGATGGCGTCGAAATTTTTTTGAATGTTCTCATCCATGGCGCAAACCGATAGAGACTGTATGAAACGGGAAAAATGGATTATAACATCCTCGTGACCGCACGTCACCGTTCGATGCAACCCTATTGCGCACAGGTTGAAAAGCATGCCGCAAATTGACGAGCCATCCCGGGAAGAAATTTTGCAAAAAATTGACAACATGGAATTTTTCGCAAAATTTTCCCCCTACGAAAAAAAGCGGATCTGTGGTCATCACGCCTCGTTCGAGAGCTATCCCCCCGGGGGACGGATCATTATCGCCGGAAGTCGGGACACTTCGTTTTTCATCATCATTTCCGGTTCGGTGAGCGTGGAGAAGCAGCGTGTAGGGATCATCGTGCTGACCGCCGGGGAATTTTTCGGCGAGATGGCCTTTCTGACCAACACCCCGCGCACCACGGACGTGGTGGCGATGGAGAAGACGCTGTTGTTGAAAATCAGCCAGGAGTTGCTGGACAATCTGAGTTCCGAGATCCGGGAGAAGATCAAGGACCGCATCATCAAGGTGCTGGTGGAGCGGCTCAACAAGTCCACGGAGCGGTTGCGGGTGCGGATGTGATCGGGCGGGAATTACGATCCGGGGGCCAACAAGACAGCGAAAAGGTCCAACCATGACGATTGAATCATTTGAAATCAATGACAACGGATGGATATTGAACAGGACATCCTTTGGACCCCTGTCGCTGCTGGTTGGCGTTTCGGGTGTCGGAAAGACAAAAATAATCAAGGCGATCGAAAAAATCTGCAAGGCTGCCGTTAATGGCGCCGATCATGCCGCCGGATGCTCATGGAAAATTAGTTTGCAGATTGATGGGCATGAATATTATTGGGAGGGGGTGCTGGATGATTTTGGAGATCATTTTGAATCCGAAAAAATAATATTAGATGGTTACAGGCTGGTCAATAGAAACTATATAACAGGCGAATTTCTATACAAGGACAACAAACTCCCAAAACTCAAATGGACAGAAAGTGCCATCAGTTTATTGAGAGACGAGGCGGATATAGCACCTTTAACACAATCATTAAATCAAATCATTATCAGCGATAATAATTTTTATTTTATCAATACAATTGATAATTCATATTTTTATCTTGACAATATGACATCTCTAGACGATTTGCAGAAAGCGCCCCACATGCATCTATTAGTAAAAATTTGGACCTTGCAAGAGAAATTCAAAAACGATTTTGAAAATATAAAGCTTAAATTTAAAGAAATATTTCCTTTTACGGAAAATATCAAAATAAGAGCGTTCAAAGGAAATTCAACGCAATCAGGAATTTCTTATATTCTTTTCATAACAGAAAAAGAGACAAAAAAGGAAATACCAGGCCCCAATCTCTCTACAGGAATGTTGAAAACTTTAAAAATATTATTTGAACTGTCCCTGGCTCCAAAAGGAACGCTCTTTCTGATTGACGAATTCGAAAACAGCCTGGGAATCAATTGTCTGCCACAAATTGCCGAGACGATCAACGAGAGACAGGGAGACATCCAGTTCATCCTGACCAGCCACCACCCTTACGTAATTAATAATATCAACTGGAAGAACTGGAAACTGGTCACCAGGCACGGCAGCACGGTAACAGTTCACGATGCCTCCGACATCCCCGCATTAAATACCGCATCCACCATCGACCGTTTCGAGTTGCTGGTGAATTCCCCGGAATACGAGGACGGCATCGCATGAATTTCTATCTCCTGGTCGAAGGGGACAGGACCGAAAAAAAATTATACCCCGCATGGCTATCCCTGACATTCGCCACAATGCGACAGGTATGGCGCATCGAAGATCTTCAGGGCGATCATTTTGTTGTTTTTGCCTTCAAGGGCCAGCCATTGACCCCAGACAAACTGACAAGACATGTCGAGGATGTCGTCTCCCTTGGACGCATCGACCATTTCTTCGTGATGGTCGATGCGGAAGAGGAAAGCTCTGCCGTGCGCCAACAAAGCATTGATCGGATCATCCGCAAAATCCCCGGCCACGACACCATCCACTACTCCATCATCGTGCAAAATCGCTGCATCGAAACCTGGTTTCTCGGCAATCGCCGCTTCATGAAACGCAATCCACAAAGCGAGGAACTGCGCGCCTATCAAAATCATTATCCCGTACACGAGCAGGACCCGGAACTGATGCCAAAAATGGCAAATTTCACGGGCACCCATGCCGGTTGGCACAAAAAATATCTTGAAGCAATATTTAAAGAACAAAACCTGACATACAACAAAGAACCCTATGAAGTTAATAAACCAAGTTATTTTTATCAGTTATATGAACGCGTCACGTCCACCCCCCACCTCCCGTCCCTCAAGCGGCTTCTCGATCAATGGCACGGCCTGGGCGGAACCCTGCCGGGTTACCCCGCGCCTTCTTCTCCGGCATGAGATCCACCCCTCGATGACGCACGCCGCGAAAAAATCGAAATCACGCCTTTACTCGGAGACGCATTTAAGGGAAAATGAGTGGTTCAGCCAGCCGAAACCAAACGGCGGCGACCGGCATCCCGAGTCAAACAGGAGAGATGACCATGGCGTGGAACGACAATAGCGGGGGACAAGGCCCCTGGGGAAACATGGGAGGCACTCCCCCACAGCCACCGGACATCGAGCAGATCATCCGGTTGCTCAAGGACCGCATCGGCCCCCATCGGCCTGCAAACCAGAAAATCTGGCCGATCCTGATCGCCATCGCCCTGGCCGTCTGGATGGCCACCGGCATCTACGTGGTGGGACCGGACGAAAACGGCGTGGTGGTCCGCTTCGGTCGCCATGTGGAAACCACAGAACCCGGCCCCCACTGGCGCCTGCCCTACCCCATCGCCCAGGTCTTCAACCCGAAGGTCACCAAGGTGGAACGCATCGAACTCGGCTACCGCACCCGCAGCCGTTCCGAGGGACGCGCCAGCGCCGAGGAGATCGACGTGCCAGGGGAATCCCTCATGCTCACCGGTGACGAAAACATCATCGACATCGACATGAGCGTCCAGTACCGCATCAAGGAAGGCGGCGCGGCCAATTATCTCTTCAATCTGCGCAACCCCCCCTCCGACCGCCACAAGGCGGTTCGCGATGCCTCGGAGTCGGCGATCCGCCAGGTGATCGGCAGCAACGCCATCGACAGCGCCCTCACCGCAGGCAAGGAAAAAATCCAGTCCGATGCCAAACTGACCATCCAGAAAATCCTCGACAGCTACAACGGCGGCATCCTGATCCTGACGGTTCAACTCCAGAAAGTCTCCCCGCCGCCGGAAGTGGTGCATGCCTTCAAGGACGTGGCCAGCGCCCGCGAGGACCGGGAACGGGCCATCAACGAGGCGCAGGGATACGCCAACGACATCCTCCCCAAGGCCAAGGGCGAAGCCGCCAAGCAGATCCAGGAGGCCGAAGCCTACCGTACCGCCAAGGTGACCCGCGCCGAGGGTGACACCCATCGCTTCCTGGCACTGCTGAAAGAGTACGACAAGGCCAAGGAGATCACCGAATCCCGACTCTACCTGGAGGCCATGGAGAACGTCATGGGCGGTGTCAACAAGGTGATCGTCAATCCCCAGGCAGGCCGCAACATTCTGCCCTACCTGCCGTTGGCCGGGCCGCAGCCCCATCCCGCCAAAAGCCCCAAGGGAGATCCCCAATGAACGTCAATCTCGCCAAGGGAATCGGCTTTCTCGTGGTGGCCGTCCTGGTACTCCTCTCCCAGTCGGCCTATACCCTCCCCCAGTGGCGGCAGGCCCTGGTCGTGCAACTGGGCAAACCGGTCAAGCCGGCCATCACCGATCCCGGTCTCCACTTCAAGATCCCGTTCCTGCAGGATGTCCATTTCTTCGACAAACGGATGCTCGAATTCGACCAGGAACCCCAGGAGATCCTCTCCGCCGACAAAAAGAACCTCAAGGTGGACAGCTACTCCCGCTGGCGGATCACGGATCCTTTGAAGTTCTATCAGACCGTGCGGGACGAAAACGGCGCCACCGACCGTCTCAACGACATCATCTACTCCAATCTGCGCGAGGTGCTCGGCCAGTTCAAGATGATGGAGATCGTCTCCGGATCCCGCTCCGATCTGACCCAGCGGATTCGCGAACAGGCCAATGAGCAGGCCGTCAAGTACGGCATCGAGATCGTGGACGTGCGCATCAAGCGAACCGACCTGCCGGCGGAGAACTCCAAGGCGGTCTACAAACGGATGCAGACCGAACGGGAACGCCAGGCCAAGCAGTACCGGGCCGAAGGCGAAGAGGAGGCGGTCAAGATCCGCTCCAAGGCCGCCAAGGAACGGGAGATCCTGCTCGCCGAGGCCTACCGCTCCGCCCAGGAGGTCCGGGGCGACGGGGATGCGGAATCGGCCAGGATCTATGCGGACGCCTATCGGCAGGATCCACGCTTCTACGAATTCACGCGCACCCTGGAGGTCTATGCCAAGACCCTTGGACAAGAGACCACCACCCTGGTCTTGGAGCCGTCGGGCTTTTTCCGTTACCTGCAACAGGGGGCGGGACCGATCGGTCGCTGAGAGACGGACGCCATGAAAGCGTTTCTGAGCGCATTCGGCCTGATGCTGATCATGGAAGGGATGCCCTATTTCGTGGCGCCCGAACGCATGCGGCTGTGGGTGATCAAGATCGTCGAACTGCCGGATGCGATCTTGCGACGCACGGGTTTCGCGCTCATGGCCATCGGCTTGTTGGTGATCTGGCTGGCGAGAGGTTGACGACCATGGATACCGGCTATCCCCTGGATTTCACCGACCCGTTCCACTCCCTGACGCGCGGCTTTCGCGGGGAGGAGCCGCGGGATCTGAGCGGCGTGATTCTGGAACTGGCCACCCTGGCCCACCGTTCGACCCCCTGGACCGCCCACGGCATTTTTCCGTCCGGCACCCTCCGGGAACTGGGAGGAGCCGGCACGGTGGACGGACCGGTGGAGTTGCATGTGCTGGCCACGCCGATCATTCGGGAGGACAGACCCCGCGTCCGGGTGTTGGGCCGGGGCTGGTGCCGGATCCGGCTGGCCTGCTCACGCTGTCTGACGGAATTCCCTCTCGACCTGGAGGCGACCATCGACGCCTGCTTCGCCGCTGGCAAGGACCCGGCGATGAAGAACAAGCGGTGGCAGATCGAGGAAGATGTGGTCTTTCTGCCGGATGGCGTCCTGAGGATGAAACATCTCGTGGAGGAGGAGCTGCTGCTCACCCTGCCCATGAATCCCCTGTGCATGGAAACGTGCGCCGGGTTGTGCGCCGGTTGCGGCGCGGATTTGAACCACACCCCCTGTGCTTGTCGCAAGGCGAAACCGTCCGGTCCATTCGCCGTGCTGAGCCAATTTCACAAAATGTAAGGAGCGAACCATGGCAGTTCCAAAGAAGAAATCCTCGTCCTCCCGTGGCGGTCACCGGCGTTCCCACAATGCCCTGAAGGCACCTGCCCTCTCATTGTGCCCCAACTGTCAGGAGCATCGTCCCCCGCATCGGGTCTGCCCGCACTGCGGCTGGTACAAGGGCAAGGAAGTGATGACGGTCAAGGGTAACGCCTGAGACCCCCAGCGTCTGGCCCGCCGCCATGCCCGTCCGTATCGCCCTGGATGCCATGGGGGGTGACAACGCCCCCGGCGCGCCGGTGGAAGGGGCGATCCTTGCCGCGCGCGAACACCCGGAGGTCGAGTTCATTCTGGTCGGCAGGTCGGATGCCATCGCAACCGAACTGGCCCGTCACGACGGCGGGAAGCAGCGGCTGCGGATCCATCCGGCCAGCGAGGTGGTGGGGATGGCGGAAAAGCCTTCCGTGGCCCTGCGCACCAAGAAGGACTCTTCCATGCGGGTGGGGGCCAACCTGGTCAAGGCCGGGGAGGCGGAAGCCTTCGTCTCCGCCGGGAATACCGGCGCCCTGATGGCCACGGCCCGTTATGTCCTCAAGACCCTGCCCGGCGTGGACCGTCCTGCCATCGCCGGGATGCTCCCTTCCATCAAGGGGCAGACCCTGATGCTGGACGTGGGCGCAAACGTGGATTGCACCGCAGAGCATCTCGGCCAGTTCGCCATGATGGGCAAGGTGTATGCCACGGCGGTGTTGGGGTTGCCGCGTCCCAGGATCGGCCTGCTCAACATCGGCGAGGAGGAGATCAAGGGCAACGAGGTGGTCAAGGAGGCGTCCGAGATCCTCCGCAGCCGTCTCGGGGAGCGGTTCGTGGGCAACGTGGAGGCGTCGGACATCTTCATGGGCGATGTGGATGTGGTGGTGTGCGACGGCTTCGTGGGCAACGTGAGTCTCAAGACCACGGAGGGGTTGGCGCGCCTGCTGACCCATTTCCTGCGTGAGTCGTTCGGTGCCTCCTTGTGGACGAAGCTCGGTTATCTGGCGGCGCGTCCCGCCCTGCGAACCTTCCGTGATCGGGTGGACCCGCGCAAGTACAACGGCGCCATCCTGTTGGGGCTTAACGGAATCGTGGTCAAGAGTCACGGTTCCGCCGACCCGTTTGCGTTCAGCCGGGCCATTGGCAAGGCCGTGGGTCTGGTGGAGAACCGTGTCAACGAAAAGATCCGGCGAGAGGCCCAGGCGCTCGTCGCGGACGAGGGGAACGCAGCATGACGATGCCCAGGGCAAGGATCACGGGAACCGGATCCTATCTGCCGGAAAAAAGGGTGACCAATCACGATCTGGCGCGGATGGTGGATACCTCCGACGAGTGGATTCGGGAGCGGACCGGGATCATCGAACGGCGCATGGCTGCTGAAGGCGAGACCACCTCGGATCTTGCGACGCAGGCGGCCAGGAAGGCCCTGGAGGCGGCGGATTTGCAGGTGGGGGATCTGGATCTCATCCTGACGGCCACCACCACGCCGGATCTGATCTTCCCGTCCACTGCCGCCATTGTGCAGCACAAGCTGGGCGGGAGCGCGAGCCGCATGCCTGCCTTCGACATTCAGGCGGTCTGTTCCGGGTTCATCTATGCGTTGTCGATCGCGGATCAGTTCATTCGCACCCGTGCCTGTCAGCGGGTTCTGGTGATCGGGGCCGAGACCCTCTCCCGCATCCTGGACTGGAACGACCGGGGGACTTGCATTCTGTTCGGCGACGGGGCCGGGGCCGTGGTCCTGGAGGCGGACAAGGATGGCAAGCGCGGGATCCTTTCCACCCATCTGCACGCCGACGGCTCCCAGGCGGATCTCCTGTACACCAGCGGCGGGGTCTCCAAGGGCAACCTGGGGGCGATCCGCATGCTGGGCAACGAGGTGTTCAAGCAGGCGGTCAGGGCACTGGAAGGCAGCGTTGACGAATGTCTGGAGGCCAACGGCCTCACCAAGGAGCAGATCGACTGGCTGGTGCCGCATCAGGCCAACATCCGGATCATCCAGAACACGGCCAAACGGCTGGGCATGCCCATGGAGCGGGTGGCGGTGACCGTGGAGCGCCACGGCAACACCTCGGCGGCGAGCGTGCCTTTGGCCCTGGACGAGGTGGTGCGCGCCGGGCGCATTCAACCCGGCCACCGGGTCCTGATGGTGGCCTTCGGCGGCGGCTTCACCTGGGGGTCGGCGCTGGTGCGGTGGTAAAAGAATCCATGAGGCACAAAGATGAAAATAGAATCAATACGCCTCAAAAATTATAAGCTATTTAATGAAATTGAATTAAATCACTTGCCAAAATTTTGTCTGCTGATCGGAGCCAACGGCACCGGCAAGACCACTCTGTTTGATGTATTTGGTTTTCTAAAGGATTGCCTGACTTATAATGCAACCAAGGCAATACAAAACCGAGGCGGTTTTGACGAGATGATCAGTCGAGGCGCACGGGAACCGGTCATTCAGATCGAAATCAAATACCGGATGCGTATCACTGGAAAAGAGCGCTTGATAACCTATTTTCTCGCCATTACCCGTGAAGAGCGACAAATCATTATCGAGAGGGAGATTCTCCGTTACAAACGGGGCAGATACGGAATGCCATTCCATTTTCTGGATTTTTCCCGTGGCGAAGGATGGGCCATCGTCAACGAAGAAGATTTCGACAAGACGGAAGAGGAACTGACTCGCGAAAATCAGTCGCTGGGCAAGGCGGACATCCTGGCTGTCAAAGGCGTGGGACAATTTGCGCGCTTCAAGGCTGCCAACGCCTTGCGCCAACTCATCGAAAATTGGCACATATCCGACTTTCACATCAAATTGGCACGCGGCAGCAAGGACATTTCCGGCGATGCCGATCACCTCTCGGTGACCGGGGATAATCTGCAACTGGTGGCCAATCGGATGTTCGAAAATGATACCCAAGATGGAACATTCAGTAAAATCATTGAACAGATGAAACGACGCGTCCCAGGCATTGAATCCATTGAACCGGAACAGACGCGGGATGGTCGTCTGCTCCTGAAGTTCAAGGATGGGGCTTTTCAGGATCCGTTCATCGACAAGTACGTCTCGGACGGGACAATCAAAATGTTCGCCTACCTGATTTTGCTCCACGATCCGCAACCACATCCGTTATTGTGTATTGAAGAACCGGAAAATCAACTCTATCCGAAACTGTTGTGGGAACTGGCAGAAGAGTTCCGTGCCTATGCGCAGCGAGGCGGACAGGTATTCGTCTCGACCCACTCCCCTGCCCTTCTCAATGCTGCCCGTGTGGAGGAGGTTTTCTGGCTGGTCAAAAAAAACGGCTACACGCAAGTCAAATGTGCCCAGGACGACCCCCAGATCTCTGCCTACATGGCGCAGGGCGATCAGATGGGGGCGTTGTGGGAGCAGGGCTTTTTCACGGATGCGGATCCGCCATGACCATGCTGGTATTCCTGCTGGAAGAGCCTTCCGCCCGCGAGATGTTGCAGGCCACTCTGCCCAGGCTGTTGCCGGAGACTGCGTTCCAGTGCATCGTGTTCAAGGGCAAACAGGATCTGGAAAAACAGCTGCTCCCCAAACTGCGCGGCTGGCTTACCCCGGATTCCCGTTTCATCGTCCTCAGAGATCAGGACTCCGGCGATTGCGTGCGGATCAAGGCCCATCTGCGCAGCCTTTGCCAGCAGGCTGGCCGCCACGATGTCCTGATCCGGATCGCCTGCCGGGAACTGGAAAGCTTTTATCTGGGCGACTTGACGGCGGTGGAAAAAGGATTGGGGCTGACCGGTCTGGCGCGTCATCAGAATACGGCCAGATTTCGCGATCCCGACCACTTGGCGAATCCTGCCTTGGAATTGGCGACCCTGACCAGGGAACGCTATCAAAAAGTCTTGGGATCCCGTGCCATTGCCCCACATCTCGCTCTTGACACCAACCGATCCGTCAGTTTCAACGCCCTCATCACCGGCATCAGGTCCCTGCATCCATGAAACCTGTCAGATCACCAGAACCCATGCACCGCCGCGACTTCCTGCAAAGAGGCGTCCTGTTTGGCCTGACCTTATGCGGGGGGGCCGGAGGGTGCGCGACAAAACCCATGCGCCAGGAGATTCATCAACTGGAGGGAAGTCTCACCGTCGATGGACGACCGGCTGGACCGGATACCCTCATCCGTCCGGGACAGACCGTCGCCACCTCCGGGCAGGGCCGACTGACCCTCGTGATGGGTGAGGACGCCTTCCTGCTTGGCCCCAGTACCCGTGTCGCGTTCCAGCCCGCCGATTCCCGCCAGCCCATGACGAGCACCGGATTCACCCTGCAGGCCGGTCGCATCCTGTCGGTGTTCGGCCCTGGCCCCCGCGGCATCAAAACCCCCACGGCCACCATCGGCATTCGCGGCACGGGACTTTTTCTCCAGGCCGAACCGGAGCGGGACTATCTGTGCCTCTGTTATGGCCGGATCGAAATCCGCATGCACGCCAAGCCGGAGCAGGTCATCCCCCTGGAGTCCCGTTATCACGCCTCCCGCTATCTCTCCGGTGCCTCGGCGCCCAGCAAGGCCCCCATGCACAACCATACCGACGAAGAACTTTTTCTGCTGGAATCCCTGGTCAATCGCCGCCCCCTGCTGGATGATGGCGCCACCGGGTATTGAAAGGATCCCTCATGCAACCAGACCCCTCCAACATCGTCTTTCTGTGCCACTCCCCGGATCGTGTCGGTCTGGTGGCGCGCATCACCAATTTCTTCGCCAACGAGAATTTCAACATCCTCGATCTGGCGCAACATACCGAACATGGGCGCTTCTTCATGCGCATCGTGGGCAGGGAGGAGTCGGCCAGGCAGGAGATCCGCACCTGGCAGGCGAAATTCCGCCCCGTGGCTGCCGAACTCGACATGGAGTACGCTTTCCACGACCCCATGGAACGCCCCGGCGTGGTGATGTTCTGCTCCAAGACGCTCCCCTGCCCCATGGAGATCATCTCCCGCCATCTGAGCAACGACCTCAACATCTCCCTGCTGGCCATCATCAGCAACCATCTGGAGATCGCCCCCATCGCCGAGCAGTTGGAGATCCCCTTTCACCACATCCCCACCGTGGGCGACACCCACGCGTTCGAAAACCGCCAACTGGAGCTCCTGCAACTCCTGCAACCCGACCTGGTGGTGCTGGCCCGCTACATGAAGATCCTCTCCGAGGAGTTCCTGCGCCGGATTTCCGCGCCGATCATCAACATCCACCACTCCTTTCTCCCCTCCTTCATCGGCAACGACCCCTATGAACAGGCCTATCGCCGGGGCGTCAAGCTGATCGGGGCCACCGCCCACTTCGTCACCAGGGAACTGGACGAAGGACCGATCATCATCCAGGACGTGACGCGGGTCAACCACCGCTTTTCGATCGCGGACATGAAGCAACTCGGCGCGGATATCGAAAAACAGGTCCTGGCCTCGGCGGTGCGCAAATTCACCGAGCACAAGGTCATGCAGTGGCAGGGCCGCACCATCGTCTTCCACTGACCCGCTGTGCCTGCATTTTGACGCTTCCCATAACCTGCCCCCGCTCCTGGCTGCGCCATGCGCGGTTAAACAAAGCTGGCACATATCCTGCTTGCTTTCGTTTAACCGCTGCTCTTTTTCCACACCAGGAGGTCAACGCCATGCAACTCTCATCCAAAAGCCACCCGCGGACTTCTTCCCTCGCGCCCCGGCCCATCACCCGCGTG
The DNA here is from genome assembly GCA_015231915.1 of Magnetococcales bacterium. Taxonomy (GTDB): domain Bacteria; phylum Pseudomonadota; class Magnetococcia; order Magnetococcales; family Magnetaquicoccaceae; genus Magnetaquiglobus. The sequence continues at coordinate 102,351 of JADGAR010000001.1, forward strand.
GCACAACCGGAATGCCACACCATGGACGACGACAGCGCCAAAAAGCTCTGGGCCGCCGTCATGGAAAGGGCCATCCTGGATCTGCAAGAAACCCGCACCCGCGCAGCCGCCGTCGAATGGATCACCTCCAAGCGCTCCGGTGTCGGCTCCTTTATCTGGGTGTGCCACCAGCTGGACATGGCCCCGGATTCCGTGCGTCGCGCCCTTCTGGGACACTCCGTCTCCCTGCGCCTCCTCCAGCACCACTCCCTGCCGCCCGCGCCGCCTCGCAAGCAGAATTTGCCGCCTGCCCACCCGGTGGCCCAGCTGTCAAACGCCTGACGACAGCCACATTTCGCCCGACCACCGTTCATCCTGGAGCGATTCTTGCTTGGGGGTTCCTGCAAGGACCTACAACCTGAATCCACTCTTGCACCAAGAAGGATCGCTCCGATGAACAACGTCACCAGCCTCATGTCCGACGTCTACAGCATGAACTCCGTGCGTGCCAGCCAAGCCACCAAACAGATCGTCCAAAAGACCCACAACATCTCTGGAACCACCCTGCATGAGATCAATCAACAGAATTCCCTGCCCAATTTCATATCTGCCAAGGCCTATTCGGTGAACATCTCCACCGCAGCCCTGCAGAAAAGCAACATGCAACCGGCATGACTTGGCAAACGGACCCGTTTGCGGGATGATGGGAGGCACCCCGCAAACCCCGACCTGCCTGTCCGGCAAGGAGCGACATGTCCGCCTTCACCATGCCCCCGAAACTCACCAGTTGGAAGAAATACCTCAAATCCGGCGACCGGGTATTCATCGGCTCCAACGCGGCCTGTCCCCATGCCCTGACCGAGGATTTGGTCCGCAATGCCGCCGCCTTCCGGGATCTGGAGATGATCCACATCCTCATCCTGGGACCGCACCCGTGGACCGACGCCAGGTACGGACGCAATTTCAACGTCAACTCCCTGTTTCTCGGTCCCGGCACGCGCAACGCGGTGGCGGCGGGCATCGCCGATTACACCCCCTGCTTCCTCTCCGAGATTCCCGGCCTCTTCACCAACGGCGTCCTCCCCCTGGACGTGGCCCTGATCCAGGTCACCCCCCCGGATCGCTACGGCTACTGCTCCCTGGGGCCATCGGTGGACATCGTCTCGGCGGCCTGGAGGTCGGCGCGCTGCGTGATCGCCCAGTTCAATCCCTCGGCACCCCGCACCTACGGGCAGAGCTTCATCCATGTCAGTTCGATCCACGCCGCCATCGAGGCCGATATCCCCATGCCGGTCCTCACCCCGCCGGAACTGGACGAGACCACCCTGCGGATCGGTCGCTACGTCGCCTCCCTGATCGAGGATGGCTGCACCCTGCAAATGGGCATCGGTCGCATCCCTGACGCCGTGCTCCGCAGCCTCGCCCGCCACAAAAATCTCGGCATTCACACCGAAATGTTCTCCGACGGGGTGATCGACCTGTTCCGTTCCGGGGTGATCAACAACGCCCACAAGAGCCTCCACCCCGGCAAGATCATCTCCTCCTTCTGCATGGGAACCCAGAAGCTCTACGACTTCGTACACGAAAACCCGCACGTGGAGTTTCATCCCTCCGAGTATGTCAACAGCCCGACGAATATCGCCCGCAATCAGAACATGGTCGCCATCAACAGCGCCATAGAGGTGGATCTGAGCGGCCAGGTGGTCTCCGATTCGGTGGGCAGGCGCTTCTACAGCGGCATCGGCGGGCAGGTGGACTTCATCCGGGGGGCGGCCATGAGCCAGGGGGGGCGCCCCATCATCGCCCTCCCCTCCACCGCCAAAAACGGCACCATTTCCAAAATCGTCCCCTTCCTCACCGAAGGCTCCGGGGTGGTGACCTCCCGCGGGGATGTCCACTACGTGGTGACCGAGTACGGCATCGCCACCCTGCGCGGCAAGAGCATCCGGGAACGCGCCCTGGAACTGATCCAGGTGGCCCATCCGGCATTTCGCGATCGCCTTCTTGCGCAAATGCGCACGCAACACTGGGTGCCGGAATACCTCGTCAACCCTCCCAGCCGGGTCGAGGAGCTGGGCGATCCCCAGGAAATCCGCCTGAACCTGAAGGGAAACACCTACTTCATGCGTCCGTTGCGCCCCGCTGACGGACGGATTTTTCAGGAATTTTTCTACTCCCATGACGAGGAGACCGTGCTGCAACGCTACCGCTACCGTCCGGACGGGATGTCGCGGCAAAAGGCCAGCAACGTCGTCAACGTGAACCAGAGCCGCGATCTGGCCCTGTGCATCGTGCGGCGCAAGGGGCCGCGGGAGACGATCCTGGCGGTTGGACACTATTATTGGCTGGAACAGGAGAACATGGGGGAGGCCTCCTTCGTCGTGCGGGAGTCCAGCCGGGCCAAGGGCATGGCCGGCGTGCTGATGACCACCATGATCGACATCGCCCGGCAACGCAATCTGGCCGGGATGCTCTGTCTGGTGCGCCTGGACAACAAACCGATACGCAAACTTCTGGAAAAATTCGCCTTCCAGACCCTGCCGGGCGACGAACCCATGGAACTCAAGATGGTGCTGCCTCTTGGGAATCCTGTGGAGTCATCGTCTCCGGGATGAGGTGGCAAACCCGGTTGCGTCCCCCCTTCTTGGCGGCGTACAGCGCCTGATCGGCGGCCTTGACCAGGGCGTCCGCACCGGCGCGTCCCTCATCCGGAAAGATGGCCACACCGATGCTCACGGTCACGTTCAGGCCGTTGATGACAAGCTTTGCCACGCTCTCGCGCAGCCGTTCCGCAGAGCGCAGCACCCCCGCCACCCCGGTGCTGGGCATGATGACGCAGAACTCCTCGCCGCCGTATCGGCAGGGGTAGTCCACAGAGCGGAAATGGCTCCGCATGACCCCTGCAATGGCCTGCAGGACCCGGTCCCCCTGGTCGTGCCCATGCTCGTCGTTGAACCGCTTGAAATGGTCCACGTCCAGCATGAGCAGGCCCAACACCAGTCCGTAGCGTTCGGCGCGGTCGTACTCTTCCAGCAGCGCGGTGTCGAAACGCCGGCGATTGAACAGACCGGTCAGTGCGTCGCTGTTGGAGAGCGCCCGCAGTTCCTCTTCCAGGGCCTTTTCGCGGGTCACGTCCCGGATGAGCGCCGCCGAACCGATCAGCTCCCCACCTGCGGCCCGAATCGTGGCCGCATGCACCCGCAACATGCGCGCGTTGTAAAAGACCAGGCCCGGCAGTTCGTGCAGGTGATCCTCCAGGAGCATTTGCAGGTGGTCCGGGTCGTCGAAGAGCGCCAGGAATCCCTGCTCCCGGATCCGGTGCGCGCTCTTGCCCAGCAGTCGTTCCGCAGCGGGATTGATCAGGGCCACCGCTCCCGTGCTGTCGGTCACCACGATCCCCTCCCGGCTCCCCAACAGGATCGTGGTGAGTTTGTCCCGTTCCTGACGAAGGCCGTGCATGGCCGTGCTCAGCTGGCTGGTCATGTGGTTGAAGGCTGCGGCCACCTGCCGGAACTCCTGGCACCCCTCCACCTCCAGGAAACGATCCGGCTGGGTGACATCCTCCAGGGTGGCGGCCATGCGCTCCAGGGGGGTCACAGCCGAGCGCCGCACCACCAGATGGACCAGCAGCATCACCGCCACCCCGATCAGGGTGCCCATGCCGAAGATCCACCAGCGCGCGGTGGCGACTTCCGCCTCGGCCTTGGCCAGCGACATGGTCAGCTTGACCACTCCCCGGTGCGTCTCGCCGTGACCATGACAGGCCCGGCAAGGCTCCTGCGAGGGAATGGGGGCGATGTAGGTGAGGCGTTTCCCTCCGGTGGCGGCGTCCCGGCCATAGACCGGGATCTCGCTGCCCTGGGCGAGGGCCTGACGGAGTGCTGCGGCGTCCTTTTCCATCCCCTGTTTGCGCGCCGCATGCTTGCGCAGGGGAAAGCGCTGGCTGCCCAACCGGCCATTGACGATCTCGATGGTCTCGTTGTCACGGAAGGCCTCGCTGCCATCGGTGCGCAGGATGCGAAAATCGACCATCTCGGGGACGTTCTGGAGATTGGCGATGAAATCTTCCGCCACTTCCGCGTCGCCGGCCAGCATGATGGTGTTCACGGCCCCGGCGACGCTGCGGGTCACCATCAGGATCGCCCTTTCGTTCTGGGTGATCACCAGATGTTCGTGGATCCGGGAGACCAGCAGGGAGAGCACCAGCCAACCGAGCAGCAGGGTAACGCCCCCATGAACCAGGACGCGCCCTCCCAACCGATCCGTCAAGATGCCGAAACGTCTGCCGACCGGGGCAAGCCACTTGCCAAGGATGGTCCGAGAGGTCATGAGCGAGCGCCGTGCATGCATATCCGATTGACAACAAACCATATCCGCATATTATACTAGCACATGCACAATCCTGTCACAATGTCCGGGAAGACCGCACCCCCATGAGCCAGCCATCGACCTTGCCACCCGGCATCGCCATCCCCCTGCGCAAGCGGCTTTCCTGCCGTCAGGCGCGCGCTGCAGTGCTGGTGGGCATGGCGGTGGGATTGCTGCTGGGTATCGTCGAGGTGATCCACGACCTCTACCGGGAGCGGACGCGCATCCATTCCAACATCGCCCAGGTGCTGGAAGTGGTCCGCGAGGCAGCGGGCCACGCCACCTCGGAAAACGACCCGCTATTGGCCGACAAGGTCCTCGAGGGGCTGTTCAACTGCCAGTCCATCCACCATGCCCACCTGAACACCGCGACAGGGGGCCTGCTGCGCCAGAAGGACCGCCCTCACCCGGAAACCGGGATCATCAAATGGATCGCCTCCCAACTGCTCACGGACGTGAACGAGATCACCACGCCGCTGAACTGGAACGGACGGCTCGTCGGCCAACTCTCCATTGCCGTGGATCCCTACCTGAGCGCCAGGGATTACCTGTTCCGGGCCAGTTTCACGCTGCTTTCGTCCCTGTTTGCCGCCTTTCTGCTCGCCGCCCTCCTGACGATCATCTTTCACCACCTTCTGACCCGCCCCATCCTGATGTTGGGCCAGCAACTCGCCCGGCTGGATCCCGATGCGCCGGCCCGGCAACCCCTCACCCTCCCGACGGGTCACCAGGGGGATGAACTCGACCATCTGACCCACTCCATCAACCAGACCATGGAATCCTTCGCCAGCGCCCTGCGCGCCCAGCAGGAGACGGCCAGACAGCTGAAACAGACCCAGTTCTCCGTGGACCACGCGGCGGACATGATCTGCTGGATCGGACCCGACGGTCGTTTCCTGTACGTCAATCAGGCCATGTGCGAGGCCGCGGGGTACTCCCAGGAAGAGATGAAGGGGATGACCGTCGCCGACATCAACCCGGACCTCACCCCGACGGCATGGAGCGCCCACTGGAACGACCTCAAGCAACGCCATCGCAGTCGCATGGAGAGCCAGGTCCGCACCAAGGATGGCCGACTGCTGCCCATCGAGATCCACATCACCTTCCTGGAGATCGACGACCAGGAGATCCACTGCAACTTCGCCCGGGACATCAGCCGCCGCAAGGAGGCAGAGGTGGCCATCAACCGGGTCAACCGGATCCTTTTGACTCTGAGCCGCGGCAACGAGGCCATGATCAAGGCCACCTCCGAACAGGAATTGCTCAACAGCATCTGCCGCCTGATCGTCGAGGAGGGGGGATATCGCATGGTCTGGGTGGGGTATCCGACACCAGACGACAGCAAGCGGATCCTGCCGGTCGCCCAGTATGGGTTCGACGACGGTTATCTGCAACAACTGGAGATCACCTGGGAAGATAACGAAAAAGGGTGTGGCCCCACCGGAACCGCCTTCCGCACCCGGCAGCCCAGCTGCGCACGCCGGATTCGCACCGATGCCAACTTCACCCCCTGGCGCGAGGAGGCCACCCGACGCGGATACGCCTCCTCCATCGCCCTGCCTTTGCCCAACGACAACCTCTTGCCCCTGGGGACCATCAACATCTACAGCGCCGAAACCGATGCCTTCGACCAGGACGAGCTGCGACTCCTGGAAAATCTCGCCAACAATCTGGCCTTCGGCATTCTCAAATTCCGCGAGGCCGAGGAGCGCCGCCGCGCCCAGCGGGCCATGGCGCTCTCCGAAGAGAAACTGCGCACCCTGTTCCACCACTCCCCGGACTGCCTGATGACCCTGGATCGGCAGGGTGCGGTCCAATTCAGCAACCGCCAAGGCCCGAACCACCCCAGGGCGTTGCTCCAGGAGGCGATGATCCCCCATCTGCGGGAACGGCTGGACACCGTCTTCAAGACCGGTCAGGCCATGGAATACCCCTTCACGGACGGGGAGAAGGCCTGGTGGGAGGCGCGGCTGGCCCCGATCTTCCAGGACGGCAAGGTGACCGAGGTGTTGGCCGTCTGTCAGGACATCACGGAAAAGCGCACCTTGCAGGCGCAAAACCTCCGCAACGCCCGGCTGGCCTCCCTGGGGGTGCTGTCGGCCAGCGTGGCCCACGAGATCAACAATCCCAACAATGCCATTCAGTTCAACGTCCCGATCCTGACCGCCATCTGGGAGGACGCCCTGCCGATTCTGCAAAAGGCCCACGCAGGGTCCGGCGCCTTCTGCCTGGGCGGCATGCCCATGGACGAGGCCATGGAGGTGCTCCCGCAACTGTTGGACGGCATCCGCATGAGTTCGCACCGGATCCAGACCATCATCGGCGGTCTGAAACACATGGCCCGCCAGGACAGGGAGCCGCTCACCCAGCGGTTCGACATCCGGGAACCGATCCAATCCGCGCTCCTGATCCTCCAGAGTCAGGTGCGGCAGACCACCGACCATTGCCAATTCATTCCCCACCCTTCTCCCCTGATGGTGCGGGGCAATGCCCAGCAGTTGGAACAGGCATTCATCAACATCATTCAAAACGCCCTGCAATCCCTGCGCAGTCGCGCCAACCGGGTGACCATCTCCACCGCTCCCCACGCGGACCACACCCGCGTGCAGGTCATTCTGCGCGACGAAGGGTGCGGCATCGATCCGGAACATCTGGACAAACTGACCAACCCCTTCTTCACCACCCGGACCGCGACCGGTGGCATGGGACTCGGGCTGTCCATCACCAAGACCATCATCGACAACCACTCCGGCGATCTGTCGTTCCAATCGGTTCCCGATCAGGGGACCACGGTTACGGTCAGCCTACCCGCAGTCGTCGAACCCACGCGAGGAGACGCCCCATGAACCCCCCCGTCAAGAAGAATCCTCCCATTGTCCTGGTGGACGACGAGGAGACCGTGCTGTTCAGCTCCAAGATCCTGCTCAAGACGGCGGATGTCTCCCCGGTGGTCACTTTGACCGATGGCCGCAAACTGATGCCTTTTCTGGAGGAGAACGGCGCTGCGGTGGTGGTGCTGGACCTGGTCATGCCCCATCTGTCCGGCACGGAGATCCTCCCCAAGATCCGCGAGCGGTTCCCGGAAATCCCCGTCATCGTCATGACCGCCACCCAGGAGGTCAATATCGCGGTCCAGTGCATGAAGGACGGCGCCTTCGACTATCTGATCAAGCCTGCGGAGAACAGCCGTTTCATTTCGTGCGTCCGGCGCGCCATGGAGGTGCGTTCTTTGCAGCGCGAGGTGGGCACCCTGAAGCATTATCTCCTCGAGGACCAGTTGCAACACGCCGAGGCCTTTGCCGCCATCATCACCAAGAGCCGCAAGATGCGCGCGGTCTTTCAGTATGTCGAGGCCATCGCCCCCTCCTCCGAGCCGGTGCTGATCATCGGCGAGACCGGCGTTGGCAAGGAACTGCTCGCCAATGCCATTCATCTCGTGAGCCACCGCAACGGCCCCCTCGTGGCCCTCAACGTGGCCGGCCTGGACGACAACATGTTTTCCGACACCCTGTTCGGCCATCGCAAGGGGGCCTTCACCGGCGCCAACGAAAACCGCGAGGGGCTGATCGCCGCTGCTGCCGGTGGCTCACTCTTCCTGGACGAGATCGGCGACCTCAAGGAGTCCTCTCAGGTCAAGCTGCTGCGGCTGTTGCAGGAGCGCAAGTACTATCCCCTCGGCGCCGATGGCTATCTCAAGACCGATGCGCGCATCATCTGCGCCACCAATCGCGATCTCAAGTTCATGATGGCGGAAAAGACCTTTCGTTCCGATCTCTATTTTCGCCTCTCTTCACATCAGGTGCGCATCCCCCCCTTGCGGGAGCGCAAGGAGGACATCCCGCTCCTGACCGCCCAGTTCCTGGAGGAGTCCGCGCGCATCATGGGCAAACCCGCGCCCATCCCTCCCCCGGAACTCTTCAATCTTCTGAACGCCTATGATTTTCCTGGCAATGTCCGTGAGTTGCGGGCCATCAGCTTCGATGCCGTCGCCCGCCATCAATCCGGTGTCCTCTCCCTGGAACGGTTCCGCGACAGCGTTTTTCCCAACGCCGACGAACACAATCCCCAACTCGATGCCGCTGCGGAGAACCCCTTCAAGCGGATTACCGGTCGTCTGCCCACCCTGCGGGATGCGGAGATTTTTCTCCTCGAGGAGGCCCTGGAACGCGCCCAGGGCAACAAAAGCCTGGCCGCAACCCTGTTGGGGCTTTCCCGCCAGACTCTCAACTACCGCCTGCAGCAGATCAAAAAGAGCGGCATGCCCCCTGCGGGAACGCGTGCCGGCCAACCGAAGTGAGCCGGACAAAATTTTGCACTTCGTTACATTTTGTAAAAAAAATTTTCATCTTTTCATTATGTATTTGAAAATTATAAATAAATTTTGATGTATTTTGTTACAATTATCTTTTCGTCCGCCTGAAGTGCTCAAAATTTTGCACCACCCATCCCCGACCACTCCAGAAACATTCCTCTACAATTTATTGATTTTGCATATCTTTTTATCTGGCTCACTCATGGCACGATTCCTGATATATATAGATACAAAGGGACTTGAACTTGTCGTGACGAGACAAGGATGTCTCGGTTGCAAATGGATTCTTGCAATTGGCAACAGATGGGTTGCCCGGCAGTATCAGGGCAACCCGGATCAAGGGCTGGACACCCCCTCCCCGATTCCCAGCCCTTGATCCCCCTCCCTTGCGGGAGGCACAGGCTGACAACATGAATGGGGCGTCTCTTTTACAAGTGCGCCCCCACCAAGGGTCCGACATCCCCCCCCTCGAGTCGGCCCTTGGTTTTTCTTGGGATGCTGCCGCAAGGTGCGTCCCAAACCAGGGGCCGACTACCCCCCCCTCAGGTCGGCCCCTGGTTTCCCTTTTAATCCGAGGCGCCGCCGGTTTGTCCCGTCGCCGTCCGGGTGTCCGACGCCAAAACAAAGACGTCGGACACTTTAATTCATCCAGGCAATGAGACGATGCCGGTTCGGATCGTCTCAACCAGGGGCCGACTCCCCCCCCTCAGGTCGGCCCCTGGTTTCTCGATCCATCCGCGTGACGGATGTCAGACATTTTTTAGCAATCATCCATTTTGAGGCGATGCCGGTTCGGGTCGTCTCCAGCCAGGGGCCGACTCCCCCCCTCAAGTCGGTCCCCTGGTTTTCCGTTTAATCCGAGGCGCCACCGGTTTGTCCCGTCGGCGTCCGGTTGTTCGACGCCCCCTGGGGCGTCGAACACTCAAACTCCTTTCCCGCCAAAAGGGCCGCCACCGGCCCGAACGAACGCCGATGGACCTCGGTGACCCCCAGGGTACGCAAAGCCGTGAGATGTCTTGATGTGGGATAACCGGCATTCTCTTCCCAGCCATAACCGGGGAAGCGGGACGCCAGGCGTGTCATGATGCCGTCCCGATGGGTTTTGGCGATGATGGAGGCTGCGGCGATGGAAGCGGAAATGCGGTCGCCCCGCACGACGGCGCGCGCGGGGGCAGGCAAGGCATCGGGCAGGTCGCGGCCATCGACCAGCACGAAATCGGGGGGCATCGGCAGGGCCGCAACCGCCCTGGACATGGCGAGCAGGGCAGCACGCCGGATATTGAGGCGATCGATTTCGTCCGGGTCGGCCAAGCCGACCCCAACCGCCATGGCCTCGCGACGGATGGCCTCGGCGAGAAGCTCACGCCGTTGCGGGGTGAGCCTCTTGGAGTCGTCCAGTCCGGCCAACGCAGGAGCGAGGGGTCCAGGCGCCAGGATGACGGCAGCGGCCACCACCGGCCCGCACAGGGGGCCGCGACCGGCTTCGTCCACACCACAGACGGCACGACACCCGCTGACGGCGAGTTCCTGTTCCAGGTCGGTCCCGGGCAGGGGGTGGCGTGCTACCAGTCCCGTTTCTCCCGGATACGGGCGCCCTTGCCGGTGCGGTCACGGAGGTAGTAGAGCTTGGCCCTCCGGACATCGCCCTTGCGCAGGACATCGATCTTGTCCAGCTTTGGGGAGTAGAGGGGGAAGGTGCGCTCCACGCCCTCGCCGAAGGAGACCTTTCGCACCGTGAAGGTGGAGCGGTATCCCGCGTTGCGGCACCCGATGCAGACCCCTTCGAACACCTGGATCCGCTCACGGGTTCCTTCCACCACCTTGACGTGGACCCGCAGGGTATCCCCGGCCCCGAACTTGGGGGGGGTGATGGTCACCATGGATTGTTCAAACTGCTGTAATTCGTTCATTGTTCGTCTCTTTCCAAATCGTGTTCCATGGCCTCCAGGTCGTTGGCCAATGCCTCGATGACTCTGCGTTCCTGCTTGCTCCACGCCACCCGTTGCAGGAGTTCCGGGCGGCGGATCAGGGTGCGCAACATGGCCTGTCTGCGGCGCCAAGCGGCCACGGCCCCGTGGTCACCGGCGAGCAGGATGGCGGGTACGCGCCGTTCTCCCCCCGCAAGCGGATGCCAGACCGCTGGCCGGGTGTAATGGGGGTGATCGAACATCCCTGCGCCGAAAGAGTCGGTTCCGGCGCTTTCGGCATCGCCCAGCACCCCCGGCAACAGCCTGGCGACGGCATCCAGCACCACCATGGCCGGCAGTTCCCCTCCGGTCAGGACGAAATCCCCCAGGGAGAGTTCCTCATCCACGGCGTGTTCGGCGAACCGTTCGTCCACCCCCTCGTAGTGACCGCAGACCAGGATCAGATGGGGGCAGCCGGCCAGCCTCCGGGCATCCGCCTGTTCGAAACGTCCGCCCTGGGGCGTCAGCAGGATCACCCGTCCTTCTTGTTGCGCCCGGACGTGTTGCAAGGCGCGGTCCAGCACATCCGCCTTCATCACCATGCCCGGCCCGCCTCCAAAGGAGGCATCGTCGGTACGCTGGTGTTTGTCGGGGGCGAAATCCCGGATCTGCACCAGATGCGTCTCGATGAATCCCCGCTGCGCAGCCCGTTTCAGGATCGAGCTTCCCAGGATGTTGGTGAACATCTCCGGAAAAAGCGTCAGGATGGAAAAACGCATCCCCGGCCAGCCTCCTCGGCTCACAATCCCGGCATCAGCCGGACGCGGATGATCCCTTGCAGGGGATCCACCTGTTCCACGGTCTCGTGGATGAAGGGGAGCAGTCGTTCGCTGCTATCTGCGGTCGCCACGACCAGGACATCGTTGGAACCGGTGGCCAGGACCTCCCGCACCTCGCCGAGTTCGGCGACCGATCCGGGATCCGTCACATCCAGCACCCGCAGGCCCAGCAGGCGAAACCAGTAAAAAGAGCCTTCCGGCAACTCCGGGAGGAGGGCATCGGAGAACCAGATTCTCATGCCAGCGAGGATTTGCAGATCCTCGCGCAACGGGATTTCCGGCACCCGGACCAGGATCCCGCCTCCGGAAAGGCGACCCTCCGTCCAGCGCACCTCCCGCTCGCCAGGCGGTTCCCGTCCCAGACGCCAGACCGGGAACTCCAGCAAGCGCGCTTCCGGGAAGCGGAATGGCGGATCCCGACTGGGGAGCAGTCGGACGACATCCGGGGCCAATGGGATGACCCGCAGATCGCCGCGCACGCCGCTTGGCCCCTTGACGCGACCCAGCGCCACCCAGGTGGCGCCATCCTCGCTGCGCACGGCGCTCAGGCCGGGGCGCCCTGCTGCTTGATCAGCCGCTCCACCGTATCCGAGGGGACCGCCCCGACCCCGATCCAATGGTTGATGCGTTCCATGTTCAGGCTCGCCCCATCCGTCTTGAGGGGGTCGAACACGCCCAGTTTTTCCAGGAACCGGCCATCCCGGCGCATCCGGGAATCCGCCGCGACCACTGCGTAGAATGGCCGCTTCTTGGAACCCCTGCGCTGCATACGAATCCGTACCGACATTGTTCTTGGCCTCTTTGTGCTTGTTGGTTTCCATCCGTGTCACGCCATCTTTGCATCACACGAAAACGTCATATTCTAGCGATTTTCCCCCGACAGTCAAGCTGCAATCGATACACTTGCAAAAAAGGGGCACACCTTACGACGGCATCCCCGGCGGTTTGCCGCCACCAAACAGACCCGCCCCAGGAAAACCGCCTCCCCCAAGACCGGGAATCCCGCCTCCCCCAAGACCGGGAATGCCACCCCGCAGGAAACTCTTGCCCATCTTGCCGAACCGCTTCATCAGGGTCTGGGTCTGCACGAACTGTTTCAGCAGTTGATTCACCTCCTGCACCGTGGTGCCGGACCCCATGGCAATGCGCCGCTTGCGCGAGGCGTTGAGAATCTGATGCCTGCGCCGCTCCAGCGGGGTCATCGACAGAATGATCGCCTCCACCCGCTTCAAGTGCCGCTCCTCCACCTGCATGTCCCGCCCCTTCATCGCCTGCTTGACACCGGGAATCATCGACATCAAATCCCCCAACGGACCCATCTTCTTGACCTGCTGCATCTGAGAAAGAAAATCTTCCAGGGTGAAGGCCGACGAGGAGAGCAGCTTCTCCTGCATCTTGGCGGTCTCTTTGAGATCCACCTTCTCCATGACGTTTTCGACCAGCGACAGGATGTCCCCCATCCCCAGAATCCGCGAGGCGACCCGGTCGGGATGAAACGGCTCCAGCCCGTCCAGGGTCTCCCCCATCCCCAGGAACTTGATCGGCTTGCCGGTGACGTGCCGGATGGAAAGCGCCGCCCCACCCCGGGCATCGCCGTCGGTCTTGGTGAGGATCACCCCGGTCAGGGTCAGCCGGGCATCGAAACTGCGCGCCACATTCACCGCATCCTGACCGGTCATGGAGTCCACCACTAACAGAATCTCCGTCGGTTTGACCAGCGCGGCCACATCCACCAACTCGGTCATCAGGGTCTCGTCCACGTGCAACCGACCGGCGGTATCCAGCAGCAACACGTCATGTCCGCCATTGCGCGCCGCCTGCAGCGCCCGCGTCGCGATGTCGCGCGGGTTCTCCCGAGGATCGGTCGCCAGCACCTTGGCCCCGGCTGCCGTGCCGATGGTGGCCAACTGATCCATGGCCGCAGGCCGATAGACATCCAGCGAAGCGAGCAGCGGCTTGCGGCGCTCCTTCTCCAGCAACCGCTTGGCCAGCTTCGCGGTGGTGGTGGTCTTGCCGGAACCCTGCAAACCCACCAGCATCACCACCACCGGCGGCTGCGCGGCCAGCCGCAACTGCTCGTTGTGACCCCCCATGACATGCACCAGTTCCTTGTGCACCTCATGGATCATCTGCTGGCCCGGGGTCAGGGAACCCATCACCTCCTGCCCCATCGCCTTCTCCCGCACCCGGGCGACGAAGGCCTTGACCACATCCAGATGCACATCCGCCTCCAGCAGGGCCAGCCGCACCTCGCGCATGGCCTCGCGGACATTCTTCTCGTTCAAGGAGCCATGACCCTTCAGGGTCTTGAATACCGTTTCCAGACGTTCAGAAAGGGAGTCGAACATGATCGCGCATTCCCGCCTTATCGAGGAGTTTCACCCAAAACCACCGGCCCGTCGCTCATCCGCCACTCGGCCATGGATCCGTCGTACAACCGCACCTTCTCCCACCCCAAATGCCGCAGCACGGTCCAGGTGTGCGAGGCCCGATGGGCGGATTCGCAATAGAGGATCACCTCGCTCCCCGGATCGTCCAGCCCGATGGCGGCCAAACGGGCGCGCATGGCAGCGGCATCCTGCAACCGGGGATCGTGACGGCCCACCAAAAGATCCATCCAATCCAGGTGCAGCGCTCCGGGGATGTGGCCACGCGGCATCCGCAACGTCATCCCGACATATTCATTGCGGCTGCGGGTGTCCAGCAAGACCCCGGCCTCCCTCCCTTCGGCCACCGCCAACACCCGCTCCCGATCCGCCTCCCAGCGGGCATCCGGACGCGGGGTGAAGCCGACCGAGCCGATCCGTGGCAACTCCGCCTCGGTGGGATGGCCCTCGTGTACCCAGACGGAGAGTCCCCCGTCCAGAATCGCCAGACCCCCGCGATGACCCATGCTGGCCAGGGTCCAGATCAGACGGGCGGCATCCGTCCCGCCGGAGACATCATAGGCCAACACCGCCGTCTCCGGCCCGATGCCGAGACGCCCGAACAACGCCGACAAATGCGCCTGGTCCGGACGCATGCCCGGCACCCCGTCCCGCATCACCGTCAACTCCGCATAGGGCAATAACAGCGCGCCCGGCACATGCATCCGGGCATAATGGCTCTCCCCGCCCACCTGCACCACCCGCATGCCCGCATCGCCCAGACGCTCCCGCAACCAGGCCGTCCCCACGAACCATCCCGGATCCTCCATAATCGCCTCCCTTCTCCTCGCTGATCAACCGGCCTTCCGGTCTTCATAACGGTCCCGGATCGCCAGAAATTCGTCCAGATTGTCCAGAAACAGATCCACCAGCCGGGGATCGAAACGCTTGCCCCGTGCATTGCGGATGAACTCCAGGGTGCTCTCCAGGGGCCAGGCCTTCTTGTGGGTCCGCTCGTGGGACAAGGCGTCGAACACCTCCACCAGAGACACGATCCGGGCGAACAGATGGATCTCCTCCCCCTGCAACCCTTGCGGATATCCGGCCCCATCCCACCGCTCGTGATGCTGCGCGGCAATCGTGCCCGCCATGCGCAGGATCCGGCGATTGGAATCCTTGAGCAACTGGGCGCCCAGGATCGCATGTTCCCGCATCACCGTCCACTCCCCGTTCTCCAGTTGGCCCGGTTTTTTCAGGATCTCCTCCGGGATGCCGATCTTGCCCAGATCGTGCAACGGCGCGGAGAGCCACAACAGATCCAGTTCGTCCCCCTCGACCCCCGCCAGCCGACCCAGTACGCGGGCGCTCTCGGCCACCCGCCGCACGTGATTGCCGGTCTCGTTGGAGCGCGCCTCGATCAATTCGCCCAGGGCAAAGGTCAAATCCTGCTGGGTCGCGAAGATCTCCCGATGCATGAGCAGATTGTCGAAAGCCAGCCCCACATTGGCGGCAAACAGTCGGATCAACTCCTGATCCCACTCGCCGAGATCCCCCATCCCCTTGAGATAGAGCAGATTCACCGATCCTTGCATGGTGCGGAAACACCCCACATAGGCGTTGCCGAAAAACAGGCTCTCTTCCCGTTCCAAAGCCTGGCGGACCTGCCCCAACACCTCCTGGTCCACAGCCTCCTCCAGGGGTAATCCCTCGCACGCGGCAAACCGTCCGGTCCCGGCGTACAGCCGCATAAGGCCCGACTCCCCGTTGACCGCGAAGCCCGAGGCCTGGGCATAAAGGGCGCTTTCGTCCAGACCCAGAATGGAAACCAGTTGTGTCAACACCCCGGTGGCCAGGGTCTTGATGGAACGCACCTCGAACAGACTGCCGGTGGCGTGGATGATCTTCCGGAGACCCTGCCGGCTGTGCTCGATGATCATCAGATCCCGAAACGAACGCAACGAGGTGATCACCGCCGTGACCAGACGCAGGTCGGTCAGGTCGATTTTTTCTTTATAGTCATTGATGTCATAATCCATGATCACCTGCTGCTGCGGGGCGAAACCCGGCTGCCCGGTACGCAGGATGATCCGCACCAGACGGTTGCCCAACGTCTCGCGGATGAAACGCACCACATCCAGCCCGGCCTGATCGGTCTCCATTACCACGTCCAGCAACAGGACCGCCGTGTCCGGGTGTTCCTGGATCAGCCGCTGCGCGTCCGACCCGGAGTAGCCTTCGATGAAGCGCAGCGTGCGCCCCTCGAAGCGGAAATTGCGCAGCACCAGCCTGCTCAAGGCATGCACATCCCGGTCGTCATCGATGATCATGAGTTTCCAGGGATCCGGCTCCCGCTCCGCAACCTGATCGCCAGCGGAATCCTCGGCAAAGATCAATCGGTCGGATGTCATGGTTGTTCCCCCCCTTGTGCGTGACGGATCGGAAACCGGATCGAGAACAGAACGCCATGGCCAGGCGTGCTGATGCAATGGATCTCCCCTCCCAGCGTGGCCGTCACCAGATTGAAGACGATATGCATCCCCAGGCCGCTCCCCCCCTTGCCCCGCGCCGTGGTGAAAAAGGGTTCGAAGATCCTGGACCGTACCTCATCGGTCATGCCGTGACCGTTGTCCGCATAGCGCAACAGCATCTCGTCCTCTCCCAGTGGGGCGATCTCGATCCGAATCTCGCCGGTCTGGCTGGGGTCGAAACCATGTTGCAGGGAGTTGAGCACCAGATTGGTCACAATCTGGGAGAAAACATCCGGGCGACCAAAATGATACAATCCTTCCGGACATTGCACCAGGAGTTGATGGCCGGTTTTTTTCAGATGGGGATGAAGGCTGTGCAGGATCTGATGCAACAGGGTGGCGAAATCGAACCGGCGACTCGCCTCGCTGCTGGTATCCACTGCCACCTGCTTGAAGCTGCGCACCAGATCCGCCGCCCGCTTGAGGTTGGACAGGATCATGGCGGAAGAATCGAGGGCATCCTGAAAATAGGTCGCCAGGTCCGATTTCGACAGAGTGCCCGCCTGAAAACTGGCGCTGCACTCCCTGGTCTTGCCCTCCAGATAGGAGGCCGCCGTCACGCCGATGCCCACCGGATTGTTGATCTCATGGGCGATCCCCGCCACCAGCCCCCCCAGGGAGGCCATCTTCTCCGATGCCAGCAGCTGCACATGGGTCCGCTTCACCAGGCTGAGCGAGGATTCCAGTTCGCGATTGGTGTTGGTCAGACGGATGGCGTACTCCGCCTCCCGCCGCCTCGCCTCCTCGATCTCCCTGGCCAGCAGGGCGAACTGCTGTTCCATCTGTTCCAGGGGATTGGCCCCGGTGGCCGTCGATAGCGACAGACCGAGCCGTTCCTGGGCAAAACTCACCATCCGGCCCGTCAGGGTCCGCATCCGCCCCCCGACCCAGTAGACGATACCAATAAACACTAAAATCATCAAAAAATGGCCAATCGCCCGTTGCGCGCGCCCCTCGCCGGCAATGGGCAGTGACAGCTCGGCCAGCAGACTCCTGGGGATCAGGGTGGCAAAATGCAAAAAGAATTCGGCAGCACCCCCATACCCGGTGAAGTCCTTGCCGGAAACCAGATACTCCCGTGCCAGCTCCGCAAGCGACGCCCCTGCCGGAATCATGTCGGGACGGCTGCTGGCGGCCACCCGGTCACCGCTTTCGTTCAGCAGGACGAAGATTTCTTGCGCCACATGGTTGACGTGCAAGGAGATCAGGAACGCGTGATCGAGGGGGGTGCTGAAGACCAGGATCGCCCGCAGACGGTCATCCTTGCCCCGCAACGCCGCCCGGGTCAAAAAATGGGGCGTGCCTTGCCACTCGCGGATGTCGCTGGAGATGGAGTCCACGGCGCACTGCCTGGGGAGTTGTTCCAGGAGAGACATGGGCAAGGGCTTGTCCTGCGGGCCGTACACCTCGCGGACCCTGCCTCTGCCATCCGCCAACACCACATGGGTGGCATGAACGAATCCCCGCATCACGGCCTGACCCGGCAACCAGGGAGGCGCATCGGGATAGACGACCGGGGGGACACTCTCCTGAGACGACCAGCCCTGCGCCTCCAGCCGTTCGATGTAGGCCACGAACTCCTTGCGGTCGAGGAGCAGTTGCACCGCCCGGTCCTGGGAACGCAACCGTTCGTCCATCAACCGCCAGTGCTGACCGGCCTCGGCGGTGAGCGAGCGCACGAGGTGATCCTGGAAGATCTCGCCAAGACGCTGCGAATGGATGCGATCCTGCACGAACCAGAACAGGATCCCGGCGGCCCCGGTGACCAGCAGGGCCTGCAAGGTCAGAGGCGCCCCCTGTCGCCAAAGGTCGAAACGCGCCCGCACCGCGCGCGCGAGCGTCACCAACCGTTCCAGGACCCTCATACCACCGTCACCCCTGCCTGCTCCAGCATCCCGGTCAGTGCGATCAGGGGCAGGCCCATCAGCGCGGTCGGATCGTCACCGATCATGCGCGCGAACAAGGCGATGCCCAACCCCTCCGACTTGAAACTCCCCGCGCAATCGAACGGGCGTTCCCGTTCGAGGTAGTTGCCAATCCGCGCTTCGGACAGTTCGCGAAAGACCACGCGAAAGGGGACCAGCGTGCCTTGCTTCCGGTCGGGTCCGGGACCCGCCACGCACAAAGCGGTCCAAAACACCACTTCGCGACCCGAGGCAAGACGCAATTGCGCCACAGCCCCCGCGAAATCACCCGGCTTGCCCAACACCCGGTCGTCGATCACCGCACACTGATCCGAACCGATGACCACCGCTCCGGGGAACTCCCCGGCCACGGCCAGGGCCTTGGCCTCGGCCAGACGCCGGACCATGGCCTGCGGCGGTTCGTCCGGCAGGCGATGCTCCTCGATCCCCGGCGCCCGCGTGACGAAGGGCAATCCCAGACGCTCCAACAGCGCACGCCGGTAAACCGAAGTGGAAGCCAGCACCAGCGACGGCATCGCGCTCACCACAAATCCACCTCTCCGGTATCCCGTTCCACATCCTCGACATGCCCGGCTGCCACCAGAACATGATGAAAATGGACCTGATTCCTGCCATTGGACTTGGCGAAATAGAGCGCCTTGTCGGCCTTTTCGATCAGGGAAGCCGCCAGTTCTCCCGCATCGACCCGCACTGCCCCGATGCTGACCGTGACCTGGCCCACCTGTGGAAAGGGATAGGAGGCGATGGATTGACGAAACCGGTTCAACACCACCTCGGCGACTTCCGGGGTGACATCGTGCAGCAGGACCACGAACTCCTCGCCCCCGAACCGAAACGTGGCATCCCTTTCCCGGAAGCACTCGGTCATCTTGCGGGCAAACAGCACCAGCACCTCGTCCCCGATCAGATGGCCGTGGTTGTCGTTCACCTTCTTGAAATGATCGATATCGAAAATCGCCAGGCATGCCCCCTGGAAAGGGGCCTCGTTGTGCCGGCGCGTGGGATTCTGCAGGGCCATGAACAATTTATTGAAAGTCTGATCGAAGAACTGGCGGTTGTGCAGACCGGTCAGGGGGTCGTGATAGGCCATGAAACGCAATTGTTCCTCGGCCTGCTTGAGTTCGCCCTCGGTCTTGCGGTGTTCCAGGATGCGGGCCAGGGTGGCACTCAGGGTGCTCAGCAACGCCTCCTCGTCCGGCGCGGGCCGGTGCCCCTCTGCAAGATAGAGGCACAACACCCCCAGCAAGGCATTCTGGTTGACCAGAGGCACGCAGTAATGGCCATGAGGCTGCATCCCCTCGTAGCGGGTCACATGGGCCTCGCCGACCCGGTCGGAAAAGACGATCCGGCGCGTCTGGGCCGCCTGACCGCACAGGCACTGCCCCACCTCCACCCGGTCGCAAACCCCCAACACCGCTCCATCCAGATTCTTGTGACCGACCAGGGTGAGATGGGTCCCGGATTCATCCAGTTGAAACAATGCCCCCTTGCGCTGCCCGAAGAACCAGGGAATGTTCAGGATGATATCAAGGATCACCTCGATCTGTTTGGGAAACGCAAGACGCTCCAGGCTGGTTTCCAGCAGGGCGGTGATGGCGATGCGGGTCGCCAGCGCACGATTGGCCTCGAATTCCGCCTGTTCGCGGTTGCCCACCTCGCTCTTGAGCAGATCCTCCTTGTGCCGCAACTCGTCCCGGATGCGCTTGATTTCCCGACACCTCTCCACATAGATGCGCAACTCGTCCCGATGCACCGGTTTTTCCAGTTCGACCGCGATGTGATGAGAGATGACCTGCATCACCGATGGGCGATCCCTGGGGCCGGTCAGCAGAATCACCTGCAAGGCATTCTGCATCGCCTGGGCTTGCCGGGTCAGTTCCAGTCCATCCATCTGGGCCAGTTCGAAATCGGTCACCATGATATCGACTGCATGGTTTTTTAAAATTTCTAATGCGTTTGCCGGGGTTGATGCATGAAAAATTTCATATTGAGGAACTGGGTAATTCTCTCTCAGCTCATCATCCGTCTCGGAAAATTGTCCCACAAAAAGAATAATACTGGTCATACTCACTCCCCCTGGCCGGAACCGAAACGCAACCCCATGACCTTGACCTCAACCTTGCCGGTCCAGCCGACCGGGGTATCGTCGGCCAAGACATGGAACTGACGACCGCTCCCTGCGGGAAGGGCCTCGGAGCGATCACCGAACAATCCACCCGAAACCACCAGAGGATTGACCGACCGGGAAAGGATGACCTGCCCTTCGGCATTCAGAAACTGCACGCGCACCTCGGCCCCGGTCAGTTTGCGCGGTCCATGATTGAACAGGCGCGCCCGCACGCGGCGCTCCCCGCTCTCCGCGACCACCACGGTCACCTGATCCAGACTCACCTCTGCCTGATCCGGGCCGCGCATGGGGGCCGACTGCACGAAATCTTCCTTCCGCTCCTCCCGTTCGGGGCGAGGCGGCTCCTTGAAGGGGTGGACCGTGGGGATCTTGCGGGCCTCGGCGGCCCGTTTTTCCACTTCGGACGGCTCGCGATGCACCTGTTCGGCCTCGTGGCCACCGGACAGAAAACCCATCTTTCTGCCGATCAACCACCCTCCCCCCGCCAACAACACAACCCCGACCAGGATCGCGGCCACCAGAAGCAGCTTGTTCCTGGACTTGGGCTTTTCCTCTTGTGTGCTCTCTTCCTCGTCCATGTCTTCACCCGCGACAAGTGAAAAAAAGGTCCCCTAGGTCCTGTCCAGCCAGTGACGGGCATTGCGGAACATGCGCAGCCAGGGGCCATCCTCGCTGGTGATACCCTCTGGATACCAGGAGTGCTGGACCCGGCGGAACACCCGTTCCGGATGAGGCATCATGATGGTCACCCTGCCATCGCGACTGGTCACCCCGGCGACCCCCCATGGAGAGCCGTTCGGATTGGCCGGATAGCGTTCGGTCGCCTTGCCCCGGTTGTCGATATAGCGCAAGGCGATCAGCGTGGCATCCTCGCTGGCCATGACCGCCCGCCCCTCGCCGTGGGCGCAGGGCACCAGCAGCCGTGAACCCGTCATCCCCGCCAGCAGCACGGAAGGGGTATCGGCGATCTCCACCCCCACCAGCCGCGCCTCGAAACGGTTGCTTTGGTTGCGCAGGAAGCGGGGCCAGCCCTGTGCGCCGGGGATCAGTTCCTCCAGGGCGCTCAGCATCTGACAGCCGTTGCACACCCCCAGGGCAAAGGTATCCGAACGATGAAAAAAGCCCTGAAACGCCTCCTGCAGCCGCTCGTTGTAGAGGATGGAACCTGCCCAACCCCGGCCCGCCCCCAGTACGTCACCGTAGGAAAAGCCGCCGCAGGCGGCCAGGCCGCGATAATCCGACAGCCGGATGCGGCCCGTCGCCAGATCGGTCATGGTGGCATCCAGAGGGTCGAAACCGGCTGCGTGAAACGCCGCAGCCATCTCCACATGGCCGTTGATCCCCTGTTCCCGCAGGATCAGCACCTTGGGCCGGGCACCGACCGCAATGGCGGGAGGATCGACAAACTTCACCCGAACCGACAGGCCGGGATCCCGGGCGTCCAGCAAATCATCGTATTCCATAGCCGCACAGGCGGGGTCGTCACGCAGGGCGCGCATGCGCCAGCCGGTTTCGGACCAGAGGCGGCGATAATGGACCCGTGGCGCCTCCAGCACCACCCGGTCGCCGGCCACGAAGCGGATCTGCTCCCCGTCGTCGGGCGCGCCCAGCAGGGTGATCCGACCCACCCCCCGGAAACGCTCCCGCACTGCCTCGGCCTGACCGGCGCGCACCTGCAACACCGCACCCAGTTCCTCGGCGAAGAGCGCAGCCACAGGGTCGCCCGCTCCGTCCAGGGAGACGGTCACCCCCACACCGCCGGCAAAGGCCATTTCACATACCGTGACGAACAAGCCTCCATCGCTGCGGTCATGATAGGCAAGGATCGTGCCTTCCCGATGCAGATCCCGCATCACCTCGCAAAACCGCCGCATGCGGAGCGGATCGTCCAGGTCCGGGGGCGTGGCGCCCATCCGGCCATACACCTGGGCCAGGAGCGATCCCCCCAGGCGGTTTGCCCCATCGCCAAGATCCACCAGCAGCAGCATGGTCTCCCCGCAATCGGTGCGCAAACGGGGGGTCAGGGCGCCCCGGACATCCTCCAGGGAGGCAAAGGCGGAGACGATCAGCGAGACCGGGGCGATCACCGCCCGTTGCTCGCCACCCTGTTCCCAGACGGTCTTGAGGGACAACGAATCCTTGCCGACCGGGATGCCGATGCCGAGCGCCGGGCACAACGCCATGCCCACGGCAGCGACGGCGTCGAACAGCAGGGCGTCCTCGCCGGGGTGGGAGGCAGCCGCCATCCAGTTGGCAGAGAGCTTCACCCGCTCCAGTGGGCCGATGGGGGCGGAAACCAGATTGGTCAACGCCTCGCCCACGGCCATGCGGGCTGAGGCCGCCGCGTCGAGAAGGGCCAGCGGGGTACGCTCTCCCATGGCCATGGCCTCGCCGGCAAACCCCGCATAATCCCGCAAGGTGACGGCGGCATCGGCCACCGGGACCTGCCAGGGACCCACCATCTGGTCCCGATGCACCAGACCGGTGACCGTGCGGTCGCCGATGGTGACGAGAAACCCCTTGTCCCCCACGGCGGGATGGAGCAGCACCCGCTCGGCAGCCTCCGCCGGGTCGATGCCGCTGCTCTCCCACGCCTCGGGCCGCGCAGCGGGACGACTGGCATGACGGGTCATGCGGGGCGGCTTGCCCAGCAGCACCTCCATGGGCAGATCGATTGGCGTGGTGTGGTCGCGGCCATCCACGAGGAGCAACCGCTGGTCGGCGGTGGCGCTCCCCAGCACGGCGAAGGGACAGCGCTCTCTGATGCAAAACGTGGTGAAAAGCGCCTCGTCCTCCGGGGCGATGGCCAGGACATAACGCTCCTGTGCCTCGTTGCACCAGATTTCCATGGGGGACATGCCCGGATCGTCGTTGGGGACCCGCATCAGGTCCAGCCGCCCCCCGACCCCGCCGCCGTGCAGGAGTTCCGGGACGGCGTTGGACAATCCACCCGCGCCCACGTCGTGGATCGAGAGGATCGGATTGTCGGCCCCCCGGCGGAGGCAGGCGTTGATCACCTCCTGGCAGCGGCGCTGCATTTCGGCGTTCTCGCGCTGCACCGAGGCGAAATCCAGTTCGGCGTGGGACGCCCCGCTCGCCTGGGACGAGGCCGCACCCCCCCCCAGTCCGATCAGCATGGCCGGGCCACCAATCTGGATGATCAGGGAACCGGGGGGGAGTGGCCGTTTTTCGATCTGCTCCGGCTCGATGCTCCCCAGCCCTCCGGCCACCATGATGGGCTTGTGATAGCCCCGCACCTGCCCCGCAAACCGCTGCTCGAAGGTGCGAAAATAACCGAGCAGATTGGGCCGACCGAATTCGTTGTTGAAGTTGGCCGCGCCGATCGGCCCTTCCAGCATGATGGAAAGCGCCGAGACGATCCGATCCGGCTTGCCGCAATCCTCGCTTTCCCATGGCCGGAGGGCGCCGGGCAGCCGCAGATGGGAGACGGAAAAGCCGGTCAGGCCCGCCTTGGGCCGCGACCCCCTGCCGGTGGCCCCCTCGTCGCGGATCTCCCCGCCGGAACCGGTGGCCGCCCCGGGATAGGGGGAGATGGCGGTGGGGTGGTTGTGGGTCTCCACCTTCATCAAAACGTGGAGCGTGGCCGGAACCGGATGGTAGATGCCGCTTGCCGGATCGGGGGCGAAACGCAGGCCCGCACCGCCTTCCATCACCGCCGCGTTGTCCCGGTAGGCCGACAGGGCCGCAACGGGGGTGGTGGCCTCGGTGTGGCGGATCATGCCGAAAAGGGTCTCAGAGCGCTCCTGGCCGTCGATCACCCAGGAGGCGTTGAAGATCTTGTGGCGGCAATGTTCGGAGTTGGCCTGGGCGAACATCATCAATTCCACTTCGGTGGGATCGCGTCCCATGCGGCGGAAGTGGTCCGTCAGATAGTCGATCTCATCGGCGCTCAGGGCCAAGCCCAGCCCGACATTGACCCGCATCAACTCCGCGAGCGGTACCGTGACCAGCGGGCCTGGCACCACCGGGCGATTCCGCAGCGCCAGCAGTTCCTGGCGGCCCAGGACCGCCTGGGTCATGCGGTCGTGGCAGGGCGGGAGGCGATGGGCCGTGCCGTGCTCCACCCGCCGCACCCCGGTCAGGCCGCAACCGCGCACAATCTCGGTGGCCTTGGTGGACCAGGGGGAAATGGTCCCCGGACGCGGCACGCGATAGTGAACGCCGTCGGCCAGTTCGCCGGGCGCAGCCCCGTCGAGCAGGGCGCCCAACCTCCGCAGCGCATCCTCTTCCAGCGGGGCATCCAGGTCCACGAAATAGACCGGCTGACCGGACGCATCGTCGCTTTCGGGCGCACCCAGCCAGACCATGGGCAACGAACCGATCATCCTGCCAATTCCAACCCCATGCGCCGCGCCACTTCCCGATAGGCCTCCACCACCCCGCCCAGATCGCGGCGGAAGCGGTCCTTGTCCAGTTTTT
The DNA here is from genome assembly GCA_015231915.1 of Magnetococcales bacterium. Lineage (GTDB taxonomy): Bacteria > Pseudomonadota > Magnetococcia > Magnetococcales > Magnetaquicoccaceae > Magnetaquiglobus. The sequence continues at coordinate 127,143 of JADGAR010000001.1, forward strand.
CCCCGGTGGTCATGTCCCACAGGCGACAGGTGTCCGGGGAGATCTCATCGGCCAGCACCAGTCGGCCCGGATCCTCGGCGAGACGACCGAACTCCAGCTTGTAATCCACCAGACGCACCCCGATATTGGCAAAGAATCCGATCAGGACATCGTTGATGCGCATGCAGGTGGCCTGGATCCAGTCCAGTTCCGCCTCGCTGGCCCAGCCGAACACCAGGGCATGGTCACGGGTGATCAGGGGGTCGTCGAGGGCATCGGCCTTGTAGTAGAACTCCACCACGGGTCGGGGCAACGGCTCGCCCTCCTGGCGGCCCAGACGCTTGGCCATGGATCCGGCCACCACGTTGCGCACCACCACCTCCACCGGGATGATCGTCACCTTGCGCACGAGTTGTTCCCGGGGAGAGAGCCAGCGGATCAGATGCACCGGAATCCCCACGGCCTCCAGGATGGTCATCAGCCGGGCGGTGACCATGTTGTTGATCACCCCCTTGTCGGTGATGCTCCCTTTCTTCACGCCGTTGAAGGCGGTGGCGTCGTCCTTGAAATACTGAATGAGCTGGTTGGGGTCATCCGTGGCGAAGATCACCTTGGCCTTGCCCTCGTAAAGCTGCGCTCTTTTTTCCATCTGACTTCCCTTTTCTTTAGAATGAATGACTCTCCGCCAGCCCATTCCCCAACCGCAGCGGGGCAATGGCCAAACAGCGTCCGGTGGTGGCATCGGCGCGGATGAGCGCGCCGCACAACATGGCCTCGCCCATGGCCGGCTCGAAGCGGGTGGGCATTTTGGTCAAGAACCTGGGCATGACCGACACGGCGCTCATGCCGATGACGGAGTCGTAACACCCGGTCATGCCGACATCCGTGATGAACCCCGTCCCCTGCCGCAGGACGCGGTGATCGGCGGTGGGGACATGGGTATGGGTGCCGAAAATGGCCGTCACCCGACCATCGAGATGAGATGCCAGGGCCATTTTCTCGGAAGAGGCCTCGGCATGCATATCCACCACCCAAAGATCCACATCCCGACCGAACCGCACCTGATCCAGCAGTTGATCCGCAGCACGAAAGGGACAGTCCAGGGCCTCCATGAAGACCCGTCCCTGGAGATTCATCACGCCGATGCGCGCCCCGCTCGCGGTCTGGTAGACCCCGTACCCCCTGCCCGGGGTGCCGGGGGGAAAGTTGAGCGGTCGCAGGATGCGGCGGTTGTCCTCCATGATAGACAAGATTTCCTTGTGCCGCCAGACATGATTGCCGGTAGTCAGCATATCGACACCCGCACCCAGGAGATCCCTGGCCACTTCCGGGGTGATGCCAACGCCCGCAGCGGCGTTTTCGCCATTGGCGATGACGAAATCGACCCCGTAGGTGGCCCTGACCTCGGGCAGATAACGCGCCAGGGCGCGCCGTCCCGGTTTCCCGAAGATGTCGCCGATCATCAACACCACCAGCGAACGCCCCTGTCTGGCGGAGTTCGCGCCGGTCGTCGCCGCGCCTGTTGTCTGGTTGCCCAATCCGCTCTCCCCATATGAAGGACCCGTTTGATTTTTGGACAGGGTAACACACAAACCGGTTTGGCCGATAGCTTGCATCGGTGTTTTGGGCCGGTTGGCAGCAAAAAAATTCACGAGATGAGGATGACGCGGGATGATGGGTTCATCGACGCAACCTGGCATGATCGAGGGGGATTGACGCCCCATGCGGATCTGGCCCGGTTTGGCAATCTTGATGCTTTTGGGAGGCGCGGGGCTGGGCTTTGCCTACGCCACCCTGGCGCGCATGGAGGAGTGGCTGGGCATGCTCGCCGACGCATCCGGCAGCGCGGCAGTGGCGGTGGCGGGCGCACGCGCCGCCATGGAGCGCATGGGTTCCCTGCTGGATCTGCTGGTGGTGACCTGGGGGGGCGGTTTTGCCCTGCTGGGACTGGATGGCTGGAGGAATGGTCGCCGTGAGCAGCCGGAGGAGCGGGAGAAACGGCTGACCCGCATCATCCGGGAGAGCGCCGACGCACAAAAGGAGGCGTTGCGGAGACTGGAGGAGGCGTTGATCAACAAACCGCCCGCCCCGCCGGAACCGGCTCCGGCCCCGGCTCCGACTCCGGCCCCAGCCCCGACTCCGGTCCCGGAGCAAGGCGCCCTGATCCCCGTCGCATCCCCCTTCCCCGTCTACCGGACGGATGCCCCCCCGCCCGCCGTGCCACGTCTGGCCCTGGAGGCGCCCGTTGTCCCGGACAAGCACGACGAGGATTTCGAGCCGTTCTGACCCTGCCCCTCTTGCTTCAGGAAAGACCGCCATGCCCCATTACACCAGACTGGCCGTGCCGCTGCTCACCCTCCTGCTCGCGCTCCCCGGTGTTGCCAGCGCCGCCCCTCCCGCCAAAAACGCCCCGTCCCCCTGTTCCGCGCAACAGGGCGGTTTCTTGAAATGCGACGGCCCGAAATTCATCTGCAAGGACGGCAGCCAAGGCCGCAGCGACCGCCTGTGCGGCGAATACGACCTGCTCAATCCCAACCGGGACCCCCGCAAGACGAAACCGGAACCTGCCAACCGCCGCCCCCCGGCCAGAAGGACCACCCAATAGCACTCGGCCCCCGCCGGGACGAACGAAACCTGTCACCAGCCACCCCGGAGCAGCACGCAAAGCCGTTCCGGCCACGCACACTAGGAATACAAATATTTTATTGATTTAAAAAGTTAGATTTTATTATATTTTTATCAATATCAAGATATTCTTTTTCAATATTTCTTGGCAATCGATCCTTTATAGTGCCAAGATCCTTACAGGACAATTTCGATAACAACACTTGACCCTTGTCTTTTCTGGCATGCGCGAGGATCCCGCGGACCATCCCCAGCAAAAGATACGGATCGGCACAAATGGCGATTTTCTCTTTTTTCCACCTCCCATAATCCATATTTTCCACAAACGGGCATGCCGACTGCGCACTGCTACACATTGCCTCTATCGATTGCTGATTAATAAAAATTCTCGCAGTATACAACCGACCGAACGTAACAAGATAGTTACCGGAAACGGCGTCCTTGATCCGCTGCAAGGACCGATTAAAATCACTCACAAGCGACAAATCCATGGTCGAATCTGATGATAATAGTATTTTATAATAGAAATCATTCCAATTATTTTTTATTTTATCCCATGCATCAATATTGAATTTCACTGGTAAAACCCCTACATAATCTGCAAAATCCATCCACGACTCACTCAGATTCACGCCCAGCAACCTGGCGCCACCGAAAGTGGCATGCTGCAAATCAGCCCCCCAGAGATTCACACCCTGCATATCCGTATTGTTGAAAACTGTGCCCCGCGCAGATAAAAAAGATAAAGCAGCGCCTTGCAGTTGGGCAAAGGAGAAGTCGGCTCCATCCAGGCGCGTTTTGACAAAAAGCGCCCCCATCATGCGAGCACTCTCAAGGATTGCACCACGCATATCGGCCTCTGAAAACACCGCGCCCTGCAACCGCGCAATACGAAACTGAGCGCCTTCCAGGTTGGCTCTATAGAATACCGCACCTACCAAGGTCGCATTCTCAAAAACCGATCCTCGTAAATCCGCTGCCTTGTGATTTCCATCATTATAAAATCTCACCCTGAAAAATTTCGAAGAGGTGAAATCGGCATAACGAAAATTCCTGCCACTCAGATCCAATCCCTGGGCATGCCCAAGCCATGCATTTTCCTCGGACTCCTTGGGATCCCACTTGCGAGGCGAATTTTGCTGATCATAATCGGACTTGACGTAAGCCGCGACGATCTCCACTGCTGGCGGTTCCTTGACCAGTACTTCATTATTCAACTTCAAGGCACGACGCAGCCAGGGATGATGAGGATCAATGGACAGAAAACGGGTTTCAATCATTTCATGAGGAATCACAAAAAAACCAAAAACAAGTATTAAAATAAATGCATTGATAAAAACAAATAATAATTTCTTCAACAATTTCCGCTGCTCCCACCAGGAAAACCGATGCGTAATCCTGGGCCAAAATAGATAAAGCGACAACAAATCCAACACAATCACCACCCGGTGCGACCATGTAATGGATTCGTTCTGATAAGGCAGAAAACGCACTTGCGTCAAGATCAAGAGCAGGACAGGTAAAATTAATGTTGTCAAGACAACATAACCACCCAACACCCAAGAGATGGCACGACTGGCATGTACCCCGGATATCCATTGCGGAAAGGGAAACAGATACAATTTGTCCTTGATGTAGGCAGCACCTTGATTGGCCAACAGATCCCGATCAAATTGCCACAATTGATCCAGTTGGCTGGCCAACATGTACATCAACAAAAGAAGATTGATGTGCAACAACAACCAGGCCCACGGCACCCAGATGTACATCTGCACGATGGGCAGGGCGACATTGAGCAGAGGCAACGTCACCGGGCTTTCCAACAACAATTGCTTGTGGGTGGTGGAGCCGATCAAAATGGCCAGATAGATCCCCACCAGGACAAACAGCAAATGCACTTCCCGATTCAACTTGATGGCCTCGTTGACCGAGTCCAGCCGATCCTTGAGTTCCTTGAACTGCGGATTATCCTGATCCATATGCGCACCTTGCCTGCAAAAATATGGAAATCTTCAAGGTTACTCTACGCCAGTCTGTTGACGTTCGCAAGGTTTTTTGACTCGGATGCGCATCAATCGGACTTGAGCCAGAACGGACTCTCGCGTAACATTGCCGTCATTGTCCGGAAGGATTCGTTATTGAGAAAGAAATCAGTCAACATTGATTTTTGCGCACGGCATCCTGTCCGACACATCTCGCAAGGGGAGTATCATCATAACGCCATGGCCCGTTTTCTCTATTTTTCCTGGGTGCGGGAAAAGATCGGCGCCCCCACCGAACAGCTCACCCTGCCGCCGGACGTGACCAGGGTGGCGGAGGTGCTCGACTTCCTGCGCGGCATCGACACGGCCCACGCCACGGCCATCGCCCACCCCAACCTGCGGGTGGCGGTCAATCAGACCTATGCACGCATGGACGACCCGGTGAGCGACGCGGACGAAATCGCCCTCTTCCCCCCGGTCAGCGGAGGTTGACCCCCATGACCCTCCCACCGGTCGTCGGTTTCGTCGCGCCCAGCGGCTCAGGCAAAACCACACTGATGAAAAAAGTAATCGCTGCCCTGGTCCGCTCGGGAGTCAGGGTGGGGGCCATCAAGCACGGCCATCACCCGGCAGACCCGGATACCCCCGGCAAGGATACCCACCAGTTCCGCGCTGCGGGCGCCTCCAGCGTGCTCTTCGCCTGCCGGGAACGGTGGTTCATGATCCAGGAGACCGGCACGAACCAGGAACCGACCCTGGACGAACAGTTGCGCCACATGACCGGCCACGACCTGATCCTCGTGGAAGGCTACAAGGACGAAGCCCATCCCAAGATCGTCGTGCATCGACACGAGGCCGGCGCCCACGACCTCCACCACCAGTTGCGCCACGTCATTGCCGTGGCCACCGACGACCCGGAACTCCCCACCCACCTGCCCCGTCTCCCCCTGAACGACCCGGAAGCCGTGGCGGCATTCATTCGCGCCCGCATGTCACAAGGAAAAACGCCATGAACGCCATCAAGACCCTCACCGGCGATATCACCCATCTGGTCATGGACGCCATCGTCAACGCGGCCAACGCCTCGCTCCTGGGAGGCGGCGGCGTGGACGGGGCGATCCACCGCGCCGGAGGACCGGCCATCCTGGAAGCGTGCCGCAAAATCCGCCAGGAGATCCACCCGGACGGCCTGCCCAGCGGCGAAGCGGTGGTAACCACCGGCGGCAACCTGCCGACGCGCATGGTGATCCATACCGCCGGACCCGTCTATCACTCCGATCCCGACCCGGCAGGCAATTTGGCAAAATGCTACCGGCGCTGCCTGGAACTGGCCCACCAGCACGGCGCCACACGCATCGCCTTCCCCGGCATCAGCACCGGCGTCTACGGCTTTCCCAAGGAGGATGCGGCCCGGATCGCCGTCGCCACGATCCGGACCTTTTTCACCGATTTCCCGGAGGCCGACATGACCGTGACCCTGGTGGCCTTCTCACCTGCAGACGAGCAGATCCTGCAACGTCACTTGAAATGATAGAACGTGGCGTTGAGATACGCCACCACGTCCGCCTCGTCCTCCGGGAACCACTCGGACTTGAGGACCTGCTGGTTGCAAAAGGAGACCTGAACCTTCAACTTCTCCAAAGTCTCCTTGCGATTGGGACGCTGGTACAAGGCATCCGGATTGCCGTTGCCCCTGGAGGCGTGACAGGCCCCCTTGCAACTCTTGTCGTGCAACTCCTTGCCGCGCACCGCGTCCGCCGCCATCGCCGACCCGGAGGCCGCCACCAGCAGGGCGATCCCGATCCATAAACTTTTCTTCATCGTACCGAACTCCCGTAGCCATTGAGGATGGAAAATGCCTGCACACCATACACCCAACCCAAACAATCCGCCAGTCGATTCTCCTTCCATTCTGGTCGTCGGCAGCGGGGCGGTGGGGGGCTTTTACGGAGGAAAACTGGCCAAGGCGGGGGCGCGGGTGACCACGGTCCAGCGTTCCGACTTCGAGGTGGTCCGGCAACAGGGCATCGCCATCGAAAGCATCGACGGCGACTTTCATTTCACCCCGCATGAGGTCCTGCGCTCCCCGGGGGAGTGCAAAACCCCGCCAGACTACCTGCTGGTCACCCTCAAGTCCCTGCCGGAGTTGGACATCCCGACCCTCATCCGGCCTGCCGCAGGTCCCGGGACCGTCATCGTGCTGATGCAAAACGGCATCGATATCGAGGAACCCGTGGCGCGCGCCTTTCCGGACAATCCGCTGATTTCCGCGCTGGCCTTCGTCTGCGTGCAGCGCATCGCTCCGGGGCGCATCCGGCATCTGTGTTTCGGTCGGGTGACCATCGGCCTGTATCCCTCCGGCCCATCGGCAGCGGTGGGGCGTCTGGAGCGGCTGTTTCGGGCGGGAGGCATCCCGTGTCAGGTCACGGAACAGCCACGCACCGCCCGCTGGGCCAAGCTGGTCTGGAATGCCGCCTTCAATCCCGTCTCCGTGCTGGCAGGCCATGCCACCACCACCGAGATGCTGGCCATGCCGGAATGCGAGCAATTAATAACAGAAGTAATGAAGGAAGTCGTGAGCGTGGCGCGCCTGGCAGGTCACGAACTGCCGGAGTCCACGGTGGAGGAGAATCTGCGGGCCACCCGCCGGATGGAACCCTACCTCACCAGCATGGCCCTGGACCATATGGCCAACCGCCCCCTGGAAAGCGAAGCCATCCTGGGGGCGGCCATCCGTCACGGAGAACGCCTTGGGGTCCCGACACCCTGCCTGTCGGGTCTGTACGCCATGCTTACGTTATTGACCAGGAAACGACCAGGAGAATCGGAAACTACTGTCTGATCCAGGAGACCAGGATCATGGCCTGCACCAGCGAGACCGCGATCAGCCCGTAGGCACCGCCGACATAGAGCGCACTCAAAATTTTGACGGTAATTTTGGAGGTTTGTGCCAATTTTTGACCTGCACGAATACCGGACATCACTCTTGACTCCTTGATATTATAAATGGGACAACAACACCCAGATCGGATTGCCCGCCGGCACGACCCCCATGGCCACCACGGTAAGCAGCAGCAGAACGATCAGCGACACGCTGATGTGGTCGTTCTTGCGCCGCAGGCGCATGGTGTTGAGGGCCAACCCCCCCATATTGACCAGGATGGTCAACCACAGAAAGATCCAGCTCAAGGTCAGCAGATCACGGTTCCAGTGCCGCGCCGCCGTGCTTTCGAGCAGATGGTGAAAAAAGCCGATCTCCGGCGGTTTGGCGGACTGCGCGAAGTAGCCGGCCATGCACAGGAACAGATAGCCCACCCATTTGCACCACAACAGCGGATTGCCCGCCGGATTGTACAGGGTTTTGCGACGCTCCTTGCGGGGCGCAGGCGGTTCCCTGGTTTGCGGCGCGTTGCGAGCCGGGGTTGGTGTGGCCATGGCTAATTTCCTCCCGCATCGACGACCGGCGCGGACGAGTCTCCGGCGCCTCTGTGCTCTGTGGTTTTCATGATACCGATCTCCATCGCAAAATGGGATTTGTCCTGGGTGGCCCCGGGAAAATCCGAGGAGCGCTTGCCATACGATACCACCCGAACCCGTCTGGCATCGATCCCCCCTTCGCTCACCAGGAATGCGGCCACTGCCTGACCTTCCACCAGACCGGCGGCCCAGGGATTCAGCTTGGCCAGTTGCGCCGGCGGGTTGGCGTCCGGATCGCTGACCACCTCGATTTCGTTGCGCAATCCCTGCAGCAGCATGGTGATCTGGCTCAATTTCAGCTTGCTTTCCGGGTGCAACTCCAGGGAGTTGGGTTGGAACAACGCCTTGCGGGTAAGCCGCAGATAAATGCCCGCATCGGTTTCCTTGATCTCCGCCTCGCCGTTATCGACCAGATTGTTGACCAGCAACTGAATCTTTTCCACCAACTGCACCAGCTTGATCTCCTGCTGGAAATCCACGGCCACCAGGCTGTCCCCGCCCACCGGATTGAGCTGTTGCGAACGGTTGAGGCCAAAGGCGTTCTTCATGGTGCCTTGCAGCTTCATGAACTTGGTGGCGTTCACCGTTGACATCGAAAACAGGATCACGAACAGACAAAGCAAAAGCGTTGCCATATCCGCCCACGAAATGAACCACAACGGGGTGCCTTTCTTGCAGGTCGGACACTTCTTGGCCATGGCATGTCTCCTTTACGCCGGATCGAACCGCGTCAGCCGATGCTCTCGCGTTGCTTGCGGGACAAAGCCGAAACCAGGGCCTTTTCCAGGATGCGCGGATTGACCCCGCGCTGGATCCCCTGCACCCCGTCCATGACGAGTTCGTAGATGATCCCTTCATGGGTGCTGTAGTGGTGGAGTTTGATGCCGAAGGGGATCACGATCAGATTGGCGACGATGGCCCCGTACATGGTGGCCAGCAGCGCCACCGACATGGACGGTCCGATGGAGTCCGGGTTGCTCAGGTTGGCCAACAGTTCCACCATGCCGATGAGGGTGCCCACCATGCCCATGGCCGGGCCGGCCTCGCCCATGCTTTCGAACATCACCACCCCGACGTGGTGACGGATTTCCATGTACTCTTTTTCCTTGGCCATCATCTCGCGCAGATAGACCGGGTCCACGCCATCCACGCAGAGGGTGATGGCGGTCTGCAACACCGGGTTCTGGATCTGCACCTTTTCCAGGGCGAGCATGCCGTCCTTGCGGGCGATGTTGGCGCAGTTGATGATCTGCTCGATGATCTCCTTGGGATGGTCCTGGGGATTGGTGAAGATCTTGCCAACGATCCCCATGGTATTCATAACATCTGTAATATGAAATTTTACAAATGTGCTAGCAATCAAGCCGCCAACCACCACAATAAAGGCATGCATACTACCAAACATCTTCAAGTTACTGCCCATCAAGCCAAACACAATCATGATGGCAATAACAACACCAATTACGGATGAGATATCGAGTTTCATCGCTCCACCAACCCTTCCCAGCCAAGAGTCAAAAAATTTTGGCAACCAAGCCATGGTTGAGGGGGTTAAAGCAAAATTCAAGCCATTATTGGCAACAGTCCGCCAATAATGAGGAGCGATGCGGGAATGGCATTCAAGCAGGAGCGGTTTGCTGCTTCTCGATCTTGGCCCAGGTGTCGCGCAGACTCACCGCACGATTGAAGACCGGACGATCCGGGGTGGAATCCGGATCCCGAAAGAAATACCCCAGCCGCTCGAACTGGTAGGCGAGATCCTGGCGCGGGTCCGCCAGGCCGGGTTCCAGGTGGCAACGGGTCAGCACCGTCATGGAGTCGGGATTGACCTGCTCGACGATCTCGCCCTTCAGCCCGTCCGGGTCCGGCACGTTGAACAACGGGGCATACAAACGCACCTCCCCCACCACGCAACGGGTGGCCGACACCCAATGGATCACCCCCCGCACCTTGCGCCCCACCGGGTTGACGTTCAATGTGGCCTGATCGTATTCGCACCGCACCTCGATCACCTCTCCGGCCTCATTCTTGACCGCCTCCAGACAACGGATGACATAGCCGTTGCGCAGCCTTACCTCCCCGCCCAGGACCAGCCGCTTGTACTCCTTGGAGGCGCTTTCCCGAAAATCCTCCTGCTCGATGAAAAGCTCTCTGGTGAAAAAAAGCTGACGCGTCCCCATGGCCTCGTTCTGGGGATGGGCGGGGGCGGTCAACGCCTCCACCCGCTCCTGCGGAAAATTGACGATCACCACCCGCAACGGATTCAGCACCGCCATGGCGCGCGGGGCACGGGCATCCAGATCGACCCGCAGGCAATTCTCCAGCAGGGAGTACTCCACCCGGTTCGGCGACTTGGAGATCCCGATCAGCCGGCAGAACTGACGGATCGACTCCGGCGTGAACCCCCGCCGCCGCAAGCCGGAGATGGTGGGCATGCGCGGGTCGTCCCACCCCTGCACCACCCCGGATTGCACCAGCGCGTTCAACTTGCGCTTGCTCATCACCGTGTATTCCAGCGACAGCCGGGAAAATTCGATCTGCCGGGGCCGCGCGGGCACCTCCAGATTGTCCAGGAACCAGTCGTACAACGGACGATGATCCTCGAACTCCAAGGTACACAGGGAGTGGGTGATCCCCTCCAGGGCGTCCGACAGACCGTGGGCGAAATCGTAGGTGGGATAGATCACCCAGTCGTCGCCGGTGCGGTGATGGGTCACCCTGCGGATGCGGTACAGCGCCGGATCCCGCATGTTCATGTTGGGCGAGGCCATGTCGATCCTGGCCCGCAACACCCGGGAACCGTCCGGGAACTCCCCGGCGCGCATCCTCCGGAAGAGATCCAGATTCTCCGCCACCGAACGGCCACGACAGGGACTCTCCCGGCCAGGCTCGGTCAAGGTGCCGCGATAGTCGCGCATCTCGGCGGCGCTCAGGTCGCACACGTATGCCCTGCCCGCCAGGATCAACTCCTCGGCGAACTGGCAGAGCCGGGGAAAATAATCCGAGGCGTAAAAGATGCGCTCCTCCCAGTCGAACCCCAACCAGCGCACGTCCTCCTGGATCGATTCCACATATTCCACATCCTCCTTTTCGGGATTGGTGTCATCGAAACGCAGATTGCACAGCCCCCCCGGATGCTCTGCCGCCACCCCGAAATTGAGACAGATGGACTTGGCGTGACCGATATGCAGATAGCCGTTCGGCTCGGGGGGGAAACGGGTGTGCAGCCTCCCGCCGTTGCGACGCTCGGCGAGATCCTGGGTGATGATGTCGCGGATGAAATCCGCGCCGCTGGTGATGGTATCGTTCATGGAAGGGTTTCCAACGCAATCGGGCCGGGGGTCGAACAAAAATTCCACTTCTGGATTGCGGGAATTCTACGCGTGTTCGTTCGATCCGGCAACCCGTCGCAACAACGCCTCGTGCCGCTCGGACAACTGCCGGATCCCTTCCCGCAGCGAGTCCAGCGACTCCTGCAAGGAGAGCAACAGCTCGTTTTGATTGATGAAGATCCGCGCGCTCTCTTCTTCCTGCTCCTCGGTCTTGCGCAACAGCACCTCCTGTTGGGCGAGGAGTTCGGTCAATGGCCCGTCGAGACGCCCGGCCATGCCGTCCAGACGCTCCCGCGTCAGGCGTTCCAGTTCTTCCATGCGCGTCACCAGCTTGGCCTGACGCTGATGGAGGATATCCAGCCGCGTATGCATATCGTCGACGATGGCACCACACCCTAAAGGCCGAAACTCCTTCTCCTTGGCCATGCCCCCTCCTCCTGACCCCTCACGCGGGGTCGATCTTGTTGATGCGATAGACGTATGCCAACACCTCGGCCACGGCCTTGTACAGGTGCGGGGGAATGGATTCGCCCACCGGGACCTTGCCAAGGAGATTGATCAGGTCCGGATCCTCCATCAGGGTGATGCCCGCCTCCCTGGCCGTCCGGATGATGGCCTCGGCGATGCGCCCCTGCCCGGAGGCCGTGACCTGCGGGGCGACATCCCGATGGCGCTGATAACGCAGCGCCACTGCCCGGCGGCGATACAGGGCCGCATCCCCCTCCCCGGCGTCGTGTGCATCGGTCGCGGCCATGGATCACAACCACTTGAGTTTCTTGAAAATCAACACCTCGACCCCCCCGATTGCCAACAGCAGGATCCCCTCCACGACAAAGCCGTCCCGGCTCGGGAACCAGGCGCTGTCCACGTTGAGAAAGAGTCCGCTGACATTGCTGCCGAACCATCCCACCACAAAGGAGAGCGGCATGAAAAAGGCCGACAGCATGGTCAGTTTGAAGAGCAGATCGTTCAATCCCTCGTTGATGGCGTTGGCCACCGAATCCTGAATGACGCCCGCCGTGTCGCGGATCTCGTCCAGATCCTCCATGTGACGGGTGATTTCGTTCACCACCTCCAGCAGACGGGGCCGGAACTCCTGGCCGAGCCAGGAGAAATCCTCGTTCATCAACCGGGCGATGGCCTCCTTCTGGGGGGAGAGGTAGCGGCGCATGGCCACTGCCGCCACCCGCAAGCGGCCCAACCTCTGGCGGATCAAAGGACCCTTGCGGCGCATCTGGTAGGCGTCGTGCTCGGCCAGGAGATAGGTCTGGAGTTCCTCCAGTTGACCCCGCAAATTTTCCAGGATCGGCTCCATGCGCAGGGTCATCCGTTCCAGGAGTGTCACCAGCAGTTCGGTCGGGGTTTTTGGCCCCTGCCCGGCCTCGAGGGCGTGATGGATCTCCTCCATGAAAAACGTCCGGCGTCCACGCATGCCCAGGATGCCACGTGCATCCACCCACAGGCGCAGGGCCACCATGTCGTGAAATTCATGACCTTTATTTTCGTTGACACTACGCAACATCAAGACCGCGCCATCCTGAAACCGGGTGCAGCGTGGCCGGGTTTCGTCGGCCAGGAACGCCCGCACGGCACTCGCATCCATCCCGGAACAGGTACTGACCCATGGAAAAGAGGCTTCGGCATTGCGATTCAGGTAAATCCAGAAGGGCGCGATCTTGCCCGGCGGGGTGCACTGGAGTTCGTTCCAGCCCATGGACAGCCCCCCACCGTAACCATCGAAGCGCCAGGCATGGATCAAAGGATCGACGGCGGTCATGGCGCGCGCGCCCCCCGCAAAGAACGACCACCCTTCAGGCTTTCCACCCCGTCCCAGAACGCCCCGCGCAACCGCTGCACCGACAGGCGGCGGCTCCACGCACCGAGGGTCTCCTCCCCGAAGGTCCGGATCTCGTTGGCGATGCGCTCGGAGGCCTTGTTGTCCTTCATGCCCCAGTACTCCTGGATGAACGCCTCCCAATCCTCCCTGGAATAGCGCAACGTTGCCTGCGGATTGGCCAGATAGCCAGGGATCTCCTCCACGCGGCAGAAGGCCCCCAACCAGGAGCGAAACCAGGGGTTGGCCGTGACGGATCGGGTATGCCAATGGCTCGAAGGACCGATCGGCAGGCGTCCCAGTTTGTTGGTGTCGAACGCGGGGTGATCGGGGGGGGGCAGCAGATCGGAATCCACATATATGAAAGGCTTGTCGAAATACCCCATGTCCAACGCGGAGTGGGAGTTGATGCCCAGACCCACGTCGGCGTAATGATACATGGCCATGGTATGGGCCGCGTCCAGCACCCTGGCCCAGGGGTACTGTTCCCAGTACCGGAACTCGAACCCGCTGTCACAGTTGTACGAGGCGTAGGCGGTGGGATGCATCTTGATCAACAGATTGCAATCCGCTTCCCTGACCTGGGCGCAGATCCGGGCATATTTGTCCAGAAAGGCCTGATTGTAACGGTCCACGCGCTCCTGGTCCCACTCCGGGAACCACACGGCCACCTTTTTGTGAAAGGATTGAATCCCCTTGGGGAAGAGGACCGCGATGGGGCGCTCCGGACGCAGGCCATAGTGACGACAGAAGCTCTCCCGATCCGGAAAGCCGATCGGGTCCTGGTCCTGGGGATATTCGTACTGAATGGAGCCGACCACGCGCATGTCGTCATCTGCGGGCAGGGAATGACCGAATTCCTCGTGCAGGTGCTGAAGCAGTCGTTTCGTGAATGCGCTGCGGATCAGGCAGCGGTCCACGCCATGGGACCAGTGATCCTGACCGGAGGCGGCGCAGAAGTTGATGGTGGGACGCCCCTCGGCCCTGGCCATGAGGGTCAGTTGTTCGTAGCTGCGCCAGGTGCTGAAGACCACCATCTGGCAGCCGCGCATGGCCTTGCGGAATTCCCACTCCCCGTCCACGCGCCAGGCGCGTTCCTGGCGGAACATCTCGGCGTGGTCGCCGGTATCCAGCTCCGCGCCCTTGTTCAACCCACGCCCGGGAATGACAAAACGCACTTCCACCCCCAACTGCTCCAGGCGATGCTTGACGAGCACCTCACGGTAGGGGCTGGAAGGCTGGTAGCGGCCAGCGACCAGCATGACGCGTTTCAAGGAGTGCATGATTTTTCAATAATGACTGGAAAATACCTGCCCGACGCGGTTGCGGCGAACACATTTTTGGAAAAATACGGCATCTCAGTCTCCCACGTTGCAAAAAAATTGTCAAGATCCGACAGCGCGGGACGCAAACTCCCCGCACAGGGGCAGCAGACAAAGATTTCTCTGGATTCCCTGCCAAAAAATGGCTAAATTGTTCCAACCCCGTGAGTGATTGTCCGGGTCGTCACCAGGCTCAACGCACCATTCCTCTCACCCGCCAGGTCGATTGTGTCGGAATCCTTCCTCTCCATCATCATCCCGATCTACAACGAGGAAGAGAACATTCTGCCATTATGTCAGGATTTGCTCGCAAACCTTGAATCCCTCGGACTGCCCTTCGAGATCCTCCTGGTCAACGACGGCAGCCAGGACAGCTCCCAGGAACGCCTGCGCGAAGTGGCAGCGTGGAACGCCCATTTCAAGGTCATCCGCTTCCGGCGCAATTGCGGCCAAACCGCCGCCATCATGGCGGGGATCGAATTCGCCAGGGGCGACATCATCATCCCCATGGACGCCGACCGGCAGAACGATCCCAGGGACATCCCCCGCCTGCTGGCCAGGCTGAACGAAGGATACGACGTGGTTTCCGGCTGGCGCAAATCCCGCAAGGACAACCCCCTGATCCGCACCCTGCCCAGCCGGGCGGCCAACTGGCTGATCTCGCGCATTTCCGGGGTTTTTCTGCACGACTACGGCTGCACCATCAAGGCCTACCGCCGCCATGTCCTCGAGGGGGTCCAGCTCTACGGGGAGATGCACCGCTTCATCCCGATCTATGCCCACTGGATGGGGGCCAAGGTCACCGAACTGGAGGTCACCCACCACCCCCGCCAGTTCGGGCACTCCAAGTATGGCCTCAATCGCATCTTCAAGGTCATCCTCGACCTGATCGTGGTCAAGTTCCTCGACAAATATTTCGTCAAACCGATCTATCTGTTCGGCAGCTTCGGGCTGTTTTCGCTGCTCCTCTCCCTGCTCAGCGGGGGATGGGCGGTCTACCTGAAATTCTTCAAGAACGAATCCTTCATCGTCACCCCGCTCCCCCTGGTGTCGGTCATGACCTTCATGATCGGGATCGTCGCCATTCTCCTGGGACTGGTCGCCGAGATGCTCGTGCGGACCTATTTCGAATCCCAGGGACGCCGCACCTACCAGATCGGCGAAACCATCAACCTCCCCCCACCCGAGGACCGGCCCCACTGATGTGCGGCATCTGCGGCTTCGCGGGCGAGGGCGGCGACCGGGAGCACCTGGCACGCATGACCCTCTCCCTGGCGCACCGCGGCCCGGACGGAGAGGGCCTGCACGCCGATCCGGACAACCGGGTCTTTCTTGGCCATCGCCGCCTGGCCATCCTGGATCTGGCGGGGGGCGGACAACCGATGTGGACCGCCGACCGCCGGCTCGCCATCGTCTTCAACGGCGAGATCTACAACCACGCCGACCTGCGCACGACGTTGCAGGCGCGCGGTCACCGCTTTCAGACCGACCACTCCGACACCGAAACCCTGCTCCACGGCTACCGGGAATGGGGCGAGGCGTTGCCCGAACGGCTCAACGGCATGTTCGCCTTCGTGATTCACGACCTCGACCGCAAACGGCTGTTCGCCGCCAGGGACCGCTTCGGCAAAAAGCCTTTTTTTTATCACCACCATCCACGGCGGTTCGTTTTCGCCTCGGAATTGACGGCCCTGCGTCTCCATCCCGCGATCCCGGGGGATCTGGATCCCGTTGTCTTGCAAAAATACCTGGCTTATGGATTCATCCCCGCCCCCAACGCCCTCTATCGGGGCTGCCGCAAGCTGCCGGGGGGCCATTGGCTCACCCTGGATCTGACCTCGTTCACCCTGCGACTGCACGCCTACTGGAAATTCCGCCTCACCCCCGATCCGGCCTGGAAGGAACGCCGGGAAGAGGAACTCGCCGAGGAGTTGCAGGCGCTGCTGACACAGGCCGTGCGGCGGCGCATGGAAAGCGACGTGCCCCTGGGACTGTTTCTGAGCGGCGGCATCGACTCCAGCGCCATCCTCTCCCTGGCGGCCCGCCATGCCCCGCCCTCCACCCTGCACACCTTCTCCATCGGCTTTGCGGAACCCTCCTACGACGAATCGGCTTATGCCCGCAGCGAAGCGCAACGGGTCGGTGCGCGTCATCGCGAGGAGATCCTGACCCTGGAACGGGCCAGGGCCATGCTGCCGGAACTGCTGGGCCGGCTGGACGAACCCCTGGGGGACGCCTCCATCCTGCCGACCCACCTGCTGTGCCGCTTCACCCGCGCCCACGTCACCGTGGCCCTGGGAGGCGATGGCGGGGACGAACTGTTCGCAGGCTACGACCCGTTCCAGGCACTGGCCGCAGGCCGTCTCTATCACCGCCTGGTCCCCGGGGCGCTCCATCGTGGCATCCGCCGCCTGGCCGGGCTGCTGCCGCGCTCCGGCAGCAACATGAGCCTGGACTTCAAGCTGCGCCGCTTTCTGGCCGGGGTCTCCCACCCCATGCCCCTCTGGAATCCCACCTGGATGGCCCCTCTGCAACCGGACGAGATCGCCGATCTGTGGCACCAGCCCATCGACCCGGAACTCCTCTACAGCGAAGCCCTGGAGGTGTGGCAGGATTCCGAAGTCAGCCACCCGGTGGACAAGACCCTGGAATATTTCGCATGCCTCTATCTGCCCGACGACATCCTGGTGAAGGTGGATCGGGCCTCCATGCTGATTTCGCTTGAGGTGCGCGCCCCGTTTCTGGATAATGACGTGGTTGCCTTTGCCCGGCGGCTGCCCCATGAATTCAAGATGCGACGCGGCGTGCGCAAATATCTGCTCAAGCGGGCCATGACCGGTCTGCTGCCGGATACGATCATTCATCGCAAAAAAAAGGGATTCGGCATCCCGGTGGCCGAGTGGCTGGAAACCGTTCCGGAGAGCCCCCCGC
>JADGAR010000020.1 GCA_015231915.1 Magnetococcales bacterium
GCCACCGCCGCCGCCGCCCGCTGCGCCAGGTACCGTTCCTCCCCCAGGTGGCGGTGGAGAAAAATCCCTGAAACCGGAAAAAATCGCCGATGTGATGAAACCGGACAAGGAACTGGTAAAAGGAATCAAACTCGGCAACAAGCAACGCCGCTATCTGGCACAGTCCGTGGTCCTGGAGGAGTCGGGTCTCTCCAGCCTGATCCGCCTGACCCTGATCTCCATGGCCACGGTGGTGGTGGTGTTCGTGATCTGGGCCTCCTTTTCGGTCATGGAGGAGATGGCCTCGAGCGTGGGACAGGTGATTCCCGCCGGCCCGGTGCAACTCATCCAGCACCTGGAGGGAGGCATCGTCAAGGAGATTCGGGTCAAGGAAGGGGATCTTGCGGAGGAGGGACAGCTCTTGTTCCGGATGGCCCCGGAAAACGCCCTGGCGGAACTCAACCAGATGCGGGCGCGGGCCGCCGCCCTGGAGGCCCAGGTGGCCCGCAACCAGGCGTTCCTGGAGGAGCGGGAGCCGGATTTCGCGAAGGTGCCTGTGGAGTTTTTCCATCTGACCCGTGACCAGACACTGTTGCTGGCCGCGCAACGTGCCTTCCGGGCGAGTCGCCAGGAGGTGTTGAAAACCAAGATGGAGCAGCGTCGGACCCGGATTGCCGCCCTCACGTCGCAGAAGAGCGTGCTGGAACAACAGCTGGGTTATTTCGACGAAGAGGTCGCCATGCGCAAGGCAGGCGTGGCCAAGGGGGTGATGTCCCGGCTTTCCGCCCTTGCCAGTGTCCGGGATCGCAGCCGCGTGGAAGGGGATTTGACCCGTACCCTCGGCGACCTGGATGGGGCCGGCAAGGATCTGGACGAGGCGCGCAAGCAACTGGTCTCCCTGGAAGACGAACTGCGCCAGGATGCCTTCAAGGAGCTTGGCGCCATTTCTGCCGAGCTGAATCAGGTAAAGGAGGGAATGCTGCGGCAGATCAACCGGGTAGAACGCCTGGAGGTGCGCGCCCCGGTGCGGGGGGTGGTCAAGAATCTCCAGATGGAGACCCTGCGGGGCGTGGTCCCTGCGGGCGGGCTGTTGACCGAGCTGGTCCCGGTGGAGGCCACGCGTCGCGTCGAGAACCGCATCTCCCCCAGGGACATCGGTCACGTCCGACCGGGCCAGCGGGTGACGGTCAAGGTGACCACTTACGACTTCGCCCGTTACGGCGGGATCGACGGGGTACTGGAATCGATTTCCGCCACCACGTTCAAGGATCAGGCCGATCCGAACAATCCCTATTACAAGGGCATCATCCGGCTGGAGCACTCCTATGTGGGCAACGATCCCAAGTACAACGAGGTCTTGCCCGGCATGTCGGTGCAGGCCGACATCCACACCGGCTCCAAGACTCTCATGGAGTACATGCTGAAACCCATCTACTCGTCGGTGAACAAGGCCTTCCGGGAGCGGTGAGCAAGGTTGCGGCAAAAAGGAGGCTTTACCGTTTTTCCTTGAGGAGATGCAGGTTGGTCAGGAGAGTTGGCAGATCGTCCTGAATGATGCTCTACAAGGTGTCGTTATCGATACCCAAATAACCGTGAATCAATCGATTGCGCGTGGCGATAATCTGTCGCCACGGTATGGAGGGCACGGCATCACGCACTATGAGAGGAATATGGGTGGCGGCTTCCCCGATCCGTTCCAAATTGCGTACCGTGGCATCATAAGTCAGGCCATCCAGCTCAAACCCCTGGCGATCCATTCCTGCCGTGTAGGATAACACCTTCTCGGTAAACGCAATCATGTCGTCGAGAAAGAAGCTCCAGATCCTGTTGGTGTCATTCGTTTCCGTTTCAGACATGAATGGCTTCTCGTTCGACGAATGGCCGCAACTCCGGCCTGAGTCCTTTTTCGGTCACCAGATCCACCGGGCATCCCAGTAAATCTTCCAGATAGAACTGTACGCCGAAATAGCGAACCGACGTGGCTGGACCATCGAAGGTCACCAGCAGGTCCACGTCACTCTCTCCATTGGCGGTATCCCGGGCAGTGGAACCGAATAGCGCCAGGCTGGTCACGCCGAATTCCCGGCTCAGATGCTCCTTGTGTCGGGCCAGCAATCGCATCACCTGGATATGGCGCATGGTGTCAACCTTTTCGTAAGATCATCTCTCCGGCATGCATTGGCATTTCATGTCTGCTTCCACCAGTCCTTCGGAATCAGATTGTGCTCGCTCAGCTTGACCAGGAGCTTGCCGCGGGTGATCGGCTTGTGGAGATAATCGCTGCAGCCCCCCTTTTCGAAGGCCTCGTTGACTTCGGACAGGGCATCCACCGCCGTGGCCATGATGATCACGGCCCGGTCCTCTTCCGGGACATTGTGCGTCTTTTCCAGTTCGCGGATTTTTTTCAGGGCCTCCTGGCCATCCATGATCGGCATCATGATGTCCAGCAAGATCAGGTCGTAGGGGTTGCCGTCCAGGAGTTCCGCCTCGAAGATCTCCACAGCCTCCTGACCATTGGTCGCCACGTCGCAGTGGCCATAGGGTTGCAGGATGTTGGAGAGCAGAATGCGGTTCTCCTCGATGTCATCCACAAGCAAGGCGTTCATGATGTCGAAAGCTCCGGACACGGTGAGATGATTGGCAAAAACCTTTTATAGCATAGCCCGTTTTGTGCTGAATTGCAGCAAGAAAAAAACCGGGCAGGAAATGGTCCGTGCCCGGTTTCGTTTCCGTCGGTGTGCTCGTGGTTACGCCTTGGAGGATGCTCCCTTCTGGTCGAGCCATTTGTAGATCATCAGAATGAATCCCAGGGCAATGAAGGCGCCAGGGGGGAGAATGAACGCCAGTGCGGGGTGAAAATCGGCGCTGAAGAGTTCATGGCCCATCAGTTGACCGGCCCCCAGGATCTCCCGTGTTCCGCCCAGCACGACCAGGGCCAGGGTGAAGCCCAAACCGGTGAAGATGCCATCGATAATGGAATCCCATACCGAATTTTTGGATGCGAATGCCTCGGCCCGGCCCAGAATAACGCAGTTCACCACGATGAGCGGAATGAAGATGCCCAACACCTTGTGCAGGTCGTGCCAGAAGGCGTTCATGGAGAGGTCGATGATGGTCACGAAGGCGGCGATGACGATGATGAAGGCCGGGATGCGCACGTCATTGGGGATGAACTTGCGCAACATGGAGATCACGACGTTGGATCCCAGCAGCACCGCCGTGGTCGCCAGTCCCATGCCGATGCCGTTCTCAACCGAGGTGGAAACCCCCAGGGTGGGGCACATGCCCAATAACTGGACAAAGATATTGTTGTTCTTCCACAGTCCGTTGACAATGATTTCTTTGGTGCTGGTCGCGCTCATTTGGCACCCTCCGTTGCCGGGGTATTGAAGATCCGCTCCTGATTTTCCACGAAGAATTCCAGTCCCCGCTTGACCGCGCCCACCACGGCCCGCGGGGTGATGGTGGCGCCGGCGAACTGATCGAACTCGCCACCATCCTTCTTGACGCCCCACTTGGCGTTCTTCAGGGTTTTGCCGGCAAAGGCGTTGGGCCAGTCGGTCTTGACGATCTTGTCACCCAGACCTGGGGTCTCGGCGTGGTTGATCACCTTGATCCCGATCACCGTGCCGTCGGTGGCGACCCCCATCAGAATTTCGATATTGCCGGAATAACCGTCCGGGGCGGTGACCACAAAGGCCGCTGCCAGCGGCGTGTTCCCCTTGCGGGCGCGGTAGAACGGTACCGGTTTGGCCGGACGGTTGATCCGTTTGTCCGCAATCTGGACGATGTCCGTTTCCGGGGAGTTGTCGAACCCCTTGGGCAGAACCTGTGCCAGCGAACTGAGCAGTTCCTGGCGTCTGGCGTCCGCGATGGGAGCGCGGGTGATATCCTCCACGCCGGCCAGGATGGCGGTGGCGATCAGGCCGACTACCATCAGGACGACACCCATTTTTATGAAATGCGGCATTGATGGCCTCCTATGCTTTCGATTTCTGCGCGCCGTAGACCACGGGACGCGAATATTGATCGATCAGCGGCACGGCCGCATTCATGATCACGATGGCGAACGACACCCCCTCCGGGTAGCCGCCCCATGTGCGGATGACATAAGTAAGCAAGCCACATCCCAGTCCGAACACGATCTGGCCGACGGGGGAAATCGGCGAGGTCACCATGTCGGTGGCCATGAAAAAGGCCCCCAGAATCAGGCCTCCGGTGACCAGATGAAACAACGGATCCGGATATTTGGTCGGGTCCAGGTACCAGAAGATTGCGGCAGGCGCCAGGCAGCCCGCCAGCATGGCGCCGGGGATATGCCAGGTGATGATGCCCTTGCGCAACAGATAGAGACCTCCCAGGGTCAACAGAATCGCGGAGGTCTCGCCCAGCGAGCCTTTGAGCATGCCGGTGGCCGCCGAGAGGAGGTCGAAGGCGTAGGTCCCGCCCAGGGCCTCGGCGACCGTGTGGCCAAGGCCGAGTTCGGTGCGGTACTGCCCCAGGGGGGTGGCCGACGAGAGCGCATCCAGGAGTTCCGGTGCACCGGCGGGGCCGGACAGGATCAAGGCCAGCCCTTCGGCCAGGGAGTGGGCCTGGCCGCTCATCAGGGGAGAGGGGGAGGGCCAGGAGGTCAACTGCACCGGAAAGGAGATGAGCAGAAAGACGCGGGCGATCAGGGCCGGGTTGAACATGTTGTAGCCGAGTCCGCCATAAAGATGCTTGCCCAGCAGGATGGCGAAAAATCCTCCCGTGACACACACCCACCACGGGGAGTTGGGTGGCAGGCTCATGGCGAGCAGCAAACCGGTCAGGGCCGCAGAGTTGTCCGGCAGGGTGGATGGCCGGGAGCGTATGGCGTTGACCAGGCGTTCCGTGACCATGCAGGCCGCGACGGTGATCAGGATCACGAAGAGTGCCGACCAACCGAAAACCATGACCCCCATGGCCGCGCCCGGAAGCAATGCCCAGATCACGGCATTCATGATACCCGGTATTGAGTTCCCCCCGTGTACGTGCGGGGAGGAGGTGACCAGCAAAGGTAACTTACTCATGGCGTATTCTTCTCTCTGGCTACCCTGGGGGCGACGCTTCCGCCAGGTCTGGCGGCGGCGGGTGCGTGTTCCTCAGGGGGTGTGGTTGCCTGGTTTTCTCCCGCCGGGGCAGGGGCTGCTGCTGCGGCTTTCTTCTTGGCCTCCATGGCCAGACGCATCTCTTCTTTCTTGCGTTCCTTTTCCGCTTTTTCTGCGGCCACCCGCGCTTCTTTCGCCGCAGAGCGACTCTTGGTCAGGGCGGTCTTCTCCTTTTCCCGTTTCTGGGCTGCCAGGGCGAATTTGCCGTAACGGAAATAATGCACCAACGGAATATTGGAGGGACAAACATAGGCGCAGGTGCCGCACTCGCAGCAGTCCTGGAGATGGACATCGCCCAACTGGTCGAGCAGGTCGTGCCTGGCGCGCCAGGCCATTTCGCACGGCGTGAGTTTCAGGGGGCAGACCCGCACGCAGTTGCCGCAGCGGATGCAAGGCCCTTCCGGTTTCTGGACGGTTTCGTTGGCCATCAGGGCCAGGATGCCGGAAGTCCCCTTGACCACCGGAACCTGCAGGTCATTGAGGGCCAGGCCCATCATCGGTCCGCCCATGACCACCTTTTTGACCCCGGATTTGAGTCCTCCGCAACGGTCGATCAAGGTCTGGACCGGGGTGCCGATGGGGACCTCCAGGTTGGCGGGACGGGCGATGCCCTGGCCGGTGACCGTCACCACGCGATGGGTGAGAGGACGACCGAAACGGATCGCCTCGCGCACCGCCAGCGCGGTGCCCACGTTGTGGACGATCACCCCGATGTCGCCCGGCAGTCCGCCGGAGGGGACCTGACGACCGGTGACCACCTCGATGAGCTGTTTTTCCGCGCCCTGGGGATACATCACCGGCAGGGCGAGCACCTGGATGTTGCGGGTCTCCTTGGCTGCCTTGGTCATCGCCTGGATCGCGCCCGGCTTGTTGTCCTCGATGCAGACCACGCACTGGGTGGTTTGCAGGGCGTGGAGCATGTAGCGGATGCCGTCGGTGATCTCCGCGAAGCGTTCTTCCATGAGGCGGGCGTCGCAGGTGAGATAGGGTTCGCACTCCGCGCCGTTGATGAGCAACACCTCGACCGGCCTGGTCTTGGACGGGGTGAGCTTGACGTGGCTGGGAAAGGTGGCCCCGCCCAGGCCCACGATGCCGGCGTCCCGGATCTTGTCGCGGATCTCCTGGGGTTCGAGGTCCAGGGGATCCACCAGACCCTTGAGGTCGGGGTGCCACTGGTCGTTGCCGTCCGGGACGAGCACGGCGCAGAGCATGGTCAAACCCGACGGATGGCCCGCCACATGTTCGACGATGGCCTCGATGGTGCCGGAGGTGGGGGCGTGGATCGGCGCAGAGACGTAGCCGCCTGCCCGTCCGATCATCTGCCCCTTGAGCACCTTCTCCCCCGGGGCGACGCAGGGATCGCACGGGGCGCCGATGTGCTGATGGAACGGGACATACAGGCGCTCCGGGAGGGGAATCCCCTCGATGGCGCAATGGCGGGAGAGTTCCTTGTACTCCTTGGGATGGACCCCTCCGTGAAATCTTCTCAAAGCGGAAATCATGATACCCATGATGTTGTCTTCTCTCGTTGGGCGGAAGGGTTAATGGATCGTGCCGGATCCATCCGGCTTGTTCCATTGCCAGGTGTAGATGCTCGTGGTCACCGGGACCATTTCGATGCAATCCACCGGGCAGGGTTCGACGCAGGCCGCGCAATCGGTGCACATCTCCGCGACCACGGTATGGGACTGCTTGTTGGCGCCGATGATGGCCTCCACCGGACATGCCTTGATGCAGGCCGTGCAGCCGATGCACTTCTCCTCGTGGATGAAGGCCACGCGTGGACCGTGGGCTTCCATGGCGACGGGTTCGACCCCCAGCAGGGAAGCGATCGACTCCATGGTCGGAACGCCACCGGGGGTGCACAGACCGATGGAGATTTTCTCCTCGCCGGCCAGGGCCTCGGCGTAAGCATGACAGCCGGGATAGCCGCAGTTGCCGCAGTTGGATGCCGGCAGTGCCGCCGTCAGGCTTTCGACCAGGGGGTTGCCCTCCACGTGAAATTTGATGGCGGCATAACCCAGTCCCAGTCCGGAAACCAGCGCCAAACCACCCATACTCAATATCGCTTCGATCATGTCTGTTCCTCGATATCTTCTATTTGACCATGCTGGCGAAGCCCATGAAGGCCAGGGAGAGCAAGCCGGCGGTAATCAGCGAAATGGGCGCTCCCCGGAACAGGACCGGGACATCGGAGAGGTCGATCCGCTCCCGCATGCCGGCGAACAGCACCAGAATCAGGCCAAAGCCGGCGGCAGCGCCGAAGCCGTTGACCGTGGCCTGCAGAAAGTTCATCTCTTTTTGGATATTGATGATCGTCACCCCGAGCACCACGCAGTTGGTGCTGATCAGCGGGAGAAAGATCCCCAGGGCGTCGTACAGGGATTGACTGGTCTTGTGGACGATCATCTCGGTCAACTGCACCAGCGCGGCGATGATGACGATGAAAGAGAGGGTTTGCAGGTATTCCACACCCAGCGGCGTGAGAATATAGCGTTGTGTCAGCCAGGTGATGATCGACGACAGGGTGATGACGAAGACCACCGCGTAGGCCATGCCGATGGCGGTTTCCACCTTTTTGGAGACCCCCAGGAAGGGACAGATGCCCAGGAACTTCGACAGCACGTAATTGTTGACCAGAATGGTGCTGAGCAGAATCATGATATAATCCGTCATGGCGAACTCAATCCTTGCAAAGTGGAGGAAAGTCAAAGCGGCTGAATAATTACACCTTATGCAAAAGCGCCACAATGAAAAAAAAATGGCTTGATGCCGTTTTTATGTTACCATGGCCTTTTTCAAACCCAACCAGTCACGGAGGATCGGAATGTCACAGGTGGATACGGATGCGGTTCTGGGCGCGTTGCGGCGGGTCATGGATCCGGATTTGAAGCGGGATATCGTCTCATTGGGATTCGTCAAGGAGTTGCGCGTCGAGGGTGGCCAGGTGTCGTTCCAGGTGGAGTTGACCACCCCGGCCTGTCCGATGAAGGATTTATTGAAAAAGCAGGCCCATGACGTGGTCGCGGCCCTGCCTGGGGTGACCGGGGTGGAGGTGCGCATGACCGCTCAGGTGCGTCAGGCGCAAAAGAAGGCCACCGGGGATCTGCTGCCTGGGGTGAAAAACGTCATCGCGGTTGCTTCCGGCAAGGGTGGGGTGGGCAAATCCACCACGGCGGTCAATCTGGCGCTCGCCTTGTTGGCCAGCGGGGCGCGGGTGGGGATTCTGGATGCGGACATCTACGGTCCCAGCCTGCCGCGCATGCTGGATGTCCAGGAGAAGCCGGAGCCGGGCGAGGGGCGCAAGATGGCGCCGGTGATGGCGTATGGGTTGAAAACGATCTCCATGGGGTTCTTCATGGAGGAGTCCCAGCCCGTGGTGTGGCGCGGTCCCATGGTGGGGATGGCGGTGGAGCAGTTGTTGCGGGATGTGGACTGGGGCGATCTGGACTATCTGGTGGTGGACCTGCCGCCGGGGACCGGGGATGCCCAGTTGACGCTGTCCCAGAAGGTGCCGATCACCGGTGTGGTGATCGTCTCGACGCCCCAGGCCGTGGCTCTGGCCGATGTGCGGCGCGGGGTGAACATGTTTCTCAAGGTGGATGTCCCGGTGCTGGGAGTCATCGAGAACATGTCCTATTATCTCTGTCCACAGTGCGGTCACCGGGCGGACATCTTCGCGCATGGCGGCGCCCGTGCCGAGGCGGAGGCCATGGGCATGGAGTTTCTCGGCGACATTCCCCTGGACATCGGCATCCGCGAGGACATGGACGCGGGCAAGCCGATCATGGTGGCGCGTCCCGACTCCCCGCAGGCGGCCCGTTACCGGGAGATCGCCTCGCGCATCGCGGCCCGGGTGGCCACCATGGGCTTCGATGCCCCGAAATTTCCCAATATCGTCGTTGAGTGACTCAGTGAATGGGGTGGAGGTCGGCGGTGTCGGCGACACCGGCCATCTCGCCCCATTTTTCCTGCATTTCCAGGGCGGTGGCAATGATCTCCTCCTCGGGCATGTCGAGGTAGGCGGCGATGAGGGAGGTGCGCCAGTAGGGGTCGCCGTCCTCGGCATAGCCCGTGGGCTGGGGGTGGGGACCGAAGATCTCCTCCATGGCGGTGCGCATGGCCAGTCGAACGGCGGGTTCCTTGCTCATGGCCAGGTATTCCCACGCGTCGTCGAAGGCCGGGTGTCTGGGTCCCGCTTCCACGATGGAGAGGGCCTGGTTGATCCACGATGCGTTGTGTAAAAGGGATGTATTCATGCTCGTTGGCTCCTGTTGGTCGTTGACGCAACCCAGTCAAGCATGATTGGTGCCAATTGGCGATAGCGCTCCAGACGCGGTTTTCGGACGGGGATACGGCAAATTTTGCCGAATGGGTGCGGACGAAATTGCCTCATGATCACCAATGGCCGGGATGATGAAACAGCAGGAGGAAAATGGATGAGCATGGACATCGCCGAAAAAATTCAACACGAAGTGCGTCGTCTGCCGGCAATCCTGGCGCAGGAGGTGCTGGACTTCATCGGCTACCTCGAGTATCGCCAAGATCTGCAGGCAACCTCTGCCGGGCGGGATGAGGCCGGATTCGGGCAGGCGGTCGTCTCTTTTCGTGGCAGCGGCAAGGGGGGGGGAACGGAACGCATGTTGGCGGAACGTCGAACCGATTCGGCACGGGAAGCATGAACGGCTTCCTGCTCATTACCTTATAAATCATGATTGGGAATTGTGGGGGGCGTGACGCCCCCCCGAAATGGCCGCGCAGGTCGTGATCGTCCGTGCGCGGCCAGTGTGTTTCGCCGGCAACCAGCGAAACGACTCATTTGGTGGCGGTTTCCTTCTTTTCCACCGGCGCGGGTGCGTTGCTCTTGGCATCGCTCTTGGCGGCGGTTGCGGCTTGCGGCTTGTCGCCCTTGTCCACGGCCTGCTTGCCGGCGGGGGCGGCGGCAGGCTTGGTGGCGAGGGTGGCCTTCTGCTCTTTGGCCGCCGGTTGCGTCCCCTTGTTCTCCTTGACCTCCCCGGTGGTGACTGCGGTCTCGTTTTTGACCGCGGGTTCCGCCTTGCCGGTGGCCTGGGCGTCGCTGCCGGCCATGGAGATGCCGGAAACCATCAAAGCCGCCACAAAAGCCATCGCACTCATCGTCATTTTGTTCATTTTGGTCTTCCTTTGTATGTTATGTTGCCATTGGTTTTTTGGTTTCGGGGTTGTCTTTCAACCAACCTTCCGTGTGCCTCTTGCCAACATGGACGGCGCCCGTCGGCGGGTTTGTCGCGTCGGGGCAAAATTTTTTCGTTTTTGCTGCCGTGGTGGCTTTCGGTATGAAAAATCTTCCCTTTTTCATGGCAATCGGCTACCATGACGCACTTTTCCAAAAGCCACCATCGGCCCCAGGGTGACATGACCAGCAGCGGCAACGATTTCCGGGAACTGTTCCTGCAACAGTGGCAGAGGCTGGAAACCCTCGCCCGGCGGCGCTTCACGGACCCCAATCTGGCCGACGAGGCCATGCTCCATACCCAGCGGGCCATGGCCAGAAACGACTGGGAACCCCTGCGCGCCTACGAGGGACGCTCCCAGGCCTCTTTTGCCACCTATTTCACCCATGTGGCGTGGCGGATGCTGGAGGACTTCGCCCGCACCCGCCTGGGTCGCGCGCGCGTACCGCGCTGGATCACGGAGCTTGGCCCCTTCATGGAGGAGGTGTATCGCCTGCTCTGTCTGGAAGGGATGCCCCCCGCCGGTGTGGTCTCGTTCCTGAGCGGCACGGCCCCGGGCGGGCGTCCGGAGCCGGTGGTCTGGGCCTCCATCGAGACCGTGCTGCGCAAGGCCACCGATTGCGGCAGGCAGGCCGTGATGGAAGTCGCCACGGAAGAGGAGATCCTCGAAGACCTGGCCGGAGCGGATGGCGCGCTCCATCACCTCTCCCCGGAAGATCACAAGATCCGGCAACAGCGCGAGACGGTGTTGGGCGCCTTCCATCGCTTTCTGACCCAGGACCCCGAGACCCCGGAGGCGGCGGGCGGGCGGTTGCTGGAACGGATTCGCGAGGCCGTGGAACTGACCGCCGAGGAGCGGTTGCTGTTGAAACTGATCTATCAGGATGGCCTGGAAGTGACGACGGTGGGTCGCATGCTGGGCTGGAACGTCAATCAGGTCCATGGACGCCATCGCCGTCTCCTGGAGCGCATCCGCAAGGCCATGGAACGGGCCGGATTGTCCGATACCCTGCGGGCGCTGCTGGCCGAAGAGGAAAAATCCCCGTGAGCGTGACGACGAATGAGGGCGGTCGTGACCGTCCAGATCATGCGGGGAGGGGAATTCATCGCACGGTCGGACAGGAGGGCGAACCATGAACGAAAAATCGGGCGGAGAACTGGCGGTGCTGCTGACCCTGGCCGCCGGACAGGAAATGCCGGGGGAAGAAGGGGTTTGTCCCGCCCCGGAGCGCTTCGTCGCCTTGCAAGAGGGCAGGCTGTCGTCGGGAGATCGCCAGGCGCTGTTGCGGCATCTGGATCTTTGTTTCGACTGTTATCGACTGTGGCTGCGGGGCGCTGCAAACCAGGACGCCGCATCGCCTGCCGACAACGTGATCGATTTCAAGCGTCGGCCCGCGCCACGCTACGTCGCCATCGCCACCCTGGCGCTGGCGGCCAGTCTTTTGCTGGTGATCGTGCGTTGGAATCCGTTCGTCCCGGATCCGGCGGGCATGCTCTCCGTGGCCTACCGATCCGCCATTTCGCATGGGGTGCGGCCCTTCGCGGGGAGCGCCGCCCCTGCCGTGGCCTTGGGCTTTGCCCAGACTCCCGGCCCCGCGCCCCTGCGCCAGGCCTTTTTGGCAGGCGTGGAGGCGGGTCGCAATCTGTTGAGCGGTCAGGCCGAAACCGCGCCACCCGCCATGGAGCGGGGGGCGGAACTCTATTACCAGTTGGGGCGCTGGACCATGCTGTTGCAAAGCGCCTGTCAGGACGCCCCGTCTCCGTCGTGGCTGCGGGACCACACGGCCATCGGCAGTGCCCTTCTGGACCGGTTGCAGGACCGGGAGCAGGCCGGCCAGCCCGAGGCGCGGGTGCCGCGCCAGGAGATGGAGGCCATCGGTCGGGCGTTGGCTGCCCCCCTGACCGGAGAAACGGCCCCGCGTGTCTGCCGGGGCATCCGGAAAGCCTGTGCCACCATCGCGGACAGCCTGTTGTTATGACCCTTTTGCATCTCCGGCGACTTGCGCAGTCGATCCTGCTCCTGTTGGCCGGTCTGGGCCTGGCAGGGGCAGAATCGGCCAATCTCGACGACGCGTTCGCCTTGTTGGAAAAAAAATACGGCTTCATGAAGCCGGAAGAGAATCCCCAGGTGGCCCGCGTGCTGCGTGTCTTCGACCGGGTGCGCGATGTCGCAGACAAACGCGGCAACCGCATGCCGCGCCTTTTTGTGGTGAACCAGCCGGACGAGCCGTGGGCGTTCGCCCTGCCGGACGGCAATCTGCTGCTTTCCGCCGGCGCGGTGCAACTGGCCACCCGCAATCTCTCCCAGGAGGCCGGGGATGCCCGGATCGCCTTCATCCTGGGTCACGAACTGGCCCATCTGGCCAAGAACGATTTCTGGGACAGCGATGGCCATCCGTTGCCCGCCGGCTTGCGACCGCGCCGGAATGCGACCGCTGACGCCCAGGCCGGTCTGGCGGGCAGGGAGGCCGAGGCCGATGATCTCGGGTTTCTGTACGCCGCCGTGGCCGGTTATCCGGTGCAGACCCTGTTTTCTTCCGGCCAGGGGGTGCGGGAGAATTTCTTTGCGCTCTGGAACGACCGGTTGCGCGCCGCCTCCTCTGCCGCCTCCCACCCCACTCCCGAGGCACGCGAGACGGCGGCACGCGCCCGCATGGATCGCCTGGATGAGGGGATGCCCCTGTTTCGTTTCGCGGTTCGGCTGGCCCATTTCGGTTCGTGCGAGCTTGCCATTCGCTTGTTGCGGCAGTATTTGCGTATTTTTCCCTCCCGTGAGGTCTACAACAACCTGGGGGCCTGCTACCTGGAACTGGCCCGGGAGGAGATGGGGTCCCCCAGAGGCGAGGGGAAGAGTGCGTTTTGGCTGCCGGTGTGGTTCGATGGCGCCAGCCGGGCGGAACCCCTGCTGGCCGGTTGGCGCTCCGACCGTTCCGGCGAGGGAAAACAGCCGTTGGCGCCCATGCTCTCCGATCCGCCGGGCCGCGAACTGGAACTGGCGGTGGAATCCCTGGAACAGGCCGCCGGGATGGACGAGGCCTATCTGCCCGCCCGTTTGAATCTGGCCACCGCCCATCATCTGCGCGGGGATCCCCTCAAGGCGCGCGCTGCCATGGAGGAGGCGGCCCGTCTCGTCCCGGACAACCGGGAGGTGGCCGGCTGGCTGGCGCTGTTCCGCCATCTGGACGGGCAGGGGGAAGGGGTGGGCAACACCCTGCTGGCGCCGTTGACCCGCCTGGCCGGACGTGCGGGCGCCCCGGCCTCGTTGCTCTTCAATCATGCCCTGGCGTTGCGCAAGGCGGGCAGGAACAGCCGTGCCGCCTGGACGCGTCTTGCCTCCGGCGCGGCGCTGCTGCCCGCCCCTTACGCGAAAACCGTCTGCGCACAGATCCGCAAGTCCTGCGCAAAACCTCCCTCCCGCAAGGGGGTCCTGCCGACGCCGCCCTGGCCGTTGCCAATCGCGCCCGGTGCGGATCTCGATGCCTTGCAACGGGATCGGATCCTGGACGGCTGGCGGGTCACCCATCTCGGCGGGACCCACGACCGGCAACAGGCTGTCATCCATCGCCAGGGGGCGAAGTCGGAAATCCTGGCCCTGGATGGCTACGTGACCATGGTGGCCCTGCGTGGCATCTCTTTGGGAAGCGCCGCCGCCCTGACCGGCAAGCTGGGCACCCCGCGCGATTCGCGCCGTGTCGCGGAGGGCGAGGTCTGGCATTTTTCCCCCCGCTGGGCCGTGCTGGTGCGCGATGGTCAGGTGCGGGAGGCCTGGGTGGTCCACGGTTTGCCGTGACGTTTGCAGGGAGAGGCTTGACGAAAGTGACCGCTTGTTGGACAATACTCACGATTGTTTCGATAACAAACAGGTACGGCTCGCATGGGGTTGGGCAGGGATGTTGCGTTTTTTGAAAAAATGGTTCGGCGGGGAGCAGGCGCTCGAGGAAGAGGCCGCACCTCTCCCCATGCCCACGGTGATGCTGGAGGACCCCTTCCCGCCCGCCGTCCCGGACGGCGTGAGGGTCTACGCGGTGGGCGACATCCATGGCCGTTCCGATCTGCTGCGCCGCATGCACGGCCTGATCGCCGAGGATCTGGCCAACGGATCCGCTCCCCGGCAGGCCTTTGTCGTCTATCTGGGGGATTACGTGGACCGCGGGGATGACAGCAAGGGGGTGATCGATCTCCTCCTGGACGAACCGGTCCCCGGTTGCGAGGCGGTCTACCTGAAAGGCAACCACGAAGCCGAAATGCAGGATTTTCTCTCCAATCCGGTCGCCGGGCATGCCTGGACCCTGTTCGGCGGCATGTCCACCGCCCTGAGTTACCAGGTGCGCGTGCCAAACCGCATCGCGGCGGAAGAGCGGATGCGCGAACTGCGGGACAAACTCGTGGAAACGATTCCCAAGCGTCATCAGGTTTTTTTTGCTTCGCTGCGGTTGCGTTTCGAATTGGGGGATTATTTTTTCACTCATGCCGGGGTGCGTCCCTCCACCCCACTCGATTTGCAGAAAATTCCCGATTTGCTGTGGATTCGCGAGCCGTTCCTGAATCATGCCGGGCGATTGGAGAAAATGATCGTGCATGGCCACACCGTCAGTCAGGAGCCGGTCATCACCCGCAACCGCATCGGGATCGATACCGGCGCCTATTTTTCCGGTCACCTGACCTGTCTGGTGCTGACGGGCACGGAACGGCGTTTTCTCATGACTTGAAGCAAGAACCATGGCGAACGGGGCCGGAGTCGGCTAGAATTCCCATCGGGCAAGAATTCTTTTGGGTGCAGGATGATCATCGTGGAAAAACGTCGGATTGCATTAGCCGTGTTGGCCGGCCTGGTCGCGTTGCGGGCCGGGGAGCTTCCGGCCTTCGAGGTTGGGGAGATCGCGATTCTCAATGCGCCCACGCAACGGTTTCAAGCGGAGATCCCCCTGCGTCTGGGCGAAAGCGAGGAGATCAAGTCCGTCAAGGTGGGCAAGGCGGTGGATTACAAGGTGCTGGGCCTGAACCGCGCCCCGCTGCTCGACGCCATCGAGGCGAGCGTTCAGGTCACCGACAAGGGACCACGCATTCTTCTCACCTCCAGGGAGCCTTTGCCGCAGAAGACCTTCGATCTGCTGTTGCAGGTCTCCTCCAGCAAACATACCAATTTTCCGGTTTTTCGCATCAAGCCGGAACCCTCGCTGGTCTCTCCGAAGCAGGAGGAGGCCGCAGCCCCTGTCATCAAACCGGCTGCCAATGCGGGACTCTCCCCGGACAAGGTTGCCCTGCCGGGCGGCCCGGATGTTCAGCCCGAAGAGACCCGGAAGGAGAAAGCGTCGAAGTCCGCGAAGAAGCCTGCGGAGCGACAGGAAAAGACCCCGCCGACGGAAGAAAAGAAGCCGGAAGAGAAGAAGCAGGAAGAGAAAAAAACGGCCACGGCCACGGTCAAGGAACCGCCGCCGGCCAGTGCCGAGGAAGCCCCGGTGCGCTCCGGGGAGCGGGCGCGTCTCGGGCCGAAGCCCCTGCGCTACGGACCCGTCCGGGAAGGGGAGAACCTGACCTCCATCGCCAATGCCCTGCGTCAGAAGGGGGTATCGACTTTCCAGATCATGGTCGCCATCTTCGAGCGCAACTCGGACCATTTTCTGGCCAGCAACATGAACAACCTCATCTCCGGTGGGGTGCTGAACGTGCCGACCCTGGAGGAGATCAGAAGCATCAAGGATCGGGAGGCGCGGATCCAGACCATGGCGCACCTCAAGATCTGGAAGCAGACCCTGGCCGGGCAAAGCGTGGCCCCCCCTCCCGCGACATCGTTCCTGCCCCCCATCGGCCAGCAGACGGCCCCGGAAGTCAGCGCCCCCGCATCGTCGGTCGCCGCTCCCGGCGAGCCTGCCGTGCGTCCCGTTCCGTCGCCGGGCCTGGAGAACATCCTCATGCAGTTGCAGGCCCAGTTGGGGGAACTCACCCAGGTCTTGCGCAACAATCAGGCGCAGCAGGCCAAAATGGATGCCCGGCTGACGGCCCTGGAGAACAACACCTCCGGCGGCGAACAGTTGGCGAACCGGATTGCGGTCCTGGAGCAGGCGTTGCGGGAGCGGGGCGCCGTGGTGGAAGGGAGTGGCGAAGCGGTTGCGCCGGAGGGCGCTGGCCGCTCGGCCACGGTTGCCATGATTCTCGGCGGTGTGGTGTTCGTGTTCGGCCTGTTGTGGCTGGGACGGCGCTGGAATCGGCAGGCCCAGTGGAGCAATTTGCAGCAGTTCCTGAATCGGGCCGCCCAGGAACACCCCAACATGGTGGAAGAGGCCCTGCGCAAGACCGAACCCCATATCGATGGTGATTACATGCCGAACATTCGCAAGGGCGAGGTGCTGGGGGCATCGCCGCAAGGGGACAAAAAGGTGGTGACGGGCGATGTGCGGCAGAACGCCGAACGGTTGAGCGCCCTGGAAACGCAACGGAGCTAGAGCGGCGATGATCAACCTCGCGCGCGGAATCGTGGTGGGAGTGATGCTGGGGTTTGCCCTGTTCCACCCCCACAGCTGGTCGAGGGAGGTCTATCTGGCCGCACTGGCGCTGGTGGTGGTGGTGGGGATCCTGATCCCCCTGGAGGCCCAGGACCGCCGCCTGGACGGCATCGCCGAGGATGTGCGGGCGATCCTGGCGCGGCTGGAACGGATGGAGTCCCTGCCGGTCGAATCCGTGGCCGAGGAGATGGAGCAGCCGGCGCCTTTCCAGCCCGGCAGGTCCCCCGGTGCGGAGGAGCCGTTCATCCCCGCCATCCAGTCGGGTGGCGGCGAGGGTCGCACCGTGATGGCCCACGGCCATCGCACCGTGGAACGCAGCGTCGAGGATGTGGCCAGAAAACTGGCCTCCATGCAACGCGGTTCGTGAATTTTCGCGGTTTTTCCTTTCAGTCCATACATCGGGAGTCAGTCGTCTCATGAACGATTCGCCAACGGAAACCCCCATCGGCAAGGTCAATCTGGGCCTGGACGTGGGCACCATGAACCTGGTCTGCGCACGGGTCAACAAGGCCAGCAAGATCGAAATCGCCTCGCTGCGGAATGTCTTTCTCACCGTGGACGACGTGAACATCGAAGGGATGGATCTTTCGCGGATCAGCCACGCCCGCATCGACGAAGGGGTGTTTATTCTCTCCAACGATGCCTATAATTTTGCTAATATTTTTGGTCATCGCCTCAACCGCACCATGCAGAAGGGGATGATCAGCCCGGAGGACATCAACTCCACGGACATCCTGGCGGTCATGATCCGCGAGTTGCTCCAGTTGCCGCCAGGCGCCAAGGCGGGGAAATGCGTCTATTCGGTGCCGGGGGATCCGGTCCATTCGAAGTCGAATGTTCTTTATCATCGCAACATTCTCAGCCGGATCATCGGCGAGATCGGCTTCGATGCGGAGCCGCTCAACGAGGCGACCGCCATCATCTACGCGGAGTGCGCGGATTCCGATTTTTCCGGCATCAGCATCTCCTTTGGCGCCGGCTTGACCAACGTGGCGGTGGTCTACAAGTCGATCCCGGTGCTGGAGTTCGCCCTGAACCGGGGCGGGGACTGGATCGACGACAACGTGGCCACCGCCGTGGGGACCATCCCCAACCGGGTGGTGGCCATCAAGGAAAAGGAGTTCCACCTCGACCGCTACGACAGCGGACGCAAGAAGGAGCGCAAGGTGCGCGAGGCCCTGGGGTACTATTACAAGAACCTCATCCAGTTCGTGGTCAAGAGCGCCGTGCAGGAACTGGAACGCCGGGATCTGGATCTGGGGTTTCCGGACAGAATTCCGATGATCATTTCCGGGGGGACCTCCCTGGCCGGGGGGTTCC
Organism: Magnetococcales bacterium; assembly: GCA_015231915.1. Taxonomy (GTDB): domain Bacteria; phylum Pseudomonadota; class Magnetococcia; order Magnetococcales; family Magnetaquicoccaceae; genus Magnetaquiglobus. The sequence goes on from JADGAR010000020.1 coordinate 18,145, forward strand.
TGGATACCATCCGCACCCAGGTGGAGGAGATCGAATGGCCCCTGGATCTCTCCGAGGTGCGCTACGCCGGTGATCCTTTGAGTTGTGTCGCCCAGGGGTGTTTGATCCGGGCGCTCAAGCAGTGAAGTCGGCAGGCCGGGATTGGTTGCAGATTGGGCAGCCTTTCATCGGCTTGAGTCACGAGGAACGGAGTCGTCTGCGGCAACTGGCTGCGGCCTTTCTGCTGAAAAAACATCTCGATCCGGTGGGAGGGCTGCGGCTCGATCCCGCCCAGCGTGAGCTGCTGGCGTTGCAGGCCTGCCTGCCGATCCTCAATCTGGGGCTGGAGTACTACGACAACTGGTTGACCCTGATCGTCTACCCCCGGACCTTCATCCCGGCAGACTCGGAAATCGATCTGGCCGGTGTGGTCCATCCCCCGGAACCGCGCATCGGCGAGTCCTGGCCCAACGGCCCGGTTCTGGTCTCCTGGAAGGATGTGCTGCGGGACATGCGCGGGGATTGGGATTACGCCATGAATGTGGTTATCCATGAACTGGCCCATCAACTGGATGTGCGCAACGGGGCCTTCGACGGCATGCCCGAACTGCCGCGCGACATGGACACGGGCAGCTGGATCCGGGATTTCACGGCGGCCTACGGGGCGTTGCACCGGGCCATCGACCGGGAGGAGGAGTCCTGGATGGACCCTTATGCCGCCGAGAGTCCGGCGGAATTCTTCGCCGTGGCGTGCGAGACCTTTTTTGTCGCCCCGGACGATCTGATGGCAGGGTATCCAAAAATCTATCGACAACTGCAGGGCTATTTCCGGCAGGACCCGCTGACCCGGATGGCCCCTGGGGAGGGCGAGAAGCGATGATGACACTGGAAGCGTGCGTGGGCAATACCCCGCTGGTGGAACTGACCCGTCTGGCCCGGCATCTGCCGGGCATTCGGCTGCTGGTCAAACTGGAGGGGAACAATCCCGCCGGGTCGGTGAAGGATCGTGCTGCCTTGAGTCTCTTCGAGGGGGCCGAAGCGCGGGGCATTTTGCGGCCCGGGATGCGCATCATCGAGCCGACCAGCGGCAATACCGGCATCGCCCTGGCCATGATCGCCGCGCGCAAGGGTTACGCTATTACTCTTGTCATGCCGGAGAACATGACCCTGGAGCGGCGTTCGACCATGACCGCCTACGGGGCGACCCTGGAACTCACCTCGGAGGCCGGGAGCATGGAGGGGGCCATCGACCGGGCGCGGGAGATGGTGGCTGCCGGGGAGGGGCTTTTGTTCGATCAATTCTCCAATCCGGACAACTGGCGCGCCCATTACCGCACCACCGGGCCGGAGTTGTGGGCGCAGACTGCGGGCACGATCACCCATTTTGTCAGTTCCATGGGGACCACCGGGACCATCATGGGGGTTTCGCGTGCCCTGAAGGAGCGCAATGCGGCGATCCGGATCATCGGTGTGCAGCCGGACGCCGAATCCCGGATTCCCGGCATCCGGCGCTGGCCCAAGGCGTATCTGCCGAAGATCTTCGAGCCGGAACGGGTGGATCGGATCATCGATGTCAACGAGGGGGAGGCCAGGGAGATCACCCTGCGGTTGGCGCGGGAGGAGGGGATCTTTTCCGGTCATTCCGCCGGTGGCGCGGTGGCCGCCGCCTTGCGTCTGGCGGGAGAACTCACCACGCCCGCCGTGATCGTGGCGATTTTGCCGGATCGCGGGGACCGGTATCTTTCCAGTACGCTGTTTCATGCATGAGGGGGGGGATGGTTTTTCAGGAAAAGAGTCTCCGGAACCAGGACGCCTCCTTGCGCAGCAGACCGTTGGTAATGTGCTGAAACCGTTCCCTTGAGGTGCGGATGTCGGTCAGTTCGTCCAGAAGTTGTTCCTGTTTGACCATCTTTTTGGTCAGCTGTTTTGCCAGTTCCAGATAGTCCATCCAGCCGCCGTCCAGGCTGTAGAGGGAGAAACGGCTTTTCGGGTTCTGGTCCTTGAACAGCTTGATGGCCTCCCGGCTCTTGCCGCCCGTTTCACAGACCAGCACGATGTCCATCTCCGTGCTGAAGGCCACGCCCAGTTTGTCCTGGGTCCAGCCCTCCTCCTCGAAGAAGATGTCGTAATCGAACTGCACGGGAATCGCGCCCGGAATCGTGCGCCAATAGTCACCACGAAAATCGATGACTCGGAAGAGTGTGCCTTTTGCGGTTTCTTTGAGAAATTTTCTTGGCGTAATAAAACTCTTTTTCATTATGATGGTCCAGTTTGCATAGCAATCCGTTGCAGGGCCTCCAGCAAGGCCTTCTTGCCGATCGGCTTGGACAAATAGAAATCGCAACCGGCCTCCCGGCTGCGCTCCTGCTCCCCCTCCATGGCATGGGCCGACAGGGCGATGATCGGCATGGGCGTGCAGCCCGTTTCCCGTTCCCGCTCCCGGATGCGGCGGGTGGCGGTGTAGCCGTCCATTCTGGGCATCTGCACGTCCATGAAAACCACGTCGAACGCCTCGCGCGCAGTGCGCTCCACGGCCTCCACGCCGTCCTCCACCATGACCAGTTGGTGCGGTGTCTTCATCAGATAGGCCTCGATCAGCAGGCGGTTCTCCTCCACATCCTCTGCCAGCAGGATGCGCATTCCCCGCATCGCGGCGGCGGGATCCGTTTCCGTCAACCGGTCGGCCTGGTCTGCGGGCAGGGCGACGGCGGTTGCCGGCAGCAGGAAAGAAAAAACACTGCCCTCTTCCGGCTGGCTGCGCAACCGGATGGTTCCCCCCATCAGCCCGACCAGCCGGTGGGAGATGGCCAGCCCCAGGCCGGTCCCCCCGTAGCGCCTGGAAATCCCGCTGTCCGCCTGGATGAATTGCTTGAAGATGTGCCCCTGCTGCTCCAGGGGGATGCCGATGCCGGTATCGGCCACCTCGAAGGCCAACCAATCCCTCTGCAACGGCTCCCGGGCCAGACGCACCGTGATGCGACCGCGTTGGGTGAACTTGACCGCGTTGCCCAGCAGATTGATCAGGACCTGCCGCACGCGGTTCTCGTCGCCGGTGATGGCCTCCGGAATCTCCGTGTCGATGACCACATCCAGGGCCAGTCCCTTCTGTTCGGCGGCGATGCGCATCAGTCGGGCGGTCTCCTCCACCACCTGGCGCGGCGAGTAGGTCTCGTCCACCAACTCGATGCGTCCCGCCTCGATGCGGGAGAAATCCAGGATGTCGTTGATCACCCCCAGCAGGGTCTTGCCCGACTGGTGCATGGTCTGGGCAAAATGACGCTGATGCGCCGTGAGATCGGTCTCCAGCAACATTTCCGCCATGCCCAGCACCACGTTCATCGGCGTGCGGATCTCGTGGCTCATGGCGGCCAGAAAATCCCCCTTGGCCCGGTTGGCGGACTCGGCCTGGGCGTGGGCCAGCTTGATCGTCTCCTGGTCACGCCAGCGCGACAGGATCAGTTGCACCTCGTTGGCCGCCAGTTCCAACTGGGCGGCGTCGTTGGCATCGTAGGCCAGATCCTTGTTGCCCACGCCGATGATCATGTGGACCTTCTCTTCCCGCATCACCGGCGTGCTCATGTGGCGCCCCACGCGGAAATGGCCTGCCGGCATCCCCTTGCGCCCAGGGTCGTTGGCAACGTCGTTGTGGATCACGGTGCACCGCTGACGGATCGCGTCGGCCCAGATGCCCGCCTGCGCAAGAGGATAGTGGGCGAGGCAGTCGGTTTTGCATAACTGCTGGGCATGCCGATTCCAGGTGATGTGGCGCAGGCTCTCCTGATCCTCGTTGACGATGTGCAGATAGCCGACATCGCTGTTGGTCACCGCCACGGCGATCTCCAGCGCCCGGAGGCACACCTCGGCCTCGTTCATCCTCGTCAGATCCCGGTCGAGTTCCAGAAACATCCGCAAACGCTGTTCGTTCTTCTGACGGAACTGCTCGGCCTTCTTGCGTTCGGTGATGTCCTGGTGGATGGTCTGCCAGACGGTTCCGTACTGTCGATGCTCGAATTGGGTGACCACCGCCTGACACCAGAGCGTGGAGCCGTCCATGCGGCGGTTGAGGACCTCCCCGCGCCAGAATCGGTCGCGATTCAGGGCAGCGATGATCTCCTGGGCGGTCTCCTCCGGGGAGCGATCCGTGGCGGCATTGAGAACGACGATGTTTTGTCCGATCAGGCCCTGGGCGGGATAACCGAACATGGCCTCGAATTCGGGATTGGCATAGACGATGATCCCGTCGCTGGCGCGAATCAGGGCCACCCCTTCGGTCATGTTGTTGAGGATTTCCTCCCGCAGTCGCAGTCCCTCTTCCGCCTCCTTGCGGAGGGAGATGTCCCGGAACACCCCCTGCAAAACCGGTTTGCCCGCGTTGACATGCACGGTTCCGGTGATCTCCACGGGCAGCACCCGACCGTCCTTGCGCAGGAGCGTCGCCTCGGCAACACCGGGTGTCGTGTTGGTGACATCACCGGCATGCTCCTTGAACGATTCCCAGATCGTCTCCCGGGATTCGAGGGGATGCAATTGGGAAAAATGGAGGCCCTGGATCTCTTCCAGGGAGTATCCCGTCATCCGGCAGGCGGCGGCGTTGGCATCCAGCAGCAACCCGTTGTCCGGATCGGCGAGGAAGATGGCATCCGGGGCCGATTCGAACAGGGATCGATACCGTTCCTCGCTCTCCCGCAGTTCCCTTTCGGCCCGTTTGGCATTGGTGATGTCGTGGAGGAAGGCGATCTTGCCGATCCGACCGTCCGTGGCACGCAAGGGGGCCTCGTAGTGCTCGAATGTCCGGCCCGTATTGTCGGAGTGCCATTCCCAGGCGATGGATTCGCCGGCAAACACCCTGTCGGACTTGCACCAGGGGCAGGGGGCATCGATTTGGTACAGATAGGCATGGCATTTCGCACCGGTCAGGGGACCATGCGTTTTTTCCAACGCCGGGTTGATGTACACCACGTTGAATGCCTGATCCACGATGTAGACCCGGTCACCCATCGCCTCCAGGATGCCATAGAGCTTGTCGCGCTCGAACATCAATTCCTTTTGCAGCCGGATGCGCTTGGCGGCCTCGCCGGTCAGGCGGGTATTGGTTTCCACGAGATGTGCGGTCTGCTCCCGGACGCGCTGTTCCAGGTTCGCGCGGGCCATGCCGAGTTGTTCCACGACCATTTTTTGCAGGGTGATATCCTCCACCACCGAGATGTGATGTTCCGGGGGGTCGCCGGGCTTCCACAGGGGTGAGACGGTGATGCGGACCCACACCACCGATCCGTTGCGGTGGATGTAGCGTTTTTCCATGGTGAAATCGCGCAATTTGCCGGCGATCAGGCGCTGCAGGTTGGCCAGGTCCGCCGGCAGGTCGTCGGGATGGGTGATCTCCTGGAATCCCTTGAGGATCATCTCCTCCACGGAGTACCCCACCATCTCCGCGTAACGTCGGTTGATCCTTTCGAAGCGTCCGGTGGGGGTATGGAGCAAGGCGACGCCCACACCGGCCTGCTCGAAGATGGTGCGGAACAGTTTTTCGTTTTCTTGCAGTTTGCGCGCGGCCAGGGTGGACTCCGTGACATCCTGGGCCGTGCCGAACAGACGGATGACCCGGCCATCGGCATTCCGATCCACCTGCACCAGGGCCTGGAGATGACGAATCGTGCCGTCGGGGAGTGTAATCCGGTAACAAAAGGGTTCGGCATTCCCCAAGGTCAGCCAGCGGGAGCAGACCTGGTCGAAATGTTCCCGGTCATCGGGGTGGACTTTGTTTAAAACCGTGGCATAGTTGATCGGTTCCGAGGGATCGATTTGGTAGATGCGGTGAATCTCATCCGACCAGTAGACCCGATCCTCGTCCACCTGCCATTCCCAGTTGCCCAGACGGGCGATGGCCTGGGATTCCGCAAGTCTGCGCTGGCTTTCCGCGAGGTGGCGATGGAGGGCGTGGTGTTCGGTCACATCGCGGCCCGCTGCATACAGAAGGCGGCCATCGCTGGTGGCGGACCATTCGGTCACCCTGATTTCCCCGGCGCGGTTGATCAATCGCACCGTGAATTCACGGGTCGAAGCGCCCTGGAAGCAGCGCTGGATTTCCATCAGGGCGGATGGGAAATCCTCGGGGTGGATGAAGTGTCGGTAGGGCAGGGCGAGCAGTTCCGGCACGGCATGGCCCAGGGCCATGGCCAGGGCCTGGTTGGCCCGGTGGATGTCGCCGTCCGGTCCCAGGATGCAGAACAGATCCGGGGTCAGTTCGAAGAAGCGCTCCTGTTCCATTTCCACCAACAGGCGGCGCTCCATTTCCGTGCGCAGGAGGGCGTTCATTTGTTCCATGCCGGCGGCCTGTTCCTTCAGGCGCATGGCGGTCATGCCCATGGTGGAGAGCAGTCCGATCAACTCCCGGTTGTAGGCCAGGACGGCCTGGATTTTTTCCCGGGAAAAGACCGGCACGCGCCGCAGGGCATCCAGGTAGCGCTCCTGGTCGAACCCGTATCGCGCGGCTTGCCCCCGGAAGAACGCATCATTCGGCTCTTCGCCCGCATAGTGGAATTGTCCCAGGAAGCAGGTGGCCAGATGGCGTCCGTCCACCAGGATGGGGATGGCGATGTCCCACAGGCCATTGGCGCATTTGTATTCGACGCATTCCGTGGTGGGGTTTTCCCGCAGGCGATTGGCGATGTGGGCGTCGCTGATGTGGCAGAGGCCGGCGGTTTCGGGATGAACGCGGTGGAAGCAGGTACAGATCTCCTGCCAACCGGTGGCTGCCAGGATGTTGTTGTCCAGGTCGATGATGCCGATGGGGATGCCGGCGGCCTGATAAAGCGCATCCGCCAGGGACTGGACCTTGGCGATGTCGATCAGATCGGTGAGGGAATACGGCATACCTGAAGGGTCCTTCCTCGATGCGACCATGCGTCCCGAATTGGTGACCGGTTGGAAGGATAGCATGATTGCCTTTTGCTGCAAAGCCGCGCGCTGCGCGTTCATGCGCTTTTCGCGCACGGGAGCGTGGCAGGTGTTTCGATGTCGTAATGAATCTGTCGGGAATGGCGCGTGATGATTGGTGATGCATTTTTTTGCTTGCCATGTCAAGCGGATTTTGGTATGTCTTTATAGAATCATTTTTTTCTGTAAACGAATGATTTGGCTTGAAACTCCACCCCTGGGAAAGGACGAACTCGATGAGAATGATTGTATTGGCATTAATGTTTTTTGTTTTTCTGGTGGCGACACCCCGAATTGCTGCGGCAGAACCATTCCTGAAAACGCCCGTCAATACCGTCATCGATTGCGCCTCGGGCCTGGAATGGCTGCCCTACAAGGACGGAGACACCTTCTGGCCGGAGGGGGAGCAATGGGCCAAAAAACTCGGCCAGGGTTGGCGGATGCCCACGAGTCGGGAAGTGGCGACCCTCTATACCCGCGGGTCGGTTAAAAACTACTGGGGGGCGATGCATGTGGATCGTGTTTTTTATTTCATCGGGCGCAATATTTGGAGTGGTGACGAGGCGAATGCGAACAGCCGATATTGTTTGGATATGCTAAGCAATACCAAACATGCTCGCAGCAGGGGGGATGCCTTCCTCAATCGCACCTTTGCCGTCCGCAAGGCGACCGACATGCGCCTTTGCACGCCCCCGCGTAATTGAATCTCCACGGTATGGCACCGGGCTTGAGCCGCCCGGCGATCACCCCTTCTGGCACAACAGGAAAAAACGATCCGGACGTTCCCCCTTCTTCAATTCCAGACGGACCACGAAGCCGGTGCGGGCGAGCATCCGGCGGAAGCGATCCGGATGGATTTCGATCAGGGGTTTCCGGCGCAGCCAGGCCTTGCATCGCTTCCAGCAATGGCTGGCGGTTCGGGGCGGGGCGGTCAGGGAAAAAAGACCGAAACCGCCAGGTTTGAGCAGGGCATGGACTTTTTGCAGGGCCTCCTCGGTATGGGGGAGGTAACTGCCGTGGACCCCGGCGGTTTGCACGATGTCGTACTGGCGGTCGGGGGAAAAGCTGGCGAAATCCGCCAGCGTGGCCTCGACGTTGTTCATCGCGAATCGCTCGATCAGGGTGTTGCAGGCCTCGATCATCTTGGGCGAGTAGTCGATGCCATGCACCAGTTTGGCGCGGGGATGCAGTCGCAGGAATCCCCCCGTCCCGCACCCCACATACAGCAGGGTGTACTCCTCGAACAGTGCGTCCACCAGGAGATTTTCCGCATAATCGAACCGGTACGATTGCGACATCGTATCTTCATGGCTGCGCAGATAATTGGTGACATAACTGTCCGAGCAATCCCCCCCGAACATGGGTGCCCTGCCTTTCTTGTCCATGTCTGCACTCCTCTCGTCAATATGGATTGCCAACCGGATCACCGTAGAGGATTCAGGTGCGCGGGTCAACGATCCATCCTCCTGGTGCCGCGTTGGTTTTTCGGATATGCTGCAACTTGGCTCTCTTTGTCGGAATTTTGTTGGAAAAATGTGAAAAATGATTGCTATTAAAATAAAAAATTTTCGCAGCAGCCTGAAGACGAAAGTCCTGGCAACCATCCTGATCTCGTTGCTCGGCGTCGGATCGCTGCTGTCGGTGCAGGCCTATCTGCGCTCCCACGAACTGCTCATCGAGCGCACCGATGCCACGGTGGCGATGTTTCAAAAGATCCTCGCCGACCAGATCGTCGTGAAAGGGCGGGATCTCTCCATGGCCATGGAGACGCTGTTGCGCGACGATGCGGTGCGGGACGCCTTCGTCCGTCGCGATCGGGAGACGCTCTCCAGGCGGCTGGTGGACCATTTCCAGAAACAGTTGAAACCCCTCTATGGCATCGAACAGTTTCAATTCCATCTCCCCCCTGCCATCTGTTTTTTCCGGGTGCACAGCCCCGGCAAATTCGGTGATGACCTCTCCGAGTTCCGCAAGACCGTGGTGACCGTGAACAGCGAACGCAAGCCGGTGGTTGGCATCGAGGTGGGCAGCGCCGGTCCCGGCTTGCGGGTCGTCTATCCGATCTTCGACCAGGAGGGGCGCCATGTGGGCAGCGTCGAATACGGCAGCAGCCTGCAAAGCCTCTTTGCCAGCGTGGCCGAGATCACCGGCACCGATTTTGCCATCGGCATCAACCGCAAGGTGTTCGAAGAGGCCAAACGCTTTACGGATAAAAGCAACGATGTAGTCTGGAACGATACCCTTTTTTATGAGTTCTCATCGAAAGATGCTAAAAGTGTACTCTCTGTCCCGGAACGCGACAGCCTCCAGCAGGTGATCAAACTGGACAAGCGGCGCATCTTCAGTCGCGCCTTTCCGCTGGTCGATTACAGCAACCGGGAGATCGGACAGGTCGTCGTCTTCCAGGATATCACCGCCATGGTCGACAAGGCCCGCATCCACCTTTTCGTGCAGATCGGCCTCATCGTGCTGGTCAGCATCCTGATTTCGTTGCTGATCTTTTGGATCCTCAACCGTTCCCTGCTTGCGCCGCTGGATCGCATGGTCCAGGTGATGGGGGAGGTGGTCAAGGGGGATCTGACCATCCGTCTGCCCGTCTCTGCGGCTGGCAACGAACTCGACGTATTGGCCAGGAGCGCCAACGCCATGCTGGGCGGCATGTCCACCAACGTCCGTCGCATCATGATGCAGTCCGATTCGGTGGCCGCCTGCACCAACGAACTGCTGCACATCAAAACCACCCTGGGCGACGATGCCGGTCGGACCATCGAAGCCATGGAAGGCGCGGGGGATCGCTTCAAGCAGCTCGAAGGCGCCGTTGCCAAGATTCGTGACGACGTGGGCGGGGCCAGCGGTCATCTGGGAGAGGTCTCCACTGCCACCGAGCAGCTTTCCGTCGATATCGGCACCATCGCCGCCGCCGCCGAGGAGGCGAGCCAGAATGTCACCACCATGGCCTCCGCCGCCGAGGAGATGACCGCGAACCTGAGTTCCGTCAACAACAGTTTGCAGGATGTCAACAACTCCGCAAGCAGTGTCGCATCGGCGGTGGAGGAGATGACCGCCACCCTGGACGAGGTGCGCAAGCGTTGCCTTTCCGCCAGTCAGGAGTCGGATCGGGCGACCCGGCAAATCCAGGATACCCTCGAGGTCATGGACAAACTTTCCCTGTCCGCCGAGGAGATCGGACGGTTCATCGAACTCATCAACCAGATCGCCGACCAGACCAACATGCTGGCGCTCAATGCCTCCATCGAGGCGGCGGGCGCCGGGGAGGCCGGCAAGGGGTTTGCCGTGGTCGCCAACGAGGTGAAGGAGCTGGCCAGACAGACCGCCGATGCGACCCATCTGATCGCCGAACAGGTCAGGCAGATCCAGGACAACACCCGGGAGGTCGATTCCGCCACCAGGGAGGTCGCCCAGATCGTCGGCAACATCAATCATTCCAACCAGGAGATCACCACGGCGGTGGATGAGCAGAGCCTTGCCATTCAGGAGATCGCCAAGGCCCTGTCCGCCGTGACCTTGGCCTCCGAGGATGTCACTCGCAACGCCATGGAACTCCAGCAGGCGGCTGACGAGGTCTCCCGCGCCGCGTCGGAGGCGGCGGCGGGGGCCAATGAAATCGCCCGCTCCTCATCCAATGCGGCGGTTTCCGCCCAGAGCGTTCTGGAACGCAACCGGGAAGCCAGCGAGCTGGTGCAATCCATTTTCGGTGAGACCCACGTCGCTTCGGCCACCGCCGAGGAGGTCTTGCAGCATGTGGAGACCGCCAACAGAATGGCCGGATACATGTCGGTTTCGGTCCATACGTTCACCATTCTCATCGACGTGGTGCAAGGGGCCATGGAGGCGTTGCGGGCCTCTCAGATCAGCTATGTCACTGCGGCCAAAACCTTCGATACCCGCATGGTGAAGGAGGGGCATCTGGCCTGGTTGCGTCGTCTGGAGGAGGCGAGCAGTGGCCGGGTCGCGGTGCGGATCGAAGATGCCGGGGATTTTCGGGGCTGCGCCTTCGGGAAATGGTATTTCGGCGAGGGACAACAGGCGTTTGGCCAGGATCCGTTGTTCGTGGAGACCGGGGCCGTTCACGAGCAGGTCCACAAGACCGCCGTCGAAGTGTTGACAAAAGTCGCTGCCGGGGAGAGGGAGGAGGGCAAGTCTGCCCTGGATCGGTTCCGCGATCTGCGCGGTCGTTTGTTTGTGTTGTTGGATCGGCTGTACATGCTCAACACGCCGGATGAGCAGCCGTTGATCCAGTGGGATGACTCCCTGGATGTGGGCGTGAGACAGTTCAATGAGGATCATCAACGCCTGATCGACTTTATCAACGCACTGCACGCCGCCATGCGGGACGGTGAGGGCAAGGCCAGGATGGGCGCCATTCTGCAGGGGCTTGCCGACTTCACCAGGACCCATTTCGCCCGCGAGGAGGCGGCGATGCAGCAGCACGGCTACGAGCGCTATCCGCAACAAAAGGAGCAGCACGTCAAACTCGTCGCCCAACTCGTGGAGCAACAGGCGGCCTTCGAGGCCGGTTCCACCACGGTGGCGCTGGATATGTTGAGCTTTCTCCACGATTGGCTCATCAAGCACATCAAGGGGGAGGATATGCGCTATCGACCGTTCTTCGCCGCCAGGGGGGAGTGATAGGGGGGGTCAGAAAATCCTGTCGCCTCGTTTTATTTTGACCCCATGTTCGGAGAGTTTTCGGTACTCCTTGGAGCGACTGTTGAATGCTACCGATCCGGTTGCAACCCATACCCGTTGCTGCTCGTAGGCGCCTCCTTTATTGAAGGGAGTCTTTTTTGTCCATTGATCCAGCCATTGCGATTTTTTCAAGACCTCATCGATGTTTCCTGTGCTTGAAGCGGGGTGAATTTCGATCCAGATCAATGCTTCCTTGCCTGTCCCCTGTCTGACGCCCACAAGGTAATCCCAGCGGGCCGCATTGGGTTGGGTCGCAAGCAGCGCCGAGTCGATATTGACGCTCCCTGACAGGCTTGCGGGGTTGGTGGCGGTGATGTGTTGGCGATCCTGTTTCAGGAGTGCCTGCAATCCTCTTGCATAGTGGCCGTTGAGTTCGGGGATTTGCTGGACATCCTGTTGAAACGGCATGGAGGCATTCCTTGTGGTCAAGAGTTGGCCATGACATCCGCCACGACCTCATTGGCCAGATCGCTGAAGTGCAACAATCCTCCCCAGGAACTCTCCATGGCAGAGGATGCGTCGCTGTTCAAATGGGTGATCTCCCGGGTGACGAATCCTGCTTCGGTTTTTTGATAATAATAAACACATGATTTTTTTGTTGTGATTTGATGCATCATATTTTGCATATTTTGGGAAGGGGTCGGCATTGCAAAAAGTTTGAACAAAGCCTGAATATCTCCGCGATGCTTGCGAATCGTTTCCATGGCCCAGATCAATTCCAGGATTTGCGGGGAATGGGTGGAGATGATCACCTTGTAACCACGAGACAGCAGTTCCAGGATCATCAACAGTACGGAGGTGATTGCGCGCGGATGCAGGCCCATTTCCGGTTCCTCGATGATGACCCATTCCAATGCATCACGTCGCGTTGTGCCTCCAGTGGGCAGCAACCAGCTCAGGGTCAACAACAGAGGGACCAACTCGCGTTGACCGGCGGACCATACCATATAGGGGAGTTGTGTGTTCTGGCCTTCCAGGACAAGGCGTTTCTGGCTGCGGACCTTGTCGATTTTCAGCGTGAACTCGCCAAATACGGTTGCCTGCAATTGCTCGCGATGTTCCTGGCGCAGCCGATCCGGGTTGGGAAATAGATGGTTTTCTTTTGTTGATTCCTTTTTTCCTTCAAAACGTTGTCTCAGTTCTTCACTGAAGGCGCGAACCATGTAAGGGTCGCCCGATGAGTAATTCAAAAAATTTCTTGGCCATCCATCGCTTAGTGTAATTACTCTTTGCGCGGGAACGATGATGACAGATTTGTAGTTTTGTTTTCTGTCTTTGAGGGTCGCCGGGTTGGGAATGGGACGATTGTCAAGCAATACGCTGCTTGCTGGTGTCCAGGAGGTATGCATCCCTTCGCCGAAATAAAGATCCAGAAATTCGTTCAAGTCATCCCCGGTTTCAAATCCATGCTCCATCCATTGGGTGCGAATTTGTCGTGCATCCAACAGCCATTTGATCCATTGCAAGGTTATACTCTTGCCGCATGCTTGCGGCCCTACGAGCACAGTCAGGTCCGCGAATTTGATATTCGCCTCCTTGACGGGTCCAATGTTGTAAATTTTTATATTTTTCAAATTGGTATCCTTATTGATTCGTGGCGAATCGCACCGACTGGCCATCCTCCACCACGAAACGGGCCAGTGTGGTGATGCCGGAATCCTCCTGGCGCGGGTCATCCAGCACCCGCAAGGCCACCTCGGCCCGCTCGGGGGTCAGATCCACCACCCCGTAGCCCCGTTTTTCGGTATTGACCAGCAGCGTGTGGGGATTCTGGGCGGCATGCCGCTCCGCCTCCTTCTGGGAGCGCCCCATGTGGGAGGTGATGCTGGTGCCGACGAACTCGCTGGCCACCACTGGCGAACGGATATCGTAGGGGTCCCGATGCAGACGCGCCACCCAGTTCTGATGGATGTCGCCGCCGATGATCAGGGTATTGCGCGGCCTGTGGCGCACCAGCGACCCGATCAGCCGCTCCCGTGATTGGTGAAATCCGTCCCAACGGTCCACAGAGGCATTCTTGCCCGCGCCGGACGGATAATTGGCCGGCGTGATGCGATTCTGTTGCACGATGAGGTTCCAATGCACCCCCTGCCGGGTGCACTCTCCGATCCCCTCGTCCAGCCACTGCTCCTGGGGGAAACCGAGCATGCTGCGACTTTTGTCCACCGCCACGTTCCGGTATTGACGGCAATCCAGCAGGTGAAAGGTGGCCAGGCGGCCAAATGCGACGCGATCGTAAATGCGCAATTCCTGGCCGCGCAGCAATCCTTCCACGCCGGCCAGCATGGTCGAGGGGCGCAGGGGCATGTGCTCGTAGTAGGCCTGATAGGCTGCGGCCCGCATTTTGGCAAAATGCTCCGTGGCGTAAAGGGAATGCAGACCGGCGTAATCGTTTTCCACCTCGTGATCGTCCCAGATCACCAGCCAGGGGCAGTGGGCATGCATGGCCTGCAACCATGGATCGCTCTTGTAGATGGCGTAGCGGGCGCGATAGTCATCCAGGGTGCGCGCAGCGGGGAGTTGGTGATGGCGCACGGCAAAGGCCGAGGTGCTGGATGCGTATTCGTAGATGTAATCCCCGACAAAGAGCACCAGTTCCGGCTGCTCTGCGAGCATGTGGCGATACCCGGCGTAAAAACCGTGTTCCCAGTGCTGGCAGGAGGCGTAGGCGAAGCGTATGCGCGCCGGGGTCCCGGCCTGGGGCAGGGTGCGGGCTTTGCCGATGGTGCTCACCCACTCGCCCAGACGAAACCGGTAGCCGTACCAGCGATCTGCCGCCAATCCCGCCACTTCGGCATGCACCGAATGGGCAAGCTGCGCCAAGGCCGCTGTCGCGCCCTTGGCGAGGATGCGGGTCGGATCGTCCGGTTCGAACACCTCCCAATCCACCAGGACGTCCTGGTCCGTCGGCAGATTCTCGCCCATCAGCCGGGTCCACAGGACAAAACCGTCATGGGTGGGAGAGCCGCTGGCCACCCCCAGACCAAAGGGCGAACCCTCCGGTCGCCACGCCACGGTTGCGCCGGTCCCGTTGCGCGACAGGACCAGATGCGTGGCGAAGGCGGTCAGGCCCAGCAAAAACGCACGGCGTCCGCAGGTCGTGGCGCGTATCATTCCGTCGCCACCCGGAAGAGTTGCGAAAGATCGATGATTCCCTTGAGCACCTTGGCCACCCCGTCCTGAATCAGGGTGCGCATCCCCTCCTTGACCGCCAGGTTGCGCATCTCTTCGGCCTTGCCGCTGCTCACGATCAGATGTTTCATGGTCTTGGTGGCCACCAGCAGTTCGTGTACCCCGACCCGGCCTTTGTAGCCGGTCTTGCCGCACTTGCCGCAACCGCCGGGACGAAACAGCACCGTATTGGCCTGCGTGACCCCCAATTCGGGAAAATACGCCTCCCCGTACAGGCGGATCAGCCGTTTCCACTCCTCGTCGTCCGGCTTGTAGTGCTGCTTGCACTCCCCGCACAGGGTTCGCACCAGGCGCTGGGCCAGAATTCCCAGCAAGGCGTCGGCGAAGTTCAGCGGGTCCAGCCCCAGATCCAGCAGACGCACGATGGTCTCCGCCGCCGAGTTGGTGTGCAGGGTGGAGAAGACCAGATGTCCGGTCAGCGAGGCTTCGATGCCGCTGTGCGCCGTCTCCTTGTCGCGCATTTCGCCGATCAGGATCACATCCGGATCGGCGCGCAAAAAGGAGCGCAACGCCATCGCAAAGGTGAAACCGATCTTGTGGTCGATCTGCACTTGTTGCAATCCCGTCTGGGTGATCTCCACCGGGTCCTCGGCGGTCCAGATTTTTCGTTCCGGGGTGTTGATCCGTCCGATCACGGCGTGCAGGGTGGTGGTCTTGCCCGAACCGGTGGGACCCACCACCAGCAGAATCCCCTGCGGAATGTTGATCAGGCGGTCCAATTCATGATAATTGCGTTCGGAGAGCTGCAATTTATCGAAAGGCAGGCCCCCGCCCGAGGCCAGCACCCGCAACACCGCGCCTTCGCCGAAGACCGTGGGAATGGTGGCCACCCGCAGTTCCAGGGGCTGGCCCTTGACCCGCACCACGATCTTGCCGTCCTGGGGTTTGCGTCGTTCGGAGATATCCAGCCGCGCCATGATCTTGATGCGCGACAACACCGCCCGCATGTGGGTGGAGGGGATATCCAGGGCTTCCCGGCACAGGCCGTCGATGCGCAGGCGCACTTTCGAGGGCAACCGTCCCGGTCCCGGTTCCACGTGGATGTCCGAGGCCCCGGCGCGTTGCGCGTCGATGATCAAACGGTTGACGAGCTGGATCACCGTATTTTCGTTTTCGTTGATCTCCCCGGCCTCCATGCCCTCCTCGATGGAGCTGCCGGTATCTTCCACGGTCTCGTCTTCCAGTTTGCTCGCCAGGCCGTGCAGGTAGGAGGAGACCCCGCCACCGCCCAGATATTGCAAAACGTCCTCGGCAAAGCCGATGCGGAAGATGTATTTCCTGGCCGGCAAGGCGCGCTGGATTTCCATCTGGCGGGCCATGTCCGTGGGGTCGTCGATCAGGATCAGGATCTCCTCGTTGATCTCTCCGGCCAGCGGCACCCAAAGCTGGCGACGCAGATAGGACATGTTCAGCTTGCTGAGCAGTTTTTTCGGCGGCGTGATGTTGGGGTCGTAGCGCATGAACGGCAGCAGGTAATAGCTCTCCAGGGAGGCCGCCACCAGTTCCGGGGCGATTTTCATCTCCGAAACCAGCAGATAGAGCATCGTCACCCCTTCCCGTTTGGTGCGCTTGGCGAACTCTTCCAGCTTTTCCGGGGTCAGCAGGCCACGTTTGACCAGATATTCGTATGGACCGGAGGTCCCTTCGAACTCCTGATGAAATTTTTTGCCCAACAAGAGTGCAAGGTGTTTGGCATAGACCAGATCGGTATCGGTGAAGGCGTCGCCCCCCACTTTGTTGATCACCTGCAACACCCCGAGCAATGGCGGGCCGATGCGGATCGGTATGGCCATCATGGAGCGGGTGCGGAAACCGGAGCGTTTGTCGAAACTGGAGTCGAACTTCAGGGATTTGTGGATTTCGCTCAACGCCTGGGCGTTGTAGACATCCGGGATGTTCACGGCGTTGCCGCTCACCGCCGCATACCCGGCCACCGAATTGGCCGTCAGGGGCACCCGGATCTCCAGGAGTTCCAGGCCGCTTTTGAATTTGGCGATGATCTCCTGGCCGTCGCGGGCGTTTTGATAGATGGTCAGGCGTTGGGCTTGCAGAAACTTGAGGATGATCTCTTCCAGTTCCGGCAGGATTTCGGAAAAGGTTTTGGCGGCTTCGATGCGGGTCTGGAGTTCGTTGAAGAGTTGCTGTTTCGGCCCAGGGAGCGGGGGCAGGTCGGGTTTGGTGGCGAAATCGTCCGCGGGTTGCGGTGACATGGTATTTCCTTACCTTCCTTCCAGGATCAAATGGGCCAGTGCGAATCCTCCTTCGTCCGCCAGGGAGAGGTGGATGACGGCGCGGGAGAGTTGTTCCCGGCGAAGGAGTTCTTGCAAAAATTGTGCCGATTTTCCGGAAAGGGTCATCACCGGCTTGCCCAAACCATCGTTGAGCACCTCCACGTCCGTGAACCACACCCCGTCCCGCATCCCCACCCCCAGGGCCTTGACCAGGGCCTCCTTGGCGGCGAACCGTTTGGCGTAACAGGCGAAACGCATCCCGCCTCCCTCGCACAGCCGCTGCTCCGCAGGGGTGAAGACCCGTTGCGTGAACCGTTCCGGAAAGCGACCGATGGCCCGCTCCAGTCGCTCGATCCTCACCAGGTCCGTACCCACGCCCAGGATCATCCGGACGCCTCGCGCATCAGCCGTTTCATCTCCCGCACCGCCCCCTCGATGCCGTCGAAGACCGCCCGGGCGATGATGGCATGGCCGATATTGAGTTCCGTCAGGCCGGGAATGCGGGCGATGGCGTCAACGTTGTGATAATGCAGCCCATGACCGGCGTTGACCATCAGACCCAGGGAAAGCCCCAACTCCACCCCGCGCCGGATCTTGTCCAGTTCCCGGCGGGCGACCGCCTCGTCGCCGGCCTCGGCGTAGCGACCGGTATGCAGTTCCACCACCGGTGCGCCCATTTGCGCTGCCGCCCGGATCGTCTCCGGTTCCGCGTCGATGAACAAAGAGACCCGCACCCCGGCCCCCAGCAGTCGTTCGATGGCCCGGCTCGTCGCCTCCCGGTTGCCGAGGATGTCCAAGCCTCCCTCGGTGGTCAGTTCCTGGCGTTTTTCCGGCACCAGGCAGCAATCCGTTGGCTGCCATGCGCATGCCAGGCCAAGCATCTCCTCGGTGATGGCCATTTCCAGATTGATTTTGGTCTGCGTCATCTCCAGCAGCAGGCGCACGTCCCTTTCCTGGATGTGGCGGCGATCCTCCCGCAAGTGCAGGGTGATGCCGTCCGCCCCGGCCCGCTCCGCCAGCAGCGCCGCCTCCACCGGATCGGGGTAGCGGGTCCCGCGTGCCTGCCGCAACGTGGCGATATGATCGATAT
Source organism: Magnetococcales bacterium (assembly GCA_015231915.1). Lineage (GTDB taxonomy): Bacteria > Pseudomonadota > Magnetococcia > Magnetococcales > Magnetaquicoccaceae > Magnetaquiglobus. The sequence goes on from JADGAR010000020.1 coordinate 36,283, forward strand.
TGACTCCCAGTTTCAGCATTTCCCGTACTCCACCTTGATGATGTACTCCTTGACCAACAGAACCTCTCCGGCGGGAGGCGTGCAGAATTGCTCCCGAGTCATGATCCCAACACCTGTTCTGCCCAGGCCACCACGATTTCAGCCTTGTGGATGGCCTCCCAGTATTCGTCTAAAGAGACGGGTTGCCCCAAACCGGGATAGCGGGTTTCCCATGCGAACAAGGTGAGGAATACGCTCTCCCGAACCTCCAGTGGAATTTCCATGCCTTGTTGGAGCAGTCCGGTGAGCAGCGCATCCAGATCATGGGTGTAACGGAAAACCATCTTCTGGTGGAGATGGACCGCCTTGATCGCCTTTTCCGCTGCTTGTTGGGCGTGGAAACAGAGGTCCTCGTAATAGCCCCCTTCAGGCAGGGAGGTTCGGGCAAGGGCCAGGTCGCCTTTGGCTCTTGCCAACCAATCCGCAGGCGTTCCATGAACCCGTTTATCCGAGGGCATGGTAAAGCTCCTTTCCTTCGGCCAGGGCGGGCGCGATGATCAGCGAAGGATTTTGTCCATAGTTCCGGATATCCCCTTCCGTGACAACGATAATGTCCTTTGGCATGGATAACCCACACAAGGCCATGTACACGGTTCTGGCCACTTGCCGATGATGGATGCCGTCGGGCATCACTACCAGCAGGTCCAGGTCGCTATCCGGTCCCATTTCGCCCCGGGCGGCGGATCCGAACAGGATAATGCGCAGGGGGTGCGCCACCTCAACAATGCGTCTGACCAACTCATGCAGAACGTCGGGGTGGGGGTCCGTATTGGCTCCCGGTTTCAGCATTTCCCGTACTCCAGGGTCAGCAATTCCTGCATCGATTGACGGATCCGTTTCAATCGGATCTCGCCGGTATCGGTTTGAAAGATGAGTTGACGCGCCCAGGGACCTCCCACATCCGACGCGGTCAGATGCAGGCGCTGGGAGCGGATCAGCGCCATGGCGGTATCCACGTTGCGCTTGCCCATGTTCAAGGAGGGCGCCACTTCGCTCTGGGGGATGGTGTTGAACATCATCGATCCACCGAAAAGCTTGACCTCCAGTTCCTGCCGGGGAAGCCCCCGCTGGTCGAAGTAGGCCAGCATGAAGTGCAGGGAACAGGAGACATAATCGCCCAGGTCGTGGCAGACCTTCAGGCCGCCCTTGTCGTGGTAACACTCCCGGTCGGGCTTGCGGGCATGACAGATGGCCCCCAGCCGCAGCCGGGCATGATGGATCGTCAACGATACGCAAGACCCCAACACCGTATGCACTTCCGCAGGCGTGGAACCGATGAACAACTCTCCCGGGTCGAGTCTGACCATGACCGAACGTCCTTTTTCAACCCAGGCAGCGGGTGATGTAGCGGGCGATTTCCACCCGCAGCGAAGGCAGATGCCCGCCATCCAGCCAGGTCAGCAGCGAACCGGCCACCCCTTTTCCAAGCAGCTTGAAATCGATCCGCAACAACAACAGATCTTCCTGCCCGTCTCCGACCAGGGGATGAGACGATAAATTTTCGGGACTGCCCTTGAAGTAGATGGGGTTTTCGCTGGCGATCTCCGAGGAGAAAAAGGCGCTCAGGGAGCTGACACAGGTATATAACAGGATATCCGCCGCGCTGCGGAACGCCTCCTCCTCCACCTGCATGGCCATCTCCTCCGGGATGGGGGTGCCGTACAACGCCTCCAGGAAATGGGTCACTTCGGCGGCGCGAATCAACAGGACTGCCGTGCCGGGCACCTCCTCCCCCCCATCGAACACGAAACGATGGGGCAGATACACCATGCGAATCGAGGTGCCATACAGATCGCGCAGGAGTTGCGTGACATCCGCCTGGGGCAGCAGGGCAAAGCAGGGAAGCGAAAGGGAGACTTCCGCATCCACCATTTCGCTCAGGGTGGCCGCCGCCTTGCCAAAACTCAGGTTGAAAAGTTCCAGAAAGGCATCTTCCTCGGCATCGTTCAGGGGGAGGGCGGCGTGTTGCATCGGCCTATCGCATGGCATGCATCAGACGCGTCCGCCGTTGGGCGACTTCCAGCATCTTCCAGTGGATGATGGGGGCATTCAGGAGTCCTTCCGCCTGGATGCACAACAGTTCACAATCCTCGGCGGCCCGGAAGCTCCAGAAATTCCGGGTGTCGTGCAGGTAGCCCTGTTCCCCGAAGAAGTCGCCGGGTTCGATCATGGACACCTCCTTGCCGTAGGCCGTGAGCATCGCCACCCGGCCCTGTGCGAGAATCCACAATGCGGGTTGTTCCCCGGTCGGGTGAATCGACTCGCCTGCCGTCACACGCATCACTTCCATCTTTTGGGCGATCCTGGTCAGGAATACGAACGAGGTTTGTTCGCCAAACAGCCAGGTGTGCCGCAACCGCCGGACCTTTTCCAGCAAAGGCACCATCCAGTCGTACAGACCACTGTTCTCCAGGAAGATCCGGAACATGACCGACGGAATCCGCAAGACCGCGCTGTGGGAGAGGGCGCGATAGCTCCCCTCGTCGGCGACCACCTGGGGAAAGATGGTCTGCAACCCCATGAAGGAGCCGAAGCCCATGTGGTAACGGATGCCGAAATCGGCATCCAGATAGACGATGTCCCCGGAAATGGTCATCTCCACGAAGCCGTTCTCCTCGTTCTCCTTGCGGATGGAGGCCCCGGCGTTGTGGTTGACGATCGGCCCGTTGATCAGCATGCGGATGGTGTCGTCGCAGATCTCCGGAAAGAGTTGGCGCAGGTAGCAAAAGCAGCGCTGACGCCGGTAGTCCTGTTCGCCGGGGATCAGGATCTCCAGGGCGCCGAAGGTGGCCTCGGAGCCGATTTCCATCTCCTCGGTGGTCATTTCCCGCGCCTGGTGGGCCAGGATCTTCCTCCTGGAGCGATCCTGCCGGAAATCCTGGGCCTGACCATGGATCATGCCGCCGCCCACGTCGAGTTTTTTCAGGTCGGCGTGGATGAGGTAGTTGTGCTTGATTTGTTCGATGAACGCCTCCGGGACCGCGAAGGGGCCGGGTTTGGTCATTTTGTCCAGCACGGCGAAGGAGGAGAGATCGGTCCAATGGGCATAGGTGCGATAGCCGTCGCCGTCCAGGGCGCGGAAAAGCAGCAGGTTGGTCTCCACCGGATGGGGGGAGTAGATCGGTCGTACCTCCAGGCCGCCAACGGCATTCCAGGTGTCGAATTCCAGATCGTGGATTTCGAAGAATTGTTGGAACTGCTCCTCGGTGATCGACATCAGGGCAGCGAACTTCTTGGCCACCGAGGCGCGCACCAGAGGGGTGGAGTAGTATTTCAGACGGCGATCCGTCTGGATCAGGGCCGGCAGACCGGCGAAGTGGTCGTCATGGGCGTGGGTGTGGAAGATGCCGTCCACCTCGCTGATGTCGATGCCCAGGGCGGTCAGGACGTTCAGCACGCCGGGGATGGCGTCGATGAGATAGATGCGGCCCTGGAACATCACCACGCTGCTCATGCTGGGGCGTTCCGGGTCCCACCCGTCCCCTTCGCCGGTGTGCAGCACCGCGAAGTAATGACGCTGCACCCGGTGGAAGCCCAAAGGATAGGGGGATTTGTAGACCGCGTCCTTGGGGAGGTTGAGGTCCACCTCCGCGCTCTGGTCGCGGAAGGCGAAGCGGAAACGGTTGAAGCCGATGCGCTGAATGGTTGCGCCGTTGCGGATCTCCTGGGGATCGTCGTCCACGATCAGGGTGTCGAGAAATTCGGACGGTTCGCGCACCTTGCCGAAGGCGAATTGCAGCTTGATGCGCATCATGGTGTCGGCAGTATCCTCGTCGATGCCGGTGGCGATGATCTCGTCACGGGAGAGGCCGTAGTTGCCGCGATGAATGTAGGCCATCTGGGCCAGAACCTGATCCGTGGTGCCCATCAGCATGGGTTTGACCCCGGTGTTGTTGGGATGGCCAGGGAGGATCATCCCCTGGCGGTAGAGCATCTGCAGCACCGGGAATTCCGCCATGTTGGCAAAGCCGCCGTTTTGCACCAGCAGGTCGGAGAGCAGGATGACGTTGGGGCCGGTCTCGAAGCTCACCCCGTTCTTGATGGCCGGGGCGTTGAGGCCCTTGAGCATCAGGAGTTTCACCACCTCGCCGGGACAGCCGCACAGGACATGCAGGCCGGCTTCCGGAATCTGCAGCCAGAACACCCCTGGCCCCACCTGAATGGTCAGCAGGTTGCCCATGGCGGCGCGCAGTTCCTCGTGCGCCTGTTCCAACTCGCGGGTGCGTTCCTCCACCTGGCGTTCCAGTTGGCGGTTCTGATCCGCGAGGGCCAGATGGGTACGCACCCTCGCCAGCAGCAGGTCGGGAATGATCGGCTTGTTCACGAAATCGACTGCGCCCGCCGCGAAGCCCCTGGCCTCCTCGCCGTAGGGACCGACCCCGGTGACGAAGATCACCGGGATGTTCCGGGTGGCCGGATCCTGCTTCAGGCGGCGGCACACCTCGATGCCGTCGATGTCGGGCATCATCACGTCCAGCAGGATCAGATCCGGCGGCGGCTCTGCGCTGGCACGGGCCAATGCCTGTTCGCCATTCTTGGCCACCACGATCTTGTATTGATCACGCAACAGGCTGATCAGGATGTCGATGTTGGTCTTTTCGTCATCGACGATCAGGATACGGCTGGCGTTGGCTTGCATGGCTCGATGGCCCTCAACATGTTAATTTCATTTGAAAACATGCTCCACGATCCGGGTTGTTGAATACCCCGATCTCCCCCCCGTGGGCGTCCACGATCTTTTTGACGATGCAAAGTCCCAGGCCCGTGCTCTTCTCGTTGCCGGTGGGACGCACGCTCAGTTTTTGAAAGGCGCCGAACAGGCGGTGCCGTTCCTCATCGGGGATGCCGGGTCCCTGATCGCTTACCCGCAACACGACGCATCCGTCGCAAGGGTCGGTCATGACATGGATATCGGTTTGCGGAGGGGTGAACTTGATGGCATTGCTCAAAAGATTGTCCACCACCTGTGCCAGTCTGTCCGGATCGAACGATACCATGGGGGTGACGCGCAGATCGGTGAGGATGCGCACCTGTTTTCTTTCCGCCATGAACCGCATCAACTCCACCCGTTGCCCCACCAGGCGGGTCAGATCGCCCCGTTCGCGATTCAGGACAAAGCGACCGCTTTCGATGACGCTCACATCCAGCAGGTCGTTGATCATCCCGAGCATCTGCCCGGCGACGACGTTAATGGTGCGGATGAAACGCTTGCGCTCCTCGTCGTCCACCGACATGTTGAGCAGGATGTCGCTGTAGCCGCAAATCGAGTTGAGGGGATTGCGCAGATCGTGGGCGGCCATGCCGAGAAACCGGTTCTTCAACTCGTTGAGTTCCATCAGATGGCGCTTCTGAAAACTCAGCGTCAGGTGGGTCCGGATGCGTGCCAGGACCACCGCCGGACTGAAGGGCTTGCGAATGAAATCCACGCCCCCCGCCTCCAGGGCCATGGTCTCATCGCTGACTGCGTCCTTGCCGGTGATGAAAATGATCGGGATGTCGGCGGTATCCTTTGCTGCGCGCAATCGTTTGCATACCTCATAACCATCCAGATCCGGCATCATGATGTCCAGCAGGATCAGATCCGGGCGGGGTTCGGTATTGGCGCGTCTGAGGGCCATTTCCCCGTTTTTGGCGACCATGGTCTTGAATTCGTCCTGCAACAGTCCCACCAGGACATCGATATTGGTCTTTTCATCATCGACGATCAGAATTCTGCCGTTTTTGTCACTCATGTTCTTCCCCATCCGGATTCGTGCGCAATCCGGCCAGAATCGGTTGCAGGATCCGTTTCGCCTCTTCGAATTCGTAGTCATCGACGCATTCGGTCAGCGCCTGCATTTCGTTGGCCATCATTTCATGCCCCATCAATTGTCTGGCCTGATCGATCCACTCCCTGGCATCCGAATCGCCATCGGCAATCAGGGCATCCAGTTCCAGGAGGATCGCCAGCAGTCGTTCCTGGTCCACGGGGCCGGTTCGGGGAGGTGTGGCTGGACTCTCCTGTGGCGTGGGGGCGAGACCGGAGAGGGCGGTCATGACCCGTGTCACTTCCGGTTCCAGCCGCTCCAGCCGTTCGGGGACGAGATCCCGACGGTTTTCCTTGAGCGCCTCCTCCAGCAGGGCTGCGAGTCGGTGCAGTTCCCTGGCGCCGATGGTCCCGGCCACCCCCTTGAAAGTATGACTCAAGCGCAGGGCCACGTCCATGGTCCCGGTTTGCAGTTCGTCGCGCAGGCGGGAAACGACATCCGCGAAGCGGTCATGCACGTCCTTGAGGACCTTCCGGTAGAGCTTCCGGTTGCCGTTGACGTTGCGCAGGCCGGTGGTGATGTCGATGCCGTCCAGGGCAACGGGCAACTCGTCTGCGGGCCGGGCGGGTTCCGGTTCCAGGGTCGGGTCCGGGGCCAGGGCGCGGAGTTCGAGATGGCGGGCCATGGTGGCGAACATGACGGGGGGGTCGATGGGTTTGCTGATGTGATCGTTCATGCCATAGGAAATGCATTTTTCCCGGTCCCCGGCCATGGCGTTGGCGGTCATGGCGATGATGGGCAGATCGTGAAGTGCGGGCATGGCCCGCATGGCGCGCGTGGCGGCGTAGCCATCCATGACCGGCATCTGGACATCCATCAACACCAGGTCGAAGGGGTTTGCGCTGACCGCGTCCACCGCCTCCTGGCCATTGTCGGCAATGGATACCGCAATCCCTTCCTCCTCCAGGAGTTCCCGTGCCACCTGCTGATTGATCTCGTTGTCCTCCACCAGCAGGACCCGCACCCCGCGCCAGTCCATGCGGGGACCCGCGCGTCCGCCCTGTTCCGGGCCGCCGCGTACCTGGGATTGGGAGGCATCCTGATGCAGAATCGACAACACCGTCTCGAAGAGCACCGACAGGTTGATCGGTTTGGTGAGATAGGCATCGACCCCCGCGCCTTCTGCGGCCAGTTTGATGTCTTCCCTGGCATAGGCCGAGACCATCACGATCCGGGGGATCTTGCATCCCGGAAAGCGGCGCGCGATCTCCCTGGCGGTATGGAGGCCATCCAGTTCCTGCATTTTCCAATCCAGGAAGACCATTTTGTAGGGGTTCTTCTGGGCATGGGCACGCTCCAGTTCGAAGAGGGCCTCCTCGCCCGACGCCACGCAGGTGACATGAAAGGAGAAGGATTCGAAGGATTTCTGCAAGATCTCCCTGGCCACGGGGTTGTCGTCGGCCACCAGGACCCGCGTGCCCACCAGGTCGCGGGACGGCAGGCGGAAACGGCGGCGGTCCTTGTTTTTGATGGCGAAGACCGCCGTGAAGTGAAACGTGCTGCCCGCGTTGGCGGTGCTTTCCACCCAGATGCGGCCCTGCATCATCTCCACCAGACGCTTGCAGATGGTCAGCCCCAAACCGGTCCCGCCGAACTTGCGGGTGGTGGAGGAGTCGGCCTGGGTGAACGCCGTGAAGAGCCGTGCCATTTGTTCGGGGGTCATGCCGATGCCGCTGTCTTGCACCTCGAAATGGAGCGTCACCCGGTACTCCTCCAGTTTTTCGATGCCGACCCGGACGATGATGTTGCCTTCCCTGGTGAACTTGACCGCGTTGTTGGTGAGGTTGATCAGGATCTGCCCCAGCCGCAGGGGGTCGCCGAGCAGATTGAGGGGTACGTCCAGGGCCACGCTGAAGTTGACCTCCAGGCCTTGTTCTTCGGCCTTCAGGGCGATCAGGTTGCCCACGTTGTTGAGGACATCCTCCAGGTAGAACGGGACGCTTTCCATGGTCAGCTTGCCCGCCTCGATCTTGGAGAAGTCCAGGATGTCGTTGATGATCCCCAACAGGGACTGGGCGGAGGTGTGGACCTTGGTGATGTAGTCCCGCTGTCTCGGGGTCAGTTCGGTCTTGAGGGCCAGATGGGACATGCCGATGATGGCGTTCATCGGGGTGCGGATTTCGTGGCTCATGTTGGCCAGGAAGTCGCTCTTGGCCTTGTTGGCGTCCTGGGCGCTCTCCTTGGCGATCTTGAGTTCGTTGGCCTGGTTTCTCAGGATGTTTTCCCGGGAGACCGTGTTGGTGATGTCCTGAATCTGGATCAGGCAGAAGCGGGCGTCCCGGGCGTCGCGGATCGCCTTGATCAGCACCATCTGGCTCATTCTGGCGTCCGCATGGGTCTTTTCCGAAGCGGTATACAGGGGAAACGGGGTGGGGGTGAGCCGGTGGGAGAGCATGGTGGGGAGGCCGGAGTGCAGGGCGGTCTCCACCGCCTTGACGATGCGGGTGGCCTGCAATTCCGGAAACACCTCCAGCAGGGAGTGGCCCACGACCGTGGACGCGAGCAGGCGCGATCCCTTTTCCATCCAGTCGTTCCAGAAGTGGATCTTGAGGTCGGAATCGAGGATGATGACCCCCACGGCACTGACAGACAGTGCCCTGGCCAGCAGCTGCGGATCCAGGTTATCCATGGTGCATCATGGTCAGAACGCCCCGAGTATGGTTTTCAGTTCGCGTTTGAGGATTTCCATGGAAGGTTGTGAAAACAGCAGTACCACGAAACCGCTCAAGGTGTGTTGCGCATCCTCTTCGTCGTGGGTCTTGAAATCCATCATCAGGACAAAGGCGCGTTCGTTCTCCTCGTTTGCCTCCTCCTGCATGGCAAGACGCTGGGCGGCCAGATGCGAGGCGATGTCGAGCAGAAACGCGCCGCTGCCCTTCAGGAATTCGGCGGCATCGAATTCGAACTGGATCGACATCATCTGGGTGAAGCTCTCCAGAAAGGCGTTCAGTACCACGTTGCCCACGTCCAGGAGGGTCTCCTGTTCCAGTTCCATGAGGACTTCCAGGGGCATCTGTTCGTTAAGCAGGGTGCGGACCAGTTCCAGGCTTTCGGCCCCCGGAAAGATCAACAGGGCGGTGCCGGTCAACTCGCCAGTGAAATTCTGGCGAATGGCCACCAGTTGTTCCTCTTCTTTGGCCACCAGCATGCGCGTGGCCTCGTCGTAGGGCACCACCTTGAGCTGCGGCAGTGACAGGAGCACTTCGTTGTTGACCATTTGACTCAAGGATGCGGCGGCCATACCCAACCCCATGTTGAAGAATTCCTTCAACGCATCCTCTTCCATTTCGGTCAGAAAGAACATTTCTTTCTCCTTGGTCCGCATAATTGATTACTTAAACTTATCAAGAATGTCCGCGATCTTGGGTTCATCGATGGGTTTCTTGATGAAACCGATGCCCATGCTCTCCGCCCGTTGGTGCATCCGCTCCTGAATGTTGGCCGTCACCAGGAAGACCGCCAGGGAGGGGAAGCGGGTCAGCAGTTTTTCGGACAGCTCCAGACCGTTCATTCCCGGCATGTTGAAGTCGATCAAAGCCACGTCGAGGGCAGGCGGGGCCAGAGCCAGGGCCTCGTCGCCATCCTTTGCTTCCACCAGGCCCCAATCCGGGAAACGGGTGGTGAAGATTTTGCGTGCCATCATGCGCGCCAGACTGCTGTCATCGACGATCATCGCCGTTTTGTTCGCCATTGCTTCTCTCCAGACTCACGATAAATGCTGTTGCTATTGTTTAATCAGTTCCGCCACGTTCAAAAGGAAGGAAACCGAACCGTCCGGCATCACCGCGCTTCCCGCCAGGATCGGGATATTGGCGAAGATCCGGTTCAAGGGTTTGATGACCAGGCTGGCCGGCTCCTTGATGCCATCCACGGCCAGACCGAAGCAGCTCTCCTCGGACTGCAACACCACGATGTGCAACGCCGGCATGGCCAGGACCTCCGGCATGCCGATGGTCGCCGACTCCCCGTCCGTCCGCAGGGTGAGCTGGTCCGAAAGGAAAATCAGCGGGAAGAGTCGCTCCCGCACCCGCACCATCGGGGCTTGCATTTTGCCCTCGACCTGTGTCGCCACCTCCTGGCCGTAATAGGAGATCAACTCGACGATGTTGACCTGGGGCACGGCATAGGTCTCGTCCCCGTCGGTGACCAGCAGCACCGGCACGATGGCCATGGTCTGGGGGATCCGCAGCCGGAAGCGGGACCCCTGTCCGGCCTGACTGGTGATGGTGATGGTCCCGCCCAGTTTGTCGATGGCGGCTTGCACCACATCCATGCCGGTTCCCCGCCCGGAGATCTTGCTGATCTGCTCGGCGGTGGAAAAACCGGGGGCCATGATGAGACGCATGATCTCTCCTTCCGACATCTCCCGCGCCTGCTCCGGGGTGATCAGGTTGCGTTCCAGGGCCTTGCTGCGCACCCGGTCCACGTCGATCCCCCGGCCATCGTCGGTGATCTCCAGATAGATCTGCCCCTGTTTCTGCGCGGCTGTGAGGGTGATATGTCCGATGGGGGGTTTCCCCAGGGCCACCCGTTCCTCCGGAGACTCGATGCCATGATCCACCGCGTTGCGGATGAGATGTCCCAGGACCTCCTTGATGGAAATCAGGACATTGCGGTCCACCTCGGTCTCTTCGCCCACCAGATCGAGGAGCACCTTTTTGCGGGTTTCCACCGCCAGATCCCGCACCAGCCGGTGGTAGGTCTCCATGGTGCGGCCAATGGGCTGCAACCGGTACTGGAGCACCTCTTCCTGCAGCGTATAAATCTGTTGTCCCAGGTTCTCCAGGGCCTGATCCAGCAGGTTGCGCCTGGAGGTGAGCGCGTATTTCAGTTGGTTGAAGCTCGCCCCCAGTTCCCCGACATAACTCATCAGGGCATCCAGCCGTTCCACCGAGAGACGGATCGACTCCTGCCGGGCAGCGGTCGGCGGCTCGGCATCGTTCCGGAACGGGGGTGCGGCTTCCGTCGGCGGTTCGGCGGGAGTCGGTTCGCTGTGGCTCCGGTTGAGTTCCGCCTCTCCCTGGAACTCCTCCAACTGGAAAATCAGCGCGGCGAAATCGTCCTCGCCCTCGGCCCCGTTTCCCTCGATGACCACCAGGGAACCCCGCACCGCGTCCAGCACCCCCAGCAACTGGTTGCCGATCATCTGGTCCAACACCAGTCTGCCTTCCCGCAGCAGGTCCAACAGGGATTCGGCGGCATGGGTCAGCCCCTCCAGCCGCTCGAAGCCCATCATCCGGCAGTTCCCCTTGACGGTATGCATGTCCCGGAACACCGAATTGAGGATCTCGCGATTTTCCGGCGTGGTCTCCAGTTGCAGGAGTCCCCGCTCGATACGGTCCAGGGCTTCCCGGTTTTCCGAGAAGAACTCCTGCATGAGGGCTGCCTGTGTGGCTTCGTCGAGCATCTGCCTTATTCGCCTCCCTGGACGGAACCCGCTTTTTCTTTGATGCGATTAAAAATTTTCATGGGTACGGCGAGTATGTCACGCAGCAGGCCAGGGGCGAGACTCGTCACCGGACGAATGCGCGCCTGGGGATCCTGGGTGGAACCGCTGACATCGAACTGGGTCTCCAGCACGGTCTGACGGTCCCCGGTCACCAGCTTGCCCAATAATGGCACGCCGGTCACCAGGGCATCCAAAGTTTGCAGGGGACGCATGCCCACCAGAAGATCCACCTGATCCTTGGGAAAGTCCACCTTGCCGGTAAAGACGATGTTCATGGAGGGGCTTTTGAGCCACATCCGGTCGATGTTCCAGACATTGTCGGAAATGGACAGAGTACCCTGAAATTCCTTGTAATGCAAGCCCGTTCCATCCAGATCCGGACGGTCGCCCACCACCAGGTGGGGCAGTTCCTTGAGGGAGAAGAGGCCCAACAGCCGGGAGAGGAAACCCAACCGCCGGATCTTGCCCTCCTGGAACCGGAAACGGGCCGTTCCGGAGAGGGTGTCGGTCAGCCGCTGCTCCGGCCCGAGAAAACCGTCCAGGGTCACATCCAGTTCGCCGCCCCCCTTGTCCAGCCCGGCATAAAGATCCAGCCCGTGGAACAGGGCGCCGAAATCCTTGGCGGTCACCTCCAGATGACCGGCGTAGCCTCCGGCATCGATGTGGCGGGACCACAGGAACTCCCCGTTTCCTTCGACTTCCCCCTCTCCCTGGGTGAAACGCAGGGATGGAAAGCGCAGGGAACGCACCTCCATCTCCATGCGGGCATCGAGCCGACTGGCCTCTTCCCGGTTGGCCAGCAGCAGGTGTCCCGCCTTCACGGCCAGGCTGACCCGGGGCCAGCGTTGTTTCGGGGGGTCTGCGGTGGGGGGAGGGGTCTCGTTCTGCCGGTTTTCCAGCAGAGGGCGCAGGTCGAGGGTGGCCAGATCGGCTTCGGCGTTCCACGCCTCCTGACCGTCCGGGCGCCGGCTGGACGCCAGGACGAGACGACCGGAGGTCTTGTCCAGATGACCCTCGCGAATCGTGATTTTGCCCAGGTTGCGGTCCAGGTTCCAGTCGGTCTGGCCGACGAGTTTCAGATTGCCCAACGCGATGTGGAACGGATCGACGAACAGGCGACCTTGCCGGTCGAGCCACCCCTCGCCCTTGACCACCCCAGGATCGCCGGTGTTTCTTTGCCACCCCATTTTGCCGCGCAGGGTCACGCCCACCGGATTGGCCTCCCCCTTGACCAGAAACCGGGCCTCTCCCGGGGGGCGTTGGAACTCGATCCAGAACGGCATGGCCCCTTGCCAGGTTCCGCCGGCTCCCAGCCAGGGGGCGAGATGGTCGGCCAGCCGTTTGCCCTCCAGCAGGCTCTCCAGGCGGGCGTTGAGCGCCGCCTTGCCCGGAGTCCGGTATTGGCGCACCGTCAGTTGGCCGGTGATGGGCATCTCCCCCATGCGGGCCGTCAGGCGGGAGATTTCCAGACGCTCCGGGTCGAGGGTCAACAGACCGGAGGCTTCGGTGATGGGGGTATCGAGAAACGGTGGACGGAAGGCGTTCTTCTTCAATTCCAGCCGACCGGAATAGGTCATTTTTTCCGGATGGTCGAGGGGCAGGGAGAGTTTCATCGCAGCCGCCCCTTGCCCTTGCAGGGTGGCCTGTTCCATGCCCACCGCCCTGTCCCAGCGCAGCGCAGGATGGGCGACGATCCCCTTCCAGATGTCGGGCAGGTCGAGGGCAGGGGATTCGGCGACCACCTCGACCGTGGGATTGCGTTGCATGTTCGCGATGCGCACCTCTCCCGTCACCTTGCGGGTCTCCCCCAGGACAGCCGAGGCGACTTGCGCCGTCATGCCGTGCCGGTCGAAGATCAGGTGGGTGGAGATGTTGGTCAAAGGCATCAGGGGGGGATGATAGTGGAGCGTCACCCCGGTCACGTCCCCCTCGATGTGGAATATCTCTCCGGGGGGGTCGCCCGGTCCCGCCGGAATGTTGTGGAGCGGCCCCTTGATGTGGGCGGTGGCATGGGTGACCTGCCCCTCTTTCAGGTTGTTGTCCAGCCAGCGGACCAGTTCGGGGTGCATGATGCGGGTGGGAAAATAATATTTCGCCTGTTCGGTCCTGGTCCCGGAGGCCTCGGCGGTCAAATCCAGCCGGGGCTTATCGGTCCCGCCTGGGCTGTCGATGGTCATGCGTCCCCCGGCCCTGCCGTGGGGGCCGGTCAGGTCGAACCGATCGACCCGCAGTTGCCATGCCTGGCCTTTGAGTTCCAGCACCCCGTCGGCGTTGAGGGTGGTCATGGGGATCGGCCAGCGGAACACCTCCGGCCAGGCCAGGCTCCCGGCGCCGATGGCGGCCTGCCATTGCGCTTGCAAACCGCTTTGCGGGTGGTGATGGACGATGGCCTCCAGGTCGAACGGCGCGGTCAGTCCGTCCAGTGGGGTCAGGTCCACCAGATAGGGGGCGAAGGGGAGCAGGGAGATCCGTTCGAGTCGTGCGCGCAAGGACCAGAGATCGCCGGGCGCCCGTTCCCCCTTGGCGGACCAGCGCGCTTGCGGGTGGATGTCCGGCAGTCCGGCACTGGCGTCGAAGTGGGCCGAACCGTCCCGCTCCAGAAAGGCAGTGGCTTCCAGGCCGGTCATGCGGGTGCGCATGGGGGCATGGGGGTCCACCCAGTGCAAGGTGGCGTTTTGCACGCTGAACATGGTGATCGGCAATCCCTCGTCCTGTCCGCCGTCAGAGGGGAACGTATCGAGGGGACGCCCGGCGACCAGCAGTCGTCCCTCCTCGTCCCGGCTTGCGCTTGCCTCCACCTCTTCCAGGGTGAGACTGGCCGAAAGCCACCCCTGCTGCCAGGAGAGGGGAGAAATCCGCAGCAGGAGCCGCTTGACCGTGAACAGCGGTTTGCCGTTGACCGGACAGAGGACCTCCACGCCGTCCCCCACCAGGGCCAGGGACAGCCCGGTGTGCAGATGCACCCCTGCGACCCGGATGTCCAGACCGGTGCGCTCGGCAAGAAACCGGGAAATCCGTTCGGCGTAGGGGTTGAGATCCGGGGGATGCCAGGCCAGACCGGCCAGGGCGACCATCGACAGGACGATCACCAGTACAAGGGTCTTGAACAGCCACCCCAACGCACGGCGCAGGATCCCGGGACGTTTTTCCGTCGGGGGGGCGGCGTCCTGAGGCGGGGTCGGTTCGGTGGCGGATTCGGTGGCGGGCATGATGATTACGGTGAGCGGTGGCAAATGGGACGATTCTATGCGAAAATGATGCGCAAGGACAGAGCCGATCATGTGCATGGGACAACGGAGGCAACCGATTGGGCGATCCCGGAGGAACGAAAACCTGTTGGCACTGTCTGATCGGTGCGACGTTGCAAGCGCTGCTGGAGTGCTTCGCGTCGCGTGCCGGAGAACGCGCAAAAGCGTTTGCATCCGTGGATCAGGCGGGACCGATTCGTATCTCGACACCCTTCAACCACATTATGACTGGCCTCAGGAGTACGATCATGCGGCATACACTGCACCATCTGGACAATGCGGGGATCACGCCCGATGCCGTCATGCAGGTCGGCAAAAGGATGTTGGAGGCCACGTTGGATCTGATGCCTGAAGAAGAACTGGCCGCGATTCCGAAGCTGGAGCATCTCCTGGGGCGCAAGCTCCAGGATGGCCGTCAGGAAGGCCGCCTGGAAGGCCGCCAGGAAGAAGCCGCTGCCATGTTGCTCAAACTGTTGTACCGCAAATTTGGCCAGACACCGGACTGGGTGATCGGCAAGGTCGGCTCGGCGCGCCTGGAATGGCTCGAGGCATGGGGTGAGAACCTCCTGTTCGCCAACACCTTGGATGAGGTGTTCGCATCGTGAGTGGATTGTATTGGATCGGTCGAGAGGAGAGACACGCTTGACGATTCCTCCTGATCTCCCCGTCTCGCCAGCCGCAGCGGAGGCCATCGAACACCTGGCCGCCGCGACCGCCGACCCGCAGGGGGCGCTCGGGCGGTTGGCCGATTTCGTCACCACCCATGCCGAGGATCGCCCGGAGGCCGTGGAACGGCTGGTCGAACGCCTGGAAGACCCGAAGTGGCGTTTGCGTCTGGTGACCGCCCTGGGCAACTCTCCCTATCTGGCCCACGTCCTGACCCGCTGGCCGGAGTTCCTGGACGAGGAGTATACCGGCGAGGACCCGGCAGGCTGGAACCGCGGATTGACCGACGCGGTGCTGGAGTGCGCGACCCACGCCGAAGCGGCGCGCCTGCTGCGCTGGCACAAGCACCGCACCTTTCTGGGGATCGGCCTGCGCGACTTGACAGGCGAGGCTGACCTGCCGGAGACCACCTGGGGGTTGTCCGTCCTGGCGGACGCCTCGCTGGAGGCGGGCTATCGCTGGCTGCGCCGTTCGCTGAGCCAAAAACACGGCCCGCCCATGACCGAAACCGAGGAGGGGCGGCATCCGGCCCGTTTCGTGATTCTGGGGATGGGCAAGCTGGGGGCCGGGGAGCTGAATTTCTCCTCGGACGTGGATCTGATTTATCTTTACGATGAGGATCGCGGCGGGTGCGACGGCCAGCGGCCCATCTCCATCAAGGCGTTTTTCAACCGGCTGGGACAGGAGTTGATCCGCCTGTTGAGCGAGATCACCGCCGAGGGGATGGTGTTTCGCATCGACCTGCGGCTGCGACCGGAGGGGGCGAGCGGCGATTTGACCCTCTCGCGGCGTTCCGCCGAGGTCTATTACGAATCATGGGGTCGCACCTGGGAGCGTTCCGCCATGATCAAGGCGCGTCCGGTGGCCGGCGATCCGGGCCTGGGCGAGGAACTGTTGCGCAATCTGACCCCGTTCATCTACCGGCGCTATCTGGATTTCGCCGCCCTGGAGGCGATCCGGGAGATGAAGCGCCAGATCGACCACAAGTGCCAGGCGCGCCAGGATTATCGCCGCAACGTCAAGCTGGGTTACGGCGGCATCCGCGAGATCGAATTCTTTGCCCAGTGTCACCAACTGATCCATGGCGGCAAGAATCCCAGCCTGCGCCCGCGCGCAACCGAGGCGGTTCTGCTCGCTCTGGTTGCCGCGAACCTCCTCCCCGCCGCAACCGCCGATCTCCTGATCACCCATTACCGCTTTCTGCGCACCGTGGAGCATCGTTTGCAAATCGAGCGGGAACGTCAGGTCCACTCCCTGCCGGAGGAACCGGCGGCGTTTTTGGGCCTGGCCAAACGGATGCATTTTCCCGACGCCGAGTCCTTCCAGGTCCGGCTGGAGGGGGTGCGCGCGGAAGTCCACGCCATTTATGGTCAGCTTTTTTTCGATGGCAGCCGGGAGCGGGAGAAGCAAAACGCCCACCCCCTGGTGGAGGCCCTGCTGAACTGCGACGAGGAGACGGAGAGCTGTGAGGAGGTGATCCGGCGTGCCGGATTCGAGCATCCCCAGCAGGCCGTCGGGCTTTTGGAGCTGTTGCGCCAGGGACCCTCCCTGAACCACCTGACCGAGGCGACGCGGGGGTGGTATGGTCGGGTGGCCGTGCCGCTGCTCGCCGAGATCCTCGCCGCTCCCGACCAGGACATGGCTTTGCGCCACGCCGAGGCATTTCTGCGCAAGCTGGGCTATCGGGTCAATTATCTGGCATTGTTGCTGGAATATCCCCCGGTATTGAAACTACTGATCAAACTGTTTGGCAGTTCTGCGCTGTTGTCGCATTATCTGATTCACCATCCGGAGTTGATGGATGGTCTGGTGACGACCGATTTCATGGAGCGCTATCGCAACCGGACGGAATTGACCCGGGATCTGGAGCAGGCCATGAGCCGCGCCACCCATCACGAGGAGGCGATGGAGATCCTGCGGGAGTTCAAGCACGGGGAGAGCCTGCGTTTGGGCATTCGGGATCTCTCCGGGGTGGCCGAACCTGCGGAAGTCACTTCCGGGCTGGCGGTGTTGGCCGAGGTGATCCTGGCGCGGGTGGTGGCGGACGCCCGGGAGGAGTTGGTCGCCCGTTACGGTGCGCCCCGTTGGACCGACGCCCAAGGGGTGCGCCGGGAGGCGCCGTTCGCGGTGGTGGCCATGGGCAAGCTGGGGGGCAGGGAGCTGAGTTTTTCGTCGGATCTGGATCTGATTTTCATTCACGGCAGCCAGGGGGAGGAGCAGTACACCGATCATCCGCGGCTGTCGATGGCCAACGGGCAGTTTTTTACCCGGTTGGGCCAGAAGATCATCACGGCCATCACCAGCATGACCCGCTCCGGCAAGCTGTACGAGTTGGACATGCGTTTGCGGCCTTCCGGGAGTTCCGGGCCGGTGGTGACCTCCCTGGAGGCCTTTGTCGCCTATCACGCCGACACCTCCTGGTTGTGGGAACAGCAGGCCCTGACCCGTGCCCGTCCGATCATCGGGGACGAGGCGTTCATGCGGGAGTTGACCGGGGTGATCCGTGGGGTGTTGACCCGGCCCCGCGACCGCGAGGCATTGAGGCAGGAAGTGGTGGCGATGCGGGAGCGGATTCTGGCGGAGAAGTCGCCGCCGGAGGGGTGGATCGACATCAAGCAGACCCGGGGCGGGGTGGTGGATGTGGAGTTTCTGGTGCAGTATCTGCAATTGGCCCATGCCGCCGACCATCCGGAGATCCTCACCCCCAACCTGCCGAATGCCCTGGTGGCGTTGGCCAGGTTCGGGGTGGCGGGCCGGGAGGAGGCCAGGATCCTGGAGGATGCCTATGGTTTGTACCGCTATGTGGAGAGCCATCTGCGACTGCTGCACGGCAGCGCGGAAAATCGCATCGCCCCGGACGAACGGGAGCGGACCCGGCTGCGGCGTTTGTGTCACGCCCTGGAGGGGCCGGAGGTGATTGCTGCGCTGGAGGAGGCCTTTGCGCGGGTCAACGTCATTTATCGTCGGATTCTCGGTGGGGCATGATGGACGATCTGTTCATTCCTGCCGACCCCGATGTCGTGCAGCGGGAGCGGTTGAAGGCCAAGGAGCTGAAGCGGAGCGCCTGGTGGAAGGGTCAGGTGGGTCGGGGGGTGTGTCATTATTGTGGGCTGCGCGTCCCTTCCGCCGAGTTGACCCTGGATCATGTCGTTCCCCTGATCCGGGGGGGGCGCACCACGCGGGGCAATTGTGTGCCCGCCTGCATGGCGTGCAACCAGGAAAAGCGGCATCTTTCCAGCACCCAGTGGCAGAGTTACGTGGAGGAAAAAAAAAGAGTGGCCGGGGTGCCGGTTTGATGTGAATTTAACCTGTTCTTTATCCATTTTTAACAATGGGCTGTCACGCTGGCTTCCAGCAGCCGATCACTCCCGTTTCGTGCACAAGGACGCCAGCGCATGCATATCGATTCCTCCACCCTTTCGGTTCAAGTCACCTGCCAATCCGGCTTTTACACCCACATCATGGAACAGTGTGAACTTTCCAAGGAGATGGCCACCCATCTGGAGCGTTTCATGCGCACCGGGGAGGGGGAGGCGGTGGAGAGTTTGCGGCAGTTGGAGAGCGCGGGCATGGGGTTGCGGGAGCGCAACATGGAGGCGTTGCGCCTGGCACCGGTCTCCCCTGCCGACCGCGAGGAGAATCACCGTGCCTGTTTGACCATCGAAACCATCCAGAACCAGTTGCGTGCCATTGCCGAGGAGATGGAGGTGCTGGAGATGCGCGCCGACTGGCACATGCTGGAGATGGTGGTGCGTCTGCGTCACGCCCTGGAGTTGCTCTCCAGCGGTTTTCACAAGCTTCTGGCCACCCCGGTGGCGGCGATCGACGAGGCCGAGGCGATCTTCGCCTGGCGCCGCGCTGTCGAAAAGAGTTACCGTTCCTCCATGGTGCATCTGCTGCAAGCGGATGCCCACACCCCGGCCCCGGACCTGCAGACCCCTTCCGGCATGCGTCAGGTCTTCCACCTCTTCAAGCGTCAGGAGATCTATCAACACTTCCGTGCCATCGGTCTGGAGATCGGCAAGGCCGGTCGTTATTTGCACGGGATTGCGTTGCAGTTCACCTGAGGGGATTGATCGGAGAAAATTCTGGTGGATTTTCAGGACGAACGCCATTATTATGATGACATGGAGGTCATGCATGCATGATGGCGCACGCGCAGCAAAAGATTGAGATTCCCCTGGACGATGAAGATGCTCTGATCACTGCCGCCGCCTTGAGTGATCCAGACAATCCGCTCTTGACGGATCATGAATTGGCCCAGTTTTCAGGTCGTGCGCGGGAGCGGATCGGTGCATCGCATGGTCGCGGAGTCGTGATCACATTCAATGAATCAATGTCCATGGGGCCACCTAGTAGGTCTATGGCGGCGATGATTTCATGACGCATGGTATGTAATGAACCCACCACCTGTTTCAGTTCGGAATGCCGGACAGCGGCCATTTCCGCTGTGGAAAGGAAATAGACTCCATCGCTCAGTGCAACGGTTGGGTTGAGGATTCGGATCAGTGGTGTGTCCGGGCAGACCGGATAAAGTGGAATAACTATTCTTGTCCTCAAAGTCTGCAGCAGATCACTCTGTATCTCTACCAGAAAAGCCACTTGGCTGCCTGCTCTGCGGTATTCGTACAGGTCGAACTGAGCCATCAGAAAAGCCGCTTGCCATCATTGAACAGGCCATCCCGTTCGATGCGTTGGTTGTAGGCCTCCATGGCGGGTCGGTTTTCCTCCTGCCAGGCTTGTCGTTTGCGCTCGGCAATCACCTGGGCAAGATGGCTTTCCAACTCCTGGGAGATGTGGATCTTCAGTGCCTTGGCCTGGGTCGCCAGTGCGCTGTTGATGCGCACGTGAAGGGGACGCTTCGGGGCAAGCGGATCGATCATCGGCGTTTCCATGGCGGCCAACTCCAAGAGGTTGCAATGGTATGCGCATGCATGATATGCACAACCTTCCTGTATTTTCAACAGTTACTGCCACTCCGTCGATTGGGCGCGCTCACCCCCATCCACCAGCAGGATTGCCTGCCTGGTCTTATCCCCCGGCAACGCCAGGGCGCGGGCGCCGGGGATGCGCATGCGGGCAGCCAATAGCGGGGGAAGGGGATGAATCACCTCGACGGGCAGATGGACCAGCTCCACAGGACCGAAAACCCGTATTTCCCGCTCCGGGTGCCTCAGGCGTAATAAAAAGCGAGGACGATCCATGGTGGAAAAAACCGGCTCCGGGTCGGGACGGGCAGCAAGCACCTGGGTCGCCTCCATACCCACGCGCCCGTCCTGGGTCCAAAACAATACCACGGGCAATTCCATGGCGTCGCTCATCCCTGGCCCAGGGCATATTCGGCCAGCAGCCGGTCGAAATCCAGCAGGGTCACGGTTTTCTCTCGCCAATGCAACATGCCGAGAACCAGCATGGCCAACCGGGGAGGCAAATCGATCGGCGGGGGGTGAATGCTCTCACGGGTCACGTCGGTCACATCCACCACCCGATCCACCCGCAACCCGCTCCCCGCGACCCCGCTGCCGCGCCCCAATAGAATGGCGGCATGGGGGCCGGGCGGCTCCTCCGGGAGGAGCAACAGGCCATGGGGACGAATGACCGCCTCGATGTCTCCGCGCACGTTCACCACCCCCTCCAGAGAGGGAGGACAACCGGGCACGAAACAGACCTCGGCCTGCGCGAGAATCTCCCGAATGCGCTCCCCGTGAAAGGCGAACCAGCTATCGCCCAACTGGCAGATCACCAGTTTCCGCAAGGGCTGCTCCACATCCACGATCTCCCTGCCGGCGGTCGCGCGGGAGGCCAGCACCTCTTCCAGGGTCGGTGCGGTCATTGGATCTCCTTGCTGGGGGGGTGATCGACAATGGGAAAAGTCACCCAGAACCGGCTCCCCTTCTCCGGTTCCGAATTGAAGCCGATATGGCCCCCCATCGCCTCCACCAGGGTCTTGGTGATGTTCAAGCCGATGCCGCTCCCCTCGATGCCGATCTTTTCCGCCCCCAACCGGTGGAACGGCTTGAACACCTGATCCCATCGATCCTTGGGAATGCCAAGCCCGGTGTCCGCAATGCTGATCTCCAGCAACCCCTCGCGGGTCGCACGGTGGGTTACCGTGATGTACCCGCCCTTGCGGTTGTATTTCACCGCATTGGACAACAGGTTGATCAGAATCTGCTTCAAACGCAAAGGATCGGCGTAGATGCAGGGAAACGGGGTCTCCTGGCTGATGAACGTCACCGAAACAAACCGTTTCCGGGCCAGAGGGGTGGTCATGCTCAGGCAATGTTGCATGATGGAGGCGGGATTCAACACCTCCATCTCCGGAATGACCTTGCCCGCCTCGATGCGCGCCATGTCCAGCAGGCCGTTGATCAACTCCAGCAAGTGATCGCCGCTGGCCATGATCTGCGCCACGGACTCCTTCTGCGAGGGAGTGAGGGGTTCCACCGGATCGAGTTCCAGCAGTTGACAGAAACCGATCACCCCGTTCAAAGGCGAGCGCAACTCATGACTCATGAAGGAGAGAAAGTCGGTCTTGGCCTTGTTGGCACGCTCGGCCTCCTCCTTGGCGCGCATCAGCGAGCGCAAGGTGCGCATGCGCTCCGCGCGGATCGCCACCGCCACGATGAGATCCTCGTGGCTCACCGGCTTGGTCAAAAACCCCTCGGCGCCGACGCGCATGGCAGAAATCTGCTTTTTGTGATCGGTCTCGCCCGACAGGAACACGATCGGCAGCCCGGCGAACTCCGGCACCTGCCGGATCAGGCGCGCCAGTTCACCGCCATTGCACAACGGCATGTACATGTCCATCAAAATCATGTCGCAAGGGAATTCGTGCAGCGTCTCCAGAACGCGTGCCGGGTCGCCCAGTTGCCGGGTCAGCATGCCGGCCTCCTCGAGAATGATGCCATGATAGGCGGCAACCTCCGGCTCGTCGTCGATGATCAGGATGCGAAACGGCTCCGGTTCCTGCGGGGGAGGCAGCTTGTCCAGGATGGCCACCAGCTCCATGACATCCACATCCGCACGGCAAAAGGCCAGACTGCCGTGCCGTACCGCCAGCAGACGGGTGTCGAAGTCGTCCTGGCCGGAAAGCAGGATCAGCGGCGGACTGCGGCCAAGCTCGGTTTCGATTGCGGTCAGCATCGCAAGGCCCGCACGGGTGCCATGGGGAAAGGCGATCTCCATGACCAGCGCCTCCGGCCAGCGCGCATCGACCGCTTCCCGCAACAGGCCGGGATCGGTGAACACCCGTACCGAGTAGCCGCAACACTCCATCTGTTTGGCCTGGTGTTCCAGCAGCGCACGGTCATCATGGCACAGATACACCAAACGCTCCCCGGTCGCTGCGGGACTCTGCTCCCGCCGGGCCGCGATGGCCGGTTCGCCGCTCGACCTCGAACCCGACAGGTTGAGCAATTCCTCGACCTGCTGGGCGATCAACTTCAGGTAGTCTCCCAGTATGGCCAGCAGATCGGGGGGTGGTACAGCAGCCTGGTTTTCCAGATGGGCGGTCAGCCACACCTCGCCCTGCGCCGCCGTGGCGCCCAACTGCACGAAACCGAATGACCTGCCGCTTCCCTTGAGGGAATGGAACAATCGGTGCAACGCCACCGCTGCCTCCCTGGCGGCGGCGGGTTCCTCCTGCGACAATCTTGCGAGCAGATCTTGCGCCTGCTCCAGACGGGCGGGCAACTGGTCCAGGAAGGTCCTGCGCAGTTGAGCGATTCTGGCTTGGGCAGAAGGCGGGTGGGTGGTCGTCATGGCAGCGGCTCCGGTTGGTCAGGATGGGTGGCGTTTCAGCACTTCTCCGATTACTCTAGGCAATTCCGTGGCAAGATTGAAGTCCTTGATCAGGCAGGCGTCGAGGCGTGGTTCCCTGGCAAGCAGTGTGGCGGGATCATCGCCGGTCAGCAGGAGAAACGGCAGGCCCTGGCGTTGTTCCCGTACCTCGTGGAACAGGTCGATGCCGCTGATCAGGGGCATGTGCATGTCGCTTACGATCATGCCGATCCCCTCGTCGTCGTTGAATTGGTGCACGGCATCCATCCCATCCTCGGCCAGGAGGGTTTCGTGTCCCATCTCTTCGAGGATCGCGGCGGTCATCGCGCCGGCCAGAGGGTCGTCATCCACCACCAGTATGCGCATCGTTCGTCTTTCCTTGCATGTTGCGCGTCAACCCAACAGGTTGCGCAGGGTTTGCACCAGATTGTCCTGATTGAAATCGCCCTTCACCAGATAGGCGTCGGCACCTGCCTGCATGCCGCGCCGTTTGTCCTCCTCCTTGCCCCGCGAGCTGAGGATGACGATGGGAGTGGTGCGGTAATTCTCCTCCCGTCTCAGCCGCGCGGTGAGGGTGAAGCCGTCCATGCCCGGCATCTCCACATCGGTGAGCACGGCGGCGTAACGCCCCGCCAGGGCCATGCGCAATCCCTCCTCGCCATCCTCGGCCAGCGCCACCCGATAGCCATGCGCCTCCAGCACCTCCTTTTCGATCTCGCGGGTATTGAGCGAATCGTCCACCACCAGAATCCGTTCCCTGGCCTCCGGAGGATCAAAACGGGCCTCCCGGTGGCGCTCCCCCCTTCGCGCCTGGTCGAACAGCGCCGGGGGGTGCAGGAGGCCGATCAGGCGGTTCTCGCCGTCGATCACCAGACCCGACACCAACGGGAATTGACTTATGGCCACCGGCACCGGGTGAATCACCATGTTGCATTCGTCCAGCAGACGGTCGATGCGCAAGGCCATTTTGCGCTCCCGCGCCCGCAGCACCATCAGCAGCATCCCCCTCCCGGCGTCTGTCCGGGTCGCCGGACGTTTCCGCCGTTCCGGAATGCGCAGCAACTCCGCAAGGGTCGTCACCGCCATCAGTTCGTTGCGGATCGCCACGGCATGACCGTCGGCCACGGTCTCGCAGGCCGCCTCCGGCAGCCGGATGAGTTCCACGATGTAGCCGGCCCCGATGGCAAAGGGGAGTCCGTCGGCCTCGACCAGCACCACGCGCATCATGGCCAATGACAAAGGCATGCGCAAGGTAAAGGTGGTGCCGGCGCCTGGGCGGGTCTCCACGCCGATGGTGCCCTGCAATTCGTCCAAAACGGTCTGCCGGACCACATCCAGTCCCACGCCCCGTCCCGACAGCTCGGAAATTTGGCCACGGGTGGAAAAACCGGGCAGAAACAGCAGATCGATGGTCTCCCGTTCGTTGAGAATGGCGGTTTTGTCCGCGCCGATCAATCCCTTGCGTGCGGCCTGGGCGCGTACCTCCTCCAGGACGATGCCCCTGCCGTCGTCCGCGATTTCGATCACCACCCAGCGGCCATCCTGCCGCGCCGACAAAACCAGCTGCCCCTGGGCGGACTTGCCGGCGGCCAGACGCGCTTCCGGCAGTTCCAGACCGTGGTCGATGGCGTTGCGGACGAGATGCACGATGGGATCGGCCAGCTTGTCGATCATCTGGCGGTCCAGTTCGATCCCGGCCCCCTGGATGCGGCATTCGACCTGCTTGCCCACGGAGCGGGCCAGCTCCCGGACCTGCCGCGCCGCCGGCTCGAAGACGATGGACAACGGCAGCATGCGCATCTGCAGGGTCCGGTCATGCAACTCGTCCATCAATACGGCCTGGGCCGCCACATCCTCGCGCAATTGCCGGAAAAACTGGTGCAGGGGCTGGGCGACCGTCACGGGGGCGGTGCTCGTGTTCATGCTCAGGTCCATGGCATGGAGTTCCGTCAGGCGATGGCGCAGACGGGCATGGCTCGACATCAGTTCGCCTGTGGTTTTGATGAGTTCGTCCAGCAGGGCCAGCCGCACGCGCACGGTTTCCGCTACCGGCGGTGGCCGGGGGGATTCCGTCCGGGCGGGAGGAGGAGAAGGCTCCGGGGGTTGTGGGGCAGGGGAGGCGTTGGGCTGGCAGGCCTGCGTCAGGGCGTCGCACAGGG